>NZ_JAKMUZ010000020.1 GCF_027570195.1 Corynebacterium yonathiae
AAAACGGCAGCCGTAGTGCACGGATTCTTGCACAGAAAATGCAGCTAAACACCCCACATATGGGAAACGACGCGGTGCCCCTACAGCGCCGCGTCGTCCCTATTCCCTATCACTCACAACGGATTGGAGAAACCGTTCGCCTACCCCCTAAGTAGGCTTTGTGAGCAAAGACAACTGTAGCATTCGCACAATACAAACGGTAGCGGACGCTAAAATTCCCAGTTTCCACCAATGTTTTTTATTCTTAGGTCTGCTTTTTCAGACCTAATTAAACGAATTTTTAGTTTTTGCTGTGGACAAGGCCCACCATTTTGCACTTAACCCAATGAGAGTGACGGCGAGCAAAACCGCAATCCCGGTCCACAGGACGGCCTGTTCGCCTTCGTTTCCCGCCGCCGTTACTGCCGCGGTAGTCCAATTCAAGGGCAAAAGATTAGAAATAACCTGCCAGACCTTAGAAACGCCGGCAATCGCCGCGGATTTCCATAGCCATCCCACCAGCGCAGTCTGACCGATACCAAAGAGTGCCGCAAGAATGCTGCCGGCAGTAATCCCGCACAGGCCTAGCAGGCCACGCGTGATGGCCGCCATAGACAGCGCACCCAGAAGCAATGCCGCCCCAGCCCACGCTGCCGCCACGGGAGTAAACCCGGTGGCAAACACAAAGAGGAGGATTTCCCCGATAGCTACAGCGGCCAGCGTACCGCCCACAACCGTCAGCCAAGGGCGGAATCCCACCTGCCAGGCCACGCCCGCCACGGCACCTGCGAGCAGCACCAAGGCGGAGACCAACATCGCCACGATGGGGCTCAGCAGATGTGCCGAGCCGTTGGAAGCGGTATGCGCCGGCGGCAGGGCACGCTGAATATCGCCCACGTTGGTCTGATTTTGAGCTGCCATGGAGGAGAGCCTGCCAGCGCCGTCGTCAAGCTTGTCTACGCCTTCTTGCGCCTCCCCAACGCGCTTATTGAGCTCCGCAATGCCCTCATTGAGCTCTTGTGCACCAGACACTGCCTGATTCACACCATCGTGATAGGCATAGCCGCTAACCGCCAGCTGATTGGACAGATCGCGCGAGCCATCCTTGAGCTTTTTGAGCTGGTCAGTTACCGAATTATCCAGGCGGAAATTATTTACCTGCGCACGAAGATCACCTAGCTGCGCGCGAATGTCCTTGGCTTCTTTGGACTTATTGCCTTCCAGATCGTGCATCGTGCCATCGATGGCCTGCAAAATCTGCCCCTGAACAGCACCGAGGCCGACCACCTGGTCCACGGCGCCGCCTACGCCATTGGCCAGCTCCATTGCTCCGCCACCGAGCGTATTGGTTCCAGACTGCAGCTGATTGAGGCCGGCTAACAGTTCTTGAGAGCCCGTCGCCAGCTTGTCGACGCCCCCTCCCAACTCATCGGCTCCTTTGTTTAGCTCCCCCGTGCCGTCGTCAAGCTGCTTGGCGCCCGATTTAAGCATGCTTGCCTGTGCCTGGGCGCGGCTGGCTGCCTCGGCGGCTTCCTTTACCTCTGGAGTGGCAGAGTTTTCTCGCGGCGCGCCAAACGGCTGCGCGGCGTTAGACCAGGCATGGGCGGGTTCCCACTGCGCAAGGCCCGCCACCGCAGCGCCGATAATCAACGGCAGGGCAAGCAACAAGATTAAGAGGACGCTGCGCCACCTAGAGGGAGACGTAGCGTTCGGGGAAGCAAGGCGTGAGGTCATGGTAATGAACCTATCCTTGCAGGTCACTCCCCTGCTGCAGGCGCGCCGAGCACGCCACATAGCCAATTACCCTAAGATATATGGCATGTCCCACATCTATTCCCTAACCCCTTCCCGCCACCTTGCCACTGCGGCCCTCGTACCGCTGTGCTTTGGCCTTGTTGCCTGCTCCAACGACGCCGATACGTCCGCAGAACCAGAATTCTCCGACGCCACCGCTCTCAGCTCTTCTGCCGAGGAAACCTCGTCCGAAGAAACCACGAGTGAGGCCACCACGTCGGAAGCTGAAGATACCTCCGCCGCGGCTGAACCCACTTCCGTAGAAGCAGCTCCCTCCACAGCCCCCACGGAATCCGACAACGGGGGAAGCGAAGACCAAGCCGCCATGCCTGCCGATACCGGTCGTGGCGATTGTTCCCCAGAAGCGCTACAGCCCGCGACCCCAAGCATGGCAAATATCCGGGTCAGTGACTGCGATGGTCAATGGGCGCACTTTGGCAAGGACAGCACGGACTGGACGGCTTGGGCGCGCTACGACAATGGTCAGTGGGTCGCCATTGAGCCCATCGGCGAAGCCACCTCCGGACTAGCCGCCCCGTGCTACGACGTAGACAAGTGGGCCGCCGAGGGAGCTCCCGCTTTCCTTACCGAAAATATGCGCCGCTGCGACTAGCTGCACAGCATGACTTCGCCCCCGTACCGCGCTTTATAGCTGCGCGAGACGGGGGCGGCGTTTTAGTGCGGAGGAACTGCCGCAAAAGGTTTACTTCTTTTCGGCGTAGACCTCACGCACGCGCTGGCCAAGGGCTGGGTGCACCTTAGTCCAGTAGTCGTAAACTCGCTCCTCGGTTTCCTCAGATACACCTGCCATAGCATTGGTGATATTGGTAACCAGGCGCTCCTTGGCGGCATCATCGTAGACGTTTTCGTACAGGTCGCGCGCCTGGACAAAGTCATCGTCCTCGGAATGACGAACGTACGGTGCACGCACCAGATCGCTGCCGTAGGACTCCGGATTAATGTAGAGCTCGGCCGCAGTGGTGGTCTCGAGCTGGGAGCGGTCGTTCACAGCGGCATCGTCAAGCACGCCCGTGCCCTTTTCATAGCGATTCGGTGAGTAAACCGGATCCGCAGGGGCATTGAAGTGGAATTGCATGCTGCCCTCGTGCTGATAAGTATTAACCTCATCCACATTCTGCGGCTGGTTGACCGGCAACTGCTGGTAGTTGGGGCCAATGCGGTAGCGCTGCTGGTCAGCGTAGGCGAAGACACGAGCCTGCAGCATCTTATCTGGGGACAGGCCAACGCCGGGCACGATATTAGACGGATCGAGCGCCACCTGCTCAATCTGCGCAAAGAAGTTACGTGGGTTGCGGTTAAGCACGAAATAGCCCACATCATGCAGCGGGTAGTCCTTCTTAGACCAGACCTTGGTTAGGTCGAAAGGATTGAACCGGTAGTTTTCCGCCTCATCCAGCGGCATGATCTGTACCTTGACGTCCCAGACCGGGTAATTGCCCTCCTCAATGGCGGTATAAAGATCCTCGCGGTGGCAATCCGGGTTCTGACCGGCGGTGGTGGTGGCCTCTTCATCGGTGAAGTTCTCCACGCCCTGGCGGGTCTTAAAGTGGTACTTCACCCAGAAGGCCTCACCCTCTTCATTGACCCACTGGAAGGTGTGAGAGCCGTAACCGTTCTGGTGGCGAGTCGACTTCGGCGTGCCACGGTCACCCATCAGGTAGGTGACTTGGTGGGCAGATTCTGGATTACGGGTCCAAAAATCCCACTGCATATCCGCATCGCGCAAACCATTGGTGCCCAGACGCTTCTGGGAGTGGATGAAGTCAGGGAACTTCTGACCATCGCGAATGAAGAAGACTGGGGTGTTATTGCCCACGATGTCCAAGTTGCCTTCCTCGGTATAAAAACGCAGCGCAAAGCCGTGTACATCGCGCCAGGTATCCGGGGATCCCTGCTCACCAGCGACGGTGGAGAAACGCCCCATCATCGGGGTGACCGTGCCCTTCTGGAAGACCTTGGCCTTGGTATAAGCAGAAACATCTTCCGTAATGTGCAGCTCACCGAAGGCGCCGTGCCCCTTAGCGTGCGGGGTGCGCTCTGGCACGCGCTCGCGGTTGAAGTGGGCAAGCTTTTCAATGAGGTGAATGTCATTGAGCACCACCGGGCCCTGCTGACCGGCAGTCACCGAGGTGTTCTCGGAAGGAACTGGCTGGCCAGACTGGCGGGTGGTATTGCCCTTGCCGGCGGGGCGCTGGCCTCGATCCAAAATGTCATCAGCAGTGAAATCAGTCATTTTGCCTCCTGGCAATCAGTAGATATGTACTACCAGTGTGGCAAAAGAATCACCGGTTGTCAGGGGTCTAAAAGGAGTGTAGGGGCTACTGGTAAATTCATTCAGGTGACTCACCACTCCGCAGCAGATGACGCCCGCGTCACCGACCTTGCCCTTCGGGCCGGCCGCGGCGACCGTGCGGCGCTGACGGAGTTTATCAAGGCCACCCAGGATGATGTGTGGCGTTTGCTAGCGCATTTGGGTGGGCCCGAAATCGCCGACGACCTCACCCAAGAAACCTACCTGCGCGTCATCAGCGCCCTGCCGCGCTTTGCTGCGCGGTCCTCTGCACGCACGTGGCTACTCTCCCTGGCGCGGCGCGTATGGGTGGATAATATTCGCCACGATATGGCCCGGCCACGCAAATCTGTCACTGAATATGAAGATGCAATGGGAGCATCGCCGGAAAATTCCGCAGCGTGGAGCGAGTGGATAGACGCCCGCGCTCTTATCGACGCCCTGCCGGAAGACCGCCGCGAAGCTCTCATCCTCACCCAGGTGCTGGGCTACACGTACGAGGAGGCGGCCAAGATTGCTGGCGTGCGGGTAGGTACTATCCGCTCCCGCGTCGCGCGCGCCCGCAAGGATCTGATCGCAGGGACAGGTTAATACCCCCATACCGGCCCCTTGAGGCGGCGAGATAATTTCACCTGCAAATTGTTACGTTCTGGTTACCTTGCACCCCAAGAGCCCCAGTTTTTGGCATTTAGCTGCAGATTGAGCACCAGACGCTGGGTGAAGGAGGCCACAATTAGGGCGATTCTTGCCCGAAGTATTTGTCCAATGTGTGGTTTATTAGATCTGTACACACGTGATAAATCGACCGTCGATCCGGGCCCGCGCGATCCCAATGCCGGGCCCGGCGCGTGTGAGTAAGAGAGTTTCTCCCTTTCATGTTAAAACGCGCAATCGGAATTTCCATGGCGTTTATCGGCGTCGTCGTGGGCGCGGGTTTCGCTTCTGGCCAAGAAGCTATGCAGTTCTTCGTGGCCTTTGGCAAGTGGGGCTTGTGGGGCATCGCCCTAGCCGCTGGCTTGATGATGATCACCGGCGTGTCCATCCTGCAGCTCGGCTCGTATTTCCAGGCCGAGGAACATACCGCTGTCTACGACAAGGTCGCATCGCCGTTTACCGCCAAGATTTTGGACTGGTCCACCCTGGTGACCCTGTTCGCCATCGGCTTCGTCATGTTCGCCGGCGGTGGTTCTAATATCAATCAGCAGTTCCCGTCCATACCTGTATGGGTAGGCGCCACCGCGATGCTGATTCTGGTGCTGCTCGTCGGCCTGATGGATGTTGACCGCGTGACCGCGGTCATTGGTACCATCACCCCGTTCATCATCATCTTCGTGGTGCTTGCCACCGGCTATACCATTGTGAACGCGGACGTAGACTTCTCCGCCATGAATGACTGGGCGGTTAATAATGTAGATACCTCGCTGCCCAACTGGTGGCTATCCGCGCTGAACTACACCGGCCTAAACGTGATGACTGCAGTATCCATGTCCATCGTCATTGGCGGTAACTTCCTGGATAACCGTGCAGTGGGCATTGGTGGCCTCATCGGTGGCCTGCTCTACCTCATCCTATTGGCCCTGCTGGTCTTCGCCCTGTTCTTCGAAGCTAAGGACGTCAACGGTCAAGATCTGCCGGTGCTGGCATTAATCACGGGCATCCACCCGGTACTGGGTGTGCTCATGACCTTTGTTATTTACGGCATGGTCTTTAATACCGCTATCGGCATGTTCTACGCGCTGGGCAAGCGCTTGACCCGCAATAACCCTAAGCGCTTCTACCCTGTCTACGCTGTTTGCTGCATCGTCGGCTTCGTCCTGTCCTTCGTGGGCTTCCAGACGCTGGTCAGCAATGTCTACCCGATCTTGGGTTACTTGGGCCTGCTGATGATCGCGGTGATGGTCTTCAACCGCATCAAGAACGGCAGCAAGCTGGCCGATGAGTCCGACCGCCGCATGCGCGCACACGAGCTGGTTTCCCGCCGCCTGGATCCGCGCAAGCGCTTTACCAAGAAGAATGAGCGCGAGCTGCGCAAGCTGGCTGCGGCATCCAATATGGAAACCACCGAGTTCGTCACCAATATCGCAGAAGAGATCCACGAAGAGCTCGAAAACGATGACGATCTTGATTACGACCGTGAAGATCCGGAGCCATCCGTGACCTACGTGCAGCACACGAAGCCGGAGGTTCCGTCCTCCGATAGCGACCTTGACTTTGGCAAGAAGGGTTCTGCCGCTGATAGCGGCAAGGCTACTGGCACCGCGAAGCCGGTCTCTGAGGACTAGCCTCCTCGCCTAAGGCACACAACCCAAAAGCTCGGCGCCCTCCTTATCCCGTAACGAGGAAGGAGGGCGCCGAGCTTTTAGTGCAACCTGCGGCGACGCGGCGCCTGCTTAGACGAGCAGCTCTGCAATCTGGATGGTGTTAAGCGCGGCACCCTTGCGCAGGTTATCGCCGGCGACAACGAGGACAAGGCCCTTGTTATCGTCCACCGTCTGGTCTTGGCGGATGCGGCCCACCAAGGATTCGTCGATGCCGGTGGCGGCGAGCGGAGTGGGGACGTCGGCAAGCTTAACGCCTGGGGCGCCGCTCAAAAGCTCGGTGGCCTGCTCCGGGGTGATTGCCTTATCGAATTCGGCGTGGATGGTCAGGGTATGGCCAGTGAATACCGGAATACGCACGCAGGTACCTGCAACCTTCAGCTCCGGAATATCTAGGATCTTGCGGGACTCGTTGCGCAGCTTTTGCTCCTCATCGGTCTCTAAGGAACCGTCATCAACGAGATTGCCTGCCAGCGGCAGGGCGTTATAGGCGATGGGAGCGACGTATGGGCCAAAGTCCTCGTCATTGAGTGCGGAGCCATCGTGGACCAGGTCCACACTGTGCTCGCCGATGGAATAGACCTGCGCTGCCAGCGCCTGCACGCCGGCCAGGCCGGAGCCGGAGACCGCCTGGTAAGAGGAGACATGCAGCTTATTGAGGCCCGCGGCCTCATGGAGGACCTTGAGCACCGGCATGGCAGCCATGGTGGTGCAGTTTGGATTCGCAATGATTCCCTTGGGGGTGTTTTTGGCTTCCTGCGGATTAACCTCGGACACGATGAGGGGAACCTCTGGGTCCTTGCGGTATGCCGAGGAGTTATCCACCACGGTCGCACCAGCCGCGGCGAATACTGGGGCCCATTGCTTGGAGGTGGAACCACCGGCGGAGAATAAGGCGATATCAACATCGGCAACTGATTGCTCAGTGACCTCGGCAAGGTCCTCTACGGTAATCTGCTCGCCGCGGAATTCCAGCTCGGTTCCAGCGGAGCGGGAAGAGGCGAAAAAACGCACCTTATCCGCCGGGAAATTGCGTTCTTCCAAGATGGAGCGCATAACGCGGCCAACCTGGCCTGTAGCGCCTACGACTGCAACAGTGGTCATGACAATAAATCCTCTGTAGTTGCTTTTGGGTGTTTAACGTCCGGTTCCAGCATAAACCGTGGCCTCATCTTCGCCACCGAGCTGGAATTTCTCGTGCAGCGCACGGGCGGCCTTATCCAGGTCAGCCTCGCGCGTGAGCACGGAGATGCGGATTTCGGAGGTGGAAATAAGCTCCATATTGACATCCACGTCGCGCAGGGCCTCGGTGAACTCAGCGGTCACGCCCGGGTGGGATTTCATGCCAGCGCCGACGAGGGAAACCTTGCCCACCTGGTCGTCGTAAAGCACATTGGCCCAGCCACCCTCAGACTTCAATTTGCTCAAAAGCTCCATGGCTCGCGGGCCGTCCGCACGCGGGCAGGTGAAAGTGATATCGGTGGTGCCGTCCTCCAGGGAGGAGACATTTTGCAAGACCATGTCGATATTGATCTCTGCATCGGCAATGACGCGAAAGACCTTCGCAGCCTCCCCCGGGCGGTCTGGGATGCCTAGGACGGTGACCTTTGCTTCGGACTTATCGGTAGCTACACCAGTTAGTACTGCTTCTTCCACGGGGATATCCTCCATCGATCCGGTAACTAGGGTGCCGGGGTCATTTGAATAAGACGAGCGAACTCGCAAGGGTACATTGAATGCGCGGGCGTACTCCACGCTGCGCAGGACCAAAATCTTGGAACCTACCGCGGCCATCTCCAACATCTCCTCGAAAGAGAGCTTGTCTAGCTTCTGTGCGTCTGGGACGATGCGCGGATCTGCGGTGTAGACGCCGTCGACGTCAGAATAAATCTCACACACATCCGCATTCAGCGCCGCAGCAAGGGCTACCGCGGTGGTATCGGAGCCACCGCGACCCAAGGTAGTGACATCGCGCGATTCCTTATTAACGCCTTGGAAACCGGCCACAATACAAATCTTGCCTTCGTCCAAAGCCTCGGTCAGGCGCCCTGGAGTAACGTCCACGATGCGGGCATTACCGTGGCGCTCGGTAGTGAGCACGCCGGCCTGGGAACCGGTAAAGGACTGGGCCTGGGCGCCTAAGGATTCCACGGCCATAGCCACCAACGCATTGGAGATGCGCTCGCCCGCTGTAAGCAGCATGTCCATTTCTCGCCGTGGCGGCACGGGGTTGACCTGGGCGGCGAGGTCGAGCAGCTCATCAGTGGTATCGCCCATGGCGGAGCACACCACAACTACGTCGTTGCCCTGCTTTTTGGTGGCCACGATGCGCTCCGCAACGGCGCGGATGCGGTCTGCGGATTCGAGGGATGAGCCGCCATATTTTTGCACGATCAGGGCCACGGTAAAGATGCCGCCTTTCGTCTTTTAAGGCATCCCCGGCGCCCGCATGTGCGCGCCCTGAAATACCTGTCGATCATTAGTCAAATACCCATGCTACCCCGCAGGGGCCTAGTCCTCATCATAATTCCTAGACAATGCCTGCTTTTTATTCACACGCCTCTAGCATGAAGCGGACCATACGCTAGCCACCCCCACGGATAGAAACACACGCCATGCAGCGGAGAATATGCATATAACAGGAATCTTTACTACCGTTGAGCGGGTGTTAAGCAACCTTCTCGCCATCTTTTTCGCGCTCGCATCCGCGCTGACGGTTGCTTGGGGGACGGTCATCCGCCACCGCATTGCCCTCGACGCCGATGATTCGGTCATGCGCGCCGCCATGTCCAACCCCTTATGGTGGGTAGGCACCGCTGCCGCCATTGGTGCCTACGGCCTGCAGGTTATTGCGCTCGGCTTTGGCACCTTGCTGGTAGTCCAGCCCATCTTGGTGCTGTCCTTGATGTTTACCCTGCCGCTTTCGGCCTGGTATTCCGGCCGCAAAATGCCCTTTCACGAAGTTTTCTGGTCTATTGCGCTGACCATCGCGGTGGGCATCATGGTCGTTTACGGTCGGCCGGTTGCCGGCAACCCTCGCCCAGAGTGGAGTGATTGGTGGCCAGCACTCCTCGTGGGGTTGGTCACCCTCGCAATCTTGGGCGCAGCAGCCACGAAGCTACCGGAGCAGCGGCCTTTAGCCTTGGGCACGGCCTGCGGCGTTATCTACGGCTTCGTCGCTCTGCTTTCGAAGGCCGTGGTGGATATTTTCACCCACGAAGGCCTCACCACGTTGCTGGCAAGCTGGCAGTTCTATGGCCTCATCGGCCTCGCGCTCACCGGCACGGTGGTGCAGCAATATTCCTTCAACGCCGGCCCCCTGGCCCACTCCTTGCCGGCCATGACCATCTTTGAGCCCATTGTGGCCTTTGGTTTGGGCTATATGGTGCTGGGAGAGAAATTCCTCATCGACACGGCCGTCGGTTGGACCATCATGCTCATCGCCCTTACCGTCATGATACTTTCCACCATCGTGCTCTCCCGCAGCCCCATAAGCCAGCGCACCTAAATGGCCCACTCGAATACGCCGAGCATATAGGCGGAAAACCACGCACCGAACAGGGCCCAGGCAATAACCGCCACGCTTGCCGACGCCCCCTTTTTCACCCACGGCAACAACACAATCACCGCCGGCAGGAGCAGCCGAGGCCGCGAGTGCATGATGCCATCAGAAAGCAGCACATTCGCCATCAGCACCGCAGAGAATAACCAGGCCGCTAGCGGCAGGCGGCGCCACGCTAGCACCAAGCATATGGGAGCGGCAATCATTACTCCAGCGCTGAGCAGGTAGCCACCGTTGGTGGCCCCGGTAAGCGTCTCCCATAGCCAGATAACCGTCGCTTTGCCGCCATCGAAGCCGGAATTCCAATGCTCCTTTTGGATACCAAAGTAGCCACCGACCTCTGTCAGGTGACTGCTTGACCACCACAAGTACCCCACCAGCGGAACAACAGAAAACGCCACCGCGGCCCAGACCCGCCAGTCCTTTCGCGCCCGCAACAGCACCATAAGAGCAAAGACCGCAACGAGGTCTACCGCGGTAAGGCGCACCAGCCCGGCCACAAAAATATACGCTGCAGCGGCCCACCAACGCTCGCCCACCAGCGCCACCACTACCCAGATGGCAAGCGCTCCAAAAAGCGCCTCGGTATACGGCATGGAAAATACTATGGACATCGGCGCGCTGGTCACTACCACTGCGCTGAGCACTTGGGCCCACTTACCCATGCCCATGTGCGCAGCCAAGGCCATCACACCGGCAGCCAGCGCGATGCTAAAGAGCACATTGAGTGCAATGGCCGTACCGGCCTCGCCGGTCCCTAGGATGCTGCTTACCCCACGCACCAGGAAAGGAAACCCCGGAAAAAAGGCCATGGTCGTCTCATGGACCGGCCCGTCCGTAGAGATATCCGCGCCGAAGTACCCACCGCGGGCGATTTCTACATAGTGCTTGGCGTCCCACTTATTGAGCAGCCCCCAGAGCTTATCGTCCTGCGCAGCGGCCACGGCCGCGAGCACGCCTACGCGCAGTGCAGCGCCGATGAGCGCGACGAGTGCGGCAGGAGCCCACAAGGAGCGCAGCAGGGATGGTGAGTTAAGTGCAGCATGGCGGGATTTCGACACGACAGGCATAGTACCCCACCGCCACCATTTCTCATTGAATGAAATTTCTTGCCACACAGTGAGAGAGCCTGTAGTGTGACCGGTATGACACAGCGGATTGACCTACTCCTTATCTGCCGCGGCGGGATTTCGGCCTAAGCACTGGCCAGCGGCCCGTCGCGGAGTCCGGCTCCCAAGCCCAGCTGGCCGTCTCCCACAGACACCACAGACAAGGAAACCGCACCACCATGTCCCCCACTGACTCTTTCATCAGCGCCCCGCGCGATATCACCACCCCCACCGGCCCACGCCGCGAAGGCCAGCCCGCATGGAATAAGCAACGCGGATCCGCCATGCCCTACGAGCGCTACCAGCCCTTCGCCGTGGAGGTAGAAGACATCGACCTGCCGGACCGCACCTGGCCCAGCAAGAAAATCACCCACGCCCCCCAGTGGTGCGCGGTGGATCTGCGCGATGGCAACCAAGCGCTGATTGATCCCATGAGCCCAGAGCGCAAGCACCGCATGTTTGACCTGCTGGTCAAGATGGGTTACAAGGAAATCGAGGTTGGCTTCCCGTCCGCTTCTCAAACCGATTTCAACTTCGTCCGCGAAATCATCGAGGGCAATAAGATTCCCGATGATGTCACCATCCAGGTGCTAGTCCAAGCCCGCGAGCACCTCATCCGCCGCACTTTTGAGGCCTGCGAAGGCGCCAAGAAGGTCATCGTGCACTTTTATAATTCCACTTCGAAACTGCAGCGTCGCGTGGTCTTCCGCAAGGATAAGCCTGCCATTAAAAAGCTGGCTACCGATGCCGCCGCACTCATCAAGTCCATCGCGGCCGACTATCCGGATACCGCGTGGCGCTGGGAATACTCCCCCGAGTCCTTCACCGGCACCGAGCTGGATTTCGCCCGCGAGGTCTGCGATGAGGTAGTAGAGATCATGGACCCCTCGCCGGATAACCCGATGATCATCAACCTGCCGTCCACCGTGGAAATGATCTCGCCCAATATCTACGCCGACTCCATCGAGTGGATGCACCGCAACTTGTCCCGCCGCGAGGATATCTTGCTCTCGCTGCACCCACACAATGACCGCGGCGAGGGAATCGCCGCCGCCGAGCTGGGCTTTATGGCCGGCGCGGATCGTATCGAGGGCTGTCTCTTTGGCAACGGCGAGCGCACCGGCAACGTCGATCTCATCACCCTGGGTCTGAACATGCTTACCCAAGGAGTGGACCCACAGATCGACTTTTCTGATCTGCCACAGATCCGCGAGACCGTCGAATATTGCAACCAGCTGCGCGTGCCGGAGCGCCATCCCTATGGCGGCGAATTGGTCTTTACTGCCTTTTCGGGTTCCCACCAGGACGCCATCAACAAGGGACTGGATGCGCTGGCGGCCACCATTCGCCCGGGCGCGAATAATACCGAGGTCTCTTGGGAAGAACTGCGCGAGGCCATCTGGGAGGTTCCCTACCTGCCCATCGATCCGAAGGACGTGGGCCGCGATTACCAGGCGGTCATCCGCGTCAACTCCCAGTCCGGCAAGGGTGGCGTTGCCTACATCATGAAGACCGATCACGGCATCAATATGCCTCGCGCCATGCAAGCGGAATTTTCCACCGTGGTCCAGGAAATCACCGACTCCGAAGGCGGCGAGGTCAATTCCAAAAATATGTGGGATATCTTCGCCACCGAGTTTTTGGACCGCGAGACTCCGCTGGCCCTGGAGTCTTTCCATATGGACAATGCCCCCACAGAAGACGGAGACGCATCCGTGACCGCCACCGTGTCTTTCCATGGGGAAAAATCCACCGTCTCGGGCACCGGTAACGGCCCCATTGCTGCGTATGCCAACGCACTGGAATCCCTGGGTATCGACTTCGAGGTCATGGAATACTCCCAGCAATCCCGCTCCGCCGGTGACGACGCCGAGGCCGCCTGCTATATCGCCGCCGACGTCAACCAGAACAAGGTCTGGGGTGCCGGCATCGCTGGGTCCACCACGCGGGCATCCATCAACGCGATTAATTCCGCCGTCAACCGCGCCTTGGCCTAAGCCTGCCCGAGCCTGCCCGCCGGCCCGGCTCCCCGGCGTGGTAGAAGGGTGGGTATGCCTTCTTCTACCTACCTCATTCCACACCGCGGTTTGGGCGCCGTGCAGGCCCTGCCCATCTATGGTGCGCAGACGAAGGAAAACCGAGAGTTCACCGTCACCCTGTCACCCCGCCCGGACGGCGGCTTGGAGGTGCGCGCTGACTCCGTCCTCGGGCACATCACCAGCGCCGACCGCGCCGAGTATCCCGAATTAGATCTGCTCTTTCGCGCCGGGCTCACCCCTGCAGCCACCGCCGCACCACAGCCCGATGACTCCCTGGCACTACTCCTGCCTCGGCCGGGCCTGTGCCTTCCCGCCAATAACCCGCCAGCTGGTCCGTGGACAATGCTGGGCTATGCCCCGCCCATAGACATCACCGATCTGCCCGCGGATCTGGATATTCCCGCCCAGGCCCGCATGCACCTTTTGGTTACGCTCTCGCCCAGCACCACCGGTTCCGGCGCCGATGCCTATTTAGGCCCACGGTGGGTGGGGCGGCTGGAAGGGGTGGACGTCGCCAAGCAGGGCACAACCCTGGCCCACGCCTACCATGCGCCGCGCAGCACCGGCCGCGTACTCAGCATCTACGCGGGGGAGCCGCTGCCAGATTCGGAGGAAGCCTCGCTTGCCGACGCCACCCCTACCTCCCCCTCCTCCACAGAAACCTTCGAAACCACAAGCTTTCGCGCCGTGAGCAACGATGCACCCGCGCCCCCCGGGCGATGGGCACCTGCCCTCATTGCCCTATTGGTGATTGCAGCACTTATCGCCGTACTCATTTTTCTTCTGTAGAAACTTTTGGGCAGGATATCAACCCTTGTTCACCGGTCGGGGAAATTGGAAAAGCCCAAGGCAGGGCCTAAAATACGGTGTTACCATTCCCTCGTATCGAAAGGCTCTCATGACTTCGCTGGATTCCGCCACCTACGTGGTCCCTGACCACGGCTTCGGCGCGATCCATAATCTGCCCATCGGGGATGTTCCGCCAGAAGTTTTCAGCGAATTGCTTGAGTCCACCGCCGCGGAAGACGGCTACCTTTCCGCGGAGCTCGGCCCCCGCACCGCCCAGAAAGGCTTCGCGGTCCGGATTGGCGACACCCTCGTCGGCCACCTCAGCGCCGCCGATTCCCAGGCCTACGCACTCTTTGACTGGGTTCTTAGCGCCGGCCTACGCCCACGCGCCACCGCTCATGTGAGCATGACGGATGCCTCCGGCGAAGAATGGCCCACGCTCAACCTGCTCCTGCCGGCACCGCACCTGTGCATCCCCGCTAATAACCCACCGGCACAGCGCTGGGCCATGCTGCCGGGCGAGGCTGCGGCCACGATGACGGAGTTTTCCAAGGACGTCACTGCCTTTCCGCAAACCGACGAGCACTACCTCGTTACTTTGCGCACCCGCGGTTTCCTGCGCCGCAATACCGTTGATGTCTATATAAATAGCACCTATTTAGGCTCCCTTCCCAGGGAAGCCGCCCGCGAGATTGCCCCCGCCGTGCTCGACTGCACCAAGACCGGCCGCCTCGCCATTGCTCACGGCTACTTCCGCTACAACGCCGATGACCGCCCCGCACTCACCATTTATGCGCACAACGCCGCCAATCGGCACCACACCGGCTTGGTTTTGGGAGTGGTCGCCGGTGGCACCGCCGTCATATCCGCTGCTACCGCAGCCCGCGCACAGGCAGCATCCGCTGCGCCCCGTGGCCTCGCTGGTGTCTCCGCACCGAGTGGCTTTAGCGTCACCTCCGCCGCCGGTGCTGCCGGAGCTTCCGGCGCTGTGACCTCGAACCTGTTGGCTGCAGCCGGCGTCGCCGTGCTTGTGGGTGGCGGCGCCACCGTGGCTACCAACCTGCTAAGCGAGGATGAAGCTCTTTCCGACACCCACACCCATTCCACCGCGCCCGCCCCGGAAGACAACCACTCCGGTCTCGATTCTTCCCATTTCGATGGCACTGGCCCCAAGCGCCCCGCGCACCCCGCTACGCCCCGCCTCCACGATGCCGACCCCACCAGCGGTACCGCCGCGCCATCCCGCGCGACGTCCTCGGCCCAGCGCCCGCTTGCCGACGCCTCCGCGCCGCAGCCGTCTAAGCCGTCGCAGCCGATGCACGCACCTCATGCCGACCGTGCCAAGGCCCCTGCCGCAGGCCACCACGGCAAGCACCGCGGCGAACACCGTGGCGAGCACCAGGGCATTGATTCCCAGGCAATTTCCCGTGCCGCCTCCGCCGCAGCCACTGCCGCTGCTGCCGCTGCGTCTAATAACGTCGAATCGACCCCGGCCTCGGCGCCATCCTCCAGCTCTGAGCCGGCGCCGCAGCTAGCGGCGAAGGAACCTGCCGAACCGTCCGACCTACCTACTTCCAGTACGCCTGGCTCGGAAAAGACGACGTCTGAGACGACAGCACCTGAAACCACCGCCGCCACCTCGACGGATAAGCAGACGGCACTGCCCGAACCAGAGTCCTCGGAACCAACGCCTTCGGAGCCGACTGCGCCTACAACGACGTCTTCGTTGCTAACCTCGGAGCCCCAGGCTGAGCCGACGCCGGATGCCACCGTGCCAAGCACCACTATCCCGGGTTCCGAACTCGAGCCAACGCCAGAGCCAGAGCCGGAAACTACTGCCCCAACGACGACGATCCCTGGCTCAGAACTCGCGCCTACCCCGGAACCAGAACCGGAGGCCGAACCGGCACTGCCCACGACAGACCGCAGCGCGCCGGATGGCCCGGAACGATCACTCGAACCAGAAAAGCCGGCAGAGCCGGAGGAGCCGGCAGAACCGCAGCAGCCAGAGACGCCGGGGCGCCCTGAAGAGCCTGAGGAACAGACAACCCCGCCGGACGTCATTGTCATCGTTGTGGAAGATTAAGCGGCGCGCCCTGTCCCCCTGCACGAAATGCGGGATACTAGACTGAGTTTAATGAACAACAAACCTGGCCCCTCTCCGCAGCACCCGTCGGCGTCGGCCCCAGCGCCGTCACCCGCGACGGTAGCTTCGCGCCATGCGGCCAGGTTTTCAGCACCCAAACCAGGCACGGAACAGCGCCATTCTAAGCAGCGCCGCGCGGTCCGTCCTTCCGGAGAGCCAGACGTCCCGAAGCCCAAGCCGACACCGAAGCCGAAACCGCACCCACGGGCCCAGCAACAGCCACAGCAGTCCGACTCGCCCCACGCGGCAGCGGACTTTCCCTATGTGGCCCTGACCATCCAGACCACCGGCATTCACCCCAGCACCGGACGCATCGTTACTATCGACGCCATTGCTTTCAACGACGCCGGCGATCAAGGCCAGCAATTCCACGCCGTCCTCAAGCCCGATATCGATGCCGGTCCGCGCCACCTACACGGGCTGAGCATCACCGATATTGAACAGGCGCCAGCTTTTGGCAAGATCCTTAAATCGCTGGATAAGCTTCTCGACGGCCGCACGCTCATCGTCCACGATCTCCCCTACACCTGGGGTTTTCTTGTCGCTGAGGCCCGCCGCGCCATGATGGCCGCCGCCCGCCAAAATCGCGCGCGCAACCGCGGCCGCAATAAAAACCGCCGGCGCCGCCAGAAGGTCGGACATGTCCCCACCCCCGTTCGCATCATCGATACCTTGGCCACCTCCTATGCGCAGCAGGTGCGGTCGAATGATGTGCGCTTGGGGGGCGTCGCCAAGCAGAGCGGCTTGGACGCTTCGCCCAAGGCCTCGGTGGAGCGCGCCGGCCGGCCCGAACCCGAGACCTCGCGCGCGGAAACCGAACTACTCATCGCGCTCTACCGCAAGCAGCAAGGCGGCACGGTGCGCAGCTATGCGCCGGAGGACGTGCGCGCCGACCGCTTCGGCCTACAGCGCTCCCACGTGCGCGTCGACGCCGCCGAGGCCCCCGTCCAGCACCACAACCCCGGCAAATACGAGCCCGGCAAGGAGCTGCGCCGCGGCATGGAAATCGTAGTCGCCCCGGAAATCCTCGAGGATCCGGACACCATCATCGCCGCACTAATGCGCGAAGAGCTCAATTATTCCGAGAAACTCACCCGCGAATCCTCGCTGGTCGTGTGCAATGTGACCACTGACCTGGTGGGAAAACCCATGCATGCCCACCGCAAAGGCATCCCGCTGATGTCGGATGCCGCATTTCTTGATGCCCTCACGCGCATCGAAGACGCCGAGTCCGAACCCGAATCCTCCAAGCCGGCGCCGCGGTCCCAACCCTCGCCCCAGAACAACAGAAAAGGCGGCGGCAAGAACCACAAGCGTCGCCGACGCCGCGGCGGCCGTGGTGGCCGCGGCAGAGGACGACGAAATTCTGGCGGCTCGGCGGGGAAAAAGAACGACTAAGCCGCCCGCACGACTACCCTAGGGGACATGAGTTTTAGAGTCCCGGGTGCGCTGAGGAAGTTGCGCACCACCACCGCCACTACCGCCGCGAAGCTGGCTACCACCGCTTCCCGCGCCACCGGCCGTGGCGCCGGCGGAATGATCGGTGGTCTAATCGCCAATGCCATTGATCCTTCCATCATGACCAACCTGGGCGGTGGGCGCCCGGCCGTACTGGTTACCGGCACCAACGGCAAGTCCACCACCACCCGCATGCTGGCCGCCGCAGTCCGCGCCGAGCACACCGTAGCCACCAACGACGGCGGTGACAACATGGATGCCGGCATCATCTCCGCACTCATGGCCGGTAAGGACGCCTCCCACCTCGTACTCGAGGTAGACGAGCTCCACGTGCCCCACGTAGCCGATAATCTGAACCCGCAGGCGCTGGTTCTGCTCAACCTCACCCGCGACCAGCTCGACCGCGTGGGCGAGATCAACAAGATCGAACGCGCTCTGCGTGGCGCTGTCGAGGCCCACCCAGACATGCTCGTCATTGCCAACTGTGACGACGTGCTCATGACCTCCGTGGCTTATGACGCCAAGAATGTCATTTGGGTCTCGGCCGGTGCCGGCTGGCTCGGCGACTCCGTTACCTGCCCGCGCACCGGCGGGCACGTCGTGCGCACCGAAGATGACTGGTACGCCGTCAAGCCGCTTGCCGATGGCCGCGAATTCCGCCGGCCACAGCCTACCTGGGGCGTCGATAAGCATGGCATCATCACCCCCACTGCCAAGCGTCCACTGAACCTGGCACTGCCTGGCCGTGCCAACCGGGGCAACGCTGCCCAAGCCATCGCTGCCGCCGTCGCAGGCTTTGGCGTGGACCTCGACAAAGCCATTGCAGCCGCCGAGAGCATCGATGATGTCGCCGGCCGCTACTCCACCATCCACTGGCGCGGCCGCGAGATTCGACTCCTGCTGGCCAAGAACCCGGCCGGCTGGCAAGAAGCGCTGTCCATGGTGGATCGCAGCGCCGATGGCCTAGTCATCGCCACCAACGGCCAGGTAGCCGATGGCATCGACATGTCCTGGCTGTGGGACGTGAAATTCGAAGGCTTCAATGGCCTAAGCGTCAAGGCCGCCGGCGAGCGCGGCACCGACCTGGCAGTGCGCCTAGTCTATGCCGATATCTCCCACGAGCTCATCCCGGATCCGCTAGATGCGCTCGCCGCCTGCCCGGAGGGTCGCATCGAGGTCCTCGCCAACTACACCGCCTTCCGCGATTTGAAGAAGGCGCTTTCCAAGGAGGCCACCAATGCTTAATATCGGCCTAGTGCTTCCCGACGTCCTCGGTACCTACGGCGACGACGGCAACGCCCTCGTCCTGCGGCAGCGCGCCCGCATGCGCGGCTTCGAAGCGGAGATTCACCCGATCCGCTTGGGCGAACCCGTGCCTGAGACACTGGATATCTACACCCTCGGCGGCGGCGAAGATACCGCGCAAATCCTAGCCGCGGACCACCTCATCGCTGACGGCGGCCTCAGCCGCGCCGCTAACGCCGGCCGCCCCATCTTCGCCATTTGTGCTGGCTTGCAGGTCTTGGGCGAGTCCTTCCGCGCCTCCGGTCGCATCATCGACGGCGTCGGGCTACTCGATGCCACCACGGCCGGCATGCAGGACCGCGCCATCGGCGAGGTTGCCTCCGAGCCCACCCGCGCCGGTGTTACCGCGGACCTCACCGAGCCGCTCACGGGCTTTGAAAACCACCTGGGTGCCACCATCCTTGGCCCCTCCGCGCAGCCTCTCGGTACGCTCACCCGCGGCAATGGCAATGCCGACCAGGCCGCCACCGCTGACCTCAGCGACGGCTCCACCCAGCGCACCTTCGAAGGCGCAGTCCAAGGAAGCGTCATCGCCACCTATATGCACGGACCGGCGCTGGCCCGTAACCCGCAGTTGGCCGATCTCCTCCTCGCCCAGGCGATGGGCGTGGCCTTCGCGGACCTCGAACCACTCGATATTCCGGCCGTCGACCGTCTGCGCGTCGAACGTTTCAACGCCTCCGAGCCCCCGCGCTCCCAGAGATAGGTCCAAACCTGTGGATAACTTCACCGGACAGCCCTAACCCCCCGAGTTATCCACAGGCCCGGCCGCCGCCCCTTGTAGCTACCTGCTCCCGCACTTAGGCTGCGGGGCATGACGTTATTGGAGCAGCTGGGCGACATCGCTAAGCGCGGCGTGGACCTTCTCGAAGAGGCCCACGCCGCCTCCAGCCTACCTCTGCCCGCGGACCAAGCGCGCATGGTGCGCCGCACCGCCGCGGCCTTCCTCTCGCCCACCAGCCACTCGCGCTACCAATCCCGCGCACTGGCCGCCGCACGCCGCAATCAACACAGCCTAGAGACCCTCGCGCTTATCGCCCGCCGCTCGCGCGGCATTAGCGAGCCCACCAAACGCTGGCAATTCCGCGAGAAGCTCTGCGCTACTGCAGGCACCACCGCGCAGATTTCGCGCGCGGCTACCCGGCTACTGCGCGAACTCAACCCACCGCCCGAGCGCGAAGACGGCGGCCGCCGGATTATGCACGGCGAGAAAACCACCCTGAGTTTCACCGGCCCCGCCGCAGAAATGGCCGATATCTGGGCCGCCGCCAAATCCGACCCGCTGGCCTGGCTCACCGGTTCCCGCGCCGCCGCGCCCGCTACCGTGACCACCAATGTCATCATCGAACTGCCGGATTACCTGAAAATCCTGACCGGCGACGGCGATGACATCCGCCTCGCTATGACCAACGGTGCCACTATCAGCGGTGCCGAGTTGGTCCGCCGCACGCTAGCTGGTGCCGGCCTTTTTACGCTCATCCACCCCGAGCGCGGCCCGGTCAACCTCTACCGCACCCGGCAGGCCTCCCCAAAGCAGCGCCGCATGCTCGAGGCCGAAGGCGCCCGGTGCGCCTGGCCCGCTTGCCGACGCCCCGCCTCCGAATGCCAAGCCCACCACCTCCTGGAATACTCCCGCGGTGGCCTGACCCACCCCGAAAATATGGCGCTGCTGTGCCCTTATCACAACTCCATCAATGGACTTCCGGGTCGCGGCCGGATGGCGCGCATTCGTGGCCGAATCGCCTGGCTACCGCCTGTTAGACACCATGCTGACAAGGATAGCAATGACAAAAATAGAAATTTTGCGACGGGCACCAAAGCACGGGCTCCTGGGCCGCCGGTGTTCACCGGCCGCGCGCGAACCGGGCCCACGGCCGCGGTGCCGTAGTTTTGCGCTCGCCCGCTACTAGCCGAGGCGCTCAGGGTGCTAAATGGTTAGGCGGCCAGAGAGCGCACGAGACAAGGTGAGCTCGTCTACGAACTCCAGATCGCCTCCGAGCGGCATGCCGGAGGCCAATCTGGTGATCTTCAAATCAGGGAAGTCGCGTAAAAGCCGCACAAGGTATGCGGCGGTCGCCTCGCCCTCCGTATTGGGGTCGGTGGCGAGGATTACTTCGTGGATGGTGGGGGTGGCGTCGTAAAGCGGGGCTTCGGGGGTGGAATCTGCCAACTCGCGGTCCGGCAACACGCCGCCCAAGCGCTGCAACAGCGTGGAGATATTTAGATCGCGCGGGCCCACATTCGCCAGCGGGTCCAACGCCCCACCCAAAACGTGATAGCGGCCCTCATATTCGCCGGTGCGCTCGATGACCTGGATATCCTTCGGCTCCTCCACCACGCAGATGGTAGAGGCGTCGCGCTGCGAGTTAATGCAGATGCGACAGACATCCTCACGGGAAATATTGCAGCAGATCCGGCAGAAAGTCACGCCATCGCGCACCGCGCCCAGCGCGTTCTGCAGCCGCTCAATGTCTTCGGGCTCCATGTGCAAAACGTGAAACGCGATGCGCTGCGCCGACTTCGGGCCGATTCCCGGCAGGCGCGAAAACTCGTCGATGAGGTCTTGCAGAGGTCCTTCAAACATCAATTACTCCCAAAATCAGCAAAAGGCCGCGGCCCCAACGCGGGGCAACGGCCTTATATCGTATCGCGCGGACTACTGGTTGCCGCCGAAGACATCCTCAAAAGACGGGCCACCCTGGCCGCCCATGCCTTGGGACAGCGGGCCAATCTTTTCCTGCGCCAGGCGGCCGGCCGCAGCGTGGGCCTCCTTGAACGCGCCCATGACGAGGTCCTGCAGGGTGTCAACGTCCTCCGGATCCACGACGGACTTATCGATCTGTAGGTCCACGAGCTCCGCACCGCCGGTCATGGTCACCTTAACCAGGCCGTTGCCTGCCTGGCCCTCAACGTTGGTGGCGAGGATTTCTTCCTGCGCCTTCTGCAGATCCGCCTGCACCTGCGCGGCCTGTGCGATGAGGTCGTTCATGTCATTTGCCTGCTGCATTGGGTCTTGGTCAGCCATGGTGTTTCCTTTCTAAATCAACTTTAAATTTCGCTACCGCCCGAGTGTACCGTGGTTGTCGCTTAGGCACGCCGTGCGCCTAGCTCGCGTTCCAATAGCTCCATCGCTACCTCGGTAGCGCTGCGATGATCCATTTCACCGGTGGACTGCGCGGCCTCCATCATGTCGCGTTCTTCGTCATCGCGGGTATAGGCCGGCGGTTCCTCGGGCGGTACCTCATCGGGCTCCGGCTCGGGTTCGGGCGGCAGCGGCACGCCGTTGCTGAACTGCGATTCATCGCGCTGCTTGGCGGCCTGCGTCGCCCGTGCGATGCGCGAGCGCCACCCAGGCGTGCGTTCTTGCTTACTCTCCGCCTCCTGGTCGTCGGCAGGCTCGCGCGCTGGCTGGTTCGGCGTCCACGCTTCCTTGCGCTGCGGCGGCCGCGGGGCATCGAAGCCGGCAGTTTTCGGGTCGGTACCCACCACGCAGGTCACGGCCACATCGCGCTGGAACTCCTCTTTGAGCACCTCCACGATGACGGAGTTATTAGCGGGTGCGTTGATGCGCTCGGCCAGTGCGCCGGTGGTGTGCCCCAGTGTCAGGGTGCCATCGCGGAAGCCAAGCACGCGGGCTTCGGCCAGCATGATTTCGGCCACCTTATTCCGCTTTCCGACGCTCTCCCTCAACGCCACCCACTTCTCCCTCACGGCCGCTGCGAAGTCGCCTGCCGGCTCCTCCGCCGCTTGTGCGGTCTCGGCCGTGGGCTGCGCCACGGTTTCTGGCGTATTTTCCGGCGCGGTTTCCTTTGCGGATTCCGCTGCGCGGGCCGGCACAGGCTTTTCTAATGGCTCGCGACGCCCCTCCGGCGCTTGTTGCGGCTCTGGCTGCTGTGCCTGGCGCTCGGGCGCTTCTGCCTGCGGAATTTGCCGCTCGCGCTGCCACGGGCCATCGGACTCCTGTTGCGTCGGCTGCGCTAGTTGCGTCTGCTGCTCTTCCGCCGCAGGCTCAACCTGCTGCGACTGCGCCTGCGGCTTGTGCGGCTCAGGCTCGGCGGCTGGTTGCTCGGTTGGGGACGGAGCTTGCGGCTGGGCGGCGGACGCAGGCGCGGATGCGGATGCGGACGAGGATGCAGATGTGGAGCTAGAAGTCTGCTGCTCCTGGGACTTGGCGCGGCGGCGCGCAATGATGGCGGCGGCAGCGGACTGGGGGTCTTGGGCACCGGCGACGGCAGGGGTCGCGGGATCAGCCGGGGCAGACGGGGCCGCGGCAGCGTTGGCGGCTGCGCCGGGAGCGGGGGCGGGGGCGGGCGCAGCCGCGGAAGGGCCGGTGGAGCCGATTAGCAGATGCGCGCACATGATTTCCAACAGCAGGCGCGGCGAGGTCGCGCCGGTGAGTTCGCTGATGCGATCGTTGACCGTAGAAGCAAGATAGGTCAGCTGAGGTCCGGAAAAACGCTGCGCTTGGGCGGTAAGCACAGAAGCGCGGTCCGTAGGAGCAGAGACGAGGCCGGCTTCGATGGCGCCCGGCACGGCCTGCAGGATCATCAGATCGCGCAGGCGGTCGAGCAGATCGATGGCGAAGCGTCGCGGGTCGTGGCCGGCCTCGATGACGTGGTCGACCATGGCGAAGAGGCCGGGTTTGTCTTGGTTGGCGAGGGTTTCGATGGCGTCGTCAAGCAGCGAGACATCAGTGACGCCCAAAAGCGGCCGCGCGAGGTCATAGGTCAGGCCATCGGGTCCAGCGCCGGCTAGCAGCTGGTCCAGCAAGGACAAGGTATCGCGCGGGGAACCACCGCCCGCCTCAATGACCATGGGGTACACGGCGTCCTCGACATGCACGCCCTCGGACTCCACGGTGCGCTGCAGCAAGCCTTTCATGGCCGGCGGGGTGAGCAGGCGGAAAGGATAGTGGTGGGTACGCGAGCGAATGGTGCCGATGATTTTTTCCGGCTCCGTGGTCGCGAAGATGAAAATGACGTGCTCCGGCGGCTCTTCTACCACTTTCAACAAAGCGTTGGCACCGGAGGGCGAAATCATATGCGCCTCGTCAATGATGAAAATGCGGTAGCGCGATTCGGCCGGCGCATAGTAGGCGCGGTCGCGCAGCTCGCGCATATCCTCCACACCGTTGTGCGAGGCGGCGTCAAGCTCCGTCACGTCCAAGTTTCCGGGGCCGCCCGGGGCCAGGGAGACGCAGGAATCGCATTTGCCACACGGCGTCGAGGTCGGCCCGTGCTCGCAATTGAGCGAACGGGCCATAATTCGCGCCGAGGAGGTCTTGCCGCAGCCGCGCGGGCCGGAAAAGAGGTAGGCGTGGTTGATGCGCCCTGCATCAAGGGCGGCGGATAGCGGTGCGGTGACCTGCTCTTGGCCCACGACCTCCGCGAACGTTGCTGGACGATATTTCCGGTATAAAGCCACGGTTAGCCAGTCTACCGGCTAACCCTCGCGCGACCAGTCCAGCAGGTCAATGCCCTGCTCGGCCACTGCCCCTTGCAGCTTGCCGACGCCCTCTTCTACCCCAAACGCATATTCCGAATCGGTCAGCATGACCAACTGCAGGATGAGGGTCAGGCGGCCCTCTTCGCGAAATTGCGGGGTCTGCCCTCCCCACAGGTACGGCGCAATGAAGAGGCCGTGGTGCACGGTGATGTCTGGGACGTCGAGGATGGACGGCAGCATTACACCCGGCTGCGCCGGTAGCAGGCCGTCGGCCTTTTCGAAAGTATCGGCCGCAGCGTTAATGGCGGCAGCCACCTCAGGCTGCCCGGTGCGTGCCACCGTCAACAGCTCGCAGCGCACATCGGTACCGTCCTCCTGGCTCTGCAGGCCGGTGTCGGTGTTGTTGAAGGTGGTGGTGAGGGCGAGCGATTGGGCGTCGGCAAGCGCGGCAAGACCAAGCCGACGTTCATCGACGTAGCGGAACTCCAGCGGCGCCGGGATAATCTCGCTCAGCCACAGGGCAGACTCGTCGGCGTTGATTTTAGGCTCCCAGCTTCTCCACGGCGGCAAGCAGCACACAGGTAGCGACGCCGTCCATCGCGGCCTCGACCTCCTCCTGCGGCGGCAGGGTTGGGGCGAGGCGGATATTGCGGTCATTATCGTCCTGACCATAAGGGAAGGCCGAGCCAGCCTGGGTGAGCAGGATACCGGCATCGCGCGCAAGCTCCCAGACGCGGTTGGCGGTGCCATCGACGACGTCGAGCGAGATGAAGTAGCCGCCCTTCGGGTTGGTCCACTGCGCCACCTCGTACTCGCCAAGGCGCTTTTCCAGGATGCGCAGCACCGCATCAAACTTCGGCTTAATCAGCGCGGCGTGGCGACGCATCACCGCGCGCACCCCTTCTGCGGAGCCGAAGAACTCGTGGTGTGCCAGCTGGTTGATCTTATTGGGGCCGATGCCACGAATGCCGGCGTGCTCTAGGTACCACTCGAGGTTATCCTCCGAGGTGCCGAAGAAACCCACGCCCGCGCCCGCGAAGGTAATTTTCGAGGTGGAAGACATGGCCCAGAAGCGGTTCGGGTTGCCTTCTTCCGCGGCGATGTCCAGGATTGGCAGGATTTCCGGGAAGTCCTCGGTCAGAGTATGCACGGCATAGGCGTTATCCCACACGATGCGGAAATCCGGTGCGCCGGCCTGCATGCGGGCGAGCCGGCGGGCCTTGTCCTCAGAAATCACGGCGCCGGTGGGGTTAGCGAACATCGGCACGACCCACATGCCCTTGACTGTCGGGTCCGCCACCAGCTTTTCGACGGCCTCTACATCCGGCCCGTCTTCCTCCATCGGCACCGTGACCAGTTCGAATCCGAACTGCTCCGTGATGGCAAAGTGGCGGTCATAGCCCGGCACTGGGCAGATCCACTTGAGCTTTTCTTCCTTGCTCCACGGCTGCGCGGAGTCATTGGTGCCGAAGAGAAATGCCCACGAAATCAGGTCGAACATGATGTTCAGCGAGGAAGAGTCTGCGGCTACAAGCAGCTCCGGGTCCATGTTGGTCAGCTTGCCCCAGATGTCGCGCAGTTCCTTGATGCCCTTTTGGTTGCCGTAGTTACGCAGGTCGTTTCCGGCCGCATCGGTGTAATGGCCCAGTCCGGGCAGGGCGAGGAGATCATTGGAGAGGTCCAGCTGCGCCTTGGCTGGCTTGCCGCGGGTCAGGTCCAATTTCAGGCCCTTAGCCTTAAGATCCTCGTAGTCTTTACGGACCTGGGCAGCGAGCTCAGTTAGTTCGGACGATTCCAAAGTAAGAAGCGACATGCGTATGTCTACCTTCCATGTATAGGGCGACTTTTAGCCCCCAATAGTAACGCACGCCATACAAAAAGGGGACCCCGCGCACCCGCCAGAGCCTCCTGACCCTTGCTGCATTCCTGCCCTGGGGGAGTTCAGAGGATGGACGCCACGCGGAATCCTCCCCTTACTTTAACGCCCGAGCGCCGGTTTAGCCAAATGGACCTCCGCGCACACGACCAGACGCCGGCTTCCGGAGCACGAACCAACACCCAACCGCCACAAAGCCTCTATAGTTCCCTAAAAATTAGCTCTGACCTGGCGATTGGTAAAATAATTGCCACGGCTGCTAATGTTTCTTCTCGGAGGATTCGACTAGCGGCCTATGTCACACGCCTGGAACGCGTGCGGGGTTCACGCCCCTCGTGGGTTCAAATCCCACATCCTCCGCCAGAGGAAATCCCGGTTCCTGCTTTTATAGCAAGGAGCCGGGATTTTTGTTATATCTGCTCGGCGCGGGCGGGCGCTCGGCCGCACTAGCCGACGCCGCGTTAACCGCTAATCGATGACCGGCGGTTCGTAGCCATCCGCCTTAAGCCAAGCAACGTGCGGCGGCGTATTCATCCCCCACTCGGTACGCGCCCAAAGGAAGGCCTGGGAAACCTCGGCCTCAGAATAGCCCCCATCGCGCAGGTATTGCCGGAAACCATTGGGGCCAGGGTCTTTGATCCAGAGCCAGACGTAGTCGTCGAGGGAGTCGTCGGCAAGCAAGCCCTCCATCCCTTCTGGAACGTATTCACGCTCGGCGCGCACGCGGTCCACTAGGTCTTGGTCGAGGAAATCATAGAGATAATCCAGCGCATCCTCGAGCTGGGCATAATCGAAGGCGTCCATGCCGCCTAGCCTAGTGGCGCTTGGTGCCCAAGACCATGCGGTCAATTTCCTCGAGCACCTCGTCTACGATGGCCGGATTATAGGCGCGGTAGCCGCGCATGCGCAGCAGTTCCTCCTGTGCGGCCGTCAGAGCCGTCCGGCGGGCCTCCAAAGCCACGTGGCGGAACTGCCAGGCGCGTTGCTTGCGGGAGTCTTCGGAAACATCCTCGCCATCGCCTAGGCGGTCTTCGAACCACTGCATCACGTTGGCAGAAATCTCGGGGTCGACCTTTTCGGCGTCGGGCGCTATATGCCCATCAGGCCGGAAGTGCGACAGTGCCTCGATGCTGGCAGCACGCGCACGGGCAACAACGGCAGCGCGCATCTTATCGCTGGCAATCTGGGAGGCCTCCGTGAGGTCCAGGCGCTCCATCAGCCATGGCAGCAGCAAACCGGGAACCACCATCGTGACCAGCAAGACGGTGAGTGCGATGACCGCGAGCTCGTGGTGGAAACTGAACACACCGGCCGGGATGGACAAAACCAGCGCTAAGGTGACGAGGCCGCGCATGCCGGACCACGTCATCAGCAGCACCTCCTGGAGACGCAGCGGCGCAACCCGCGGGCGGCCGCGAGAGACATTGATGCGGTAGTAGATGTACATCCACACCAAACGGACGATAAAGGCCACAAGGGACAAGATGACGCCCACAACCACCGAGTGCCACAGGTCCGAGCCCACTTCCCCGATGGCGGTATTGACCGTCAGGCCAATGAGCCCGAAGGCCACGCCGGTAAAGAGCAGCTCGATGGTCTCCCAGAAAGACTGACCGGAAAGACGGTCCTCGGCCTGGATATCGGCGCGAGAATTTAGCTCCACGGCTGCAATGACCACGGCGATAACGCCGGAGGCACCGAGTTCCTCCGCGATGAGGTAGACGGCGAACGGCGTCACCCAGGTCAGTGCGTTGCGCGCGGTGACGTCGTGGACATGAGTGATAAACAGCGCCACCAGCCGGCCGACGACCCAGCCCAGGCCGCCCGCGACGAATGCGGAGTAGAAGAAGTTCAGCACGCCGCCACCGAAGGAGAGCTCATCGCCTTGGGTTACCGCCGTCAAGGCAAGGTTGAAGGCGACGATAGAGGCGGCATCGTTAAACAGGCCTTCGGTCTGCAAGGTAGTGATAATACGCCGCGGGATGCCGGCGGGTTCGGCCACAGCATCAACTGCGACGGGGTCCGGTGGCGCGATGGCCGCACCGATAAGGATGGCCGCTGCCAGACTAATGCCCGGCAGGAAAGCATAGGCCGTGGCACCAACGGCCAGCGTGGTGGCGACAACCAACAGCACGGATAGGCTCAGGATGGTCACCCATTGCTCGCGGATAACGCCCCACGAGGTACGCCGGGCCAGCGCCCACAGCAGCGGCGGCAGAAAAATCGGCAGGATGAGTTCGGTGGGCGGCTCAAATCTGGGTAGCCCCGGCACGAAGACGGCGCAGGCGGTGATGATAGTCAGCAACGCCGGCCACGGCAGCCCAATCTTGTCGCCGATGGCGACGACGAATACGGTCAGCAGCATGAGCCCAATGAGCACCAGAAGAACGTCCATGGGCCTAGATTTTACCCCCGCCAGGTATAGGGCTTTGGGCTTAAGCGGTCGGGCTCGAATTGCGCTAGCAGCTCTGCGGCACTGACGGCTTCGTATCCCAGCGAGACTGCCAATTGCTTTACGACGTCCCCCACCTCCCCCATCTCCCGCATGGTCACCGCCCCATCGCGCTTGGCCAGACGCTCGCCGGATTCATTGAGCACGAGCGGGACGTGGATATACTCCGGCGCTTCGATGCCGAGCAATGAGGCGAGGTAGGCCTGGCGCGGCGCGGAGGAGAGCAAGTCATCGCCGCGGACCACCTGGTCAATGCCCTGGAAGGCATCGTCGACGACGACGGCCAAGTTATACGCCCAACCGGTGTCCTGGCCGCCGCGGCGCAGGATGAAGTCATCGACGTCGCCGGTATAGGTGCCGTGGAGGGCGTCGTGGATGGTGAAAGTGGGGACGTCGGCAAGCAGGCGCAGGGCGGGCTGGCGATTCTGGGCAGCAAGCTCGGCACGCTTGACCGCCCGCTGGTCCTCGGTGAGGTTGCGGCAGGTGCCCGGGTACTGGCCAGGGATGGCGTGTGGGGCGCGGGAGGCCTCGCGGATGTCCTTACGCGAGCAGTAGCACTCGTAGGTGGGCAGCTGGGCCAAGGCCTGCTCATAAGCGGCGTCACGATCCTGCTGGTAGATGACTTCGCCGTCCCAATCCAGCCCGAGCGCGCGCAGGTCCGCGAGCTGGCGCTCGGCCGCCTCCGGGGAAGAGCGCTGCTTATCGATGTCCTCCACGCGCACCACAAAGCGCCGACCCGTCGACCGAGCGAAAAGCCACGCTAGAAGCGCCGTGCGGAGGTTGCCAAAGTGCAGATCGCCCGAGGGACTCGGCGCGTAGCGGCCGGCGCCGGTAGTCGCAGAATTCATGCCCACAGTCTACGGGCTGGCACAATGGCGGGCATGGAAAAACCAACCAGCGCTGAGGTGCGCTTCATTCCCGTCCGCTCCACCCTCTACCCCTGGCTGGTCACCGTGTTTGTGGTGACCTTCCTGATTTCCAATATCAATGCCACCAAGGGTGTACAGCTCGGCCCGCTGGTAACCGACGGCGCCTTCTTCCTGTTCCCGCTGGCCTATATCGTCGGCGACGTGCTCTCCGAGTGCTATGGCTTTAAATCCACCCGGCGCGCGGTCTATATCGGCTTCGCGATGGCCATCTTGGCGGCCGTGTGCTTCTATATCGCCATCTGGCTGCCGGCGGCCGATTTCTACGAGGGCCAAGAAGCATTCGCAGCCACGCTCGGCCTGATGCCGCAGATTCTGGCCGCCTCGCTAGCCGGCTATCTCGTGGGCCAGCTGCTCAACGCTTGGACGCTGACCGCAATGAAGAAGCGCTCGGGCGAAAAGGGCCTCTTTTCGCGCCTTATCGCTTCTACCGTGGTGGGCGAATTTGGCGATACATTGCTGTTTTGCGCCATCGCCGCGCCGGTAATCGGCGTGGATACCGTGGGTGGTTTCATCAACTACGTCATCGTGGGATTCGTCTGGAAGACCCTGATGGAGGCCGTCATGCTGCCGGTGACGGCCGCGGTCATCAAGTGGGTGAAGAAGCGCGAGGATTACTTGCCGGCGTAGTAGCGGCCGAGGAATTCATCGCGGTAGGCCTCGTAGTAGCCACCGTCGATCGCGGCGCGGATATTGTCCACTAGCCGAATCATGAATTCCACGTTGTGGATGGTGCACAGCGTGCCCGCGAGGAATTCCTTCGCCTTGAGCAGGTGGTGCAGGTAGGCGCGGGAGTAATTCTCAGATACGTAGCCGCCGAATTCCTCGTCGACGCCAGCGAAATCGCGCTTAAAGCGCGCATTGGTGAGGTTCATGCGGCCGTCGAGGGTGTAGACGCCGCCGCGGCGCGCTAGGCGGGTCGGCGCCACGCAGTCGAAGGTATCGGCGCCGGCCTCGACGGCAGTGAAGATATCGTCCGGCTCGGAGATGCCGAGCAGGTGGCGCGGCTTGTCCTCGGGTAGCTCATCGCAGACCCAGCCGACAATGGTGCCCAGGTTTTCCTTCTCCAGCGCGCCGCCGATGCCAAAACCGCCAAAGCCGCGCTTGCCTTCCTCCCGGGCGGCGCGGTCGAGGTCGAGCAGGCCACGGGTGGCCTGGCGGCGCAGATCCTCATATTGCGCGCCCTGAACGACGCCCCACAAGGACTGCTTCGGGCGATGGGCACGCTCCCGGGTGAGGCGGTCGTGCTCGTCTAGGCAGCGCTTCGCCCAGCGGTGCGTGCGGGCGACGGATTCTTCTTGGTAGGTGCGCGTATCAACGAGCGTGGTCAGCTCATCGAAGGCGAACATAATATCCGCGCCCAGCCCGTGCTGAATCTGCATGGACTTCTCAGGCGTGAAGCGGTGCTTGGAGCCGTCGATAACGGATTTGAAATCCACGCCGTCCTCGTCCACCTGCGCCATACGTTCTTTCTTGGCGGCGCGGATGTCCTTATCGCTAAGTTCCGCGATATCCATCGCAAGGACCTTCTTGAAACCTACGCCCAGCGACATCACCTGAAATCCGCCGGAGTCGGTGTAGGTCGGTCCGTGCCAGTTTTCGAACTCCGCCACGCCGCCGGCCTCGTCCACGATGTCGTGGCCTGGCTGCAGATAAAGGTGGTACGCATTCGACAGGATGGCTTGCGCGCCGGTGGAGCGAATCTGCTCCGGAGTCAGGGTCTTTACCGTGGCTTTAGTGGCCACCGGGATGAAGGCTGGGGTCTGAATATCGCCGTGTGGGGTGTGGATGACACCGCTGCGGCCGTGCTTGCCGGGACCTTCGGGCAGGCGCTTGCCGACGTCGAAGCTCAAGTCCATATCTATTCTTCTTCCTTGTGTGCAGGGCTAGGGGTTGGGGTGGCGTGTTTAGCTTCCCATTCTTCTTCCAGGGCGGTGCCTTCGATGTCCAGGGTGGGCAGAATCTTGGCCAGCCACTTCGGCATCCACCACGTCGCGCGGCCCATAAGGAACATGGTGGCGGGGACGAGGGTCATGCGGATAAAGAAGGCGTCGAAAAGCACGCCAGCGGCCAAGGCAAAGCCGAAAATCTGAATGAAAGGCAGCGGCTGGTTAATAAACGCCACGAAGACCGAAATCATAATGATGGCTGCGGCCGTTACCACGCGGGCGCCTTGGGTAAAGCCGGTGATGGTGGCCTCATCGACGGCGCTATACCGCCCGCCGGTGCCCTCCGGGTGGCGAGAGATGTGCTCTCGCATGCGAGTGACTAGGAAGACCTGGTAGTCCATCGCGAGGCCAAAGGTCACGCCGATGAGGAAGATCGGCATGAAGGAAATCAGCGGGCCCGGCGCGGGAACCAGGTTCCACAGGCCTTCCTGCCAGACCAGAACGGTCAGACCGAAGGCGGCGCCAACGGACAGCAAGAAACCCAGGCCCGCAACCAAAGGCACGAGGATGGAGCGGAAGACCAAGAGCAGCAGCACGATGGCCAGACCCACGACGATGGCCAGGTACGGTGCCATAGCTTCCTCGAGGCGCTCGGTGATATCGAGCTGCACAGCGGTCAGGCCGGTCAGGCCGATGTCGGTACCGGTAGCGTCCTCGATCTCGCCGGTGGCCGAGCGCAGTGCGTGCGCTACGTTGACCGTCGCGGTATCCGTAGGCGCGGTTTCCGGGGTGACCATGATCTGTGCGGCGCGCTGATCCTCGCTCAGTCCGACGATCTGCGCGTGCTTCACCCCGCCCAAGCCCTTGAGTTGGTCCGCGGCATAGAGGAAGGACGCGAGCGCGGCCTTATCCTCCGGAGAGGCATCGTCTGCAGCGTCTGCAGAGGTATCTACCACCTCAGCAGCCGGGGCAATCTCCGGCTCTGCCGCGGGTTGGTCCTGCTGCGGCTGCTCAGGCATCTCTTCTTCGGGGGCAGCATTCTCGGCCGCGTCCTGCTCCGGCGCGGGAGCAGGTGCGGGAGCGGGGGCTGGTTCGGGTTGAGACTGGGCGTCGACAAGCGGGGCCAAGGCGCCGGACTCCGCGTTGACCGTGTGGGCATCGACCACGGCGAGGAAAGGACCGTTGACGCCGGGGCCAAAGCCCTCGGACATGAGGTCAGCGGCCTTGCGCTGGGTGGTATCGGGATTCGACGTAGTATCGGCCGGAAGGGCAAGCTCCATCTGGAGTACCGGCGCGGTCATTGCACCTAAGGAGAGCACGACCAGCGCCATAGCCAAGCCGGGGACCTTTTGGACTAGGCGCACCCAGCGGTTGCCCATAGTGGGCCCGCGGCGGCGCTTTCCCTTGCGGGTCGGGTTGCCGGCCACGCCGGGGATTCGGCCATTGAAGGCCTTATCGCCCAGCACACCCAGCATCGCGGGGATGAGCGTAAGCGACACCAATACGGCGATGGCGACGGTGCCGGCGGCGGCCAAGCCCATGGCCGTCAAGAAGCCGATGCGTGCAATGAGAAGCGCAAAAAGCGCAGTAAAGACGGTCGCGCCGGCAAAGACCACGGAGGAGCCGGCGGTTCCCACCGCCATGCCTGCGGCATCGGGCCCGTCCATGCGGCGGCGCTCGGCGCGGTAGCGCGAAAGGATAAACAGCGCATAGTCAATGCCCACGGCTAAGCCAATCATGATGGCCAGGACCGGGGTCATATTATTGAGCTCAATCCAGTGGGTGGCAATGAACATGCCCAGCGCGCCTAGTCCCACGCCGATGACGGCGGACACCAAAGGCATACCCGAGGCCACCAGGGAGCCGAAGGTAAAGATGAGCACGATAAAGGCAACGCCGAGGCCGATGATCTCAGAGGTGGAATTGACCGCGATTTCATCGCCGAAGCCGGCACCATTGCCTTCTACCGTGAGGCCGCGGTCGCGGGCAATATTCATTGCCTCGGTAACGGTGTCTTTATCGGCCTGCTCCACGCTATAGGGCGACTCGGCGTCGAAATTAAAGGTGGTATAGGCAATGGTCTCGTCATCATTGACCATGGCGAGGTTGTCCGCGTCCGCGCGGGCGGATGCTTCCGGCAATCCCATGTCCGTGAACTGGTGGATCACCTGGTCCTGCAATCGAGGCGAGACCTCAAGCGGGTTGCCAAAGCGCGTGGTATCGCCCATCTCTAGGTTGTCCTCGAGGTAGGAGATGGTGGCGTCGATGGCCTCGCGGTTTGCGGGATCAGAAAGCTTCTGGCCGTCTGGGGCCTTGAAGACCACGTTGACCGAGGGCGAGTTGGCAGGATTGCCGCCCTCTGGGAAGAGGTCCATGGTCTTGTAGGTGGCGTCGATGGACGGGGTTCCCTTGATGGAGAACTCACTCGTCATCGGTTTCATCAGCAAGGCGGCGGCACCGCCGACGGCGGCGAGCAGCAGTAGCCATGCCACGATGACCTTCCATTTATGGAGGAAAGACCAACGCCCAAGACGATAAAGCAGTTTAGCCACGGGTAGATGTACCTTCGCATTCGCGTGGGGGACGGGTTGAACTTTGTCCTAGTGTAGTGGCCATACCCTCTAATCCCCTATAATTTAGCCGCCGGGCAGCCCGTATTCACAGACGATGCCAAGGCAGCGGGCCAAAAAGAAACGTGGCCACCCGATGCAGTCAAGGACTCGATCGGGTGGCCACGGCGGAGCGGCGTAGATAATTCTGCCGCGAGAGAACGCTCGCTGTTTAAACGTACTTCGACAAACTCAGGCCGGGAAGAACGAGGTCAGAGAAGAAGGCGCTAATTTTCTTTACCCGCTCGACAACAGCAGCGATGGTCTCGCCTAGTTTGCCGAACGAAGAACCGTGGAAAGAAGAGCCATCGGCTGCAGCGTTGTCGCCCGAAGGCTTCTTTTCTGGGGCCCCATGGTCAGATGGTTCAGCGTTTTCGGAGGCACCGTCGAATGCCACGGTGAGATCAGAGTTGGCATCGTCAAGCGGCTGCCCCACCGGGTACTTGCCCAAGAAAATGTCGGAGCCCGTCTGGGTCAGCGAGGTGGGGGCATCAGTTGTGGCGTAGGACTTGCCGGTTTCCGGCACCAAGGGCTCAGTAAGCGTGAAGGTAGAGATTGCGGCGTCATCGCCAGACAATTCAACCGGCTTGTTCTTAAGCGGGCCCGAGGCGCCCGTAAGTTTATAATCCGCGGTGATGGTGGCGTTTTGGCCTGCTACTTCTACCTTGATATCCGAGAATGTGAGATCGACGCCGTAGGAACCATTAGGGCCGAAGCCTGGATAGCCTTGAATCTGCACGGATCCCTGAGTGCCAATAGTGCCGTTTCCCTCAGCATCCAGCGTGGTGTAGGCCGCATCGACTGGGAAGGTGAAGTCCTTTCCTACCTTCTCCGCGCCGTCGGTGGTATTGATTATGCCTTTGGCAAGCGGGTTGGTGTCCACGTGGTGAATGAAGGATTCCTTGATGGGCCAGTTCAATTGGCCGGATTCCACGGCGGGGACATCGGCCGGAGCCTCATCGGCAGAGGCTACCGGTGCGGTGACGGCGCCGAGTGCAACCGCTCCAACGGCGATGACGGATGTTGTTTTCATGAATTTCTCCTCTTGAGAGCAGTGGTGAAGCTTCGCCTAAAATATTAGGCTAGCCTTACCTAAATTGGAAAATTAGAAAAAGTAAATCAGTGTCGCTTATCAAGCTCGGCGAAGATTCCCGAGTTGAAAGCGAATGCGCGCTGCGCCTCCGAGAGCAATGCCTCGCACTGCTCCGCAGTCAGCATGAGACTGTCTAGGCGTTCGCGATAGCCCTTGCGGTACGGCGGAATCTTGCCGATGGCACTGAAGTCATAAAAGTTCAGTGCATCCGGCTCGATGTCATAAAGCGTGCCGAGGCGCGCGGCAATCACCTGGCCGCCGGAGATATCACCGAGATACCGAACATAGTGGTGGGCTACCACTTCTGCCGCACTGCCGGATACCTCTTCTAGGCGGGCAACGTAAGATGCCGTGGCCGGCAGGATTCGGATCTTTTCGCGCCAGTCGCTACCGACGAGTGTCGCCAAATCCGCCTCCAGAGCGAAGCGCCGCTCAAGGCGTGGATCAGCCACCGCACCGGCGATTGGAGTATGCGCCACACTGCGGACTGCATGCTCCAGAGACTCATAAACAAACCACAGCTGGCCGCTCAAATCGGCTGCGGCCTCAGCGCTCAGCTGGCCCGACATGAGCCGCTGCATAAACGCAGAACCCTCCGCGTTCTCGTGAGCGTGGGCGGTCCCCTCGCGCAATGCGACGGATAATGGTTTCTTGAGTGTCACAGTCACTGACTTCCTCCAAAGTAATGCTTACCTAATCTCTAGATATAAAAGTAAGGTTAGGCAATCCTTATTTACAAGGCTTGTGGGGAGAAATCAACCAAAAGAACTAACTCCCCACCCCCGCCAGCAGTGCTCACGGTATTAGGATGTGGCTGCCGGCACGGCACACTTAGCTAACCCCTATTACCGGTGGAGAAGAGCACGAACGCTCTCAAGGGCGCCTGACTTTATAAAGGCCTGCCCAAGAATGGCAAACATGCTGCCAATGGTTGCTACGCCCAAGATGTAGTTCCACACCTTGGCAAAGCTAGAACCGGAGGGAGTGTCCTTCTCTGGCTTATCAGTTCCCGGCTTCTTAGACTCCGAAGATTCAGGACTCTTTGGGGTCTCCGGCTTCTTCGGCGGTGCCGGGGTCTGCGAGGTCGCTGGTGGCTGACTCTGTGGCTTCTCTTCCTTTTCCGGCGAAGCTACCGGCGGCTCCGGAGCAGGCTCATTCTGCGGCTTTTCCTGATCCTGCGGCATTTCTTCCTTCTTCTGGCCACAACCAGAGGAAACCTTGAGGGTTAGGTGGGCGTCATCAAGCTCAGGCTTGTTCTCCGAGCTATACATGCCCATGAAAAGTTGGTCTACGCCCTCGACTTTTCCATCTCTTGTTCCTTGCTGCTCCTTGTACCGCACATCGCTGGCGGAAAGGGTGAGTGTATCGCCCTCCTTGGTCCATTGCGCCGTGCCGTGGCCAAAGATCCCATCCCCGGTGCGCTTATTGGCGTCGATGTGGTCGTCCTCGGTGTATTGAAGCATATTCTTACCCTCTACGTGATAGACCTCGTAGCCGGAACCGAGATGGGCTTTATTACCGGAGGTCTTGATGAAAGGTGCCACAACCGTGGAATGTAGAGCGCCGTGGTGACCGGTGAACGTAATCGAGGAGTCTTTGCTTTCGATATTGGACGACACCACATTGCCCTCCTCATCCACCGTTACCGTAGAGGTTTCAGGATCGACCTCGAAGCCGAAAGAGAAATCCTTCCCCTTAGGATCACCGGTTTGCGTCACTGGGCCACTAGTGGACCAATCACCAGCAGCGAAACCGGTTTTGAGGTAGGAACGCCACGAGTACTTAATTCCCCAGTTCAAAGAACCGGATTCGATGGTGCAGGTTTCTTCCGCAGAAGCGTGTGGCACGGTGAGTGCGGTCGCCGCGAGAGCGGTGACCACTACTTTCTTAAACATGGAAATCCTCCTATTTGTGTGAGAAGAGTGGGTTGATGGTGGGCGTTGCACGCTGCGGGTGTACCCGCAGCCCCTCGACGGATATCGGCCAGCCATACACTTGAGACAAGGTAGGACTGGTAAAGACCTCATCTACGCGCCCTTGGGCTGCTAATCCCCCGCACGCCAGGCATACGAGATGATCACAATATGCTGCTGCCGCATTGAGGTCATGCAGCACCACGAGGACGGCGACGCCTGCCTCACGGGCAAGGGCTTTTACTGAGCCCAACAGTTGTTCTTGGTGCCGGATATCCAGCGCGGCCGTTGGCTCATCGAGCAAGATAACCGGGGTATTTTGGGCAAGCACACGTGCGAAGGCCGCGCGGGCGCGCTCACCGCCAGACAGCGTGCTGATGTCTCGGCCTGCTAAGTGCGCGACGCCGGCGGTATCGAGGGCGGCGTCAATAAAGTCATCGTCAAGGTCTGCGTAGTCAGTTCCTTCCCACGGGCGGCGCCCCATCGCAACGACATCGCGGACGAGGAATTCGAAGGACACCGAGACGTCCTGGAGCATCACCGCACGCGTGCGCGCGAGCTCTCGCGCTGGCGCCTTGGGCGATAGCCCACCCACGGTGATCTCGCCGGAATAGTCGAAGTCTCCGGCGACGGCGGCAAGTACGGTGGATTTACCGGCGCCGTTCGGGCCGATAAGCCCGGTAACTTCGCCCGCTTGGGCGGTAAAGGACACTTGGTCCACCAGGGTGTGCTCCCCCACGCGAACAGTTAAGTCTTTGACGTTTATCATCAGTGCACTCCTTTGCGCATCATGCGCCGTAGCAGGATGAAGAACGTGGGACCGCCCACCAGCGCGGTGAAAATGCCGATGGGAAGATCCGCAAAAGGAATCATCGTGCGCGCTGCCACGTCAGCGAAACCAATGAGCACAGCACCGCCAAGGGCGGAAGCCGGCAGCAGGATGCGGTTTTCTGGTCCGACGATGCTGCGCAGCAGGTGGGGAACGATAAGTCCCACAAAGCCAATGAGGCCGGCGAAGGAAACGGCCGCTGCAGTCAACACTGCCGATGCCACGATCGCCACGATGCGCAGCCGCGGCACGTTCACACCGGTATGCGCGGCGGCGCGCTCGCCGAGCGCGAGGACGTCTAACTGCTTACCCAGGCGCAAGGCCACTGCGAGACCAACCATCACGATGGGCAGTACCGCCCACAGGTGTTTCCACTGTGAGCCGTTGAGGGAGCCCATCTGCCAGAAGATGATCGCTTCACGGTTGGCGGTCGGCGCTAGGTACACCATGAAAGAGATAATGGCGTTGCATACCGCATTGATGGCGACGCCGGTGAGAATCAGGTGCACCACGGCCACCCGTCCGTTGTGGCGCGCAAGCTGATAGATAATGAAGGTAACCAGCAGCGCGGTCAGGAAGGCCGCAGCGGGAACGGTAAAGGTACCGAAGAACTCGATATTAAAGACGATGATCACGGCCGAACCAACGCCCGCACCGGAGGTAACGCCAATAATGGAGGGTTCTGCCAAGGGGTTGGCAAATACCGCCTGCATCAGCGTGCCGGCAACGCCCAAGGCCGCTCCCACCACGAGCCCCAAGACCAAACGCGGTAGGCGGATGTCCCACACCACGCTTGCGGTCAAGGAATCCTCCCCGTGGCCAGCTGCCAAAATGGGAAAGAGATCAGACAGCGGTACATAGTATTGCCCCAGCACGACGGAGATGATCGCCGCGACAACGATGAGGATCCCCAGCAGTACGAATACCCAAGTGCGCTGCGTGCGTCGGCGCGCGAAGGTGTCCGGGTCCTTACTCATTGTCCGGGTCATACACAGCCTTTGCTAGCTTCACCAGCGTTTGCCCAGTCATGGGACCAAATGCCAACGACTGGCCGTCCGGAATGGTCACGATGCGCTTCTTTTGGCCGGCGGTGGTTTGAGCAACGCCGGGCCGCTCCAGCAAGCCGTCAATTCCGCCGGTGGATTCCAGGCCATTGGTCATCATGATGATCACCTCTGGATTGATGCGCGCCAGCGCCTCAGCATTAGCGGGTTCCGCATAGGAAAGGTTGTTTTCTGCAGCCAGATCCACACCGCCAATGCCTTCAATCAGATCTTGCGCACCGGTACCATCACCCATGATGAAGAAGACGCCACCGTTTCCGCGTGCGTAAAGGAACGCCATGCGCATTGGATCATCGGGAACCAACTTCTTGATGGCTTCCTTTGCCTCGTCGATTTCCTTGGTGGAACGATCCGCCAGCTCGCGTGCTTCATCGGGCAGGCCGAGGGCATCGCCAAGCGTGGTGATGTCCTCACCCACCGAATCGATCGTGCGCTCAGGTTCCATCACCACGGTGGTGACACCCGCCGCGCGGATTTGATCGATGGCATCGCGCGGGCCAATGGAATGGTCTGCAATGACGAGCGTCGGCTGCAGCTCCAGCACCGCCTCCACGTTGATGTTGTGGCCACCTTCGGTCACCACCGGGAGATCCGCCAGGTTGGGCTCGGTAGAAGAAACTGTGCGACCGACGATATTATCCGCAAGCCCCAAGCCGCTAAGGGTATTGGTGTAGGTGCCATAGATATCCAAAGCCAGGATGCGGGAGGCATCGGTGACGGTAACGTCGTTACCATCGGCATCGGTAAGCTCCACCGGAAGCGCCGGCTCTGCCTTATCAGTAACCGGTTCGATTTCGTCAAAACCTTTGACGTCACTGACACCTTCAAAAGACCTGGGATCCGAGAGATCAGCGGGATCCGGTAGCTGATCGGTATAGCTTCCCTGCACACCGCACGCGGTAAGACTGAAGATGCACAGGAATGGTACGAGGAAACGAAGAACGAGTTTCACGGCAATCTTTCTAAGAGTTGTTCATGACAAGCCGGCTGGTGGAGCCACCGGCGATGATCAATCCGACGATGAAGAGCAGTAGATAGGCGGTCGGATTATCTAGGCTCCCGCCGGGAGACGTCGCGGACTTGACCTTGAATTTGTTCGATCCGTCCTCGTATCCCTGCCCCGAGTCACCGGCTAGCACTGGATCCCCGGCCCCGGCATGAGCGCCGCCTTTGGAACTAGGGGTTCCCTTTCCGTTTCCGCCTGCGCCAGATCCACCGGATCCGCCGGATCCAGAACCGGAGCTAGAGCCTCCACCACCTGATACGGCGCCGCAATCAGCGCTTCCACCCAAGGTGGCGTGGAAGCTCAACGGGTCCAGCTGGGTGCCTGGTTCATAGAACTCAGCGAGTGCCTGGGAACCGGCTTCAGAAAGCGATACCGCAGCTTCACCGGACACGGTGTCCGTGCCGATGTCGAGGGATTTAAAGTTCAAGGTGCCAATAACAGTGCGTCCAAAGTCTTTCTTCTTCCCTTCCATATTGGAAGAGCGCACGTCAGCGATAAGCTCGCCAGAATTGCCGTTAAAGGTGATTTCCAGGTTGGCGATGTTGAGGTCCAGCTTGCCGTGGTGCCCGGTGAACTGCATGCTTCCGCCATATTGCACGGAGCCCGCGCCATCTTTTACGGCACCGGAGTTACTCGTGAATTGGAAACGCCCATTGTCATAGCCAACACCAGAGAGATCCCATCGGCCCTGGGCAATGGATCCGGTGATATAGGACTGGAAGGATTTCTTTAAACCCCACTGAGCGGTGGCTTGAGTAACACCAGTAGCCTCACAGACGGCACCGTCCCCGCCAGATCCTCCCTCGCCCGAATTACCTGAGCTCGGGGCGCCAGAGCTCGCAGATCCAGAGTGCGCAGGACCAGAAGCCGCTGTTTTGCCAGCGCCTGAGGCACCGCCGCCTCCACGCGAACCAGAGTTGCTCGGTGATGAATTTCCCGATGCAGAGTTAGTAGAAGCCGAGTTTCCTCCAGTGGAGTTCGACGTACCCGAAGTAGAACCACCCGAATTCGAGTTCGATCCACCCCGGTTATTGAAAGACTCCAACTCATCCAGGAACGCCTGGGTATTGCCCATAAACGTAGTAATCCCGTTCATCGTGTCATTGGTTTCAGACAGGATGTCCATAGCTTCCTTGTTAAAGCCCGTGAAGGAACCCGTAATGGAGGTCAATGGGCGCTCCCCACCGGAACCGGAGCCAGAACCGGATCCAACGCACGAGCCGTCGAGCGCAATGCTGCCGGAGGACGGATCTAAGGCTTCGCCCGGCTGGTAGAAGCCGGTAAATAGCTTGGCCCCGCCGGAGGTCAGAGCGGTAGATCCAGACAAATCAACCTTCCCGGCACCATCTTCGACGGGGTTGGCCAGATTAATGGTGGCGATTACCTCATCATTGCCTTGGATCTTTTTACCGCGGCTGAGGTCTTGGCGGTTCATCTCATAGGAGACGTAGTCCACGGAAATCTGTGCTTGCTTTCCAGAGGCCTTGACCTTGAAGTCCGACATCGTCATGTCCAAGACCCCATCGTGGCCGGTAAAGCTCAGCGTTCCATTGAACGGAATCGTGACGTTTCCACCAGACGCATCGGGCTTTCCTGGGGCAAAGACGAACGCACCATCGCCCTGCTCGTCGCCTGTAAAGCCAATGCCATTGGCACCCCATCCACCGTGGGCGATATTGCCCTTGACGTAGCTACGGAATGATTGCTTGATGCCCCACTTCCATGTGCAGGATTCATCTGCGTGGGCCACTGGAGCAGATGACAAAAGTGGGGCGAATGCCGCGACGAGAAAAGCGGCGACGATGCTGCCGAACGCCGGCTTCCACAGTTTTCCAATCATATTGAGAACCTTGTTTTCGTGTCTAGAAATGAAATAGACTACGCTTGCCTTAGTTAGGTAAGTGTATCCTTACCTAACTCCTTCTGATTGTCAATAAACCACCCCTATAAGAAGCAAAGAATGCAAAACGACCCCCGCAAAGACATCTTCACCAGCATCTATCCAGATGTGGATCCCACACAGAACTTCCCACTCACGTTCGGTGAACGCTTGTCCTTAACTCTTTCCGTCGGCGTATTTATGTTCGGCGGCGTAAGCGGCAACCTGCTCATCGCCGGTATCGGCTTGGCCTTCGTGGTCGCCTGTTCCTTGGTACTTGCCCGTAAAACGCCACGCCGCATCCGCGCAGAGGCCCGTAGCCGATTCCCACGGGAACCGTGGGCCGAACAACCCAGCTTCCTCGTGCCCGTCGTATGGATCCTCATCGCAGTAGTCGCGGCCCTGGCGTGGTGGTTTACCCCCGTGAAATACCTCGCGTGGAGCGCGGGCATTATTGCTGTCATCGCGGCCATCGCAACGTGGTTCCTCCCCACCCTGCAGCGCCGCCGCGCGCGGTCTACACGCGCAAAGCAAGACGCGTTAGCTACCCCAGCACCCCAAAGCTCCCTAGCGGAGAAAAACTAAAATAGACCCCGACCTGTATTAACAGGTCGGGGCCTTGCGCGGTGGCGGCGGGATTTGAACCCGCGGTTGGGGGTTACCCAACAATCGCTTTCGAGGCGATCACCTTCGGCCGCTCGGACACGCCACCGCGTTCCAGACTACGGGAGTGGGCCCGAGCGACAAAATCGCTGCGCCGGCGGGGTGCTAGCGCAGCGATATGAGAAACGGGGACGAGGATTAGTCGTCCTTCAGGCCGCCGATAACCTCGTTAGCCTTGTCCTTGATGCCGTCGGCGGCGTCGGACAGCTTGTCCTTAGCCTCGGAGGTGACCTGGTCGGCCTTGCCCTCGTTAGCTACTTCCTTGTTGTCGGTAGCTTCGCCGTAGGCTTCCTTTGCCTTGCCTACGAGGCCATCCTTCTTGTTTTCCAAATCGCCCATAATCACTCCTTTGATTAGACGGATAATGTATGGGCACCAGTGTACGCACTTTCAACGCAGGTCGTCGAAGAAATTCCTGAGCAACGCGGCGCACTCTTCTTCGAGGACGCCGCCGCGGACCTGCGGAGTAAAGGGCGCAGTGGGGGCACGCAGGACGTCGATAAGCGAGCCACACGCGCCGGTCTTAGGCTCAAAAGCGCCGAAAACCACGGAGGAAACGCGCGCAGCTTGCAAGGCGCCGGAGCACATGGCGCAGGGCTCTAGGGTGACAACAAGTTCGCAGCCGCTCAGGCGCCAACCGTCGCCATGGACGCGCACTGCGTGGCGGATGGCCTCAACCTCGGCGTGGGCGGTTGGGTCAGCCAGCTGTTCGCGGCGGTTGACGCCGGTGGCGAGTTCGGTTCCGGTGGCGTCATACAGCACAGCGCCCACCGGGACATCGCCAGCCGGGGTGCACTTGGCGACGTCCAAGGCGCGCCGCATGCGGGCTTCTGCGCGCAGGAGGGGCTCAGGCGTTATCAATGACGTCTTCCAGCTCATCGCCAAAGCCGAGCTCGCCGGCGATACGCAGCAACATATCGGATGGCCAATCTTCGTCATTGTCAATGATGTAGCCCACCTGGTCCTCGGACAGGCCAAGGTCGGCGAAGATATCGAAATCGCCCTCGCCATAGGGATCGGCCTCATCGGGGTCCACGTCCGGGATTTCATGGTCGTTGATATCCATGAAATCGGCCGCAAAGTCATCATCCACGCCATAGGTGGCATCCGAGATGAGCATCTTCACCCCGCCCGGCACTGGGCGTACGACGATGAAATAGGCATCCTCCACGCACAGCAAAGCGAACGCAGCGCCCTCGGAACGCAGGCTGCGCACCGCGTTTATGGAGGTCTGCGGATCCTCAAAGTCATCGTTGAAGCTGCGCACCAGCCACTGGCCCGCGTTACGGGCGACGGTCACCGCGAAGGAGTAATTTTCGTTGCTCATACCTCGTGAGATTAGTCGTGTTGTGCCACAATTGTCATCGTGAGTTCTCAAGATGTTCAACGCCCTATCTGCATTATTGGCCTCGGCCTCATCGGCGGCTCGTTGCTGCGCGATCTAGCTGGATATAAGCACCCCGTTTTTGGATACAACCACTCCACTTCTGGCGCCCGCACTGCAGTAAAGCAGGGCTTTGACGTCACCGATGATCTTCCCGCTATTTTGACCCGCGCGGAAACGGAGAATGCGCTCATCGTTATTGCCGTTCCCATGACTGCGGTGGGTGGGGTTCTCGATGCCATTCAGGAGCACGCACCTAGCTGTGGCATTACGGATGTCGTATCCGTGAAGACCGCGGTGCGCCAGCAGGTACTGGAGCGCGGCATGGAATCGCGCTATGTGGGCGGCCACCCGATGGCGGGCACCTCCAAGTCCGGTTGGGATAACTCCCAGAAGGACCTTTTCCGCCGGGCGGCGTGGGGAATTACCTATGACTATGCTGCCGAGTGCGAGGCGCGCGGGGAAAAGATTCCGAAGCAGTGGATTGAGACCTTCACCGAGGTCGTGCGCATGACCCAGATGGTGCACGCGGAGGCGGTGCCTATTCGCGTGGCTAATCACGATGCTGCGGTCGCGCGCATTTCCCACCTGCCGCACGTCTTTGCTGAGATCCTCGCTGTGGTGGGCGATAATGGCGGAATCCTGGCGCAGTCCCTGTCTGCCGGTTCCTTCAAGGACGCCACCCGCGTGGCCGGCACGCACCCGGAGCTGGTACAGCAGATGTGCGAGACTAATGCCCCAGCTTTGGTGGAGGCTTTGGACGAGGCCTTGGATTTGCTGCGCGACGCCCGTGAGAAGCTCGACTCTCCCGATCCCTCCATTGCGGAGCTTACCGACGCCGGCTATCGCGCCCGCACCCGCATCGATGCCCGTTCCGGCGCGCGTAAAGAATCGGTTTCCCCGGTCAAGATTTCTTCCCGCCCAGTGCTGCGCCTGCACCCAGGCGGCCCGAAGTGGGTGGCGCAGCTGCGCCAATCCGAATCCCTGGGCGGGCGCATCGAGATTTTCTAACGCTTGCGACCCCGTAGGCCGGGAATCCGGGATACTACCGCGGCGGCAACAAGACCTAGCACCGCTATTCCGGCATAAAGCCAAGCGTGGTCGGCGCTGGTTTGCGGGGTTTTCGGCGGCTCAGGAGTAGTTTCCGCGGTGAGAATCGCTTCCTCATCGCGTCCGCTGACTACTCCCTCAATCCAGTCCTTGGTGCCAGCCAGCGTGGTAATAGCTGCACTAGGTGAAGGCAGGTCTGGGTCCCCGTTCGCGGTGCCCGCCGTGGCGAGTCCGGCGAGTTTACCGTCGACAAAGAAGGGGCCGCCGGAGTCACCACCCTGCATTCCCGCTCGGCCGGTGGAATGTACATCAAGAATGGCACTTTCGATCAATGGCATCGGGCCATCTGGCGCCCCACCCGGCATGGCCTCGCTGGCTGGCACGCTTTCTGTATCCTCCGGCGCACTAATTTCTGGCATGGCCTCGGCCGCGGGAACGCTTTCTCCACCATCGGCCTCCTCACCAGCGCTCGCGGCAGCGTCCGCAGTGGCGTCCGCGCCAGCAGGGCCGGCGGGACCACCGCCGAGGAGCTCGGCCACTTCCATTTCTGCTTGGGGCAGCTGACCGCGGCGCGCCATAGAGGAACTACTGCTCCAGCCGTAGAGTGTGCCGCGTTTGCCCGGTTCAGGAACTTGGGTGGAAATCTCTGCGGGTTTTGTATCGGTGACAGGGGTGGTGAGGTGGAGAAGGGCGGCGTCGGAAAGCGGCGACAGCGCCCAGGAATCAGCGTTGTAGGTGGTGCCATTGATGCGGGCCTGGGTGCCCTTGTTATTCACGGACTCGAGGCAGTGACGAGCGGTGAGCACCCATTGGGCGGCCACGAGAGTACCGGTGCAATCACCGAAGCTACCCACGCGTCCTATCTTGAGTTGAGCGACGGTACGAGCCTCCGGGGAGTCCGTGGCTGGATCGCCGTGTTCGAGTGCAGTAGCCGGGGCGGCTGTCAATGCCACGATGCTGGCGGCGAGCAGAGCAGGGAAGATTTTGTGCTGCATGATTAGTCCTTCTTTCCGGCAGGAACGGCGATGGCAATAGCTTTGGCGACGACCCATTCGGCCGGCCCCTTCCCTATCAGGCGGCGCCACAGGGTTGCGATAACGAGGAAGAGCGCGATGAAGGCACAGGCCCAGGCGGTGTTGTGCAGGGCGATGTGGCTTTGCCAATAGTAGGCGGTGAGCACGTGCAGTATGTAGATACTCAGTGACATCGCACCCAGCGCGGCGAACGGATAGACCAGCTTGGGCGCAGCTCGGCCGGCAAGCAAGCATAGGTGTAGGACGACTGCAGCGACGGCAATGGACAGCATGATCTCACCCACTACGCCAGTGTGGCCGGTAAAACGTAGCCAGCCAGGAATGTCCGTAGTAAAGCGGAAGTAGAAACCGATAGCGGCAACGATGCTGGCTATAGCGGTAGAAGCCCACTGCGCAGCGGTGCGTTGCTTGCGAATATAGATTTCATAGAGCAGCATGCCGGCGAGGAAATAGGCGATATAGGCCAGCAGTGGGTATACCTGCGGTAGGGTCAGCGGAGCATATTTCACGGTCGCGGCTACGGTGGCCGCAGCGAATAGGATTAGCTTCCAAGCCCAGTGCAACGGGGGGACCCAGCACAGCAACATCATAGTGATGCCAATTACTACTAGGACGACCTGAATCTCTCCCCCTAGGGGCAGTAGCGCGAGGCCGATGAGTGTAATTATGCAGCCGCGGGCAAGGATACGCAGAAGCGTGGTCACCGTGAAATCACGGGCAATAATCATCAGCGTGACGCCAGCCAAGATGGCGAAAAACGCGGCAGGCAGGCCGTTTAAAATGACCTTGGTGTGCCACACAAGGGAGGCCATATGCAGAACTATCATGCCGATAATCGCAAGTGAACGGGCTATATCGAGCCCTACAATGCGCGAGGGTGCTAACACCTAGCATTCTCCTTCAAGACGTAGGGGAACGCGTTGCCACACTCCCCTTGTTAATAAAGACTTTCTTTTTCTACTAGACCCGTCTGAAAGGTTGCTGTGAACGTTTTATACGTGTTCTGCATTTTATAAGGGGATTGTCTAAGAGTCTTTGCGACTCAGGGAGGCGCGCTGAGGCGCGAGCCTAGTCGCGGAAAGAACTATCGCGGCGCCTGCGCGAACGCGAAGGATTCGCAGCCAGCTTCACCAGCGGGGATGCGGCGAGACCAATGCCTAAGCCGGCCAGGAAGAGCCAGAAAACGCCAGAGTCTAGCCACAGCATCAAGCCGAGGAGGGCTCCGGCGATAAGGCCAGAGAGGAGCGCGGAAGACTTCACGGAGAGACCTA
>NZ_JAKMUZ010000021.1 GCF_027570195.1 Corynebacterium yonathiae
CGGGCGATTGAACTACTGTGTTACCACGCGTTCATTACGTTCAGAACTTGAGTTTTAGAGCGATTGAGCTGATAGCCAAATTGCTCCCAGTTGTGCAGCCCTTGAGCAGGGTAGCTTACAGTCGGATTTAGACCCTGCAGCCGCGCAGCGGTTTCCCACGCGCGAGTAGTCGCATTAGACCCGACTTCTAAGGCTGCCCCCGCAGCTTGATGCTGTGGCAAATAGTGGCTGTCTCCAGGACCAGGGATACCTGATGCCGCAGAAATATATAGATTAGTGTTACGCAATCGAGGAATCAGCAACAGTGGATCGTTTTGGAAGCGCTTCGGATTGAATAGCGATCCGTACATTGCATTGATATTAAAGCCACCAGCATCCAACATGGCCAGACGCATGAAGGTCTGTGCCCCTGGAACAGTGGTAGTCAAGAAACCGGAAAAAGACAGCGCTTGCCTGAATTGATTCGGATGCTTCGCCGCTAGGGTTAGCGCGGCACCAGCGCCCATCGACAAACCAGCAATAGAGTTATTGTTACGTGCAACGCCGAAGTTTCGCTCCAGATAGCCTGGGAGTTCGCTGGTTAGAAACGTCTCCCACTTATAATTAACCGGATTTGATAGATCATACGTCGCAGGTCCCTGCCAGTCTGCGTAGAAGGATGCAGCTCCGCCCACAGGCATTGCGAGTGTAATGTTATGGGGTTCATAGGTTTTCGCCGCATTAACATCATTTACCCACGCGTTAGTTTGGTTGGTCGCACGCAATCCGTCAAGCAGATAGAGTGCCGCATTTCCGCCTCGCTTTGCTGGCTGGATCTGGACAGGAATATTACGTCCCATTGATTGCGACCAAACATCACAACGCTGAACCCACCATTTGACTTTATCCCATTCACATTTTCCAGTGGAATCATGGCGCAGCCAATCTCGATTAGCTGCTTCCGCAGGCTGGCTACCTGAAACCACTGCGAGACCTAAGGCTACAACGCACGCCATAATGGCAGATAAGACGCGCCTTTTAGAGAGAGTAGTCAACGTTTCTCCTTCAAATCCTACTCGATGCTTCTTACTGAGTACTATCGCTTGTATCCAGCGTCCTATTAACAGTTTCAATTTGAAAACATCTTCACAGAATAGTGTAGATGAAGCTCTTCATGCTTTGAGCTGTATGGAATTACTGCAAGTAGTCCATCGGATTGGAGGAAAACGCGAGCGTCCTCCCTTCAGTCAGAGAAAATTTAACATTTTTCCAAAAACGGTCCCAAGTTAAGGGAGACCTGTAGGTATCGAAAAGTCTCTGAAAATCGTCATTGGCAATCGCCCTCCGAGCCCTGGTTGCCTCGTCCTTATCAATCCACACCGGAATCTCGTCAATATCGACTGCGGAATCTGCCACCTGCCACGACATAGCCAAGCTCTTGTCATGCCCGATACGTCCACCCACGATGCGAGGCTGGCGTGCAGCCAACGGGTTGCTGAGGCCAATATCATCCAGCACACGAATATCTAGCGGCGCATTCATGGAAGACAGACCAAGGTTGAGCAGGTAGACAGTCGGCGGATCGGTACGCGCAGGGTCCGCTGGCGTGGCCATCCAAGAGAACCTATCTTGCTCCTTGATGTAGAGGAAGGTCATGGCATCGCCTGCCTCTAGTTCGTCGATGCCCTTTTGGTAGTCTTCCATAAACTTAGCTCCGAGGAAATCTTGGGCACGCATGGGAGGCTCCTGCCGCTGGGTGGCGTAGGTCCAGAAATCACGCTCGTCTACGATGGAAATTTCATCCTCATAAATGCTGCGGTCCACCGGATGGCCGCGCAGAACGATGACTAGCGCCCAGACCGCACAGAATACAGATACGAACCACGTACGAGTCCCAACGACAAAAATCGGAAGCAGAAGGGCAAAAAGCGGCAAAAGCAACATGCGGCCATGCATGAAATCTCCGCCCACACGCAGGATGTAGAGCGTGTGAATCACTGCCGCGCCCATAAAAAGATAGGTCGCGGTGATGGTGGAACGCACCGCGGTGGGACGCAGGTCCACCTTCCACAGACCAGCGATAGCCAGCACAATGAGGGGCAGAAAGAGCCAGTACGGCCCAACGAAGTCAGCCAAGTAGATAAAGCCCTTGCCCCATTCGGCCCCTGCCGCAGACTTGGCCACAGCCGTGTGCGGTGTTAGAAGACCGTAGTAGCCCATGCGGAAAAACTCATAGGCCAACGGCAACGGTACTGCGGCGGCAAGAATCTTCCACGAACGGTGGGATACAAGAAGCACTATTCCCACCAAACCGCCGTATAGAGCGAGGTCTGGGCGCACCAGCCAGGACAGTCCGGCCCAGAAAGCTAGCCAGTACGCGTCGCTATCACTATTAGAGTGGCGGGCCGGTCGCGACCAACGCAGCAACAGCGACCAAAGCACAGCGAGATAGAGAAGGCACAGGCCCCATTCCAGGCCTGAGGTAAAAAAGTCCCGGGCGGGCGGCAGGGCCAGATACACCAGCGCACCGGCCGGAAGAACGGTGCCTGTGCGCATGCTTGCCGCAGCGCCCGTACCTACCACCATCGCCGCGACAGCAAGGATGAGCCCCAGGTAAATGGCGATGCCTTCCAGATTTGCGTGGGTCACCCAGCGCACCAGGAAAATGAGGTACTGCCACAGCGTGGAGGTATTAGCCTCAACGCGTTCGCCCATATTGAACACGGGCCCATTTCCGGCTTCGAGGTTTCGCACGGTGCGCAGGACAATGAGTCCGTCATCGGAAATCCAGCGGCGCGCAAAACCGCCCCACAAAGATAAAACACCGATCACAAGGGCTGCCGCCGGAGCGCTCCAGCGGGCGATACTCTTGTGGTCGATGTTAAGCACGGGAAGAAAGTTTATCAGCCCGGCGGAAAATTTCTACATCGATTCAGCTGTGTCTAGAACAACGGCATGATATAAACCGCCATCGCGATGCAGCCGAGCCAAGCCAAGGCGAGAACTTGCAACGTGCGATCCTCAAGTGCAATCTCATCCGGTGCGCCGCCCTGGCCGCGGTCCACATCGGCAGCGTAACGCAGGATGGCGATGGTAAACGGAACCATGGAAACCTGGTACCACACGCCACCGGTTTGGGCATCGCTAGCAAGCTCAAAGCCCCACAAGGTGTAGCAGATAACCACCGCGGTGGCGGCTAGCGTCCACACGAAGCGCAGGTAGGTGGGCGTATATCCCTCCAGTGACTTGCGGATCTTTGCACCGGTCTGTTCCACCAGCAGGATCTCCGAGTAGCGCTTACCGGAGGCCATAAATAGCGAACCAAAGGCCGCCACCAGCAGGAACCACTGGGAAAGCTCGATGCCTGCGGCCACGCCACCGGCCATGGTGCGCAGCATGAAGCCAGAGGAAACCAAAGCGATATCAATCACCGGCATGTGCTTCCAGCCGAAGCAATAACCCAATTGCAGCGCGATATAAATCGCCATCACGATTGCCAACTGCAGGCCAGCGGTAGCGAGGAAGGATAGTCCGATGGACAAGCAGATGAGCACGACCGCCATGACGTAGGCGAGCTTGATGGGCAGCACGCCGGAGGCAATCGGCCGGAAGCGCTTGGTCGGATGCTCCTGGTCCTCTCGCCAGTCCTTTGCATCATTGATCAGATAAATGGAGGAAGCGCCGAGGCAGAAGACGACGAAGGCCAAGAGGACATCGACAAGCACGCGCCCATGAAACAACGCATCGGCGCCGGCCGCGGCGGGGGCCGCCAGTACTAGGACGTTTTTGACCCATTGCTTGGGGCGCAGGGCTTTAATCATGCCATCGACAAGATTCTTCGGCGGCTTGCGCTTGCGGCCCGTATCTACGCCAGAGGTATGCGGTTCCGAATGGAAAAAGTGCTGGTTTCCATCATCACTCATGCTTCATTCCTTTCATCACGACCTCTGCGGTAGCAGCGCCGATGGCCGCACCCACTGCCGTATCTGTTGGATAGTGCACTCCGAGCACCATACGCGATGCCATCATCACCGGCACGCCGAGCAGCGGTGCCTTGCGGCCAGTAAGGCGGCTGACCGCCACCAAGAAAGCGGTAGTTGAGGTCGCATGCGAGCTGGGGAAAGATAGCTTGGAGGGAGTCTTTACCCCCACGCGCACGTACGGATAATCCGGACGCTTACGGCGCACAATGCGCTTGAGCACCACGCTGGCGGCGTGCGCGAGAAAAGCAGCAGCGCCCACCCGGATCCAGCCCTCACGGCGGCGCTTATCGACGCCCGCCCCTACCGCAGCACTGCCCATCCAGCCCAGGGCATGCTCGCCCCAGTGGCTGAGCCCGCGGGCGGTGGGAAGCACGCCGGGCACGTCAAAGGCCGCGCCCTGGATGGATTCGAGGATGCGCGATTCTGCTACGGAAAGTTTATTGGGCATCGAAGACCTTCTTCCAAGACTCGCGCGAAGTCAGCTCCGGTTGCGCCGCGCGGTATTCAGCGCGCAGGTCATCAAAGTTTTCCTCGATCTCCTTCAGTAGCTCGCGGGTCTGCGATACGAGGTCTTTGGCCAGGTCGCGGTCGCGCTTACGGAAGGCCACGCCGGTACCACCTGCGGTAGAGACGGTGGCAGAGTCCACGCGGGAAAGGGTAAACCACCGGGCCTCCTCCGGAGTGAGGTTAAGCTGAGGCGCCTCGTGGTGCGCAGCGTCTTCCTTGCTCACGAGGTGCTTGAGCCCCTTGATGGCCCACGGGATCTTCTTAATCTTGGCTAGGCGGCCGCCGATATTGCGCGTAGGCACACCCGGCGCGCCGGTGGGAGCGGGCAGCTCATCGGCAGATTCCAAGATGACGGCATCAGAGTAGTTCTTGCGGATTTCCGCGATGCGCGGCAACGAGGACTCCAGGATGTCAAAGAGATGGTCCGGCCCCGCCAGGAAGTCCCGCATAGCTTCAATCTGGATGGCCATGGTGGAGTATTCCATGCACATGGTGTGCTTGAGTGTGGACTTGAAGATGGATTTGGTAATGCCCTTGGCTGGCCCCTCGTGGTACATCGCGGCCACGATGAGGCGGTTGCGCAGGTGGAAATAGGCCTGCCAATCGATGGCATCATCTTTATCGGCCCAAGCCATATGCCAGATGGCGGCACCCGGCCAAGTCACTGTGGGGAATCCATTGCGCGCCGCGCGCAGGGAGTACTCGGTATCGTCCCACTTGATAAAGAGCGGCAGCGGCTGGCCGTTGGTCTCCGCCACGATGCGCGGGAAGAGGCACATCCACCAGCCGTTGTACTCCACGTCAACGCGACGGTGCAGCGCGCGGGAATCGTATTTCTTCGGATCTAGGTGGGTTTCGCGGGTACCGATGGCGCGCAGCGGGTACTTGGCAAAGTCGTGATCATAGACGGCGTGCGGTGCTGCGCCCCACATAAAGTCGGCGCGATTGACCTGCTCGCCGGTAGTGCGCAGCTGGGAACGCTCCTGCAGGTTGAGCATCTGGCCACCGACGATAATGGGTTTGGCGGCGTAGCGGGCCGCTTGCACCGCGCGCAGCACTGAATCCGGTTCGATAGCGATGTCATCATCCATATACAGGATGAACGGGGATTCGGTATTTTCCAGCGCCTCGTACATGATGCGGGAGTAGCCACCGGAGCCGCCCAGGTTGCCCTGACGGAATTCGCGGAACCGCTCGCCAAAGTGGGCCACTGCCTCGTTGTACCCCGGTTCATCGGCTGGATGCTGGTTTCCTTGGTCCGGCATGAGGACAAAGTCAATGATTTCATCGACTACCGGGTCCTCGGCCAATGCCTTAAGCGCTGCTACGGCATCGGTCGGGCGATTGAAGGTAGGAATTCCAACTGTCACGCGCTTGTCCTGCGCCGGCTGCTCGGTACCATCCGGCAGCACCTGTGGTCCGGGGGCATGGGGGGAGCACCAGGCGGCGTCGGCAAGCGTGGTTTCCTGCTCGGCGGTGATATCAAACCACAGCCAGCCACCGTCCTCGAAGTTTTTGAGCGGTAGCTCAAACTCATGGTGACCGGTGCCTACCAGGTGGTTGGCCACGGAAATGCGCTGGCCATCTTGCTTGGAGCGATAGAGGGAAATATTTGCTTGGCCCTCAATGTCCAAGCTCAGGATAACGGAGCGCAGCTGGGACCAACGGCGCCAATAGGAAGCCGGGAAGGCGTTGAAGTAGGTCTCAAAAGAGGCTTCCTCGCCAGCAGGGATAGTAACGGACGTGCGGTTAAACCAGCTGAGTCGTTCACGGTTTTGCTCGGCCTCGATGAGGTAGAGCATCCGCACATCAAAGGGCTCTCCGCGCTTTGGCAGCAGGATGCGCTGCAGCGGCTCATGGGCCTGGGTGTTGTTGGCGGTCACGATAGCTTCGATTCTCCAAACGGTATAAACAGTAGTCAGCGATTTAGCGTAGTTGCTTTTGCATAAGTACTACGGTTTACACGCGGGGCCCGTAAAATGGAACATCATGAGATGGGTTTCTTGCGCGGCAGCAGTAGGTCTTCTTACTGTAGCCAGCGCCCCCGCCACTCTCGCGGAGGAAAAGCCTGCGGTGGAGTTTTTAGACCACGCCCAGATCCTCAGTGATTCGGACGAAGACGCCATAAAATCCCAAGCGCAGTCCATGCATCTTCCCAATTCCGTACACGCGGTTCTCTACGCTACTTATCCGACTTCTGGTGAGGATTTTTCCCGCACTCTCTTCCATGATTTGGCCCATGAGCACCCACAGTTCGTCAGTGGCGATGCGTTGCGGAAGAATGTGCTCGTTATCGCCGTAGGCTTTGAGCCCAATAGCATGGCTGTCCACTGCGGCACTGAGGTGTGCCAAGACATCAAGATTAATGACGAGGGCCGCGTGGACGGGATCTTGGATCAAATGCGGTCGGCGCTAGCGGATGATGACTATACCGTCGGCATGATCTTAGCCACGCGTGCCGCCGCGGATACGACCGTGCGCCGGCAATATACGCAGGATAAGCCCACGTGGTCCGTGTTCATCGCCGCCACGTTAGTGATCGTGCTCCTTGGCACGGTTGGGCTCATTGCCTACCTATTTGTCCGCCGCGCCCGCCTGCGCCAGCGCTTTAACTATATTGAGAGAGCTCGCGACGAGGCCGAAGATCTCATCACACACACGGGATCACGGATTAATGCCCTGCAGTCCCCCTTGGCGGGCGACCACCTAAAGAGGCAATGGCGCTCTTTAGTCAATCGGCACATTGATGCGCGACCGATCCTGAAAACACTGGAGAGCATCCAGGATTATTCCTTGCATGCAGCCTCCATCAAGGAGGCCTACGAGGCACTCAAGCAGATCAAAACGGCCGCAACGCAAATAGATTCCTTGGAAAGGTTCTGCGACGGCGATACTGCGGTGCGTGACAGCGAGGTGCAATGGCTGCTTAGCGACGCCCGAGCGGCACTCTCCCGCCAGCCCGACAATGCCAGCCTGCACCAGATTACTCAGCGCATTAACGACCTATCTCAGGATCTGTCGCGGGAAGACTTCGACTCTGCCTTCGCACGACTATTGGCGGACTACCACCCTCTGGTGGGCGCGCTTCCTGAAAGACTGTATCCGCAGCGCGACCGCAAAATCCCCCCTCTACTGGGAACGCCAGAGTGGCGCCCCGGCATGGGCACGCATTACATGCCCTATAGATTTGCGGGCTTCTGGGTGGCCAATAATAACGTCTCCTCCCAGCTGCCCAACCCGTACCGCTTCTAGGCGTTGACCGCCTCGGTTACCGGATCGATGCCTAGTTTATTGAGCATATAAAGCACGCGAGCTTCGAGGTCATCGGCCAATTCGCGGGCCTGCTCCACGGTGTCGGCGGCAACGATATCCCAGATTTTGATGTCCTTGCCCGCCTCATCGCGTTCAACCTCGCGGCCCAAGAACACGATGTAATCCGGCATCGCCACCGTGCGCACCTCATCGAGGTACTTATTCGGAGCCTCACCCATGCCGCGCTCGTTCATGACGTGCGCGAGGTGGCCTTCGGCTTCGTTTTCTGGGTGGGCAACAGCGGTATCTACAAACAGGGCCTCGCCAGCATGCTTGCGGGTAAGTTCCGCTGCGGCTTGGGCCAGCGCATTATTAGTACCGGCAGCAAAGCGAATATGAAGACGGTGAGCACCGAAATATTCGCGCACTTCGCGTTCCACCAACAGTGGCACGAATTCATCGAGCTCAGCCTTCTTGGTGTGCTTGGCAATAACCTCATCGAGTTTGGTGTCGATTTCCGCGGTCGCGTACTCGTGGCCGTAGTTCTCGTGCAGATCCTGGCGCAGGGTTTCAAACTGATTCATTGTTATCCCCTTTCTCGGGTTATTGTCCCGTTTGCTAATTGTTAATCTACAGTTAACTTTACAGGTTAACGGTGGGTTAAGTCAAACGGTTGGGAGTAACCCAATAGTTTTCTGCACCGAAAACGCGGAAAGGCCCGCCGGGAGTTCCGGCAGGCCTTCTTGGACTGTTCCTTCTTTTTATCGGGAATGCGCGCTGCGCGGCTACGCAATTTCAGGTGCTCCTGCAGCCGCTCCGGCGACATTTTCCACATGCGGCGGTCAGCCATGCCGTCACCTCCTTTCCTAAGAGGTGATCAAGCATAGCGCTTAGTGGCCACGCTTCTGCTCAATGGCCTTACCTTCCTTCCAGAATGGTGCGAGCTTATTATCAAACATGGACAGCGCGGAACCGATGGCCATGTGCATATCCAGGTACTGGTAGGTACCCAAGCGACCACCAAAGAGAACCTTGTTGTCCTTGGACTCTTGGGCGGCAAGCTTACGGTAAGCCTCCAGCTTGGCGCGATCCTCCGGAGTATTAATCGGATAGTACGGTTCATCGCCCTTGTCAGCGAAGCGCGAGTACTCCTTCATGATGACCGTCTTATCCTTCGGGTACTTATCCTTGCGCTCTGGATGGAAGTGGCGGAATTCGTGGATGCGGGTGTAGTCCACATCCGCATCGTTGTAATTCATCACCGGGGTGCCCTGGAAATCGCCGGTATCCAGCACTTCCAGATCAAAGTCGAGGGTGCGCCACCCCAGCTCGCCCTCAGCAAAATCAAAGTAGCGATCAAGCGGGCCGGTGTAGACCACCGGCGCATCCGGGGACTCAGCGCGCAGCTCCTCGCGGACCTCGAACCAGTCAGTGTTTAGACGGACCTCAATATTGTCGTGGTTGGCCATGTTTTCTAGCCATGCCGCATAGCCATCTACAGGCAGACCCTCGTAGGTGTCGTTGAAGTAGCGGTTGTTGAAGGTATAGCGCACCGGCAAGCGGGTGATATTCGCCGCCGGCAGCTCCTTTGGGTCAGTTTGCCACTGCTTCGCGGTGTAATCGCGGATAAAGGCCTCATACAGGGGGCGACCAATGAGCGAGATGGCCTTTTCCTCCAAGTTTTGCGCCTCTTCTGGGGAGAATTCGCCGGCTTGGTCCTTAATAAGCTGGCGGGCCTCATCTGGGGAATAGTACCGGCCAAAGAACTGGTTGATAAGACCCAGACCCATCGGGAATTGGTAGGCGGTTCCGTCGTGCATGGCAAAGACGCGGTGCTGGTAGTCGGTGAAATCGGTGAACTTATTGCAGTAATCCCACACGCGCTTATTAGAGGTGTGGAAGAGGTGCGCACCGTACTTGTGCACTTCGATTCCGGTGGTGGGTTCGGCCTCGGAGTAGGCATTGCCGCCGAGGTGGTTGCGGCGCTCCACAATGAGCACCTTCTTATCCAGCTGGCTAGCGGCGCGCTCGGCAACCGTTAGGCCAAAGAATCCAGAGCCAACAACGATGAGGTCATAAGAAGTCATGGCCACCACTTTATTGCACTACAGCACCCGACACGTTATATCGGCGTGTCGCAACAGACTTCACAGAAATCACAAACGTACCATCATTATCAATTCTTAACTTTTGGCAACCGTTTTTACAGCTGCACAACCCCAGGGAGATAACAGTGCAACAACGACGTCGACTAGTACCCACTAGGTCAAAGTGGTCCACCCCGGTCATCGCGGCGGTCACCTCTATCGCGCTCGCCGTAACGGCCGCATTTGGCGGCCAGCAAGTTCTTAAAACCCAAGACTCTGGCAACGGCGGCCCCATTGAGGTCAAAAACGCCTCCGCTAGCTTCAGCGACGGCGAATCCATCGTCGTCGATGATCCTGCCGTGGCCGCACAGGGCGACGGTGAAGGCCGCCGCGCGGTCAAACAGTTCCACCGCGACGAGACCTTCAACATGTTTGCCGTCACGTGGGAAGGCAAGCGCGATATCAACTCTTTCGTTCGCTCCAAGCAGCAGGACGGTTCCTGGAGCGAGTGGCTGCCCATGGATGCAATGAACTATTCCGAGGGTAAAAACGGTACCGAGCTCATCTTCGTGGGCGATACCAACGATGTTCAGGTCTCTATGGCCAACGTTGATCTCGTGACCGGATCCAACCTGGACAAGAAGGAAGACTCCCTCTTGGACAAGGCCGCTAAGGGCGCTGATGCCAATCGCCCGGCGCCGCTTGCCTATAACGTCGGCGATATCTCCCCCGTAGCCGATGAACGCACCCAGGTGGCAGATCTTGATGCCGTATTTATCGACGGCAATGCCCAGGAAGGCGAAGCTATCGAACCCACCGCGGAAACCGCGGGGATGCCCAAGGTCGTCTCCCGCGCCGGCTGGGGTGCCGACGAATCCAAGCGCTGCCAGCAGCCGACCTACGATGATGGCCTGAAGGCCCTGACCCTGCACCACACCGCGGGTACCAATAACTACACCCGCGCCCAGGCAGCAGCACAGGTTCGCGGTGCCTACGAGTATCATGCACAGACCCTGGGCTGGTGCGATATCGGATACAACGTACTGGTGGATAAGTTTGGCACCATCTATGAAGGCCGCTACGGCGGCTTGGACAAGGCCGTACAGGGTGCCCACGTAGGCGGATTCAACTCCAATAACTGGGGCATTTCCATGATTGGCAATTACGAGCAAGCTGAGCCTTCCCGCGAGATGCTCAACTCCGTTGCCGAGATTGCGGGCTGGAAGGCCGCTATTTCTGACATCGACCCGATGGGCAAGGCTAGTTTGTACTCCGGCGGCTTCTACGGCTCCAAGTTCCCAGCGGGGACCATGGCCACCGTGCCAGCCTTCGCGGGCCATAATGATTTCCACAACACGGCCTGCCCCGGTCAATACACCATGCGCCACTGGGACGAAATCCGTAAGAACACCAAGCGCAAAGCGGATGCCATCAAGTCCGGTAAGAACAGTACGGATCTGAACTGGCAGAAGGCTCCCAAGCCCAATACTCCCAAGACCCCACAGCAGGTAGGTGACGAAATCACGTCTTCGCTGGGCGACGTCGAGGTCCCAGTCTCCACCATCTCCGCCCTTGCGGGCATTGCTGCCGCCGTCTTCGGCGTGCTCATCGCCAATGACCGCCTACAGAAGCCTGATACTGATAAGAAGGTGGCGGGCAACTTGACCACCGGTGATATCCCGGAGATTGTCAACAAGGTGGTCCAAGTCTCCAATAACGAGGGCTTGAAGGAATCCTGGACCTCGGTACTCAATGCCTTCGGCCCGGTCTTGGGCCTAGCAGTCGGCGGCCCCGATACCACCGATGGCGGCAAGATCCTCTACCAGCTCTTCCAGAATGGCGTGGTGCTCTCCTCCGAGGAGTCCGGCACCAAGGCGTTGACGGGTGAGATTGCCAAGAAGTGGTCCGAGGGCGATAATGCCTCCAAGCTCGGCCTGCCAACCTCTAATGAAGAGAAGAATGGTAAGGAAATCCGCGTGACGTTCCAGGGCGGCGAGATTGTCTACAACACCGAAACGGAAAAGGTAGACATCTTCACCGACTAGAACCAGCGCTCTAGCACCTTAGCGACGCCCGCCTGGTGGTTAGCCACGGTGACCGCATCCGCGGCCGCCTTAACCTCCGGGTGGGCGTTTTCCATGGCTACTCCACAGCCAGCCCAGGTCAGCATCTCAATATCATTGGGCATATCCCCAAAAGCAATGGTTTCCTGCTGGGCGACGCCGATGTGCTCCGCCAGCCATTCCACCCCACGGCGTTTGGTCACATTGGGTGCAGCGACCTCCAGAATTCCTTCTTGCATGGAATACGTCAGGTGCGCAAGCTCCGGATCGATGTGAGGAGCAATGAGCTCATATAGCTCTGGGGCGGTGTAGTCCGTATTGCGAATGAGGAACTTCACCGCCGGCTGCCCCACAAGTTCGCCCATGCTGACCACGCCAAATCCCTCGAAGAGGGCGTTTTCAGAATAGTGGCGCTCGACCACGAAGAGGTCCTCTACGGCGTCGGCAAGCGATCCTCCCGCCCGCTCCGCGCCAAAGCCCACCGTGCCCAATGCGGACTGGGCCACATCCACCACTTCCGCCAGTGCCGCGGGCGAAAGCTCGTGGGCGGACATTACGCGATCCTCCGCGGAATCATAAAGCACGGCGCCATTCGAGGTCACGCACACCGGCCGCACGGGAAGCTGCTCCAACACGGGCGCTATCCAGCGGAACGGACGGCCGGTGGAAAGCGCAAAATAGGCACCCTGCTGGACTGCCCGCGCCACGGCGTCACGGTTGCGACGCGGGACGCGGTGGTTGCGGTCCAACAGGGTGCCGTCAATATCGCTCGCAATGAGGCGAGGCGCGCGGGCAGGGAAATTCTCCATACCCGCGAGTTTACGTCAGGACTTAGAAGCTGAGGTCCTCGTCCTCATTATCCTCCCATTCCAGGGAACGCTTAATAGCGCGCTTCCAGTCGCGGTAGAGAGCCTCTACTTCTTCCTTGTCGCGCTTCGGCTTGAATACCTTCATGTCTCCGGCCTGGCTACCCAAGACGCTGAGGTCATCCCAGAAACCATGGTCCAAGCCCGCCGCGAAGGCAGCACCGGTGGCGGTGGTCTCGATATTCTTCGGGCGGTGTACTTCCACGCCGAGCATATCTGCCTGGAACTGCATCAACAGTTCGTTCATGGTCATGCCACCGTCCACGCGCAACTCGGTAATCTCCACACCGGAATCCGCCACCATGGCATCGGCGACGTCGCGAGTCTGATACGCAGTGGACTCGAGAACGGCGCGAGCCAAGTGCTTACGGTTGGCAAAGCGGGTCAGACCCACGATGACGCCGCGGGCATCCGGGCGCCAGTACGGTGCAAAGAGACCAGAGAAGGCCGGTACGATGTAGACGCCGCCGTTGTCCTTGACCTCGCGCGCGAGGTTTTCAATGGACGCTGCATTCGGGATAAGCTGCAGGTTATCGCGCAGCCACTGCACCAAGGAACCACCCATAGAAACAGAACCCTCAAGGGCGTAGACGGGGCGCTCGCCTTCACGCTGGAAGCACACGGTGGTGAGCAGGCCGTTGTCAGAAAACTTCGGAGTAGTGCCCGTGTTCAGCAGGAGGAATAAGCCGGTTCCGTAGGTATTCTTCGCGGAGCCCGCCCGGAAGCAGCCCTGGCCGAACATCGCTGACTGCTGGTCACCCAGGATAGCACGGATAGGCACTCCGGAGAGCGAACCGCGCTCACGCACGGTACGGAAATCACCGAGGGATGGGCGAATCTCCGGCAGCATGGACATCGGGATGCCCATTTCCTTGCACAGCTCCTCATCCCACTCCAGCTTTTCGATGTCCATGAGCAGGGTGCGGGACGCATTGGTGACGTCGGTGGCGTGCAGCGCTTCGCGACCGGCATCGCCCTCGGCACCGCCAGTGAGGTTCCACAACAACCAGCTGTCAATGGTGCCGAAGAGCAGGTCGCCAGCCTCGGCACGCTCGCGGGCCCCCTCGACGTTGTCGAGGATCCACTTAACCTTCGGGCCGGCCGGGTAGGAGTTGATGATGAGACCCGTGCGGCGGCGCCACTTTTCCGGACCTTCCTCACCCGAGAGTTCCTTACAGATGGCGGTGGTGCGGGTATCTTGCCAGACAATGGCATTGTAGACCGGCTTGCCGGTGTGCTTATCCCACACCACGGTGGTCTCTCGCTGATTAGTGATACCTACCGAGTCGATGTCTTCTACGGTGATATCGCCATTGGCAAGAGCTTCTCCAACAGCGCGGCGGGTATTGCTCCAGATTTCTTCTGGGTCGTGTTCTACCCAGCCCTTTTCGGGGAAGATTTGCTCGTGCTCGAGCTGGCCGACGGCAACCTGCTCACCGCTGTGGTCAAAGATGATGCAGCGCGTCGACGTGGTGCCCTGGTCGATCGCGGCGACGTATTTCTTGTTAGTCATGTGTCTAGTCTCCTGTACGAAGGTGGAATTAGAGCGCAACGGACAACAGGCCAACGGCTACGGCCGCGACCAGCGGGGCCACGATGGGGACCCAGGCATAGCCCCAGTTCGCGCTGCCTTTGTCCTGGATAGGCAAGATGAATGCATAGGCAATTCGCGGACCCAAGTCACGGACCGGATTGATGGCATAACCCGTGGGGGTACCAAGGGACAGGCCGACCGCCACAACAACGAAAGCAACAGCGAAGTAGCTCATTGGACCAAGCTCGCCGCCGGTTGGGCCGAAAGCGATGAACATCAGCAGCACACAGGTAGCGATAAACTCCGTCACCGCATTCCAGCCATTTTTAGGGTGTGCCGGCTTGGTAAAGAAGATACCGTTCGTGTTCTTATTGGCGCCGGTGACGTTTCCGGCATCATCGTAATTATTGGCGTCGAAAAGCTGCTTGAAGGCAGCCCATGCCAGGATGGCACCGAGGATAGCGCCGAGAATCTGGCCCAGGAAGTAGTACGGGACCAGAGACCATTCAAGCGATCCATTAACTGCCAACATTACGGTGACGGCAGGGTTGAGGTGCCCGCCCGTAGGATCGGCCACGCTAGCGCCGACGAAGACCGCCATGCCCCAACCCAGGGCGATAACGATCCAATCGGAACCGCGTGCGCCAGAGGTGCGCAGGTTTACCAGCGCACATACGCCGTTGCCTAGAAGGAGCAGCAACGCAGTGCCGATAAACTCCCACAGGAATGCATCAAATCCGGTCATAACTTAAACCTCGTTTTGGGTGGGTCGGGCGGATCCTGCGCGTACCAAAATGTCATTGGCCTCACGGTCAGTTACCGCAGCTTCTGCTTCAAGTTCGGCCTGCGTGTGGGCCTTGAATTGGGATACCTCGCGCTCCTTGTCGGCGTCGCTCCAGCCCAGCAGCGGTGCTACAAAATCAGCAACGGCCGGGGCGGCGTTCACGCCGCGGTCACCGAACTCGATGGCGATGCGCAGGCGGCGGGACAGGATGTCTTCCAAGTGCAATGCACCCTCGTGGGTGACGGCGTAGCGGACCTCGGCCCACAAGTAGGACTCGGCACCAGGAACTGGCTCGAGCAGGGAGGCATCCTCAACTGCCGGTGCCAAAACCTCACCCAGCAGGGAGCCATAACGGCCGAGCAGGTGCTCAATGAACTTCTCGCTCAGGTTATAGCGACGAGCCAAGGATGGGACCTGGTTGGCCAAGGCGTGGTAGCCGGCGGCGCCGAGGATCGGGGTTTGCTCGGTGATGGACTCTGGGACCTTGGTATCCAGTTCCTCCACTGCCAGGTCCACGGCGTCCTTACCGATGACGCGGTACGTGGTGTACTTACCGCCGGCGACAGAGACCATACCTGGGGCCACACGCGCAACCGCGTGGTTGCGGGAAAGGTTGGTGGTGGAATCGGACTTGCCGGACAGCAGCGGGCGCAGTCCGGAGTAGACGCCCACGATGTCATCGCGGGTGATCTTGCGGCGAACGCGCTGGTTAACCTGGTCCAAGATGTAGTCAATATCGGACTTGGTTGGTGCCGGATCTGGCAAAGAGAGGCCCTTTTCCCAATCGGTATCGGTGGTACCGATAATCCAGTACTCGCCCCACGGGATAACGAAGAGGACGGACTTTTCGGTGACGAAGCACAGGGCTGCCTCTGCATCAAGCGCATCCTTGGGCACAACGATGTGCACTCCCTTGGAGGCGTGCACGGTGAACTTGCCCTCCACGCCGGCCATCTCTTGAATCTTGTCATTCCACACGCCGGTGGCGTTGATAAAGACCTTGCCGCGCACGGTAGTCTCACGGCCGGTGGCGGTGTCGCGCACCTTGGCGCCTACGATGCGACCGCCGCGGTCCTTGTCAAAGCCAATGACCTCGGTATTGGTACGTACATCGGCGCCGTACTCGGCGGCGGTACGCAGCACGGTCATGGTGTGGCGGGCGTCATCAACCAAAGTGTCGTAGTAGCGCACGCCGCCCACAATGGCATCGTCCTTCAGACCCGGGGTCACCTTCAGCACGCCCTTGCGGGTGAGGTGCTTCTGCATTGGCACGCTCTTCGAGCCGCCCATGAGGTCATAAAGAGTAAAGCCACCGAACATCATCACGCGCTCCCATACGTGGTGGGTCAGCGGGAAGATAAACTTCAGCGGCTTCACAAGGTGGGGTGCCAGGGTGGACATATTCAGCTCGCGCTCCTTGAGGGACTCCGCCACCAGACGGAAGTCAAACATGGCCAGGTAGCGCAGGCCACCGTGGAACATCTTGGAGGAACGAGAAGAGGTACCTGCGGCGAAGTCGCGCGCCTCAATGACGGCGGTCTTGAGGCCACGGGTAGCGGCGTCCGCTGCCGCACCGGCGCCTACGGAACCGCCACCGATGATGACTACGTCGTAGTCCTCATCCGCGTACCCATTCCATAGATTTTCAAAGTATTCGGGGTTAAAGGATTGGTTGCTTTGCTGGGTCATTGCTGACCGCATCTCCTTCCTTGGTGCTTGCATGTGCCTGCGCCATAAATCCATGAATGAGATGGCAAAAGCACAGCTAAAAGCAGTTAAATTGTGGTTTCGGTGGAAAGATTCGCACCGTGGCTGCAGAGACTTTATCTCCTGAAATCTATGTTAGGGGTCACGGACGCGAGTTACACATGTGGTTACTCACACGTAGGTTTCAGGCCCGTAAGCAGTCAGTTTTCTTAAAATACTTAGACATTCAAAAAGAAAAGTCACCCCCTCGCGGGGGTGCAAAGCGGACGGAAATCCTTCGCTATTTCTTCGCTAAACGAGCCATCGCCTCGAGCACTTCGGACATTCCGGCTTTCTCCGCAGAATATGTGACCGCTTGGGCGCCCTTGACCACCTCAATAGGGGCAGTTTCCAAAGCCACTACCGGCATCCGGTCAAGGAAATCCTCATCTCCTGGCTCGTTAGCAAAAACCAGGGCCTCCTCCGGCTTAGCTTGCAGATCCTCGAGGATGCGCTCCACGCCTTGTACCGCGGTCGCGGCAGTGACGGAGAGTGCATTGGTATCGAGACGCGGCTGCATAGCATCCTCATCAACGACAACGCTCCACACGGCTTGCGGAACATCCACCTCACCGGCGGGTGATATCACGATCAGGACTTCGGCCGCCGGATAGATCTCCGCCAAAGCCTTGTGCAATCGTGGAGTCAGCGCGCCATCTTCCCAATTCAGCGCGCTGTTGTGCGCCACTACCACGCGGGGGATGGAAGAGAATTGCGCCTTCATGCGGTGCGGCAAGCGCGAGACGATAAGCCGGGATTGGGTAGCTGCCGCCAACAGGCCCTGCTCTGCTACGGAACCGGCCCATATCTCCTTACTGCTGGCCGTGATGGACGCTTGGGTTTGCACCACATCCGCCTTCAGCTGCGCCATGACATCCGCGACCTTATCGCGGCCTTCATCTAAGCCGCGGGTTGCCTCTTCAACCACGGCATTGAGGTTGTTCTTGATCCACTCCAAGGTCTCCGGGGCGGTACGCGCCTTATTCTTTGGTTCCTCCCCATCTGTTCCCTTGGCGGCGGCCATGTGGTTGCGCACCAAGTCAACCGTAGTAACGGAGACGCGTTCTTTGAGGCCCACTAGATCGTCACGCAGTCGGCGTACGCGGTGTCGTTCGGTTTCCACTTCAGCATCGCGAGCTTCTGCCTCATCAAGGGTTGGAGCCCCTCCACCTTTACGGGCGGGCACCCAGTATTCACCGGCAGGCATCGGCCCAAATTCGGCTTCGTACTGTTCCCATAGTCCTTCCAACGCCTCTTGCATACGGCGTCGAATCTCCGCGGTATCAGCCTCCGCATCGCCGGTGGGATAGTACGGTTCGAGGGCGGTAATAAAGACAGGGGTCTTGGTCCGTCCCAGGTTCTTTTTATGCCCCTTGGTCCACAGGCGCTGCGAACCAAAAATGACCTGTGGGATTACCGGCACCCCCGCCTCATAGGCAATGCGGGAGGCGCCACTTTTCATGCTGCGGATTTCAAAGCTGCGGGAAATTGTGCCTTCAGAAAACACGCCCACGAGTTCGCCGTCCTTGGCCAGCTGAACCGCTTGGCGGAAAGAAGCACTGCCATCGATACGATCAACTGGCACGTGGTGCATGGCCTTCAACAACGGCCCTGCCACTGGAGCTTTAAAGATTCCAGCTTTAGCCAGGAAGCGTACGAGGCGCCTTTTGCGGTAAGCCAAGAAAGCGCCGAAGAGGAAATCCATGTAACCGGTGTGGTTGCAGACCAACACCGCGCCGCCCTTATCGGGGATATTTTCTTCGCCCGAAAGGCGCATCTGTAATCCCTGAGCCAGAGTCACCCCCCTGCCAATGTGGGTGATCTGGCGGTACAGGAAATTCGTCGCAGCGTTCATAACTCTCCAGGACGACGGCGGACTTACTGCGGGGTCAGGACATCCTTGCCCACAAAGGGGCGCAGGGCCTCAGGGACAACAACAGAGCCGTCGGCCTGCTGGTGGTTTTCCAAAATAGCAACGAGCCAGCGGGTAGTGGCCAAAGTGCCGTTCAGGGTAGCAGCGGTCTGGGTCTTGCCGTTCTCGTCACGGTAACGGGTGGACAGGCGGCGAGCCTGGAAGGTGGTGCAGTTCGAGGTGGAGGTCAGCTCGCGGTAGGTGCCCTGGGTAGGGACCCACGCCTCATTATCGAACTTGCGGGCCGCCGAGGAACCGAGGTCACCACCGGCGATATCGATGGTGCGGTAGGGCAGCTCCATGGCTGCAAGCATATCCTTTTCCATGGATAGAAGGCGCTGGTGCATGTCCTCAGCATCTTCCGGCTTGCAGTAAACAAACATTTCTAGCTTGTCGAATTGGTGGACACGCAAGATGCCACGGGTGTCCTTGCCATGGGAGCCAGCTTCACGGCGGAAACAGGAGGACCAACCGGCGTACTGCAGCGGACCATTGGAAAGGTCAATAATCTCGTCCTTATGGTAGCCAGCAAGGGCTACCTCAGAGGTACCAACCAGGTACATATCATCGGCCGGCAAGTAGTAGACCTCATCGGAGTGCTGTCCCAAGAAACCGGTGCCGGACATAATGTCTGGGCGGACCAGAACTGGCGGAATCATCAGCTTAAAGCCGGCTTCCCGCGCCTTTTGCGCCGCAAGCATGAGCATTCCCAACTGCAGGAAGGCACCATCACCGGTGAGGTAGTAAAAGCGAGCGCCACCTACCTTGGCACCGCGCTTGACATCGATGAGGCCTAGGGATTCGCCCAGCTCAAGATGGTCCTTCGGTGCGAAATCGAACTCCGGAATCTGGCCAACTTCTTCTACCACCACGAAGTCATCTTCGCCGCCGGCTGGGGCACCTTCAACCACGTTATCCAGCTTGTACTGCAGCTCTTCTACCTTGGCCTCAGCGGCGGACTGCGCCTCTTCCGCCTCCTTAACCTTGGCCTTCAGCTCATTGGAGCCCTCCAGCAAAGCGGGGCGCTCCTCCGGGGAGGCCTGGCCGATCTTCTTGCCAAAAGCCTTCTGCTCGGAACGCAGTTCGTCGGCCTTCTGGATAGCAGCACGGCGCTGCTCATCAGCTTCCAAAAGCTTATCCACGAGGGAGGGATCCTCACCTCGGTTCACCTGGGAAGCACGGACAACGTCGGGGTTTTCGCGGAGTAGCTTGAGATCAATCACGAATGTAAGTTTAGCGTATTGACTACACCTTGCGGTGGTAATAACCAGCGAATTATCATGGTGTTATGTCCGCCGTTCCGCTCCCCGCCCGCACAATTACGGACGGTCCCGTTCCAAAACACGCCCAATTACACGATATTCTCGAAGAATTGTGTCGCACGACTCTCAAACCCGGCGATATACTCCCCGGCGAAAGGCTCCTTGAAGAAACCTACGGAGTGTCACGTATCACAGTGCGTCGTGCCATCGGGGATCTCGTTGCAGCCGGAAAATTGCGTCGCGTCCGCGGCAAGGGCACCTTCGTAGCCCCCAATCCTTTAGTATCCCGGCTCCACCTAGCCTCATTTTCGGATGAGATGGGCGCCCAAGACGTCACCGCCTCCTCCAAGATCCTTACCAGCGGCCGCAGTAGCGCCCCAGAAGACGCCGCCATCTTTTTTGATACTCCTGCCCACACCGAACATATTCATTTGCGCCGCCTGCGTTTGGGCGATGGCGAACCGTACTCCATTGACGATGGCTGGTATAACTCCACGTTTGCGCCCAACCTTCTGGAAAATGACATCTACAACTCGGTCTACGCCATCCTCGATTCTGTCTTTGATGCCCCCATTACCGATGCGGATCAGACGGTCTCTGCAATTTCGGCCGATGCGGACACTGCCCCGCTTCTCGACGTCCCCGTGGGCACCCCACTGCTGCATATTGTGCGCTACTCCCGCTCGGGCGATAGACCGGTGGAGTGGTGTTCCTCGGTCTACCGTACGGACCGTTACCGCCTGACTACCCGCGTGGCTAGGGAGAACAGCATCTAGCCAGCACCCTGCTGAAAAGGTAAGATTAAGGGCCTTATGAAGAAATCACCTGCGTGGCGTTCCCCTGTGGCCGTCCAGATTGTCTTGATTGCGGCAATCGCGGCGGCCGTTTTCATGGGCATCTACGGCGTTATCAGCTCCCACAAATCAGGCGGCGAAGACACTACCGCTGCCCGACAGCATGATAATGGCGATGCTTCAGAAACCGCAGCTCCCAAGCCGGAGCCTTTCACCGCCGCGGCCGCCGGCGCCTGTTTGACGTGGGATATCGCGCAAGATGGCTCCGCCACCGGCTTCAAGGAAGTGCCCTGTTCCGAACAGCACCGCTTCGAGGTTTCCAAGACTGAAGACTTAAGTGTCTACCCCACCAGTGAATTCGGCACCGATGCCACTCGCCCAGCGCTTACCCGCCAACACCAGTTGCGCGATGAGCTGTGTGAATCCGCTACCGTGGGCTACCTGCACGGCAAATGGGATCCGAATGGTAAGTACGATGTGGCATCCATTCTTCCGCCGCAGTCCGCTTGGGACCGGGGTGACCGCACCCTGCTCTGCGGCCTGCAAACCACCGATGATCACGGCGTACCGCAGCTTAATACCGGCAACGTAGAGGCTTCCGAGCAAGCCAACCTCACCCAGCCGGGCGAGTGCTTGGCCATTGATGACAAGCAGGTTCCGCACGTGGTCGACTGCGCTAAGCCACACCAGATGGAGACCGTATCCGTTATTGATGTGGGCAAGCAGTTCCCTGATGGCTACCCGGACGGCAAGGATATGGACAAATTCCTTTCCGATACCTGTACCGCCGCTACCGAAGACTACCTCGGCGGCGAGGAGCAGCTTTACCAGTCCACACTGCAGCCATTCTGGGGGTCTATCACCGAGGCCTCGTGGAATGGCGGCACCAAGTCCGTCAATTGCTCCCTTGTGCACGCCCGCGAAGGCGGCGGCTTCTCTGCCATCACCGGCTCCGCTACCGGTGGCCGCCAGGCGCTGACTATCGACGGCAATCCGCCGGAGGAGCGACCTGAGCGCAATCCGCTGCGCGAGGATAAGGACAATAAGCCGGCACCCGAATCCGCCGCCCCTGCACCAGCCCCAGCACCCTAATGGTGGAGGTTTCGGAAGAGCGCTTCAACGAAATGGTCAACGAGGCGCTGGATCAGGTACCCGAGGAATTTGTGCGCCGCATGCGCAACCTCGTCATCTTGGTCGAAGATGAAAACCCCGATAACCCAATGCTGCTCGGGCTCTACGAAGGCGTGGCTCTACCCCACCGCACCTTCGATCACACCGGATTCTTGCCCGATGCGATCTTCATTTACCGGAAGTCGCTGCAGCGCTGGTCCGGCAGCGAGGAAGAACTAGCGGAACAGGTCAAAGTCACCGTATTCCATGAGCTCGGGCACTACTTCGGCCTCGAAGAAGAGGAGCTGCACCGGCTGGGCTGGGGCTAGAGCTCCGTATCTGCCCAACGGGTCAATGTCCACTCACCAAAGCCCTTGCCGCGTGGTTCTATCACCATGAAGCGGCAATTGGCCAGGTAGCCGGTATAGGCAAAGTCGGCATCAACACCCGTGGCGTGCTTGGTCACCACACGGATGGCCGCGCCGTGGCTGACTAGGATCACATCTTGGTCGTCGGCAAGCTGCTCTGCAATGCCCTCCAACACCGGCTGGTAGCGAGCCAGCACATCATCCAAGGTCTCGCCGCCTTCCATCCCGGCGCCCCGCTCGCCATCGCACCAGCCACGCATGGCCACCATGTGCGAACGGTGAGCATCCTCGCTGCCGTCCATTTCCCAATCGCCGGCAAAAATCTCATGCACACCGGCAATCACGTCCACACGCTGAGAAAACTCTGGCAAGCCGCGCTCCTGTTCAAAAGCGCACGCTGACAGCATTGCGGTTTGCTGCGCGCGCAGCGCGACGGAGCATTTAAATTCCACCTCGCGCTCACCCACCAACTGCGCCAGCTCACGGCCTACCTCCGTAGCTTGGTCGCGCCCGCGCTCGGTAAGCTCGGCCCCCGGCGGGCGGGTATCGAGTAAGCGGGAAATATTGGAATAGGTCTGGCCGTGGCGCAGCAGGATAATTCTTCCAGGCATACTCCTAGATTATTGCCCCCTGCGTGCCCGCGCTACCCAATCATCCGCCGCTGCCAGATCGCGCGGCGGCTTTCCCGCTGGGGTTGCCGTGGGCCACGAGCCGAGGAAGAGCAAGTTCTCTGCCCGCAGCCATAATGCTCGCAACGCCTCCGCAACCGGCTGATCATCGATATGCCCGATGAGATCCACATAGAAACGGTAGGTGCCAAAGGCTTGCCGCGTGGGCCGCGATTCAATCCGGGAGAGGTCCACCCCGCGGTGCGCAAAGTCCTGCAATGCACCTACCAGGCTGCCGGGCTCATTGGGCAGGGTGAAAATTACGCTCGTGCGGTCCTGGCCGGTACGCGCGGTGGGCTTTCCCGGTTTTCCCACTAGAACGAAGCGCGTTACGGCGCCCTTGACATCCGCCACACCGCGGGCGATAGCCTCCAATCCGAAGATTTCGGCGGCCCGCACCGGCGCTGCAGCGGCATCCGCATCCCCGCGGGCTACGGCTTCGGCCGCAGCGGCATTGGAACTGGCCGGTACAAACTCAACCTCCGGCAAGTTGTCTTTTACCCAGCCGCGGATTTGCTGGAAAGCCACTGGGTGAGTGCTCAGACGTCTAATACCGTCCGCGCCCGGCCTGGTCATGATGCTAAAAGCAACGGGAATATCCACCTCGCGGTAAATCTGCACCGGTTCTGCTTCAACAAGCGCGTCAAAAGTCGTGGTCACCGCACCATCCACGGAATTTTCAATGGCCACGCAGGCATAATCCGCCTGCCCGGCGCGCACGGCGGCCACAGCTTCCGAGGGAGAGCCAACCGGCAAGGGCTCTACCTCAGATAGGTATGCGGAAAACTTGTGCACGGCCGCTTCTGTAAAGGTTCCGGCCGGCCCGAGGAAGGCAATGGTGGTGGTCATGCACGTCACCTTAGCCCACTAGACTGGTGCTCCATGGACTTTTCCGTAGAACAACTCCGCGCGGACCTGAACGGCCTTGCCCCAGAGGAGCACGGTTTTGTCTACTTGGATATGGACCGCACACCCTCCGGTCACGGCCGGCTTGCCGGCTGGGTGCTCTCCGCCAAGGATCTCTGCGACGTCCGTGGCATGCCCACCACCTTGGGAAATGTCGATCGCACTTACTTTCCCGAATGCAGCGATGCTTTCTTAGAGGACCTAGAAAAGCAGGGTGCGTTATTCATCGGTAAGTCCTCCACCCCGGAGCTGGGTCTGCGCGTGGATACGGAGCCGGTGGGCCTACCCCACCCGCACAATCCCCTCTACCCGGGCTGCACTCCAGGTGGTTCCTCAGGTGGTGCGGCGGTACAGGTCGCACGGGGGTTACTGCGCGCCGCACACGCCAGCGACGGCGGCGGATCCATCCGCGTGCCCGCCGCGGCCTGCGGCGTGGTGGGCTTTAAGCCGGCCGGCAAAGAGCTAGGCGTGCAGGGGTTTATCACCCGGACCGTGGCCGATAATGCGTTTCTGCATGGCCACCGCATGATCACTCCCCGCGCCCGCATCGGGCTGCTGGTAGAGCCATTGTTCTGCGATGCCAGCGTCGACGCGCACCACCTGCGCGCTGCCCGCGAGGCGGCCGAACGCCTGCGAGCAGCCGGCTTCCACGTAGTGCCCATTTCCCCCTACCCGCAGGCACGAGCAACTTTTGCGCATTTCCGAAATACCTTTACCTCCCGCCTAGGGGGGCTCAGCCCAGCGGCGGGTTACGCCGCGTGGATTGCCCAGCAGGGCCAGCGCGTCAGCTCCGCCGAACTGGCCGCGGCGCGGGCACATGTCCGGCAGCTGCCCGGCTTACTAGCCCAGGAGTGGGGCGTCGATGCCATCCTCACCCCAATGCTGACCACGGATCCGCCGCGCATTGGCCATTTCCTCTCTCTTTCCCATGCGGAAAATTTCGCGGCCCAGACCCGGTGGTCGCCGTGGGGTTCCCTGTTCAACATGGCCCGCCTGCCAGCCATTTCCGTACCGTGGGCCGTACCCAATCACCCGCCGGTGGGCGTACACCTGGGAAGCATTACGCTTTCCGACGCCGCCCTCCTCGGCCTTGCCCACATCCTGCACCCATGACTAAGTCCCTACGCGCCGAACTGCTCATCGTCCTCACCCTCACTTTTGGCATTTCCGGGGTGCGGGCGGTGCTGCATCTCATCAATTCTCTTGCCTCGCCACAGCGGCTCAATGAGCAATCAGTCACGCTCAATTCCAGCCAGTCCTCTTTAGCCTGGGTGGATATGGGCCTGCAGCTGTGCTCGGCCGCCGTACTCTGCTCCTATGGTGCTTTGGCGCTTTTCCTGCTGGCTAAGGACCATATTTTCCCGCGTTCTTACCGCACCCGCGACTGTCTGGAGGGCGCGGGGCTTGCCGCCTTAATTGGCATCCCGGGCCTCGCGTTGTACTTCACAGCGGTACATTTTGGCTGGAGCAAAGAGGTCATACCTGGTGATTTTGCCAATGTCTGGCTAGAGATCCCCGTATCCCTTCTCAAGGCGGCCGCCAACGCCTTTGCAGAAGAGACCGTAGTGGTGATGTGGCTCCTGACGCGCCTGCGCCAGGCCCGTTGGTCCCTGCCGGCCACGCTTGCCGCAAGCTCCATCTTGCGCGGTTCCTATCACCTCTACCAAGGCGTTTCCGCTGGATTTGGCAATATCATCATGGGTTTAATTTACGGCTACTACTACCACCGCACGGGGCGGGTATGGCCGTTGGTCATAGCGCATTTTCTTATCGACGCCGTCGCTTTCGTGGGTTATTCCTTCCTGTGAAAATTCCCTTAGGGGGACGTCGCGAAGCGGGCGAAACTCCCCGCACCTTGTAAGGTATAGCGCATGACTGAATCAGGACGAGATCCGCATAGGGAGGCCCGCCGAGCCGGCGACGGTTCCTCCACTGAATTCGTCCTTGGGGCCGATGGACGTCCCCTCAAGGATCGATACGGCCGCCCTATCCGACGCCGCACCGCCGCTCGCCCGACACCGCGGCGCATCGAACCGGAACAGCAATCCTTCCGCGCTCCGCAGCCACAGCGGCAGCAACAGCCACCGCGCCGCACCCCGCCCCCAACGCCGAGCCGCTACCCGAGTCAATACCGAGCGCAACAACGCCCGCCTCGTCGAACCGAACGCCGACCGGCGCCACGTCAGCGCCCACATAGCCGCCGCAAGAAGGTCAATCCGGCCAAGCGCGCCCTCGGTTGTATTGGTCTGGCGCTGGTTGTCCTCTTGATATTCAACCTCGTCTTTATGTTTTGGACCGATGCTCGCCTGACCCGTATCGAGGCGCTCCCCGAAGACCAAGTGCCTAATACCGCCGGTACCAACTGGTTGCTTGTTGGTTCCGATTCCCGTCAAGGCCTAAGCGAGGAACAGCAGGTTGAATTGGGCACCGGCGGCGATGTGGGCGAAGGCCGCACCGATACCATCATGCTGCTGCACATCCCTCGCACCGGCAAGGCCAAGCTTGTGTCCATTCCGCGCGATAGCTACGTGGAAGTCCCCGGTTTTGGCATGGACAAGATCAATGCCGCCTTTACCTACGGTGGACCGCAGCTACTCACCCAAACCGTTGAAGGGACAACCGGTCTGCACATCGACCACTATGCCGAGATCGGTATGGGTGGCCTGGCCAATGTGGTCGATTCCGTCGGCGGCGTGGATGTTTGCGTGAAAGAACCCATCAATGATCCGCTAGCCAGCATCGATCTCCAAGACGGCTGCCAAAAGCTCAAGGGACGCGATGCTTTGGGCTACGTGCGCACCCGTGCTACTGCCATGGGAGACCTAGACCGCGTGCAGCGCCAGCGCGAATTCTTCTCCGCCTTGCTGGATAAGGTCGCTTCCCCAGCTACCCTTATCAACCCTTTCCGTGCCTTCTCTTTGGTCAACCACACCGCTTCCTCGTTCATCGTGGACGAGGGCGACCACGTCTGGCACCTTGCCCGCGTGGCACTCGCCATGGGCTCCGGAGTAGAAACAGAGACCGTCCCCGTCGGTGGATTCCAAGACACCGAGGTAGGCAACGTAGTCCTCTGGGACGAGGAAGCAGCCTCCGGATTGTGGGATTCCCTTAAATAGCGATCAAAAAATGGCACCTCCCCCACAGGAGGTGCCATTTTTATGTCTTTAGCGCAGGGTAACCTGGCGGGATTTAATGTTTTCTAGCTGCTTGCGCTCATCGGCACTTAGCTGAGCATCATTAGGGATTTCCTCCTCCAGGGCCTTATCCACGCGGGTGAGGTGGTCCTCATAAGAAGCGTAGTCAACCTCTGGATCCAGGTCGAAGACTGGGGCGATGAGACCGTGCGTGCGGAAGACACCGGCAAACTTGGTGCCCTCACCGAGGTTCAGCTCACCGCGGGCGGCTACGCGAGCTAGTGCGTTCAGGAATGCGGATTCATCATCGCTCGGGCGGACCCAACGGATGTGGGCCTTGCCACCGCCGGCATTTGCCCAAAAAGCAGCGCCGGTGATGTTCTCACCCACTTCGTGGGATTCGATGACGGAATCATTAGCTGCGCGTAGGGACTGCGCAATCTGCGGGGTAACCTGTGCACCCTCTGGGATCCACCACTCGAAGTCTTGGTGAACCTGCACGTCGAGGGCTGCGGAGGCGTCGATAAGCTCCTCCAGCTTCGGCTCCGAGCCATCGGCCGCGGTGGATTCAAGGGTGGCGCCGGGTTCATTATTTTTTACCCAGTTAAGGGCAAAGGCCAAGTCGCGGCCCGGGTTATGGGTATGCGACTGTACCTGCAGGCCCACGAAGGCATCGCCGCCAAATTCAGCATCACGAATTAGCGCAGCAGAAGCGCCCGGCAACACGGTGGCTACATATACGTCTTTGTCGCAGCCTTTGACCTCAAGCTTGGCAAAAGCGGAGGGGACGAACTCCTGCATGGCGACCAGGGAGGCCTCTGCAGCAAGTCCGCCGTAGGGGCGGGGGTCCTTTTCTAGGGCAGCGCGCTCCTTGGCGCGAGCAGCGAGTTTTGCCTGACGGCGGGACATACCCTCAGGCAGCTGTTCCTTGTTCTTTTTCTTCTTGGCCATGCCTCCAAGATACCTGCTTACTAGAGCTCAATGGCATGCAGGGCCACTTCAGGCTGGTTGGTAGCGAGCATATCCACCCCGTTGGCCCACGCCCACTTCATATCCTCTGGCTTATCTACGGTCCACAGGTAAGTAGGCAATCCCTGGGCGCCGATAATTGCCGGCTGTAGCTTCGCCCGCAGCAAGGATACGCCCAGGGCAGTGGGCTTAGACAACATCACATCGGGACGGTTAACGTGGCGCTCCCAATCGCGGCGGAGATAAACCCGGTCCATGTGCGGCGCCAAATTCTGCATGCGGCGAATGGCGTGGTGGGAAAAAGAGATGACGTGGATCCGGGGATCGTCGAAAAGCCCTGCATATCGCAGGCGCAGAACCGTTTGCTCCTCCAGGAAGTCGCCTTGCCCGGAGGGGTGCTTGGTCTCGATGTATAGGTGGTGCGGTTTGCCCTCTAGTAGTTCCAAGAGTTCATCGAGAAGCATCATGCGTTGGCCCGAACCGATGTCCACGCCGCGCAATTCTTCCCAGTCCAGCTTGGAAATGCGGCCAGGACGCCCCGCAGTGCGGTCCAGCGTGGGATCGTGTTGGACCACTACCTTTCCATCGCGCGTCAAGCGCACATCGCACTCGACGCCATGAATTGGCAAATCTAAAGCCTTCTCAAAAGCTAGAGGAGATAGCTCTGGATATTTTCCGGAGTATCCCCTGTGAGCGACAATCTTCACTAGCCGAAGAACTCTTCCTTGATGTCATTCAGGGTCTTCGCAGAAGCATCGAAACGCTCCTTTTCGTGCTCATTGAGCTGCAGCTCAATCGCGCGCACGATGCCGGAGCGATTGATAATGGCAGCGGTGCCGATGTAGAGATCTTCTACGCCGTACTCGCCCTGCAGGTACGCAGAAACTGGCAGAGCCACGTCCTGGTTCTGGATGACGGCGGCGGTAATGCGGGCCAAGCCCATACCGATGCCGAAGGAAGTGGAGCCCTTGGCGTCAATAATGGAGTAGGCGGCATCGCGGGTATCTTCGAAGATCTTCTCGATGCGCCCTGCATACTCCGGATCCGTATCCAGCTTCTTAGACAACGGAACACCGGCGATGTTGGCAGTAGAGACTGCGGGCAGCTCGGAATCGCCGTGCTCGCCCACAATGTAGGCGTGGACGGACTTCGGGGCAACGCCTTCCAGCTCACCTAGCATATAGCGGAAGCGTGCGGAGTCCAGTACGGTGCCGGAGCCGATGACGCGCTTGTGGTCCAGACCGGAGGCCTTCCATACGGCGTAGGTCAGGATGTCCACTGGGTTGGACGCGACAAGGAAGATGCCATCAAAGTCATTCGCCATGACATCGGCAACGATGCTGTTCATGATCTTGACATTCTTGCCTACCAAGTCCAAGCGGGTCTCGCCCGGCTTCTGTGCGGCACCGGCGCAGATGACGACCATATCGGCATCTGCACAATCGGCGTAGGTGCCCTTGGTCACGCGGGTACGGGTGGGAGCCCAAACAACACCATGGTTGAGGTCCATGACGTTTCCCTCTAGCTTCTTTTCATCGATGTCGATGATTGCCAAGTGGTCAACGATGCTTTGGTTGATGAGAGCGAAGGCGTAGGCGACTCCCACGTCGCCTGCGCCGATGAGAACTACTTTGTTTCCAACATGATTTGCCATGACCCCATTGTGCAACTTTCTCGGAATTTTTGCACGGGCTTAATCTCACACTGAAATTCCCAACGAAATCTGGGACAATCAGGCATTATGAAACGCGCTTTCCGCCGCGCTGCACTAATCGCTCTTGGCGTAGCCGCGGATCTCACGCCCATCGTCCGTATGACCAGCCGGCAAACTTTACCGCCCAATATGTCGGCTGGAATTTTGGGTGCCGAATTAGCCACGTGGGCTGCCGTTTCCCCCTCCCTCCTCCCCCGTCCGTGGTGGGTGACCGCTGCCAACGTGGCAATTGGGCAAGGAATTGGGCATTTAGGGGCGGCTTCGACAAGCTTCTTCCTCAATAGCATTGGCAAACGCCCGCAGGACCGTCTCGGGCCGCAGCATCGGCAAATTTTGCACCTTGCTATCGGTGCCGGCACTGCGTTTAATGCTGTGCTTTCGCTGCGCAACCAGAAAAAGCAGGCGGAGTTGGTCAATAAACAGCTCGTGCGCGGGCCCGTCACGGCGGCAATCGGCTTGGCTGCTGGCACCGCAGGCTATGGCACACTACTGCTCATCGGGGAGGCCACCCAGTTGGCGGTTACTAAGCTCTCGCGCCAGCTGGGGCGCTGGGTACCGGCGCTTATCGCTTGGCCGGTGGTTACCGCGGGACTGAGCTTAACGGCCTTCGCACTTTCTGACCGCGTGGTTTTCCGGCGCTGGCTGCGCTCGCTATCACACCAAGCGCAGCGAATAAATAAGCAAATTTTCCCTGGCACCTCTATGCCGTGGGAGCCGGAACGTTCCGGTAGCCCGTGGTCACTCGAACCGTGGTCGGCCCTGGGACAACAGGGCCGTCGCTTCGTATCCAATGGCCCCCGCGCCCGCGATATCCGCACGGCGACAGGGAACGATGCCAAGGAGCCCATCCGCATCTACGCCGGCTACATCCCAGGCCGCTCCTTCCGGCAATCTGCGGAAAAAATTCGCGCCGAGCTCGAGCGCACTGGTGCACTGCGGCGAGAAACGATTGTTATCCAGATGCCGGCCGGCTCGGGGTGGATCAATAACTGGGGCGCGAGCTCCTATGAGTTCTTAACGGGCGGTGATTGCGTCACCGTCACCATGCAGTATTCCTATCTACCCTCGGTTTTTGCTTACCTCGTGGATAAAAACGCACCGAAGCAGGCGGCCCGCGAATTGATTCGGGTGGTTCAAGAAGAAATAGACAAACTGCCAGAAGAAAACCGCCCACGGCTCTATTTCGCAGGCGAATCTCTTGGCGCTTACGCCATTATGGATAACTACCATAATAAGGAGGACCTACTTTCTGAATGCAATGGTGCCGTCTTTTCTGGCCCTCCGCGTATGACGCACTTTACGCAACGTCTGCGCCGAGATATTGGCTCTTTGGAACGCCTGCCCGTTATCGACGGCGGCAAGCATGTCCGCTACGCAGCCGTCCCCAGCCACACCCTGCACGACGCCTTTGGCAACGACTACGCCCACACTTGGCGCCGGCCCCGCATGCTCATTGCCCAGCATGCCTCCGACGCAATCGTGTGGTGGGATCTCAACCTTCTCGTGCGCAGGCCCACCTGGCTCCGTGAACCGCAGCCGGAAGCACTGCACGCGGATACTTTCCGGCAGCTGCACTGGGTACCTTTTATTACTTGGTGGCAAATTGGCTTGGACCAAATCAATTCCCTCAACGTCCCTGGCGGGCACGGACACAACTACTTTGAGGAAATGCTCTGGTACTGGGATGAGGTCTTAGGCTCCCAATCGCGCCAATCGCTTACGCCGAGGTTGGCCAAGAAGATCGCCCGCTTCATCCGGCGCGACGCCTAGTCGCACTTCACCCCGGTGCTGTGGTGTGGGCAGTATCCATTGGGCACCTTATGTAGATACTGCTGGTGCTCATCTTCAGCTAAGTAGTATTCCCCGGAATCGGTATCGGAAAGGAGCTTGACTTCCGTGGTGGTATCTCCAAATCCGAATTCCTTGAGCTTATCTGCATAGGAATCCACGATGCTCTGGATTTCTACACGCTCTTCCTCCGTGCGTGGGTAGAAGGCAGAGCGGTACTGCGTTCCCACATCGTTGCCCTGACGGAAGCCCTGGGTAGGATCGTGCGCTTCTAGGGCCTGCACCACGAGATCACGCAGGCTGACGCGTTGCGGATCATAGACCACCTCTACCACCTCGGCATGGTTGGTCAACCCACGGCATACCTCGTAATAGGTGGGATTCGGCGTGGTACCGCCCGCATAGCCCACCGAGGTCGATTCCACTCCTTCTGTTTCCCAAAACATTTTCTCCGCGCCCCAGAAACATCCCAGCGCGATAAGAATGGAACGCTGTCCGTCTTTCCACGGGCCGGTAATCGGCGTTCCTAAAACAGCATGCGGCGCAGGGTTCAGGATCGGCTTGGCTCGACCCGGCAGGGCCTCGTCTGCGGCGACTAGTTTGGGCTCCGGCTTAAACATCCACATGAGGTATAGCTCCTTCCTTATTCCTTCTTCCCAACGTTGTACTGCGGAAAGCTATTCCGTAGCCAGTTAATATTCGCGCGAGTTCCACATTTCGAATTAATCATGGCGAAATCTTTCAACCGTGCCTATCATCGGGACACGTACCCGAAGAAAGGATTTAACAAATGGCTGTTTACGAACTTCCTGACCTCCCATACGCATTCGACGCACTGGAGCCACACATCTCCGCAGAGATCATGGAGCTCCACCACGATAAGCACCACGCAACCTACGTTGCTGGCGCTAACGCTGCACTCGAGGCGCTCGAGGAAGAGCGCAACGGCGAGGCTAACCCAGATCGCATCCGCGCCCTGTCCAAGAACTTGGCATTTAACCTGGGTGGCCACACCAACCACTCCATCTTCTGGAAGAACCTGTCCCCGAATGGTGGTGGCGAGCCAACCGGCGAGCTGGCAGAGGCCATCAACCGTGACTTCGGTTCCTTTGAGAAGTTCAAGGCTCACTTCTCCGCTGCTGCTACCTCCCTGCAGGGCTCCGGCTGGGCAGTTCTGGGCTACGACCACATTGCTGGCCGCCTAATCATCGAGCAGCTGACTGACCAGCAGGGTAATACCTCCATCAACTTCACCCCGCTGCTGATGCTGGATATGTGGGAGCACGCTTTCTACCTGCAGTACAAGAACGTTAAGGCCGACTATGTTAAGGCCGTATGGAACGTCTTCAACTGGGATGACGTTGCTGAGCGCTTCGCTGCAGCCACCAAGTAACCCCTTTTAGTTACTCGGGCCGCCCCCTCTGGGGCGGCTTTTTCTATGCCCGGATAAACTCTCGGAATTGTTGCACCGGAGGCGCATCGTCCCCGGCGCGCCACACCAATCCGAGTTCGCGGTACGCGGGCGGCGTGAGGGGAATCAAGCTTCCCACCTGTAGATAAGGATCATCGAGCGGCAATAGCGCCACCCCCAACCCTGCTGCTACCAACCCCGCGACGGTGGTAAGCTCCATCGATTCAAAGACCAGATGAGGGGTGAAACCGGCGTCTTCTGCGAGGACATCGAGAAGCATGCGCGTGCCATAGCCAGGGAGCATGCCGATGAATGGCTCCGCGGCGAATTCCGCTAGGTCAGCCTCTCTCTGGTTCGCTGCCCAGTGGCCTTCCGGTACCGCAAGACCTAGGCGCTGGATTTTTATCTGGTGCCAGCCCAATGCCGCATCAGGCCGTGGGCCCACGAGGGCCAGGTCGGACTCGCCATTTTCTACCCTGCTCACCAGCTCTTTGGCAGCTCCTTGGTGCAGGCGAATATCCACGTGCGGGTGCTGCGCGCGGTAGCTTTTGAGTAGGTCCGGAACTAACCAGGTACCTAACGAGTGCATGAAATCTAAGCGCACGGTGCCGTGTTCTGGATCCATGAGACGGGCTACATCGTCCCGCCCAACGTGGTAGGCCCGGAGCATTTTCCGCCCAGCCGCAGCAAAGGCCCTGCCGCGCGAGTTTACGTGCAAGCTGCGCCCAGTGCGCTCGAAAAGGCGGGCGCCAAGGCTGGCCTCTACGCGCTGTACGCGGCGGGTTAACGCTGATTGAGAAATTCCCAGAACATCGGCCGCGGCGCCAACTCGACCGTGTTCCACCACCGCGAGGAAGCCGCGGACATCCTCCACATTCATGCATACTCCGCATCGATTATCGCAATTCCCCACATTTTACACATGCAGCGCAGCGGGGCAGGCTGAAAGCATGACTCGAACGCGGCGCGCTATGGTAGCCATGCTCCTTGTAGGCTTGGCCATTTTCTCCAGCCTCTATTCCACCCAGGCTATCCTCCCCACGCTGGTAGAAAACATGGGCCTGTCCTCCACCGAAGCTGCCCTGACCGTATCGGCCGCCACGGGGGCGCTAGCCCTGTGTGTGGTGCCCGCTTCCATCCTCTCCGAGCGTTTCGGACGCGGACGCATCCTCCTCATTTCGGCCGTTGCCGCGACCAGTGTCGGACTCGTGGTACCGATCGCCCACCAGGGGTGGCAGCTGATCCTGCTGCGCGGCCTCCAAGGCGCGCTCCTTTCCGGAGCCCCTGCTACCGCGATGGCATGGCTTGCTGAAGAGCTCGACGATCAAGCCCTGCCGCGGGCCATGGGTCTCTACATTGCTGGCACCTCCATCGGCGGCCTTACCGGGCGCCTCATCCCTACCGGACTGGTGGAGGTTTCCACGTGGCGTTGGGCACTTTTCGGCTCGGCGCTGGTCTCACTGACCTTTGCTCTCACGTCCTGGCTTCTGCTTCCCGCACAACGCAATTTCCGCCCAAAGCCCATCCGTCTCAAAAACGAAAGCCGCGCGCTTTTTGGCCACTGGGCTAACCGGGATTTGGCACTACTCTTTCTCACCGCATTCCTGTCGATGGGCACTTTTGTCTCCATGTATAACTTCCTCACCTTTCGGCTCATCGATGATTTCGGATTGGCTCCTTCACTCGCCGGCTTGGCCTTCCTGTTCTACCTCTCCGGCACCTGGTCCTCGGCACGAGCCGGATCACTAGTGGCGCGGATCGGCCATGGGAAAACCCTCTGTGCTTCGGCCGCGCTTTTCGCTCTAGGTATCGCGCTCTGCGCCGGTAACCTGCCGCTAACACTTCTGGGCATGATCGCCTTTACCGTAGGGTTTTTCGCAGTACACTCCACTGCCTCCGGGTGGGTGGGACAGATTGCCACACACGATCGCGCGGAAGCCTCCTCTATGTATGTTTTCTGCTACTACTTTGGATCTTCCGTGGTGGGCGCGTGTGCCGGGCTGCTTTTCGACGCCCTTTCTTGGCCTCTCTTCATTGCCTTCTTCACCGCCGTAGCCCTCGCCCTTACGGCGCTGACTTGGACCACGATTAAAACCGACTAAACTCGGTTTTATGCCTGATAATAAATGGTCAGCGCGGACATGGCACCGCAAAGCCTCCCGTCCCGTATCCCTATGGATGATGATCTTCATCCTCGTGGGGGCAACACATACCTTGGTGCCGAATTATCGGTGGGTGCTCATCCACCTATTCACTCTCGGACTGGTAAGCAATAGCATCATCGTCTGGTCGCAGCACCTGACGGAAAAGTTCACCCAACAGCGCCTCCCCGATTCCACCCGGCCCACCCAATTGGCCCGTATTTATGGACTCAACGCCGGAATAATCATCGCATTGGTTGGCCAAATCCTCCTGGAATATTGGTCCCAGCACTGGATCGTCACCCAAGTGGGCGCCACCCTCATTGCCCTTATGGTGTTCTGGCATGCGGTGTCACTTTTCCAGCAATGGCGCGGCGCCAAAGAAAAGCGTTTTCGTCCCGTGGTGGGCGCGTATGTCCTTTCCGCCCTCTGTCTGCCGGTAGGCGCCATTTTCGGCGGGTTGCTGGCCGTCTATCCCGGACACCCCACGTTGCTGCTCGCCCATATTGCTGCCAATATCGGCGGATTCATCGGCTTGGCCGCAGCCGGCTCTCTCACCATCCTTTTCCCGTCTATCTGGCGCACCCAGGGCATTAATCGCCACATGCGATCCTCCTTTGTGCTGCTCGCCGTCGGCGTGGCCGCCACCATCGTTGGCGCCTTCCTCGACTTTCCTCAGTTGGGCCTAATCGTCTACTGCTGCGGTTGGACGCTGAGCCTGCAGCAATGGCTCTCCAACGTACTGACAGTGGTGAAGGAACCGCGTGATCGCATCACGTTCGCCTCGGTCTCCGTTCTCATGGCCTCGTTGTGGCTGGTGCTGTCTCTGGTGTACTACACCGTGCAGCACTTCTTTATCACTGAGCCAGCGCTGCCTACACTCGCCTTGCTGGTGGGATTTGCCGGGCAACTCCTCATCGGGGTCATGAGCTACCTCTTGCCCACCACCATGGGTGGCGGCCCCGCCGCCGTCCGAGCGGGCCTGCAGCAGCTCGACAAACTCGGCCTCCTGCGCGCTACCTTTGTCAACGGCGGGCTACTCATTTGGATCGGCACCGACATTTCCCTGCTCAAGGTGGTCGCCTCCCTCCTGTGCATCGTGTCTCTGGCGGTCTACCCCGTGCTCATCGCCCGAGCGGTCAAGGCCCAAAAGCAGGTTTTGATGAAGAAGGCAGAAGGCCCGGAGCCTAAGCCGGGGCCTGAATGGAACCAGATTTATGCGGGCGTAGCGATCCTCGCGGTCATCTACGCCTTATTTACAGCGCTGTAGTACCCGGCGCTCCGGAGTTCATCCACTCGCGGACCGCGCGGGTCGCCTGCACATCGCCGGAGTTATAGTCCAGCAAGCGCTGCCGCGCCACGAGGTCACCGGCTAGCGCCTCGCGCCGCGCATTCACGGATTCTTCGCCGTCGAAGTCCTCTTCGGGCCAAGTAAACCCGGCCTGTGGCGCAACCACTTTTAGGCCTAAACCGAAGGGGCCGGCGAAGGATCTTTTGACGTGGGCGAACATATCGACCCACTCGCGCGAAGAAATAAACTCTTCAACCTCCCGCTCATCCACCTCGCGGAAGCGCTGCGCAGACATGCGCATCCAGTGGTTCTCACCGTGGGCCGAATAGCAATACGCAGCAAACGTTTTGCCTTGGGCATGTGCGTTCGCGCGGAGCTCCATCAACCAGCGCCAGAAAGCCGCGAAATTCTCTGCCTCGGCGCGCCCGCCCAAAGGTTCCCAGGTAACGAAAGGGATGTACTCGCCGTCGTGCCACACGCCCCAAAGATATGCACCCTGGTCTAAATAAGCTTCCATATCCACGTCTACTTCCACGTCCGCACGCGGAACGTGCACGTCGCTGCGGCGCAGCAGCACTTCCCCGGCGCGCCAGGCAGCGGCAAGGCGGGAGGGTTCGCCTAAGTTGGCGTCGATAAGCGCCTGCACCGTAGTAATCCCCCGCTCACGATAAGGCTTAGCCCGGTCGCCGGATAAAAAGAGCGAAATATCATCCGCCGCTACCAACTCCTGTTCACACAGGGGCCAAAAACGGCAGCTAGCGCACTCCTTAACCCGAACCGGCGCGGTGGGCAGCGGCTGATTCCAGGCGCGTTCCAGATCGAACTTGGCCGTCTCGGTGAAAAATGCCCGGGTGCGATCCTGCCCAATGGCCCCGCCCCGGCCAGAACCAAGACCGAGATCGCGTAGAGCACGGGCAGCAAAAGCTAAGCGATAGCCATCCACCGAATGATGGCGCAGCCTATACGGCACCTCGAGCGGTTCGCTTAGGCCCAGGCGGTGGGTGGGCACCGCCAACGACGTCTTTGTGTCGTTCTTCCGGGCGACCCGGTGATTGGAGACGATGATTGGGGTGTATTTATCGCCCTCGCGCAGGAGCAAGTCCACGCGCACCATCCACTCCTCGGTAGCAAAAACCGCGTTAGTGATGTGCGTATATCCAGAAGCCAATGCTTCAAGGGTACGCATCGAGCGCTCCCACTCATCTCCTTCTAAATCGATGCGGCGGAACCGGCCAGAGCCCTTGCGGGGAAACATCTCCATGACCGCCTCCACGGCGGCCGCATGGCGTTCCGCCCGGGCGATCGAAGCATGGGTACGCGGCATCTCAGGGTGCGCGCGCCGCTGCACTAGGCGGTAGCGACACCCCACAAGGTCCGAAGCAACAACCACATCCTCCACACCGGGTGAGCTTAATAGAACGGCAAGGTAAAGTTGAATCCAGACTCGATCAAACGTGAGGGAAATTTAATGAGCATTCTGAAGAAAGTTAAAAAGGCCCGCCAAGAAGCACGTGCCCAGGCAAAGGCCGCCAAAACCCGCGCTAAGGCAGAGGTAAAGGCACAGTCTAAGGACCGCCGCCGCCAGCAGAAGCTCCTGGCCAAGCAGGAAAAGCACCTCATCAAGTCTGAGGAAAAAGGCCTGAAGAAGCGCCGCAAGCACGAGCAAAAGATGGCCAAGAACGAGCTAGCCAAGCTCAAGGCCGGCCGATTTAATTCCGATAACGTCAAGCGCTACGCCGGTGCACTGCGCACCGCCGCGCCCCTGCTGCTGCCGCTTCTCTACCGTGGCTACGTAGGCTTGAAGACCGAAGGCGAAAAGCGCAAGGCCGCTAAGGCCGGTGTGAGCTCGGACCAGATGGCTTCCTTCTCCGGTTACGGTGCACCACTTAAGGCCCGCACCGCAGGCATCCGCAACTCCCTCGACAACACGGACGTTCCGGCCGGATTCAAGCGCGATGTGCGTGACCGCCTGCAGGAAGTAGACTCCGCCATCGATAATGCCGAGTTCATGACTGAGCAGCAGCGCCGCCGCGCACACAAGACCATTAGCTCAGAAATTGACTCCATTACTGCGGAAATCCAGCAGCGTCTGGCCCAGTAGGAGAAACCACGCCACCACCGCCCCCTATTAGGTGGTGGCGTTTATTTATTTTCCATAAAGATCCGGGATTTTTCGGGAAAAGTATTTTCAGCCCGAAAAGGTTGCTGATAGTCTTCTAACCACTCTATCCCCCTAAACACCGTTTATACTCTCTTTGTTTGGTGTGCATTTAGAAAATTGGAGGCAAAATGTCCCGCCGTGAAGTGACCCAATTTTACGACGACTTGGACCACACCCTAATTCCCGAGGACCAGCTAGAAGTCATTCGCTTTAGCGTAAACGGTCAAAATTACCTTATCGATCTCTCTGCGGATAACGCGCGTCGCTTCCATAATCTTCTTGCCCCCTACGTGGAGGCTGCCCGCGTTGCCCCCGCTCTTGATGCGCAGCGGGCAAACCCCAGCCAAATCCGTGAATGGGCGCGCACCCAAGGCCTGCCAGTAGCGCACCGCGGAAAAATCCCGCAGGACGTCATCGAGGCCTATAACGCCGCCAACTAAAGCACGCCCTGCTCGCGCGCAGCCGCCACAGCGGAGGTGCGCGAACGCACACCCAACTTGTCATAAATGTGTACAAGGTGGGACTTCACCGTGGCCTCAGACAGCATGAGGTCCTGGCCTATCTGCCGGTTGGACGCGCCCGCCGCTACCAGCTGCAAGACTTCCAGTTCACGGGGCGTGAGCGAGGTGCGTGGCGTGCGCACGCGAGTCATTAGCCTATCTGCCACGATGGGAGACAGCGCCGAATCACCCTCCGCAGTCGAGCGCACCGCCGCAAGCAGCTCCTGCGGAGGAGCATCCTTGAGCAGGTAGCCAACGGCGCCAGCTTCGATAGCGCCGAGAATATCCGCGTCGGTGTCATAGTTGGTGACCACGAGGACTTTGGGCGGGGTGTCCATAGCGGAGCGAATCTGCGCGGTTGCCTCCGCACCGCCCATCACTCGGGTGCCCTCCACGCCCGCGCCAAAGCGCAGGTCCATCAAGATGAGATCGATGCCGCCTGCTTGTGCTGCCGACACCGCAGCTTCGGCCGTAGCGACCTCGCCTACGACGTCGATATCTTCTGCACCCTCGAGCACGGAGCGCAGGCCTAGCCGGACGATTTCGTGGTCATCTGCCAATAGGACCCGAATCACGACATTCCTCCTATCGATGTCTTTGTCAACCAAAAGTTTAATCTACTCGGTTGTCTAAGGGCATACTAACTGACACTGCAGTGCCCTCCCCCGGCGCGGATTCAATAATGACCTCCCCGCCTAGTTCCTGCGCGCGGCGCCGAAGCGCGGCCAGCCCAATATGCCCCAGCCCAGCCGGGGCACTTTCCACCGCAGCCGGATCAAACCCCTTGCCGTTATCCACCACATCCAAGCGCACCTCATCGCCCTCGTAGGTCACTGTGATCCGGGCGCGGCTCGCCTGCGCATGCTTGACGACGTTCCCCACAGCCCCCTGTGCTATTCGCAGCAACGCCGCCTCCACCTTCATAGGCAGCTGTTGCACCTCGCCTTCAGATTCCACCTCAACGTGGATATCTGCGGTAGCCCCAAAATTTTCCGCCATGCGGGTCAGCGCGGCCTCAAGGGACGCCTCATTGAGCGTCGGTGGCTGCAAGGCAGCAATCATTGCCCGCGCTTCGTGCAGGTTGTCCGCGGCCGTCCTGCGGGCCAGTTCGATGCGCTCTCGCGCCTTGTCCGTATCCTGCTTATCCAGATCGCGGTCCGCCGAATGCAAGAGCATCTGAATGGAGGAAAGCCCTTGGGCGAGGGTGTCATGAATTTCATGGGCAATACGCTGACGCTCGGCGACCATGCCCGCATCGCGCTCTGTGGCCGCCAGTTGCGAACGGGTTGCGACCAACTCCTTATTCATCCGCGATAGCGTCCGGAAGGCATAAGTGATCGCTATCGTCACCAGCGCCGAGACTGCCGGACCCATCACCCCGCCAAAGGTCAACCCCTGCGGAATCTGCACCACCACGGTGATGATTGAGGCGCCAATGACGCACACGATGCCCGCTGCCATATCCAGTACCGTGAGGTATAAGAAGAACATGGCGAAGACCAAATAGATTGCCGCTGGGGCCACGAATAAGTCCGCCACCCACAGCACCGATAGGATGCATAACCACAAGTAGCGCACCGGCTGGGCCCAATACTCCCCATAAACCGAGCCTGCAAAGTACACCGCTGCAAAGCCCACTAAAAGCAGCAGGTTAATAATCGCTTGCGAAAGCGGCATCCGCGCGGAGGTAAAAATGCCTACCACCAGCAGGCCAGCGGTCAAGATGTGGATACCGCTGCGCAGCGCATCGGTATCCCGGTCTATTGTGGAGCTCATGCGCAAAAGCCTACTGTCCCTTCTCGCTCTAGCCACCTTTGGGATCGCCGGCTGCGATTCATCGGCACCCACCCCCGCGCCAACCAGCACAGTAGCTCCGGGATCCGCGGAAGCCCCGGAGGTTAACGTCACTCAAGCCGCGGAGGTCAATGACTGGAGCGATTGCCCCTACATCGACCCCGGCTGGCTCGAAGAAACCAATGGCCAGCGTCTGACCAAGCAGGGCGTCGACGCGCGCTTTCCTACCCCGGCCTGTGTGTTCTGGTCCTACCAGGACGATCCGCAAGCCACCGTCATCGTGCGCGATATGCCCACGGTCGAAGACGCCCGCGCCGCAGTAGATTGGGCCGCGCCTATCGACGCCACCGAACCCGCTTCCTTCGACGGATGGGAAGGCGGCAGGGGCGTAGTCAACGAGCACGCCGTGTACGCGGTGCAAAAGGATACGCACGCAGTGCTGGTGTGGAGCAACCAGCAACAAACCGTTAAATCAGAACAGATCGCCCACGAAGCGATTGCTAACTTAGGCCTTTAAACCGCGACGTCGTTATACGGCATCATCGGCGACAGCCATGGGAATACGACCTCCATCAGTAGGAAGAAAACTCCCACTGCGATAGCGATGGCCAAAACAGCCTTCACCGGTGTCGGCCCTGGCAAGAGTTTCCACAAAGCGCGATACATTATTTCTCCTCTTTTTCTACTTCCATAGCGTGCACGATCATGCGTTCCGCATTAGAAAACTGCGGGTGACACGTGGTCAGGGTCAGGATCTCGCGGCTCGGCTCGGCGTCTGATTCTGGCACCGGGTGGGTTACCGAGACGTCACCAGGCGTTGTAATGTGCCGGCCAGCCACGTGGGCGTATTCCGGCGGCATCCCGTTGAAACAATCCGCCTGCTCACCATCGATGGGCAGCACGCGATAGGTGATTCGCTCCGTTTGCGTCTCCACCACGATGTCATCGCAGGTCTGCAGCTTGCCAAGGTCGTTGAAGGGAGCTCCCTTGCCCACACGGTGGCCCGCAACCGCGAAGTTACCCAGCTCCCCCGGCATCTGGGAGTCCACGTAGCGACCCGGTCCGCGCAGCAGATCATCTTCGTTAGTGCCCTCAATAATGGCGAAGTGGTAGTCGGAACCGAAGGTGGGAATATAGAGTTGTGCGAAAGCCTTGCCTAATTCCGGCTCCATCTTCTGCCGTGGATTGCGCCATTGCTCTTCGAGGTGGGCGCTCGCCTCCTCCTGAAGCTGACCGGATTCTACATTTGTCCAATAGGCTTCATAGAATGCAAAGAGTAAAAGCACCACGCCAATGGTTAGCATGAGTTCCCCAAGAACTTTAGTCATGCCTTAGACCATACTGCCCATGAAAGGTTAAGCATGTACGAAGTCTTCATGTACCCGGTTTCTGGATTCATGAAATTCTGGCACTGGATCGTCAGCAGCTTCGTCAGTGAATCCGCGGCTTGGCTGATCTCCATCATTCTGCTCGTTATCACCGTGCGTGGCGTCGTTGTCCCTCTGAACTGGATTTCCGTACGCTCCGCCCGCATCGGCGCACTCATCCGCCCAGAAAACAACCGCATCAAAAAGCAGATGAATAACGCCACCACTACCGAGGAAATGGTGGAGCTCATGCAAGAGGAAAAGAACCTCATGAAGAGCTACAACTATAACCCCGCAGCGGGTTGTTTTCCCCCGCTCATCATGATTCCGGCCTTCATCGGCCTCTACCAGGTGCTCCTGCGCATGTCTAATATCGAGCGCGGCTCCACCACCGTGGGAATGCTGAATGCCTCCGATGTGTCGGCCTTCCGCCAAACTACCTTCTACGGCGCCCCGTTGACGGATTTCGCCCGCGAACACGGCGATCTCATCAACCCCATCTTGATAGCCGCTATTGCCTTTACCATGGCTAATTCTGTTATTTCTTTGGTGCGCAGCTTCCGCACCACTCAGTTTGATAAGAAGGTCAACCGTCGCGTCTTCATCATCATGGGCTTTTTGCTCTTAGTCATCCCATTCTTCCTATGGAACTTGGCCCAAACCGGACCAATCCCGGTAGCAATCATCCTCTACTGGGGCTGCGCGTATCTCTTTATGCTGCTCCAAACCGCCATCTTTGAGATCATTTTGCACCGCGACTACCCGCTTACTGAGGACGTTCATACTATGCGCCGAGAAAGCATCCGCCGCTGGCGCAAGCGCGAAAAAGAACCCGCCCTCTCCAAGGAAGAGAAGAAGCGGGTCAACCAGCTACGTATGGAGGCTCGAAAGTACCTTAAATCGAATAATCAGCAGGGGGAGCAGAAAGCATCTGAGTAGCCAGTTCGCGAGCCGTCTGCAGCGGCCCAATCTCCTTGGTGAGCCGAGCGCCGGCGCGACCACCATCCAAGAAGATCAAAAGCTGGCTCGCCTGCGAAGAGGATGGGTACCCATTGCGCTCAGTCAACAATGCCGTCAAGGTGGAGTGGACCCAGTTACGGTGCTCAACACATGCGGCCACGATCCTGTGCTCAGCTTCAGTTTCTGGTCGCGGGTATTCTCCGGCCGCATTCAAAAAGTGAGATCCACGGAACTCCTGCTTGGGTTCTTCTTCAATCGCCTTATCAAAAAAGGCCAAGATCTTCTGATCTGGATCCGTCATGTCCGCTGTGCGCTGCTCCCAATCCTGACGGAATTTCTCGTCCAGCGCTTCCACATAGGCGATAACGAGCGCGTCTTTAGAACCAAATAGGGAGTATAAAGAAGCCTTAGCCACATCAGCCTCGCGCAAGATGCGGTCAATTCCGATGACACGAATGCCCTCGGTGGTAAAAAGCTTGGTCGCCGATTCCAGCAGCCGGCTACGCGGGCTGGGCCTATTACGGCGCGACTTCTTCTCTGCCATGGGTTCCTCTCTAAAACGACAAAGCCGGTTCATCTATACTTTATAGACAAACCGGTTTGTACGCGAATTAAATTCGGGCTACTTCTTAATGAGCCCCACGATCCACAACAGGATACAAGCACCACCAGTAGCGGCAATCAAGGAGAAGATCCATCCGCCTTCCTCGATATTCAGGAAGTGGATAATCATTCCGCCGATAATGCCACCCAGCACACCAACAATAAGGTTGGTCAACAAGCCGTGGTCGCGCTTCATAATCTTTTCTGCCAGCCAGCCGGCAATGATACCAATAACAATCGAGCTAAAAAGCCCCAGGCCCAAATTCATGCAATCCTCCTAAAATAGCGGGTATACCTTAGCGTACACGAGCGCACGCTACCTAAGGCGGCTCCGCACAACAAGAGCGCTCCGCCCTTGTGGGCGAAGCGCTCTATGAATAGCAGTCTCTAGCTTTCCTCATCCGGGCGGACAACCATCATCGGACACGGTGCGGACTGCAGCAGCGCACGAGAGGTCGAACCCAAGAGCATGCCTTTAAAGCCGCCGCGACCGTGGGAACCCACAACCAGAAGCTGCGCACCTTCTGCGGCTTCGGTCAAAGCGCTCACTGGACGATCCCGGGTGATAAGCTGCTTGACCTCTACGTCTGGGTATTCCTCGCGCGGTTCCTTGAGGTTTTCAGCCAGCAGCTCGCTCTGCTCCTTTTCAATATCAGCCCACTCGGACTGAGCGGCCGACAGACCCGCCAGGGAAGCCTGCACCTGCATATCCATCCAGGTATGGACCGCAATCAAAGCGGCGCCACGAGCCTGTGCCTCACGGAAGGCATAAGAAGTGGCCTTCTGCGAGACCTCAGAGCCATCCACACCGACCACGACAGGACCGTACTTGGTGGAGTCTGTAACGTGATTATCTTCGCGAACGACGACCACTGGGCAAGAAGCGTGGGAGACAACCGAAGCGGAGACAGAGCCCATGACCATGCCGGACAAACCGCCCATGCCACGGGAGCCCATGACGATCATGGTGACATCATGCGACATTTCCAGCAGCATGTCGATGGGAGAGCCCTCAGCAACGGTGTGCCCAATCTTGAGCTCCGGAGCTACCTCATGAGCGATAGCGCGAGCCTCTTCGATCTTCTCAAGGGTCTCGGCCTGCAAGTCATCGAAAAGTTCTTTCGGCGGAACCATGCCCTCTGCGTACAGGAACTGGGGCATGGTGTAGCTCGATGCAATTCGAAGAGGAATCTCGCGCTTCATTGCCGTATTTGCGGCCCAGCGTACTGCATTCTTCGATGCTTCCGAACCGTCAACGGCAACGACTACAATGTCTTCCTTAGCCATGATGTGTCCTTTCCGTGGTTATACCTTAATTGTAGTACGGATTAGGCTTGAGGGTTGGTGGTTGCGGCCTCGGAATTCGACGGGAACATAACGGTGTAAACAAATTCTAAGACGGTGCGAATTACGGCGCCGATACCTTCAGAGAAAAAGGCGACAACCGGTTCAATGAGAGAGTTAAAATCCATGGACAAAACTTTAATACATCGCAGAAAAGGTTTCACGCCTTTGCCGATCAAAGATGGCCTAAACCCAACCCGCGTGCGCACCCCTGAGGCAGGCATAACAGCCTGGGATTTTCTTAGTGCAGTAATTTCGACACAACGCCATCGACACCCCGACGACGACGCCTCGGCGCTCCAGGCGCGCTTCGACTCCGGCGAGGTTGTCCTACGCAATCAAACCAGGCTTCGGCCGGACTCAATATTAGGCAACGACGAGGACGTCTTTTTCTACCGCATCCCGGCACCCGAAACACCGGTGCCTTACGACGTCCCTATTCTCTTCGAAGATGAACATATCCTCGTCGCCGATAAGCCGCCGTTTATGGCAACCATGCCACGCGCACGCCACATCGTACAGACAGCTACAGTCCAGCTCCGACGAATGACAGGAAACGACGAGCTCGCACCGGCGCACCGCCTAGACAGACTTACCTCCGGAATTTTGCTATTCACCAAACATCGTGATGTTCGCGGCGCCTACCAAACGCTCTTTGCGGAAAAGAAAGTACAAAAGACCTATCAGGCGATCGCCGAATACCGCCGATTTCCGACGCCCCTACAGTGGGCCTCCCACCTCACCAAAACCCCCGGCGAAATCCAAGGCCGCATAGGCGATGGCACCCCCAACGCATTTACTACTCTGACTGCAGTAGAACTAATAGATAACGCCCCGTATGAACAGATCCACGGAGAACTGCCACAATTAGGCAAATACACGCTCAAACCCACCACGGGCAAGACCCATCAACTGCGTCTCCACATGTGGCAGGCTGGAATACCCATCCTGGGTGATCCTGTCTATCCAGAAATCTATCCCGAGGATGCTGAGGATATGCGGATCCCTATGCATCTCACCGCAACCCACATCGAATTTACTGACCCCCTCAGCGGGAAGTACCGGGCGTTCGAGTCCGCCCTTCCTCTCTATACGCACCGCTTAATAGATCAAAGATAGCCGACACACTGTGTAGTCCATGAAACGGTCACGTGGCGAAAAAGTATAGCCAAAGCCGGCGCCCTTTACGAGTAGATAAGGGAAAATCACCGAGCTATTCCTAGTCCGTAGATCCCCAGCAACGAGCACAGTTGGGTGCGGGAACACTCTCAATCGCTCGTCCTGAAGTGTTCTCCTGGGAGCCTAATGCCTATAAACTTCAGCTACGACGAATGGTGGCGGTGTGCAGCTCGCTACGTGTTCCGTCGCGTGATGCTTGCTCCCCGCAAAACGTGAAAGAAGGGAAGAGGACGGTGGGTGTTCCGTTCACTTCCCTTCTTTTGGGTTATTGAATTATGTTT
>NZ_JAKMUZ010000022.1 GCF_027570195.1 Corynebacterium yonathiae
GCCTGCCGAGGGAGGCTTTGCAACGGTTCTGCGCGATGACACGGCGCAGGTAGACAAGAAATCTGTTGACCGCAAACTCGATGACGTTGTACTCGGTGTACACGATAATGCGCTCACCCCGCGCAATAAGAAGCTCGCGGGCAAGGAGTTCGACTTCCTAGGAAAGCCTGGTGAGCGCTTCTACCACCTGCCGCAAACCCAGGACCAAAACATCATTTGGCCAGGCTATAATACCCAGGACCTGGACTACTCCTTAACCAAGGACAACGCCGTCAACCTCAACTTAAAGCCCACCTCCACGCCGGACGGTGCCGAATGGGGCGCATTCATCGATGGCACCCATGGCAAAGGCTTTTCGGTCCTCGCCAATTCTGCGGCTAAAGACTACACCATCGAAACCGACTTTCCGGCCCATACCCATACGCACTGGGCCTTTTCCAAGCCTGGCTTGTACACCTTTGAGGCCACCTATACAGCCACGGGCACAGACGGCAAGGAGCTAAAGTCCGCGCCCCAAACCCTCACCTTTGCCGTGGGCGATAAGACGTTGGATTCCTGTTCCTTCCGCGCGCCGGGCACCTCTGGGAGCGGAGAGCCCAGCGAAAGTCCAACGGATAGGCCTTCCGCGGAGCCTTCCCAGAAGCCTTCCACCCAACCATCCACCCCAGATACGCCGGACAAGCCAGCTCACCCCGGTAGGCCAGAAGAGCCGACAGGTTCCTCATTTAGCCCGTGGAGCCTGGTCCTCCCAGCGGTTCTCGTGGTGGTTTTCAAGGCCTTTTATAACTTCTTCCGCGATAACGAGGACCTCATCCGCAAACGCTTCGGCCTCAACTTCTAAGCCTCTTCTACCCCACCAACTAGACGGGAAACCACAATGCATCATTCACCCTCCTTTGCCCCTCGGCGCGTCCCGCTGCGGCGCCGATTCATTCACGTATTCGCCGCCGTCTTTGCCACAGCACTGGCCTTCTTCTCCCCCGCCGCGGCACTTGCCTTTGATGAGGTCTTCGACTCTGGCCACGTAGACGCCTTTTATGTCACGGCCCCAGATGGTCAGCTCCACCTATCGATGAAGGAAGACATCACTGGATCGAGCGTTCCACGCTCTGGCGATGATGTGGTGCTCAAGGTTGTGGAGGACGCTTGGTCCGATGCCACCGAGGCCGTGCCGGAGATCGGCCAGCCCACCTATTTCCTGCCGCAGACCCAGGATCAACGCATCATTTGGCCGGGCTGGGATACCCAGCCTGCACGCGATGGCGGCTTTGACAACGTTGACCTAGAATTCGCCGAAGTTTCCGGCCCGGGTTCTGTTTATGTCTTTGAGACCAGCGGCTTTGGCGATGTGAAGACGGTGACCGATTCCGGCTCAATGGAGCTCACCAGCGGCGAGGTCATCAACCAGCCCAATCCTGCTCACCGGCACGTCAACTGGGCCTTTAGCGAGGCCGGCACGTACACCATGACGGTGCAAGCCCATTCCAACGGCGAATCCAGCAATGCTGTGACCTACACCTGGGAGGTGGGCGACGGCGGCGATGCATCCGCAGCCGATCGATCGGCTGATACCGGCGAGGTTAGCAATGACCAAGAAGCTACGAGCACCCCGCGTTCAGCAGACAAGGGCGGCGCTGCAGCCGCAGATAAATCCGGTGCAGCTACGGATAAAGAGTGCACCCCGGGTATGACGCCGCAAATCAAGGACGATACTGTCTCTCCTTCCCAGTGGCGCGATGCTGATGGCGCTACCTTTTATCTCTCCGATAAATCCAGCGTCGATCTGCCCCAAGAGGTAGGCCCAGTGCCAGCTGGTCAGGCGTGGATGATTGGTTCTACCCAGGTCGATGGCGTGCCGTGGCTCGGTGCTAATACCCAAAGTCCGACCATGCGCGAGAATATCCCTGGCGATGTCACCTGGGAGTTAGCAGGCTTCAAGGGCCCTGGCCCGATGATGGTCTACTCCCAGGGCGGACTGGGAAAGATTGTGGGCGATGAGTGGTTCCGAGGCAATGCCGATGCGGCGGAGGGCACCTATTCGATTGCCCCTAATACGCACGTGCACCCCAACTGGGTCTTTGGTGCGCAGGGCACCTATGACGTCACCATCCGCCAGGTGGCCAAGACCGGTGAGGGCAAGCAAGTCGCCGGCGAAGCGACACTTCACTTCGTGGTCGGCGGCGACAAGCCGGCGGAAGCCTTTGACAACGGGCACTTCGACCTAGGCGCTGCGGTAAATCCGGAGGGCGGAGACTGCAGAGATGGTGCTGCGGCAGATGGGGCGTCGGCAAGCGCTGGTGGCTCTTCCACAAGTACCGGAACAAGCACTGGCCAGGCCGCTCAGGCCCCCAGCAAGGGCGGTTCTTTAGCCAATACGGGGACTCCCATTGTTCCCTTTGGCATCGGAGCACTGGGCTTGGGCATGCTTTTCCTCGGCCTGGGCATTGCCCGCCTAGCTGTAGCTAAGGCAGCGGACTAATGGCGCGTGCGCTTTCCCATAGACGCAGGCTTCCGACCATTGGCGCGCTGCTGGGCTCCTGCCTGCTGGCCACTGGTTGTGCGCCCTCGGCCGCGTTGGATGCTGGAGACGGAGAGAAATTCACCGTGGTGGCCACCACCCCGATCCTCGCGGATCTCGCGCGCAATATTGCGGGAGAAGATGCCCGCGTACAAAGCCTTATCCCCAGTGGAAAAGATCCGCATACCTTTGAGCCAACGCTGCGCACGGTACGCGATGTTGCCAATGCCGATTTGGCGCTGAGCAATGGCTACTTGCTGGAGCCGCAGTCTCTCATCGATACGCTGCACGAATCCACCGATGCCCCCGTGGTGGAAGTGGCCGATGCTGCCTCCACCCGCGGTGCCACTCTCGTGCCGCTGGTAGAAGATGTCTCGCTCGAGGCAATTTGGCTGGGCCTGCGTATCAGCGGCGCACAACAGCGCTCTTCTGGAGTGGATTTCCGCATGGTCTCTGCCGACGGACCAGGTAACGTCGCGGCCTATGTGGTCTCTACCTTCGGCACCCCGGAGGTCCTTTTTAACTCGGCCAATGGCATCGATGAAAAAGAAGACTCAGTGACCCTGCCGGCCAACGCCCACACGCACGTCTCTTGGGGGTTTTCCCAGCCAGGCATCTATCACCTCGGGTTCCAAGCAGAGGGCACCGACGTCCAACACCTCACTGTGGCCGTGGGAGTAAACCCACCTAAAGGCATGCAAGTGATAGATTCCGGACACCTGGATATTGCAGGTGACCTAGCCAAGCGCAGCATTGACTTGCACGATCAGGACAAGCGTTTCGACCCTGCCACCACCGTGGTGTCCATCCCCTCTTCAGTGCTGCAGCCCATTCCGCTTGATCCTGCCTACCGCTTCCTGGGCAGGCCGGGCGCGGATACCTACCTATTGCCGCAGGCGGTCCTAGGTAAGCACATCCACGGCGAGGTGGACCCGCACCTATGGCACAACGTGTACAACGCCATCGCCTACGTCGATGTCATTGCCGAGGAAATGGCGCAAGCAGATCCTTCCCACGGGGCGTCCTACCGCCAACGGGCGGAGGCCTACACCCAGCGCTTGCGGAATACGGATACCTATGTTGACCGCGCCATTTCTTCTATCCCTAAAGAAAACCGGCACCTCGTGACGACCCACCACGGCTACGCCTATCTGGAGCAAGGATATGACATGTCGGTGGCCGGCTTCGTCACTCCCAATCCGGCCATCGAGCCTTCCCCACGCGAAGTCATTTCCTTGCGCCGCACGCTGGAGAACCTACATCTGCCAGCGGTGTTTGTAGAACCCGTGCAGCAGGCAAGCGCCGAGACATTGAAGCAGGCTGCCGCGGAGCAAGGCGTGGAGCTGTGCCCCATCTACGGCGACACGTTCGATGACACCGTCAGCTCCTACATCGAACTTATGAAATTTAACGCTGATTCCCTTCAGCGCTGCCTCACCCCCACCCCCACCCCCACCGATGGAGATAAAAATGCTTAAATTCGCTACTCGTACCGCCACCCGCACCGCCGCCTGCGTCCTTACTGCAGGCCTGGCATTTTCTACCAGTCCTGCTTGGGCGGGCGACCTCGCCCAGGTAGTCGGTGCCGATGAACACGTTGCCCCACAAGGCCAGGAAAAGGTCATCGATACCGGTCACGTAGACGTTGGTGCCCTGCTTGATGGCACGGATTCTGAGCTTATGGCCCGCGATGATGCCGGCGATAAGCCAGTCTGGCGTCACCTGGATGACCTCGTGTTTTCCGTGGGCGATAAGGCACAACAAACCCTTCCCGATACAGATGACTTTGGCTTCGTTGGCGCTGAATCCGGCGATAAGGTCTGGGTAGTTCCCCAAACCGAACAAGTCGGTGTTCCCTGGCTGGGGTGGAATACCCAGGCGCCCTCACTTGTCGACGCCGCCGATCGTGGAGTCACCATGGAATTCCTCGGCCATTCCGGGCCAGGCGATTTCTCCCTCTTCCTGCAAAACGGCGGCTTCGAAGCGCCACAGCTCTTGTGGTCCACCGCGCAGAAGAGCGACGAGGACTTCTGGGTAGACCTCAATACCCACACCCACGCCAACTGGACGTTTACGGAGCCAGGCACCCATCAGGTAGGCATCAGGGTAAAGGGCAAGACCAAGGACGGTGCCGATTTCAGCACCGATGGCGTACTCACCTTCGCCGTGGGCGATGATGCCGACGTCCAAGCGGCCCAGGACACCACCTGGAATCCAGACGATGCCCAGACCGCGGGCTCCTCTATTCCCACCTGGGTCTTTGTCCTCGCCGGTGTCGGCGCCGTAGTACTGCTACTGGCCCTGGGACTCGCCCTGCGTTCAGCCAAGCGGGGCGATAACCGTGGCTAAACCGCTTATTTCCGTTGCTGATCTCAACGTCTCGCTCTCGCACCGCAGCGTCATCACCGATGCCAACCTCACTGTCTGCCCGGGCGAATTCATCGGGCTCCTCGGGCCCAATGGCGCCGGCAAAACCACCCTCATGCGTGCCATTTTAGGGCTCATCCCTTCTTCCGGGACGCGGAGCATCGCGGGCACTGTGGGGTATGTTCCCCAGCGCCACGAGGTGGAATGGGGCTTTCCCATTAATGTCTACCGCACCGTACTCAGCGGCCGCACCGGGCTTATCGGTTGGTTCAAGCGGCCTCGCGCTAAGGATCATGCCGCAGCTGCAGAGGCTCTTCGTTTGGTGAACTTGGAGGATTTTTCGCACCGCCCTATCGAAGAGCTCTCTGGTGGTCAACGCCAGCGCGTGCTCATCGCCCGGGCGCTCGCCACGGAACCGGACGTACTGCTGCTTGATGAGCCATTCACTGGCCTCGATGCTCCTAATACCGAATCATTGCTGGAGCTTTTTGAAGAGCTTTCCCAGCGCGGCAAGTCCATCGTCATGTCCACCCATAACCTCGCCGAGGCGGCACATTCCTGCCACCGCCTTATCCTTTTCAACGGCACCGTGATAGCCGATGACTCCGCCTCACTGCTTCTCAACCAGATCAAGCCGTGGACGCGCACCTTTGGGGTACGCGCCGGTTCTCCGCTGCTTTCTGCCATTGGAGTCTCCGCATGATTGAAATTTCCTTCCTTGATTTCCTGCGCGACCTGATAAACCCCCATTTGGATTTCCTTGCCCGCGCAGTAGGCATCTCCTTGCTCGCAGCCATTGTCTGCGGCGTCATCGGCTGCTATGTGGTGCTGCGCGGCATGGCTTTCATTGGCGATGCCGTCTCCCACGCCGTCTTTCCCGGCCTTGCCATTGCTTTTGCCCTGCAGGCCTCAGTCCTCGTCGGTGGCGCAGTTGCTGGTGCAGTTGTGGCCCTGCTCATTGCCGCTTTTTCGCAGCGCCGCCACGTACGGGCGGATTCCATCATCGGTATCTTTTTCGCCGCTGCTTTCGCCTTGGGCATGGTGATCATCTCGCGCACTGATGGCTATAGTGCCTCTCTCACCAGCTTCCTTTTTGGCTCTCTCACCGGCGTATCCCGCACCGACATCATCATCGCGGCCTGCGTGTGTGCAGTGGTTATCGCCGTCGTCATAGCCTTTGGCCCGCAGCTTAACGCCACCTGCTTGGACCGAGAGACCGCTCGTGCGATGGGCTTGCCCGTTTTCGTCCTGGACATCGTCTTATACCTGTGCGTAACGGCCGCAGTGGTCATTTCCGTAAGCACCATCGGCAATATCTTGGTTCTCGCCCTTCTCATCACTCCGGCCGCGACGGCTCGCCTGCTTACCGCAAACCTAGCGACCATGATGTGGCTTGCCGCTGTCATTGGCGCGCTGTCGAGCTTCCTTGGCATCTATCTGGCATGGGCCATTGACTTGCCAGCCGGCGCCACCATAGTGCTCACCCTCACCGTCATTTTCTTGGGCGTTTGGGCCATTCATCCGCTCCTCGGCGCCCGCAAGCACGCAGGCGCTTCGCTTTCCGACGCCCCACATAACACCCCACGAAAGGAATCCGTCCCCTCATGAAACCCGTCTGCCGCACCGCGGTGGCCCTTGGCGCCGCCGGACTTCTAAGCTTCGGTTCCCTTCCTACAGTGGTCGGGGCTCCCTTCACCCCCGCTACCGCCCACGCAGAAGAATCCACCGAGACCTGCTCCGCGAGTGACTTCGATCTCATCACCAAGGGCCACCAAGACATGGCACTCAGTGGTGAGTCTGGAGAGCTCAGCTTCAAAGTCAAAGATGACGATAAGGACATCGAGCATGACTCTGAGTCCTTTGCAATTGAGGTATCTGATGACCTTAAGCAGCCGCTATCGGAGCTCGATGATTCCTCCCTTCCCAATGAAGGTTGGATACTGCCGCAAACGCAAGATCCCAACGCCCCCTGGTTGGGTTTTAATACCCAAGAGCTGTCTCAGGATCTCCTTGCCGCCGGAGAGACCGCTACCTTGAGCATGGCTATCGCACAAGGCCCGGACGATGGCCGCATCGTGGCCTACCAGACGGATCTAGGGAGCATCAAGTATCTCATGGATACCGAAGATGGCTCTGCCTGGGACTATCCCGGCAATTCCCATTCCCACCCCGCATTCATTTTCACCGAGCCCGGAACCTACGCGGTGAGTTTTACCTTTGAGCTTCCTGACGGCTCCCGCCATCACCTCCATGCTGGCTTCCTCGTCGGAGAGCAGGCAGATGCGAAAGATCTATGCGGCGTGGACTATACCGATGCGGATGGTGCTTCCGGCAACGGTGGCGACTCAAATAGCCGCCCCAAGCAACTGGAAAAAGACGTCAAAGACGTAGACAAAGCCATCGCCGGGCTAGACAAAGAACTCGACAATACCCTGCAGGAGGGCCAGAAATTCCTAAACGGTGGCAAGCCACAAGAAGACAAGAAGGGTTCTGACGAGGACAGCGCGGGCAAGCGCAAGCAGCCCTCCCGCACCAAGGAAAAAGACGCTGGGAAGGATGGAGCGCCACATAAGACGCCGTCCACGGGTTCGGCTCACGCCTCTGGTACTACGCGAAAGTCTGGTGCTGGTTCTGGGGCTACGACCCACCATTCGGCTAGCCGTGTCAATGAGTCTGCCTCCACTGCGAAATCCGGAAAAAGCGGAGGCGCTGGCACGGGCTCACACCGTTCTGCTTCCACCAGCGGTTCTTCCCACTCGACGGCCAAAAAGTCCACCGGCTCTCGGGACGCAAAGTCCGCAAAGCGTACCAAGGGCAAGGCCGCAGGCACCGCTGGTGCAGAGAGGGTGCCGGATGCCGGCGCTGCGGAAGGCAAAAACACTGGAAATGTACTGACTAATGCCGCTGCGTATACCGCCACCCTGGCTAAAAGCAGCTTCTGGGCGGGCCTTTTAGCCGGACTAGGCGCATTCGCTCTGGTGCTCGGAATCGGCCTGCTGGTCTATGTCCGGTTCTTCCGCAAGAAGAAGGCCCCAGCGCAGCAGCCGGCCGATGATGCCACGGCCCACTTGCCGCGCGTCGACTAGCGCAGTGCTAGTTATCGGCCAACCATAGAACGAGGCCCAGAGGAGAGATCCTCTGGGCCTCATCCGTGGCTAAGAGCCGCTGTTTTTATACCCTGGTCTTGGACGAGAGGAAGTCCCAGACCACCTTTGGAGTATCTGGCTGCCAGAACCAGGTGTGGTCCTGCGGAACCTTGACCAGCTGTACGTCCTTCTGGCAACCATTGAAGTTCAGGCGTTCGGAACCGCCAGCCTCTGGAGTCGCCTGGAAGGTCATGTCGCATCGATTGCGTTTCAGGTATCCGCCAAGCACCGTGCGCACCGGTAAGTAGCCAGCCTCGTGCCGGTCACCGCCTTCATAGGTCATCATCTTGTCATTGACGCCATGCATGATGAGGGTATTCATCGGCGCATCGGCACAGTTAACCTCCACCGGGTTGTAGAAGGCACCCGAGACCATGGCTACAGCGGCAAAGGTGTCCTGCGCGTGGCAGCCCAGCACTGAGGTAAAGCCGCCACCATTGGACATACCCATGGCATAGACGCGGTTGCGGTCAACGTGGTAGTCCTTGTCCACAGAGTCAAGAATGCGTTTGATGAAGCGGATGTCCTCACCATCGTGCGTCTTGGCATAAGGTGCTGCCTCCCAAGCACGCTCAAAACCCTCCGGGTAGACGATGATTGCCTCATTATTAGCTTCAGTAGTCTGCATACGTGCGTAGCTGGAATAGTTTTCCGGGGAATCTCCCCATCCACCGAAGCCGAAAAGAACAGGCGCAGCCTTTTCCGGCGAATAGTTATTGGGAATGCGCAATAGATACCTGCGGGTCTTTCCCTCGTGCTCCATAGTGAGCGACTGTATAGAGCCCGGCTTAAATGGCGGGTTGGGGTTGATGCTGGTATCTACCATCGCTGGCCGCGGTGCCGGCTCCGGAAGCGATGATCCCTCAGGAGCAGGTGCCGGGTTGTTTTGGTCAGCACCTTTATCTGCTGGTGCCGGGGTGGATTCTTTCACGCCTTCTGGAACGAGGTGGGATCCATCTGGCTGCGGAATAACCGGCTTCGCGTTTTCGGGTGCCGGCCCCGGTGCTGGTGCCGGTGCTGGGTGTGGTGCGTTTGCTGGGGCCGGCGCAGGTGCAGGTGCAGGCGCTTCTTGCGCGTGGGCAGGAGACACGCTCAGCAGCGCCCCGCAAGCCAGCACACCAACAACAATCAGGTAAAGGAAATAGCGAAGAAAATTAGTAACATTAGCCACAAGGTTAAAACTAACCACATTTTTCACTAGAGACACTGTTTACACGCCCAGTGCACACTCAATTCTGTAAGAAAAGCCCAAGGCATTAAGCTAGATTTTCATGCACGAAGACAGACCAAGCACCGCCCCCGATTTTTTGCTCTCACGGGCAACGGGGTCTGTCCGTACCCAAGGTGCGCGCCACACTTTTAATGACGCCGATGCGGCAATTTCCGCTCTCCGCAGCAAGGATGTAGAGATGGTCGTCGGTGCGATCCCCTTCGATTCGGACACCCCCGCGGCACTAACCGTACCGGAGACCATCATCCGCGAAGAGGGCCCGCTGGAACCGCACGCTTATTATCGCAACCAGAGCTTAAGCTCCCGCGTAGTTGGCTTCGATCCAGAGCCTGAGGAACACCTTCGCCGCGTGGAGGCAGCCATCGGCACGATTGAAACCTCCAAACTAGAAAAGGTAGTTCTAGCCCGCGCGGTAGACATCGAATTCCCTGAAGCCATCGATCCGCGCCTCGTGGCGGCGCGCCTTATCGATCTCTCCGCCAACCGTGACGGGTTCATTGCTGATCTCTCTCCCGCTGGAAGGCCGGGCGCGATGCTTGTCGGCTCCTCCCCGGAGGTTCTAGTCAAGCGTCAAGGCTCGACTGTGTCAGCCTTTCCCTTGGCGGGTTCGTCTCCGCGCCGCGCCTCGCCGACCGAGGATCACCTCGCAGGACAGGACCTCTTGCATTCTTCCAAGGATCTCCACGAGCACGCTTTTGTGGTCGACCACCTGCGCCGGGCGCTCACCCCATTGTGCGAGCGACTAGATATTCCGGACGTCCCACAACTGATAAGCACCAATGAAATGTGGCACCTTGGCACGCCGATTTCCGGAACGCTCAAGGATAAAGACTTGACTGCGCTCGAGCTTGCCCTAGCGGTCCATCCCACACCGGCTATCTGTGGCACCCCGGCCGAAGCCGCCCAAGCCCTTATTGAGACTGCGGAGACCGACCGTGGTTTCTATGCCGGCGCGGTCGGCTGGTGCGATAGTTCAGGTGACGGCGAATATATGGTAGCCATTCGCTGCGCAGAGGTTGCCGGCGATGGACTCTCCGCACGCGCTTGGGCTGGTGGAGGCATCGTCGGCGATTCTGATGCCCAAGCGGAGTTGGAAGAAACCACCGCTAAGCTGCGCACCATTTTGAAGGCGCTAAGCCTCTAGCCCACGCGCTTGGCGACGAGCACGACGTCGGTGCGGTGGTGCGCACCTGCACCTTCAGCCAAGTGGCGCTCCCGGCGGGCTAGGGTGACAGTTTCCAATTCGCGCAGGTTGTGCGCCAACCATTCCGGCATCGCCAGTTCTGTGGACTCCATATCGTGGTGAACAAAAAGCAGTGTTCCCCCTGGAGCTACCAAGTGCTCAAGCTTTTCGACCTCTTCCGACGTTGCGCGTATCCCACCGTAGTGGACGCTTACCAAGTCAAAGGGCTCATGGCTAAAGCCACTAAACATAGCAACCTGTGCGGCAACGCCGAGGGCGCGAGTGCGGGCTACGGCCGTCGGGGCGAAGTCAATGCCCAACACATCCTAGCCGTGGTTTTAAGCCAGAGCGCGTCCGCGCCTTCTCCGCAGCCAATGTCCAGGGCAGAGCCAGGCGCAAGCTCCGCAGCATAATCGACAAGGGTGGAGTTCGGCTTTCCTGACCACACGCGATCAGTGCTGCGGTACCGCTCCTCCATTTCCGCGGGAGTGGGAACGTAGGGGCGATGCTCGCTCTGGTGGGAGTTATGCACGGTCGATGGAATTGCGTAGGGTTCCCAGGCCTGGGATCTCGATTTCGATGGTATCCCCCGGGACCATCGGAGCGGTGCCGGCCGGTGAACCAGTAGTAATGACATCGCCGGGAAGCAAGGTATAGGCGGCGGAAATCTCTTCTAAGATGCCGCCCATCTTCACAATCATCTGGTCCGTATTGGAATCCTGCTTTTGCTCACGAGAGCCCTCGTGTGTCAGGTAGGCATTAATCTTCTGGTCATCCAGATTCAAGCTGTCCAGATCCGTCTCAATCCATGGGCCGAGCGGGCAGAAAGTGTCGATCCCCTTGGCACGAGCCCATTGTCCGTCCTTGAACTGCAGGTCACGGGAGGAAACATCATTGCAAATGGTGTAGCCCAGTACGTGGTCTTGCCAGTTCTCGGCCTTGATATTCTTCGACGGTTTGGAAATGACTACGGCAAGCTCGCCCTCGAACTCTACATTGGTGGCATAGTCTGGGATCTTGATCGCGGCATCCGGGCCGATGACCGCGGTGGACGGCTTAATGAAGATGGTGGGCGGCAAGCTATCGGCAGACTTCTTGAAGACTTCCGCAACGTGGTCCGCATAGTTGCGGCCCAGCGCCACAACCTTGGTAGGCAGGGTCGGTGCCAAGAGGCGAACCTCGTTAAGCTTCCACTCGCGCCCGGTTGGCTCCGGCGGAGTGAAAGGCGTGCCAGCAATTTCTTTTGCTACTAGCTCTTGCATCGGGGCGTCTTTCGGCCCATCGATAATGGCGAAACAGATTCCTTCTGGGTGTGCAATTCGTCCTAAACGCATAGCGGTAATCCTACTCAATCGTTACCTTCACATGTGTGCAAAGGTTACGGTGTTAATTAGTTAATTTGAGTAAATTGCAGTGTTCTTTCAAACGTCATTGCAAGCCCCCGGAAAAGGGGACGAAAGCAACCGTTCGGCTCTGAGGGCGTCGGCAAGCGCATCGCGCAGAGCACGTTTGCTCCTATGTAGCTAGGGCGCGCGAGATTCGGTCACCGATCTCAGTGGTCTTCACCGGCCCATCGCCACGCTGCGCAACGTCTTGCGCCACCGCATCCTCTATCCTTTGCGCATTGGCTTCATCTCCTACATGACGAAGGAGCATGGCCGCCGACAAAATAGCAGCCGTCGGATCCGCAATCCCCTGCCCAGCGATATCCGGCGCAGATCCATGTACCGGCTCGAACATCGAGGGATTCGCTCCTGAAGCATCAATGTTTCCGGAGGCAGCAAGGCCAATGCCGCCCACTACGGCACCGGCAAGATCGGTGAGGATATCTCCAAAAAGGTTATCGGTAACAATTACGTCATATCGTGCTGGATCCGTAACCATATAAATGGTCGCGGCATCGATATGTTGGTAGTCCACCTGAACCTCTGGAAACTCGGCGGCAACCTCGTCGACAGTGCGTTGCCACAGCCCACCCGCATTGACCAATACATTGGTTTTGTGCACCAAGGTCAGGTGCTTGCGGCGCTGCTCAGCCCGCGCAAAGGCATCGCGCACTACGCGCTCCACACCGAAACGGGTGTTTTGAGACACCTCACTGGCCACCTCATGATCAGTACCCTCGCGCAAGGTACCACCGTTTCCGCAGTACAGCCCCTCGGTGCCCTCGCGCACCACCACAAAATCAATGTCGCCAGGATCGGCCAACGGCGAAGATGCAGTGGGATACAGCTTGGAAGGACGCAGGTTTACGTAGTGATCCAGTGCAAATCGCATCTTGAGCAACAGCCCTCGCTCCAATACGCCCGGGGGCACTTCACCTGGGACACCAATTGCCCCTAACAAGATCGCATCATGTTCGCGCAGGCTAGCTAAATCCGCATCCGTGAGAAGCTCCCCGTTGCGTAGGTAGCGGCGCGCACCAAGGTCATACTCGGTGGTGTCAATATCGGAGCGAACTGCATGCAGCACCTTGAGCGCTTCAGCCGTCACCTCGGGCCCAATACCATCCCCACCAATTACCGCAAGTTTCATTATGTAGGATTCCTTTCTCACAAGGTGGATTTTTACCAACCCTACCAAAGAGGACCCGCGCAGCGCAGGAAGTTACCTCACACTGCGCGGGATGCCCTACACGAATTCTGATCAAACAGCCCTATGCGTCCATATCTAACTGCTCGCACTGCGCGCCTAATGCCGCATTGACCTCAGCAATAAGAGACTCTGGCACCTCGGTTTCCACGCGCAGAATAAGGACAGCATCAGATTCCTGCTTGCCATACGTAAGCGCCGCCGCCACAATATTGATTCCAGCAGCTCCCAGCTTGGTGCCCACGGTTCCCAGCGCACCTGGAGCATCCGCATAGCGGAAGAAGAGATTGCGGCCAGTAGCACGCATATCGACGCCACGACCGTTGATGCGGATAAACTTTTCGGTTCCATCGATGCCGATAAGCGCACCGGTAAGCGAGAACGTTTCTCCATCGGCACCAATAACTTTCACCTGCAGGGAGGAGCGGTGCCCCTTGGATTCCGCGTTGGTAGATACCTCCACCTCTACCCCACGGCTCTGCGCAATCTGCATAGCATTGACAAATGTCACCGGTTCCGAAGTCACGCCGCTAAACAGACCCCGGACAGCAGAAAGACCTAACACTTCTACATCCTCGGTAGACAGCTCACCGCAAGCTTCTACTTCAACGGCAACGGGTGCCTGCCCCAGCAGACGTCCAGCCGTCAGTCCTAGCTTGCGTGCGAGATCCAGCCAGCCAGCAACTTCTTCTCCTACAGCACCACCGGAGACGTTTACCGCATCTGGGACAAACTCACCGGCGAGAGCTTTGAGCACCGACGCCGCCACATCGGTCCCTGCACGGTCCTGGGCCTCTACAGTGGAGGCTCCCAAGTGTGGAGAAACGGTGACCTGCGGCAGCTTAAATAGCGGAGAATCAGTGCATGGCTCCGTAGCGTAGACATCGAAGCCCGCACCCCGGTGATGGCCCTGTTCGATAGACTCAGCCAAGGCCTCCTCATCCACCAAACCGCCGCGAGCCGCGTTAATGAGAATCTGCCCCTTCTTCGCCTTAGCCAAAAGCTCCTTATCAAACATTCCGGCAGTCTCTGGGGTCTTCGGAAGGTGAATGGTCACAAAATCGGAGCGAGACATTAGCTCTTCCAGTTCGACCAGTTCCACGCCCAGTGCCGCCGCACGAGCCGGGTTGGCATAGGGGTCGTGGGCAATAATGGTGGTTTCAAAAGACTTCAGACGCTGTGCGAAGAGCTGCCCAATGTGTCCAAAACCAACAATGCCGATGGTCTTTCCATACACCTCCACGCCCTTGAAAGAAGAACGCTTCCATTCCCCCTCGCGCAGCGACTGGTCGGCTGCTGGTACCTGGCGCGCCGTCGCCAAGAGCAATGCAATGGCCTGTTCGCACGCCGAGTGAATATTAGACGTAGGTGCATTTACCACCATGACGCCCTTTTCCGTTGCCGCCGGAATATCAACGTTATCTAGGCCCACTCCTGCACGGCCCACAATTTTTAGCTTTGGAGCTGCTTCTAAAACCTCTGCATCAACAGTGGTTGCAGAACGCACCAGCAAAGCTTCTGCATCCGGCACTGCGGCGAGCAGCTCCGCACGATTTGGACCGTCGACCCAACGAACCTCAACTGAATCCCCCAAGGCCGTAACTGTGGATTGAGCTAATTTATCGGCAATAAGGACTACCGGCTTCGACATATCTTCCTTCGCTTAAGTGTGATGCGGTGCACGCGGAATTCCCGCGTGTCAAGGAAGTGTAGTTCAGGAAGGAGTGCCCTGCTTGATTTTTGCCTTAAATTCTTTCATTCGACCGAATTCCGGTCCTAGGGCTACTAAGGCACCATCTGCAAGGCCGGCAACAGCGGCCATGCTGTGCTTATCCTCCAAAGGATCAGCAGTCGGCATCACCAACACCTTGCCGCCGTAGGCTGCCGCCGTAATCACGTTCGCGATGGGACTGTCTTTTGTCGCGACGATATTCGGTGCCATCTGGCCGTCTCTGCGGGACTGCGCCGGGATGGGCTTCTTCTTTTTCTCATCTGTGTGCGCCTCGCCTTCATACGGCACCCATGCGGGCCGCAACTCCACCTGGGGAGTCTTATCCAAACGCGCAATATCCTTGACCATCTGTTCTGGGGAAGCTACCACTTTGGAACCGTATTGAAACGCCGTAAACTCCCCCAAGGCCTTGTGGGTTCCTGGATCCTTAATGACGGTGAAATCCCCAGATGTTTCTGTCCACGGCACATCACCGACAATCACTAGGCGACTTACTCCAAGATCCGTGAGAAGCTTATGGATTTCCAAGCGCCGAGCATCGTCATACTGCACCGCCGGCAGATGCTGGTTTACCGCCAAGGTCGCTGCGCGCAAAATTGACTTATCATCCCCAGCAAAGAGAACAAGGGAATCTGAATCTTCGAAAAACAGGCGGCTAGCCTCAATGCCTATGGAGTCATTGACAATGACAAACCTGCCATCAAATTTCGGATCAATCAGACGGTTTTGGTTTTCCGCCTTAGCCTTATTGAGGTCAATTTCAGACTCATCCAAATCGGACAGACCACGCCTGACCAGTTTGGTCTCAGTAACTGGTGTGCCACAGGCCGATAATGCGAGCGAGGCGACGAGCACTGCGGCAGTCAGGCGCACAGAATTAGCGATCAAAAGCTTGCGGGCCTTCCTCTCCACCAAAAAGGTTTGCTTCATCCACATCGCGGATAACGGGTTTGCCTAAAGCATATTCCACTATGTCTAGAAAACGATGACGGCGATCCGCGAAAAACTCGCGCGGTTGTGATGCGCGCAGATAGTCCAAGTTCATCTCGTGGGATGCTAGCACCGCATCAAATTGAGCGTCTTCCATGATTGACTTGGACTGAACGCGCGGCAGGTAGCGATTTGGCGCGAAACCGTCGAGCACTACCTCGGTTCGCTTGCCCATCGGGGTGTAGTTCATCACTGACTCCGCCAAAACGGGATCTACTCCGTGGCGCTTACACCAGTTAAGCGGGAATACGGGGAAAAATCCTGGTTTGAGCTCTTCGAATGTATGGCGATTGAAAGCCTTTCCTGTACGCCAATCCTTCGCGCCGCGCGCCATGAGGAGGGCATAGAGTCCATGCCAAACGCCGTCCTTATCATCTACAGAGAGCAAGCGGGACTCGCGGAAGGAGGCATCGGTGACGGTCTTCGGGACCTCGTCCGTTGCACCGGCTACCCACTCGGTGACCTCGTCCACATCGCGAGCAGCGCGCAGCTGCACTGCAGACGAGCCATAAAGCTCGCCGAAGACGCCACACCAGAACCATTGGTTTATGCGGTCCCACGATTGCTGGGTGGACAACGCTCCCCCACGCTTAGCCAAGCGCGCAATAATGACGGCTAGGGGAACAATCTGCTCATTGAATGGAACCTGGTCCGTGCTAAGGATGCATCGTTCCGCTAGAAACTCGGATACCTCACGGAAAGTAATGCGTAGATCATTGGCCGCCGCCTTATACTCCGCTAGGGATAGTTTCAGGATGTCCTCGCGCTGCCCACCAGCGCTACCTTTTTCTCCGGAGACTAAAAGCGATACCGCGGAAAGGAACTCGGTACGCCCAATTCCGTCCAGAGCCGGGGATTTGCGTAGATCCTTTTCCACTTCTTGCCAATCAGCGGCCAAGTGAAAGCTCGGATCTTCAGAGGCAAAAACTGCAGTGAGAAGATCGAAGACGTCCATCTGCAGACCTGCTGAGTTTGCCTGGGCGAAAATCGAGCCAATTCCAGCCCGCTCCGTCTCGCGGGACAAACGAATCATCGGCAGGTCATAACCGGACAAAGGCCGGACGATGCGGTTATTAAACGCTGCCAGTTCCGCGCTATGTTCTTCTTTGGCTGCGGCAAGCTCAAAGAGCATGCCAACGCCATCTTCACTCAATAGTGAAGCTACAGGAATGCACATATTCTCTAGGGCATCTTCCCGCGAGAGGATGTCCCCTTCAATTGCCGGTGCAAAGTGCGATCGAATTTTGCCATTCTGATCAACTGCAAAGATGGCGTCATCCGGCATAAGCTCGCCCCGAACGGCAGCTCGAATATCAATAAAGAAACGGCGGTGAATTTTCTTCTTCCGGAAGTCAGTAGTGTCTACAAAGCCTTCGCCGTTGAAGCAATGATACAAGGTGGTTAGGCGCTGTTGCCCGTCCAACAGGAGCAGGCCGGGATCGACACCAGTGTCAGGCGCACCGACAAGGGGGCGAGGACGAAAGCGCATCTTTTCGTTACGAGTATCAAGAGCCATAAGCGCGCCAATGGGATAGCCACGCAACACAGAAACAATGAGAGAACGGATGCGGTCTTCATCCCAGGCATAGCTGCGCTGGAAGTCAGGAAGCTGGATGTCCCCGCGATCAATCCGAGCAAAGAGGTCTTTGAGATCATAACTTGGCGTCGTAAAACCCATGGCCCCTATCCTACTCGCCACACTGGGTTTTCACCTGCTCCAGATATAGCCAAACCCACGGTAAACGCGCTGGTTCACCGTGGGTCATCTCCTATAGACGCCGCCTTATGAATTAAGCCGTAGCATCCAGTGGGTTCTTAACCCAGCTCATCAAATCGCGCAGCTTCGTGCCGGTCTTTTCAATTTCGTGCTGTGCAAATTCCTCGCGCAGATCCTCTAGCTCCTTGTTGCCGCCCTCAATATTGGCCAGCAAGCGCTTGGTAAAGGTACCGTCCTGAATATCGGACAGGATATCTTTCATACGCTGCTTCGTATCGGCATTGATAACGCGGGGTCCGGAAATGTAGCCGCCAAACTCAGCGGTATCAGAAACCGAGTAATTCATATTGGCAATGCCGCCCTCAAACATCAGATCCACAATGAGCTTCATCTCATGCAGAACCTCAAAGTAGGCCATTTCTGGCTCGTAGCCAGCCTCAGTGAGAACCTCAAAGCCGGTACGAATCAGGAACTCTACGCCACCACACAAGACAGCCTGCTCACCGAAGAGGTCAGTAACCGTCTCTGCCTCAAAGGTAGTCGGGATAACGCCGGCACGCGCACCACCGATGGCTGCGGCATAGGACAAAGTCAGATCGTGGCCTTCACCCTTAGGATCCTGCTCAGTAGCGATGAGGCACGGAACTCCCTTGCCATCAACAAACTGGCGGCGAACCAAGTGGCCAGGCCCCTTCGGAGCAACCATACCGACGGTGACATTGGCCTGCGGCTCGATCAACTTGAAGTGAATATTCAAGCCGTGACCAAACAACAGCGCATTGCCATCTTCCAGGTTGGGCGCGATTTCGTCTTCAAAGATCTGCTTCTGAGAGGTATCTGGCGCCAGCAGCATGATAACGTCTGCCCACTTGGCGGCCTCTGCAACGGTCTTCACCTCGAAGCCTGCTTCCTCAGCCTTTTCCGCCGATTTGGATCCCTCGCGTAGGCCGACAACAACTTCAACGCCGGACTCGCGCAAGTTTTGCGAGTGCGCATGACCTTGGGAACCGTATCCGATAACCGCTACTTTGCGGCCTTGAATGATAGACAGGTCTGCATCATCGTCATAAAAGGTCTCAATTGCCATTTCGCATTCCTCAATTCTGTAGTGATTGAAATTTCAATGAATCAACGTCCCACCGAATACTATACCAGTAGGTGAGATTCAATGCTCACATAGTGAGATATTAATTTCGAGGTGGCGCCATCGCTTTGGGGCCACGACCTAAGGCGACATCTCCCGACTGCACCAGCTCGAGCACACCGAATGGCTCTAAGACATCGAGCAGCGCGGCCAGCTTTCCCGGGGTACCAGTCGCCTCCACCACCACGGATTCTTGTGCCACATCTACCACGCGAGCGCGGAAAATATTTACTGCATCGACAACCTGTGGCCGGTTAGTATTATTTGCAGCCACCTTGACCATCATCAGAGCCCGCGCCACGGTTGCATCGGCCTCGAGCTCGACTACCTTGATGACCGGAACGATTTTATTGAGCTGCTTAGTTACCTGTTCCATAATCGTCTCGGATGCATCAACCACGATGGTCAGCCGGTTAATGCCCGGATTTTCCGTTTGGGCGGAAACCAGTGAAATGATGCTGTAGCCACGCCGCGAAAACATTCCGGTCACCCGCGATAGGATTCCCTCTACGTCTTCTACCAGGACCGACAGGGTATGCCGGGAAACGTCAGTGGGTGCCATGCCTATACCTCCTGGATAGTCTCATCAATATCGGCGGGACTTTCTGCGGCCGATTCATTTTCATCAAATAGGGGGCGCAAGCCGCGGGCATATTGAATCTCTTCGTTGGACGCGCCACCTCCAATCATTGGCCATACCTGGGCATCTTCTCCAACGATGAAGTCAATAACCACAGGGCGGTCGTTGATTGCGCGGGCCCGTTCAATCGCCGGCACCACTTCTTCTTCACAGGTAACCCGGATAGCCTCGCACCCCAGCGCTTCTGCCAAGCGGACAAAGTCCGGGGTATACGCATCGCGCTCTCGTAGCTTGGTATGGGAGTAGTTCTCATTGAAGAACAGGGTTTGCCACTGCCGGACCATTCCCAAGTTGCCGTTATTAATAACGGCAACCTTGAATGGGAAGCCCTCCAAAGCTGCGGTGGTTAGCTCCTGGTTGGTCATCTGGAAGCAGCCATCACCGTCAATTGCCCAAACCTCTTTATCCGGACATGCTGCTTTGGCGCCGAGGGCCGCCGGTACTGCATAGCCCATGGTTCCGGCCCCGCCAGAGTTAATCCAGGAACGTGGCCGTTCAAAATCAATAAACTGTGCCGACCACATCTGGTGCTGCCCTACTCCGGCGCAGTAGATCGCCTCAGGACCTACGGTTTCACTGAGCTTTTCTAAGACAAATTGCGGATTTAACTGCCCATCCGGAGTGGGATCATAACCGCGGGGAAACCGCTCCTTGAGACCGTCAAGATAGTCCCGCCATGGGCCTGTCTGCGGAAGATTCAGGGCGGAGTTCTTGCGATATTCCTTAAGGAGCCCCGCTAATACCTTTTGTGCGTCACCCACGATAGGCACGTCCACTTCGCGGATTTTTCCAATTTCAGCAGGGTCGATATCCGCGTGAACCACCCGGGCCCCAGGGGCAAAGGTGGAGGTGTCCCCAGTGACTCGATCGTCGAAACGTGCGCCGATAGCAATAAGCAGGTCCGATCGTTGCATTGCCGCTACCGCCGGAACGGTGCCGTGCATTCCCGGCATCCCCATATGTAGCGGATGAGAATCCGGGAAAGACCCCAACGCCATAAGCGTGGTGACGACTGGAATTCCGGTAAATTCCGCAAACTCCCGCAGCTCCTTTGCCGCACCCGCCTTGATTACGCCGCCACCGGCGTAAATGACCGGTTTTTCCGCTTGCGCGATGAGCTCGACCGCTTGCGCGATTTGGCGGTGATGTGGCTTGGTCGTTGGCTTATATCCCGGCAAATCGAACGTAGTTGGAAAAGAATAGTCCAAGTGGCCATTCTGAACGTCTTTCGGGATATCCACTAAGACCGGACCTGGGCGGCCTGTGGAAGCCAAATGGAATGCTGCAGCAATAGCAGCAGGAATTTGGCTAGGCTCCGTCACGATGTAGTTGTGCTTGGTAATCGGCATTGTCACGCCGCGGATATCTGCCTCTTGGAAGGCATCGGTTCCCAAAAGATTGCTTCCCACCTGGCCGGTGATGGCAACGATGGGGACGGAGTCCAGGTTGGCGTCGGCAAGCGCTGTCACCAAGTTAGTAGCCCCCGGCCCAGAGGTGGCAATGCACACGCCTACCTTGCCTGAGGCTTGGGCGTAACCCTCTGCAGCGTGGCCAGCCCCCTGCTCATGGCGGGTGAGCACATGCCGCAACTTGGTCGAGGCATGCAAGGCATCGTAGAGAGGAAGCACAGCGCCGCCTGGAATGCCGAAGACTAGATCGGTTCCCAAGTCTTCAAGAGTGCGGACAATGGCGTGGGCACCACTCATCCGCTCCGGAGCGTGGGCGCGTGAGGCTGCAGCCACCGAAGCGGGCGTGGGCGAAGTTGTCGTAACCACGGTTAATGTGCTCCTTGGATTGCTCTGATACTGGTCCTGATCATCATCGTTAACGCCTTTAGATATGAACAAAGCCCCCGCGGGCTGGTGTGTCTGCGGGGGCGAAAAGCGTCGACGTCATAGGCGCCGCGGTCACCACCGCGCTGGTACTACCTGAAGTCGAATAATGATCATGGACATGACTATACACCGATAGGTATTACAGCCGTGCCGATTACCCCCTTTTGGGATCCTATTCTCATATAGTGGGATACATGTGAAAATAGGTTAGCCCTCGCCTACCTCTGTGAATTAGGCTTGCACACTATGACTCCACCACCTAAGGACAACAAACCTCATCAGTCCACCACCCAGGCAGAGGTTTTCAAGCCATCCCGCGACCACATCTTGGGCATCCTCATCCTGTCCGCTATTGCGCTTTTAAGCATTGGTTGGGCCCCCAAATACCTCGCATGGTTGTTCATTATCCCCATCCTCGGATTGTGGTGGGTCATAAAATCCCGCACCAAGGTCTCCGAATCCGGGATCAGTATCTCCTATGCCTTCCGGAAAAAGGTGCAGATCCCGTGGGACGATTTTGCCGGTATCGGGTTCCAACGCGCCCGCGCCTTTGCTCGTACGAGAAGCGGCGCGGAGCACAGCCTGCCCGGCATTACCTTTAACTCGCTCCCGCGACTTTCGGAAGCCTCCCGCGGCCGCATCCCTGATGCCCTTACCCAGGGCCGTAAAGCGGCAGATGAAAAGGTGGTTATCGTCCACCGCGACGGCCAACAGATCCTCCTCAGCAAAGAAGAGTACGAGGACTACCTTGAGCGCCACCCCGAGCTCAAGCCTTCGGCCGACAACTAAATACCTGCCTAGACTCCCCCACGTCCCTTTAAGGAATGGTGACTTTAACCATGTTCCCGCTGCGTTCAAAAGTAACTACCGTCGGCCGCCAAGCCTCTGGCGCCCGCGCCCTCTGGCGGGCTACCGGCACCAAGGAAAATGACTTTGGCAAACCGATCGTCGCCATCGCCAACTCCTATACCCAATTCGTCCCCGGCCATGTGCACCTGAAAAACGTCGGCGATATCGTCGCCGATGCCGTACGCGAAGCCGGTGGCGTGCCCAAGGAATTTAATACCATCGCTGTCGACGATGGCATCGCTATGGGCCACAGCGGCATGCTGTACTCGCTGCCCTCGCGCGAAATCATTTCCGATTCCATCGAGTACATGGCCAATGCCCATACTGCCGACGCCCTGGTATGCATCTCCAACTGCGATAAGATCACCCCGGGCATGCTCAATGCTGCCCTGCGGTTAAATATCCCCACCATCTTCGTCTCGGGTGGACCGATGGAAGCCGGAAAGGCCGTTGTAGTAGATGGGGTAGCCCACGCACCCACCGATCTCATCACCGCCATCACCGCCTCGGCCAACGACGCGGTATCTGATGAAGGATTAACCCAAGTCGAGGAATCCGCCTGCCCTACCTGCGGCTCCTGCTCCGGCATGTTTACTGCCAATTCCATGAACTGCCTGACCGAAGCACTCGGCCTAGCCTTGCCCGGCAACGGCACTACCTTGGCTACTCACACGGCCCGCCGCAGCCTATTTGAAAAGGCCGGCTCCACTGTCGTCGATATGTGCCGCCGCTATTACGGCGAAGAAGACGAATCCGTCCTGCCGCGCAATATCGCCACTAAGGAAGCCTTCACTAACGCCATGGCCCTAGATATGGCCATGGGCGGCTCCACCAATACCATCCTGCACACGCTGGCGGCCGCCCAGGAAGGCGAGGTAGACTTCACCCTAGATGACATCAATGACATCTCCTACCGCGTCCCGTGTTTGTCCAAGGTAGCGCCCAACGGCACCTACCACATTGAAGACGTCCACCGCGCCGGCGGCATCCCCGCGATTTTGGGCGAACTTCGCCGCGCCGGACACCTCAATCTCAAGGTACATACAGCGCTGTATGACAATGCCGAGCAGTGGCTAGATGACTGGGATATCCGCAACCCCCACGCCACCGAGGAGGCCCGCGAACTGTACTACGCCGCGCCGGGCGGGGTGCGCACCACTGAGCCATTCTCCCAATCCAACCGCTGGGACGAACTCGATACCGATGCCGCCAATGGCTGCATCCACGACGCCGAGCATGCCTTTTCTTCCGACGGCGGCCTCGTTGTCCTGCGCGGCAACTTGGCCCCCGACGGGGCCATCGTCAAGGCCGCGGGCGTCGAAGAGGAGCTGTGGACCTTCTCCGGCCCTGCACGGGTCGTGGAATCCCAAGAAGAAGCGGTATCTATCATCCTCAATAAGGAGGTTCAGCCGGGCGATGTCGTGGTCATCCGCTATGAAGGCCCGGCAGGTGGCCCTGGCATGCAAGAGATGCTCCACCCGACCTCCTTCCTCAAGGGCGCCGGTTTGGGGAAGGCATGTGCCTTGATTACCGACGGCCGCTTCTCCGGCGGCACCTCTGGGCTTTCCATTGGCCACATCTCCCCCGAGGCGGCCCACCAGGGAATGATCGGCCTCATCGAAAACGGCGACACCATCACAATCAATATCCACGAACGCGAGCTCACCTTGGACGTAGCCGAAGACGTGCTGGAGCGCCGCCGCGCCGCCCAAGAACAGCGCGAGCGCCCCTGGACTCCGCTAAACCGCAACCGCCCCATCACTAAGGCGCTGCGCGCATATGCCGCCATGGCCACCTCTGCCGACCGCGGCGCGGTGCGCGTAGTCGACGGACATGTGAATTAGCCAGGAACAACTACTAAATCCCTATGAGCCTCGGTGGGGTGCGCGCCCGTTTACCTGCAGATCACATAAAGTGTACTGCGATGAGATTCGCGCGTACCCCATTATTCCGTTATGCCCTGACCTTATTGGGGCTCATTCTTGGCGCTAGGAAGATCGTTCAAGACACCCGCATCACAGACTTCCCCATCGACATGGTGGTCTACCGCGAGGGCGTCAAGGCCTTCCTTGAACACCGCTCTGTCTACAGCGAACCCATGCTGGCCGGCGATATCGAGCTTCCATTTATTTATCCACCCTTCGGCGCGCTGGCCATGGTCCCGCTGACGGCCTTCGATGGCATTGACCACGATATGGCAGGCGACATCGTGGTCATCCTCTCGGATGTTCTCGTGCTCGTATGCCTCTACTTCGTCTTTAAGGCGATACTGAAGACCTCGGAGTTCCTCCTGCCCGTTACCGCTATTACTTGGGCGATTGTATTGCGCTTCGAGCCAGTAGACCTCAATAATGGCTTTGCTCAAATCAATATCGTGGTCATGACGCTCGTTGTACTCGACCTGGTTCCGCGCAAACGCTTCCTGCCGCAAGGCGTCTTGATTGGCTTGGCCGCCGCGATCAAAATTACCCCGCTGGCTATGTTGCTTTATTTCCTCGTGCGCAAGGAGTGGAAGCAGATTGCCACAGCGCTCCTTTCCGCTGTTGCGGCCACCCTCCTTGCCGCAGCCTTCCGCTGGCACGCGTTCATGGAGTTCTTCAGTTCCAAATTGCTCGATATGGGCTCTGGCGGCGACTTCGGCGTAGGCACTGATTACCAGTCCAATAGCTCTATCAAGGGCACCATCCAGCGCATGTATTCTTCTTCCGAGGCCATGGACGCCAATGGGTTGGCCATCAACATTGCGTGGATCACCGCCTCCCTCGTGGTCATTGCATTCGCGGCGTGGCTTATTAAGCGACTGTGCGAGGAGCACCTGCTTGTCGACGCCCAAATGGTCACCGCCCTCACCCTCCTGCTCATCTCCCCCGTTTCCTGGTCACACCACTGGGTCTGGCTCACGCTCATCATCCCAGTCTTCCTTTACCGCGCCTGGAGCTGGCTTTCTACTGGATGGGCCGCGGGCAGCCTTCTTACCGTTCTCGTTGCCTGGGCAGGCATGCTGCTGACCGTCCCGCCCAAGTGGTGGTGGGGCGATCAAGTCGATGTCCACGCCATGGAGCGCTACCAAAAGTTTTGGGTAGATGACTTCGTCTGGCTAACCATACTGTCCGTCGCGCTTTATACAGCCGCGCTATACGTCGCCCGTCGCAACCGAACCGCGCACACCGCTACTCCTGCCCCGCTAGCGCCTTAAGCGCCGAAAGGTGCGAGTCGAATGCGGCCTTGCCTTTAGCCGTGAGCATCACCCACACCGTGTCCTTGCCGCGCGAGGATCCGTACTCGCGAAATCGGCTGATATAACCCTCTTTTTCCAGGGCGCTTAGTTGCTTGGACAAAGTGGCATCAGATTGCCCCACCTTGTCCCGGATCGCTGCAAAGCGCATCTCCTTGTTTATGGTTCCTTCCACGGCCCCAGCCGCGTTGAGTACCGCGCAAATCTTAAACCGGTTGAGCGGGTGAATTATCGGATCGAGCTCACTCATCACCGTTCGCCCGTGCCCTTTCCTCCGACGGATGCGTAGCTGGGTCCATAACTCCGGCTTCCAAAAGCCAGAAAGCCGCTATTCCCCACAGAATAAAGACCACCGCTGCCGCGACCATGTGTCCTTCGAGGAAAGGACGAAAGAATATCGGGGACAAACATAAAAGCTGGCCGCCGAAAAATTTCTTATCCGGTTTTGGCGCCTTAAACGGGTCCTGACGATAGCTGGGGCGGACATTTCCCTGATACATTCCAACCCACATCAGCAGTCCGAGCATGGCCACCATAAAGGCTAAAAAGACCCAGGCAGGAATGACCTCCGACCATTGGGTCATCACAAAGTAAGCACCGGCTATCACAGTTACCAAGAGTGCATGAAGGGCTGTTTTCGTGGTCCTTTTGGACTTTCTGTTGACTTCCTCATTAAAGGCCAGTGCCTCGTGCACGCTGTCGCCCATAGCTGCCGTCCCTTTCGCCTTCGCCCCTCCCTTGTTTTCCACTATAGAAAGTATCATACTTTCCCTCCTGGAAAGCAAGGAGTAAAAGAAAATCCGCCGCTATTGCGACGGACAATCTATTAGCGCCTAATTCAGCGGATTAACCCCTGCGCCGAAGAACCAGAGTGCAGCGAGGATGGCGATGCCGATTAGCACAAAGACCCAGGAAGTGCCCAGTGGGCGGCGCGCCCAGGAGCGCTTGAAGTCTAGGGAAATAAAGCCCGGGCCAGTAAACTGCAGTCCCACGGCGACAACGAAGAGAACCAAAGAAAGCCAGACGGAATCTGGCCAGCTAAAGACGTCCAAACCGGCATCGGTCTGCGCTAGCTCGTGGACAGCGCTAAAGCCGGTCACTACCAAGCCCAGCATGGCAGCTAGAGGCGTAATGAGTCCCAGCAACAGGAATACACCAGCGATAAGCTGCATGGTCGGAACCGCAATCGACAGCGCGGTATCCCAAGCATAGTTGGTAAAATCACCCTCTAGACCGGACAAGCCCTGGCTATCTCCGAGCTCGAAGAAGATTTTTGCACCGGCAATGATTAGGTAGGCGCTCAGTCCGATGCGAATGAATAGCAGACCAAAGTCGATAGTGCCGCGGCGCCCATAGCGGTGGTAGCCTTCTTTTTCTTCCTGCTCCGCCTGCAGGCGAGCCTCGCGCTCCTCTGCAGTTTCAGTGCTGAGGGTGCTTTCCACGGGGGCGTCGGCAGTAGCCAGCGCCGACTCTTGCTCGACGCTAGCCGGCGTGCCGGACTCCGGTTGGGCAAATGCTACGGTCTCCTCGCTGGCACCACTTTGCTGACGCGCAGCCTCATTCGCACTGGAGTAGGACATTACCTCAGTTTCAGGGTGGTCCTGCTGCGCCCGGGAAGGCTTGATTTCCTGGGGCTCGGCGCGGCCGGCGCGCTCGAAAAGGCCCGGCTTCGAATTCTTCTCACTGGAAACGGAATCTTTGCTCGCGGGCTTGGCGTTGTAGGTAGGCACGCCCATGTCTTCATCTAACGGTGTGGCTTTATCCGGCTGTTTTTCGCTCATAGCTCCAATTTAAGGCACGGGCCTGCGCTTTTGTGGTACCCGCCACGGCGCGCCGTTGCAGCAAACTGGCTAGAGTGCTTCCAAGCCGCTTGCGGCCTCAATCACCGAACGCGTGAGCTCACCCAAAACCTCCGATTCCAAACGCCAACGCTGCCAATATAGGTCGATATCGAGCGGGGAGTCATCGAGAAGCACCAGCTCCTTCGCCTCTAAAAGCGGCAGTGCCTGGGCCTGGGGCAGCAATCCCCACCCTAGGCCGACGCGAACCGCCTCGAGGTAGCCCTCGGAAGAGGGAATCTGCGACACCCGGGCACGCACCACGGCCGAATCAATGAAGCGCTCGCGCATGGCATCATCCAATACCTGATCGTTGGGACCATATCCCACCAAGGGCATGGTTTCCCAGGTCAGCCTACCGCTATGGAAGCTCTCTGCAATATGCGGCGCCGCCACTGGGTAATAGCGCATGGTGCCCAAAAAGCTAGACTCGCAACCCGAGACCGGCGTAGCTTCCCTCGTTACTGCACCCAGCACATCGCCACGCCGCAACATGGCTAAGGTGCGTGCTTCATCCTCAATCCGGATGCGCAAAGCTACGTCGCCCCGCCGCGCGGTATCACTCAGGACCTTTGTAAACCATGTCGCGAGGGAATCCGAGTTCACGGCCACAGACAGCGGGACCCGAGCTAGGCGATGGCCTAGGCGGGCATCCGTTTCTGCCTGCACTAACGCCATGCGGCGGGCGGACTGGACAAGGATCTCGCCCGCTTCCGTGGCGGTTACCGGGGTGGCACGGCGAAGGAGTACTCGTCCGGTGCTCGACTCCAAGGCCTTGATACGCTGGCTCACCGCAGACGGCGATATACCGAGCACGGCCGCGGCAACGTCAAAGCTGCCTTCGTCCACGATCGCAAGCAAGGTTTCTAGGTGCACCGGGTTCATGAAGCTATTCTAAACCAACTGAAGAAGCATTAACTGGACTAATCCAGCCTAAGAATTCACACTGGAAGGCATGTCCATCGTGCTTGCTGGTTTCTTTCTGGGATTATCGCTCATCGTGGCCGTCGGCCCGCAAAATGCCATGCTGCTTAAATTCGGCATCCGCCGTGATCACATCGGTTTAATCATTGCCGTCTGCGCGCTTTCCGACGTCATCCTGATTACCTCCGGCACAGCCGGCGTGGGCTACCTGGTAGAAAAATTCCCCTCCGCCCTGCAAGTCCTCAAATACGTCGGCGCGGCCTATCTGGCTTATTTCACCTTCACCTGCTTCCGCGATGCGTTTAAGACCAAAGGCGAGGCCATTGAGGTCGAATCCACCCAGCCGAAAGCCCCACAGGAAGTCGCCACCTTCGATGGGTCCACGTCCCGCAGCACGACAAAGACTAAAACTCGCCTGGAGATAAAGCGCTCCCCCTCCTGGGTTAAGCCGCTTCTGACCGCCCTGGCCTTAACATGGCTCAACCCAGGCGCCTACGTGGACGTGGTGGTAATGCTCGGCAGCATTGCCAACCAATACGGCGAATCAGGGCGCTGGCTTTTCGCCGTGGGTGCTATCTGCGCCAGCTTCACTTGGTTCCCGTTTATCGGCTTTGGCGCCGCACGATTTTCCCATGTGCTGTCCCGACCCACGGTATGGCGCTGGATCAACTTCGGTATCGGCGTCATCATGATTGGCCTAACGCTCAAGTTGCTCCTGCTCTAGGGGCCGGGTTCAAAGGGCCGCCTAATTGCCGCGAACGCGCGACGCGGTCGCACCGGCCCACCGGTTGATTCCGGCGTCGTGGGCGACGTCGTCAATCGCACCCAGCTCCTCCGCACTGAAGTCGAGGTTGTCCAGTGCCCCTAGGTTATGCTCGAGCTGCTCCACCGAAGAAGCGCCCAAAAGCGCCGAGGTTAGCGTGCGATCGCCTTGGTCGCGCAGTACCCACGAAATAGCCATCTGAGCTAGAGACTGTCCACGCTTGCGCGCAATATCGTTTAGGGCGCGAATCATCGACAGGTTCTCCTCATTGAGCCAGTCCTTCTCCAAGGTCTTATTCTTCGCCGCGCGGGAATCGGCGGGAATGCCATCAATATAACGATCCGTGAGCATGCCCTGTGCCAGCGGCCCGAAACCGATGACGCCCAGTCCGCTACGCCCGGTGACGTCAAGCAGCGACTCGCCGTCTTCGCCAGGACGTTCAATCCAACGGTTGAGAATGGAATAGCTTGGCTGATGAATCAGCAGCGGGCAGCCTTCCTCTTCCATAAATTCCACGGCCTCCGCGGTAAGCTCCGGCCCATAGGAGGAAATGCCCACATAGAGGGCCTTGCCCGAAGCCACGATATCGCGCAACGCATAAAGGGTCTCCTCCAGCGGGGTGTCTGGATCCGGGCGGTGGTGATAGAAGATATCCACGTAATCCAAGCCCATGCGCTTGAGCGACGCATCCAGTGAACTCACCAGGTACTTGCGGGAGCCACCAAAGCCGTATGGGGAGTCATTCATCACCCAACCGGCCTTGGAAGAGATGATCATTTCATCGCGGAAGGGGCGGAAATCACGAGCGAAGATGCGGCCGAAGTTGTCTTCGGCGGCGCCTGGCTCGGGACCATAGTTATTGGCCAAATCGAAATGAGTAATCCCCCGGTCATATGCTGCGCGCAGAATCTCGCGCTGCGTGGCCAGGGGACGGTCATCGCCGAAGTTCTGCCACAGGCCAAGGGAAATGGCCGGCAGCTTCAGCCCAGAGTTTCCTACTCGTCGGTACTCCATTGAATCATAACGGTCAGTTGCGGGGGCATAGATACTCATAGCACCCCATTGTCCGCTTAATTCTTCGGCTTGTCAGCCTGCGGCAGGTCCTCATCTTCCTCAGGGTCGCCGGATGCACCGGTTTCTTCGACCCACTTTTCAATTTCTTCCGGGGTGCGATCGGTTTCTACCGCATCACGCTCGGTGTAGTAGGAGTAATCGTGGCGCTTTTCTTCGTACTTTTTCTTGTCAAAGTCCACGTCATCGTCGCCGTCGAGCTCATCGGTGACTTCCTCCACCAGCTCATCGTACAGGGCCTCGTTGTCCATATTGGAGTCCTCGATGTGCTGGCCAATTTCATCGTCATAGCGCTCGGCGTCATATTCCTTGTCTGGGTGCAGCTTCAGGTGCATGAGGGCGCGTACGCGCTCACGGCGCACAGCCTCATCCTGGATCTGAGACTGGCTGCGGAACCATGCGAAGACCAAGATGGCAACCATCAAGATGCCCATGTAGCCAATGATTGGGTAGATGTAGTTCATCAAGGTCTTAAAGCCTGCGAAGGACACCGCGAAACCAGCCAAGCAGCCAATGACGAAGATTACCGGGAAACGCTTCTCATGGCCGGCAGACAAGCGCTTGCCCAGCGCGTAGAACATGCCGATGGCGGTATTGAAGATCATCAAGTAAATGATGACCGCCATGATGGCGCCCAGAGTCGGGTTAATACTATCGACCAAAGACAGCATCGGGATATCGGAGCCTTGCGCCTCGTCCGAATTCATCAACAAGGAAAAACCGGCAAGCCCCATCATGATGGAGTAGATGATACCGCCTACGACGCCGCCCCAGCCGGCTTCGCGCGGGCTAATATTGTCGCCGCCGATAACCAAGGACATGGACACGGCAAGCATGAGGGCAAGGCCGTTGTAGTTCAGTGCGGAAATCAGCCAGTTCCCAATAGGGGTATCGATCTGGCTGGAGGCGTCCATGGCAGCACCGATATCGTCCGGCATGTTAAGGCCGGTGTAGATAGCTACGCCAATGACCGCAATGATGATGGTCGGTGTTACCGTGCCGATAACCTTGGATACCTTATCCACGTCGAGCATGCCGACGAGCAAGACCAAGACCAACATGAGAGTGGAACCGATCCACGTCTTCCAGCCAAACTGCTGCTCCATGTTAGAGCCGGCACCGGCCAGCATCACAAAACCAATGGCAAAGAGGGTGATGATGACCGCCACATCCAGCAATTTGGAGACGATCGGGTGGGTGACATTGCGGAAAACAGTATTGTGTTCCGAGGCGTGGAAATAGCTTCCCAACTGCAAGAACACTGTACCCGCGAGGGTCATGACGAGTGCGGCGATAATGATGCCAGGAATGCCCCAGGTGCCAAAGGCAGTGAAGTACTGCACCACCTCTTGTCCCGTGGCAAAGCCTGCGCCGACCAGCAAGCCCACGAAGGACATTGCAATGGCGATAATGTTTTTAGAAGACACAGTTGCCTAACTTTTGTAGCGAATATCTCTCGCATACTGGTGCGCGCGGCCCTTGTCCCCCACTCCCCAGCACGTGGGCCGCACAACGCCAATATGCGTTCCTTAAGGAATGGTACGTAAGTGACGCGCCAAACACCTACTGACGCATACCGTTGTTGTGCTAAATCACATTTGGGGATATAGCGAAGTTAACTAACGCCCTAGTTTTCGAAGGTCGAGGTATCGATCACAAAACGGAACTTTACATCGCCGGCCACCACACGTTCATAGGCCGCATCGACATCGTGGACGCCGATCTTCTCAATGACGGCACCGATGCCGTGCTCGGCGCAGAAATCCAGCATTTCCTGGGTCTCTGCAATACCGCCGATATTATTTCCCGTCAGTACCTTACCGCCGCCGACGAGGCTGCTCATGTGGATTCCCAGTTCCTCTGGTGGAAGGCCGACCACAGACATAATGCCGCGCGGTTTAAGCAGCTGCAGATAATCATTGAGTGAATACTGGGCAGAAATGGTGGACAAGATGACATCGAATTCGCCGCGGTGGTTGGCAAAGAAATCCTCGTCCTCACCGGTGGCGAGAATGTGCTTCGCCCCGAGTTCGTACGCTTCCTTTTCCTTGCGCAGGGAGCGCGAAATCACAGTTACTTCCGCGCCCTTAGCCGCCGCGATCTGGACGCCCATGTGCCCCAAACCGCCCAAGCCCACTACAGCAACCTTGTCCCCCTCCTTGATCTGCCAGCGGGCCAAAGGCGAATAGGTGGTGATTCCGGCGCATAGCAGCGGGGCCGCTTCGTCAAAATCAATATCCTCTGGGATGGTGCATACGAAGCCTTCGTTGACGACTACCTTCTGCGCGTAGCCACCTTGGGTAATGGTGCCGTCTACGTCTTCGGAGTTATAGGTGCCAACATTGCCATTAAGGCAGTTCTGCTCTTGGCCGTTGCGGCATTGTTCGCACTCGCCACAAGAGTTCACCAGGCAGCCCACACCAACGCGGTCCCCCACCTTAAATTTGGTGACCTTATCTCCCACGGCCTCCACTACACCGGCGATCTCGTGGCCTACAGTCAACGGAAAATGGGCCTGGCCCCACTCGTTGCGAATGGTATGAATATCGGAGTGGCAAATGCCTGCTGCTTTAATATCAATGACCACGTCATCCTCGCGCGGATCGCGGCGTTCAATTTCTACGACCTTAAAGGGTGCTTCAGGGCTTTCCTTTTGCAATACTTTGCTTTTAATTGACATGCTCACGACCCTACGCGTAACCCTACTGACCTCGCATAACGAAAATAATCACCAATTTTGACGGAGGAAGGAAGGCATGAAAAAGCCAGCCACGCCTCCTCTTCGAGGAAAGTGCAAGCGCGGCTGGCTTAATGTGGTGCTTAGTTCAACTTTTCTGCGATGAGTTTATTGACCTGCCCAGGATCGGCCTTGCCTTGGGTGGCCTTCATGACAGCGCCCACAATGGCGCCGGTTACCTTCTTATTGCCGGCGCGATACTTCTCCACGATATCCGGGTTGGCGGCTAGCGCATCATCCACGGCCTTCTCGATGGCACCATCATCGCGCACGACCTCCAGGCCGCGCTTTTCGACGACCTCGTCGACGTCACCCTCACCCGCTAACACGCCATCAACAGCCTTGCGTGCAAGCTTGGTGGTCAGCTTGCCGTCGTTGACAAGGGCGATTACACGGGCCACATGCTGCGGGGTAATGGACAAACCAGCCAGGTCCGTTTCCTGCTCATTGGCCTTGCCAGCTAGGTAGGAAACCCACCAGGAACGTGCTTCGTCCGGTTTCGCGCCAGCCTCGACGGTATCCACGATGAGATCGAGGGCACCGGCGTTAACTAGGTCGCGCATCTCCTCATCCTTGATGCCCCACTCTTCCTGGATGCGGGCACGGCGTACCCATGGCAGCTCCGGAAGGGTCTGGCGCAGTTCTTCTACCCACTCGCGCGGAGCGATGACCGGCGGAAGGTCCGGATCATTGAAGTAGCGGTAATCCTCTGCGGTTTCCTTCGGACGTCCCTTGGAGGTAGTGCCGTCGGTCTCCTGGTAGTGACGGGTTTCCTGATCAATGGTGCCGCCATCTTCTAGTACCTGGGCTTGACGCTGCATCTCGAAGCGCACCGCCTGTTCCACGGAACGCAGGGAGTTGATGTTCTTGGTTTCGGTACGGGTACCGAATTCCTCTTGACCTACCGGGCGCAGGGACAGGTTGGAGTCCACACGCATCGAGCCTTGATCCATGCGGGCATCAGAAACGCCCAGGGCTGCAACCAGCTCTCGCAGGGCGGAAACGTAGGCTTTAGCCACCTCTGGTGCACGCTCACCGGCGCCGATGATCGGCTTGGTCACGATCTCAATGAGGGGAATGCCTGCGCGGTTGCAATCCACCAGGGATGCCGTAGCACCGTGAATGCGGCCATCGGCACCGCCCAGGTGGGTCAGCTTGCCGGTATCTTCCTCCATGTGTGCGCGCTCAATTTCCACGCGCCACTCGGTGCCATCCTCCAACACGACGTCCAGGTAGCCGTCATAGGCGATCGGCTCGTCATACTGGGAAATCTGGTAGTTCTTCGGCTGATCCGGGTAGAAGTAATTCTTGCGGGCAAAGCGAGAAGACTCCGCAATGGAGCAATTAAGCGCCAAGCCAATCTTGATGGCGCCCTCCACGCCCTTGGCGTTTACTACCGGCAACGCACCGGGCAGGCCTAGAGAGACCGGGTCAACATTGGAGTTAGGCGCTGCGTTGAAGTTCGTAGGAGAGGTAGAAAACATCTTAGTTTCCGTATCCAGCTCTACGTGGACTTCCATGCCCATTACCGGTTCAAACTTCTCTAGGACCTCATCAAAGTCCATCAGGTCATACATCGCAGCAGTCATGCGTGCCATCTTAATACGTCGATGCGCCCGCGCGCTCACACCCCTAAGCTGAATATTATGACTACACCACATAGCGTTGATGCCGCGCTTATCGATGCCCCTTTGATCAACATCGCAGTCTTTCGCACTGCCCCCACTCCAGAAGAGGTAAAGGAGCGCTTGAACTCGACTTTTGGCGAAAACCTGGGAGAGATCACTCCGGGCAAGAATCCGGGTAGTCTCATGGCAGAGCTGGATGAATCCTTTTTACTTCACTACCAAGCCATCGATACTCCTCCCACCCGCGATAGCTATGGTCTCCACCCTATTTTGAGCGCGGACGCCCGCGGCCTCGATTCCGCTACCGCTCAAATTCTCGTCTCCGTGCTTCCCCGGGATGCCGAGCACACTCGCGCACAGCAATCCCGCGAGGCACGCCGCGAGCACCTAGAGCTGCTTTCCAAGGCCACCGCTGTAGTTGCCGAGCATCCTGGCTGCTTGATAGTCCACAATCCTCGCGGCAACGTATCCATTGCACCAAATACTTTTTTGGAGGCCGTGCGGGACAACCTTGCGCCGATGCACATCGCGCCAGTATGGCTCACCCAAAAGGGAAACAAGATCTTGGGCTATACCGTGGGGCTGGTCCAAGCTGGACACCCCGAAATCCAGGCGGCCACCGAATCCATGGACCCCACCGATCTCTATTACAAGCTGGCCAATATCGCCGACCACGTTCTCCAAGGCGCCACCGTCAAAGACGGCGACACCCTGAGCTTCGAACAAGGTCAACCACCCCTGACCGCACAGAAAGAACCCTGGTTTGTAGACGAGTCTTTTCCAGCGGTCACGATTAGTTTCTAGCTAGCTCTTTTCTGCCTACGGGAATCCACATAGCGGCAGATGGCGGCCAGCACTGCACCGGAGAGGTTATGCCACACCGAAAAGACCGCTCCCGGCAGGGCGGACAGTGGGTTCATATAAGTCGATGCCAGAGAGGTAGCCAAGCCAGAGTTTTGCATGCCCACCTCGACGGCCATGGTGCGCCGAGCAGATACCGGCTGCTTGGTCACCAGTCCGGCAAGGTAGCCCAGGCCATAGCCGCACCCGTTATGGACAACCACGGCGACAAAGACCAGCACGCCGGCGGTAGCGATGGTGTCGTGCGCACCGCCAACCACAATGCACACGATGGCGGAAATAGCCGCAACCGAGATCCACGGCAATGCTGCGCTAATCTTTGCCACTACACGTGGAACCAGCATGCCAATGAAGATGCCGGCGACCACAGGGATGAGCACGACCTTGACAATGGACCAGGCCATTGCGGCGGCCGAGACCGGCATATACTCCCCTGCCAGCCACAGGGCCAGCAGCGGCGTTAACACCGGTGCCAATAGAGTGGAAATCGAGGTCATGGTCACCGATAGCGCCACGTCACCGCGCGCCAGGTAAGACACCACATTGGAGCTCGTCCCGCCGGGGGCGCAACCCACCAAGATGACGCCGGCAGCGACGGCATCTGGAAGATCCATGATGGCAACGACCGCTAGGGCCACCAGCGGCATGATGACAAACTGCGCCACCACCCCAATAAGCACGGGAAGCGGCCGGCGCGCTACCAAGGCAAAGTCCACCGGCTTGAGGGTGAGTCCCATACCAAACATGACGATCCCCAGCAGCGGGGTGACCTGCGGACCAAAGGATGCCGCGGTATTCGGTGCAAAGTATCCAATCACGCCGCCGATAATCACGAGCACCGGAAAGCCAAGCGCTGCAAAAAGAGCTTGGCGGTCTTGCACTGTGGAGGATCCAGCCGGTGCTTCCACCCGATTATCTGTCATGCTATCGATACTCATGGGCAAAAGAATACGCTCCCACAAAATGGGAGCGCTATCTTAATATTCGGAAGGTGTAGAGACACTATC
>NZ_JAKMUZ010000023.1 GCF_027570195.1 Corynebacterium yonathiae
ACTAGTTGTTGGCAACTGATTTCTCAGTCCAACTAATGGGGAGCAGTTCATGATAGTGGGTGCGGGGCGGGTTTCTTTTCAGGAAAAAATGAGTAGAATATAAGAAACCTGCCCATTCTGTTTATCTCCTGTGAGGAGCTCCACTGACGATGCGCCGCCGCTCTCTGCGTCTCGGAATTACAACGCTCCTGTCTGCCACCTTATTGGGCGGCGCTACGCCGGCTGTGGCCTATGAGCTGCAGCGTGACTCCGCGTCCGCATTGCGGATTACCTTGGATTCGGGAGAAAAACTAGAGCAGGACAACGCAGCAACGGCTATCTTGGCTATTGCTATCCAGCGCAAGGAAGCGTTGGTGGCAGACGGAATTTTGTCGCAGGATAAAGCGGACGCAGCTTTTGATTACTACTTTGGCAAAGCTCGGCTCAATACTGCACGCACCGATGGCAATGTCTATTCCACACCGCTCGATTTCCCGTGGGAGCCAGAAGAGCGCACCCAATTCCTAGACGATAAGAAGTACACCGAAGCCGCCGTACTTGATTATCTCGATATACTGGGTGCCAACTATGCCCAGGCGGTAATTCGCGCTGAGTTGGGTGAGTTCACCAAGGAACTGCCCCAGGCCACCACCGAGAATGCGGCACCTTCTCCGCGTGCGACGCTGCCGTCCATCGGGGGCACCGGTTCCGCCTTCCCGGATGAGTTTCCGGCTTATGCGGCGGCCCTGCGCGATATTGTCACCATCACCAAGCAGGTCAATGCCCCTTTGGAACAGGCCGCTGCGACCCACCGTGGCGCAGGCGCCGTACCCGTCGATACCACGTCTGAGGAACACTCCGGGCTCTCCGCCTTCGAAGGTGGGCTTTTGGCCACCGGCATTGCGGCGTTGGCAAGTGCTGCCGGATTCGGATGGTCCGCCCTCGACTGGTCCGAGATCCTTTCTCAGCTCGGGCAGATCTTTTCCTAAACGCTTTAGCTCGTGCGCTAACTTAGAGTAACCGGAACGACGCTAAACCTGTTGGACTAGCCGATCCCGTAAATGCATGTTGCTGCTTTCCTATATAAACAGAGCCAAAATATTCGCCATTTGGGCGCGCGTGCAGGCTGGTCAACTGCAATTTCTCCGTGGCATAGGGGCTCGTGCGACGGCGTACCCATGAGCCAAGATGAATGCGTATCGCATCCGAATAACGCGCGGAATTAAGGTGGGCTAGCGGGCGATAGCCGGCGGCTACCTCCAGTGCGAAGACCACCCAGTCTTGGATGCGGTGTTGGGTGGCGACTTCCGCGGACGTCGGCAAGCGGCCGTAGCGCACACGGTGGGGTGCAATGAAGAGTTTGAGGTGCGAGTAGCCAGGGATGGGCTCGTACATGATGAGGAAGTGGTGCTCCTGAATAAGGACAGGAGGCGGACGCGTGATAATTGTCTCATGCCCGTCCCGCTGCCGCCATTTCTGAGGGTTTCCTGATAGGGGTGGGCGCGAATGCGCGCGCGGTTCGCTATACTCTCGGGGAGTTAAAGAGATTCGTAACCAAAGGATTTAAAGTACATGCGTGGTCTAATCGTTGACTATGTCGGCGTCCTTGACGGCACCGAAGAAGACAATCGCCGTTGGAAGGCGTTGCTGGCCGCCGCTAAGGCAAATGGTGCGGCAACCGCCATCCTTTCCAATGACCCAGGCGGTCCAGGCGCGGAGCACATTCGCGAGTGGGAGTACCGCGGAAACGTAGATGCAGTGGTTCTTTCCGGCGAGGTTGGGGCAGAAAAGCCCGAGGTTGCTGCTTTCCAGGCAGCTGCAGATGCCCTTGAGCTTCCACTCAATGATTGCGTCATGGTTGATGATTCTATTCTCAACGTCCGCGCCGCCGTGGAATCCGGCATGGTGGGCTTCTTGTACACCAGCTTTGACCGCGTTTCCGTAGAAATCCAGGCAGTCTTCGATATTGAAGGTGAATTTTAGTGGCTAAAGCCCGTGTTTATATCCCCGCGACCTACGCCATGCTGGCGGAGCTGGAAGAAACCGGCTCGCTTTCTGCACGCTCAGGTTGGGGTTTCATGGTCACCCCCGCGCTACGGGACTTTTATACCGAGGGCGATGAAGAAGAAATTGCCTACTCAGCCTTCCTTGAGGCATCTATGGCCTCTATGCGCCTTCTAGCCATCGGTGATGAAGAGAAGTTTCCGCACCGCCGCGTGGTCGTCTCGGTAGACTTGGATGATTCCGTCATCACCCCGCGCCCGGATATGGGTGAGCCGGTGGTAGAGCTCCAGCCGGCGCAATTTAGCAAAGAGGATTTGGCGGCCATACACGTGGATATTGCGGAGTCTGAGGAGACCACCGCGAAGGCCATCGAGGCCATTGACACTGCAGACCTTGGCGATGAGGACGCGGAGCTGGCAGTGGGCGATGCGCTAGATAAGTTTATGGCCTTTTATCACCCCAGCGAGCTGCCTTTCCTCGTAGAATTGCTCTAATACTCAAGGAGAAAACATGACTCAGCGTTTCCAGAACCTTGCGACAGCCGCCGTTACCGCTGGCGCAGCCCTCATTGCCGCGCCGGCCGCACTGGCAGCCGATACCACCCCGGCCGCTGACGCCGCTGCCGATGTCGTGCCCACCACCCCGTGGCTCGCGCTGCTAGAGACCTCGTCCCAGGGCACCTGGGGCCAGATCCTCGATGTGGTCTTTGCCATCGTGGACGGCATCTTGGGGATTATGGCCGATACCGGCTTCCACCTTTAACTTTCCCAGTCCACGTTGGTGCGCAGGGCCTCGAGGAGACCGCGCACCGCATCGCGCCGCCGCGCACTGGCGGTATCCGGGGGAATAAGCGCAGGATCATCCAGCCCGCACTCTGGGTCCGCAGGCGGGCCCATGTGCGTACAACCGCGGGGGCAGTCCTCGATAGCGGCCGCAAGATCTTCAAAGACACCGAGCACGTCATTAGCATCCACGTGCGCGAGGCCGAAGGAACGTATGCCGGGGGTATCGATAATCCAGCCGCCGGCGAACCCATCATCGGTGGGGAGGGGAAGCGCTACCGATTGGGTGGAGGTATGCCGGCCTTTACCGACGCCCGATACTTCCCCCGTCTCCCTATCCGCATCCGGAACCAGGCGGTTGACCAGGGTGGATTTTCCTACACCGGAGTGGCCGATCAGCGCGGTGACGTGGCCATCGATGTGCTGGTGTACTGCCTCGAGGCCATCTTCGACGCCGGCTTCTACCACCGTGACATCCAAGTCGGCGAACTCGGCTGCAAACGGTTCGGGATCTGTGAGATCAGTCTTGGTAAGGCACAGGATCGGGTGGACATTGCCCACGAAGGCGGCGATGAGGGCGCGCTCGACAAATCCGGAACGCGGTGGTGGGTCAGCCACGGCAGTGACGATAAGCATCTGGTCCGCATTCGCCACCACGATGCGTTCATAGGGGTCGGTGTCATCGGCCGTGCGTCGAAGGACGGAGGTGCGCTCTTCTAGCTTCACGATGCGCGCTAGGGTGTCTTTCTTGCCGGAAGTATCGCCCACAACGCCAACGCGGTCTCCTACTTCGATGGCGGTGCGGCCGAGCTCGCGGGCGCGCATGGCGATGACCCGTGGGCCGTTATCTAGCGCGACACCCCAGCGTCCGCGGTCTTTAGTAATGACCATGCCGAACTTGGCATTTTTGTGCTTGGGGCGGTCCTTGGTGCGCGGCCGTGATCCCTTGCCGGGGCGCACGCGCACATCGGATTCATCAAAGGAACCGAAACGCCTAGCCATTGCTCTCCTGTTGTTCGGGGTCCACCATCGTCTCCCACATGCGGTCGAAGCCGGGCAGAGTTTTCGCAGTGGTTGAAATATCTTCGATCTCTATGCCCGCCACTTTCAGGCCGATAATCGCGCCCGCGGTGGCCATTCGGTGATCCGCGTAGCAGGGCCACTCGCCACCGTGGAGAGGGGCGGGGTCGATGCGCAGGCCGTCGGAAAGTTCGGTGACCTTACCTCCCAGGGCGTTGATATTAGTCGCCAGTGCCTTGAGACGGTCGGTCTCGTGACCACGCAGGTGGGCAATGCCGGTGAGCGTAGAGGGGGTTTCCGCTAAGGCACACAGGGCCGCGACGGTAGGGGTGAGCTCGCCGATATCACCCATGTTGCGCTCTATGCCCTGCAGCGCTCCGCCCTTGGCGCCCTTTGCGGTGACAAAGCCCGGCTCCTGGGTAACCATGACGCCCATATCCACCAAGATATGGCGAATAGCGTCGCCCGGCTGCGTGGTAGTGGCGGGCCAGCGCTTGATGGTCACACGGCCGCCGGTAACGGCAGCTGCCGCGAGGAAGGGCGTCGCATTGGACAAGTCCGGCTCGATTGCCCATTCCCGGCCGGCAATCGGGCCGGGGTGCACGGTCCACGTATTCTCATCGGAGTCCACCCGCACGCCTGCTTGGCGCAGCATACCCACGGTCATTTCTACGTGTGGCATGGAGGGGAGGGGACCACCTTCGTGGGTGACGGTAATGCCCTTTTTAAAGCGTGCACCGGCCAGCAGTAGTCCGGAGACGAATTGCGAGGACCCAGAGGCGTTGATAGTAACCTCCCCGCCTTCTGGCACACCGTGCGAGCGCACATTAAACGGCAGGCTCTCGCCCTTTACTTCGACGCCCAGCTGGCGCAGTGCATCGAGGGTGGTGGACATGGGCCGGGCGTAGGCCTGCTGATCGCCGTCGACAAGCACGGCGCCATCAGCCAAGGCCGCAACCGGCGGGATAAAGCGCATCACCGTGCCTGCTAGGCCGCACTCTACCGTTGCGCCCTTGAGCGGGCCTGGGGTGACGTGGATGTCCTCGCCGTCGTGCTCGAAGCGCACGCCCATAGACTCCAACGCCTTTTCCATCAACTGCGAATCCCGCGAGACTAGCGGCGCGCGCAGGGTAGAGGGGCCATCGGCCAACGCGGCCAGAATGAAGGCGCGGTTGGTAATAGACTTCGAGCCCGGCACGTGCTGGGCCCACGTAATGGGGCCTGCCGCTTGCGGGGCGGACCATGGTTGAGACATATCGTCCATAATAGAGGGCATGTGCGGAAGATTCGTTCTTTTTACCGAGTCCCTCCTTGATGAGGTGGGAGAGCTGCCCGGAGTCACCGAGGTACATGCCCCGCAAGGCACCCCAGGGCCCCGCTACAATATTGCGCCCACGCAGCCGGTGGCCATCGTGCGCGTGCGCGAAAGCCTGGCTCAAGTCGATCCTGCGCGGTGGGCGCTATTGCCGCACTGGAAGAAAGATCTCGATGGCCCGCCGCTTTTTAACGCACGTGCGGAGACCGTCGCTTCCAAGCCTTCTTTCCGGCATGCCTTTAAGGGGCAGCGCTGCCTCATCCCGATGAACGGTTACTACGAGTGGTGCCAAGAAGAGGGCGGCAAACAGCCCTACTTCGTCCGCGCGCAGGAAGGATTGCTGCGGGCGGCAGGCCTCTGGGACACCGGCCTGGACCGCTTGTCCGCCACGATTGTCACCACCGCAGCCACCGCAGAAATGGAGTGGTTGCACCACCGCCTGCCGCGCTTTTTGGCGGCCGAGGAAATGCGTACCTGGCTAGAGGGCAGTCCCGAGGAGGCCGCCGAGCTGCTCTTGCCGACGCCCCTGCGGGGCTTCCACACCCACCCCGCTGACAAGGCTGTGGGCAATGTATCCAACGACTATCCAGAGCTACTCGGCGAGTAGATCGGCAAAGCTGGCTTGGCACAGCTCTGCGAGGTCCTCCGCATTGAGCTCGATGTCTAACCCGCGACGTCCGCCGGAAATGAATACGGTATCGAAAAGCACAGCGGTTTCCTCGATGACTGTAGGCAACGGAGTCTTTTGACCCAGTGGGGAAATGCCGCCGGGAATATATCCGGATGACTTAGAGGCGTCGTGTGGATTCGCCATGGTGGCCTTGGGCACGCCGTGGGCGGCCGCGGCCTTCTTCAAACTCAAGTGGTGGGTGGTAGGGATGACGCACACCGCTAGCTTGCGCTTTGGTCCCTTGCCCGCCGTTAAATCGATGACCAGTGTTTTGAGCACGCGCTCCGGCTCTACGTCCAAGGCTGCGGCGGCGTGATCGCCGAAGTGATCCTTTCCCGCCTCAAACGTGTAGACGTGGTGGTCAATGCTGTAATCTTCCACGATTTTGAGCGCTGGGGTGGCTGTGTGCGGGGACTTTTTAGGCATGACTGGGATTCTAACGCTAGGCGTTAGTATGGAAATTGTGGCTAAACAAACAATCAGCGAAAAGGAGCTGCAGCGTCGCTTCGAAGCGGAAGCGCTGCCCCTGCTAGACCAGCTCTATGGAGGTGCGCTGCGCATGACGCGCAATCCCCAAGATGCTGAGGATCTGGTGCAGGAGACCTACCTTAAGGCCTATAAGTCCTTCCGGTCCTTCAAACAGGGCACGAACCTCAAGGCATGGCTTTATCGCATCATGACCAATAACTACATCAACTCTTACCGTAAGGCGAAGCGCCGGCCAACGGAGTCCTCGGCTGATGACCTGAGCGATTTTCAGCTTTATACAACTGCCGGCCACGACTCGACCGGCTTGGAATCCGCCGAGGTAGCCGCGCTCAAGGACATGCCGAACACCACCATTTCAGAGGCCATGAATGACCTGCCTGATGACTACCGCATGGTGGTGTACTACGCGGATGTAGAAGGTTTGGCGTATAAAGAAATTGCAGAAATCATGGACACTCCGCTGGGCACTGTAATGTCCCGGTTGCACCGGGGAAGAAAATTGCTCCGAAAAGCGTTGAAGGACGTGGCACGAGAACAAGGCATTGGATTAGAACACCCAGACATGGAGGAGAAGTAATGGACCACGCAACGGAACACAACTGTGGTGCGTGTAGCTCCCCAGAGGTACAGGCCCTCCTGTGCGAGCTTCTCGATGAATCCATCACCTATGCCCGCGCACTCGCCATCCGCGAGCACATCGCCCAGTGCGATTTCTGCCAAAAACGCCTCGAGAGCGAGGAAATTATCCGCTCGCTGGTGCGCAATTGCTGCAATGGTCAGGCCAAGGCGCCGCAGGCACTGCGTCGCCGCATTTCGGTAGAAATCACCCGTATCGAAACGGCGTGGTAGGCACTGTTGCTCACCCGCTGTGGTGGGGTCTGGTCTCATGATCTTCCAACTTTTTGCTTGAGTCCATACTGATCGGGCCGAATTGAGACCCCAATGTGTTCAATTCGGCCCGATCACATTGGACTTAAGGCACGGAGAGGTCAAGCGGGGAGCTAGGAGAGGACATCGATTTGCGTCTGACATAGCAAAAGCCCGGTTCTACGGTCGAAGTGACCGAGGGGAACCGGGCTTTGAGTAATGCTGTGCGTTATGCGCCAGGACGCTTGCCGTGATTAGCGGACTTCTTGCGGCGATCCTTGCGCTTACGACCACGCTTGCTCATTGCGCACTCCTTCGTTGAGGGTATCTGAACTTTATTCAACTCTAGCGGCTAAGGGCGCCGAAACGAAAATTGGGGCCCGATTATTAAGCGGAAACGCGAGCGCGGCCACGGCCGCGGTTGCGGCGGCGCTTGAGGGCACGGCGCTCCTCTTCAGATAGGCCACCCCAGACGCCGGCGTCCAGGCCGGACTCCAGTGCCCACTTCAGGCAGGAAGAGGCAACAGGGCAGCGGTTGCAAACCAACTTGGCCTTAGCGATTTGGGTAAGTGCAGGACCAGAATTGCCTACTGGAAAGAACAGCTCAGGGTCTTCGTCGCGGCAAACAGCTTCGTGGCGCCAATCCATGATTGATATCTCCTAACAAAAATTCGACAGCAGTAAGCACAAGCGCTTTTCATAAAAATGAAAAGCAACCAATGCCTTGGGTGGGTGGTTGTGTGAACTGGTCTGCGCGCAGTGGGGCCCGGTCTCGAGGTCGGGCCAGCGTCGCCGCCGCCAATGGTTCACATTGTGGTTACTCGAAGTTTCCTTCAAGTTAAGGAGAGCTTTACGCCCTCTTTCTTTTTGCTACCCCAGAATCATGACATGTTTACTCAGGCTCCGCTAGGGGTAGAGGCAAAAATGTGGGCAACCTCACGTGAATGAAACTGATGAGGGGGTCATTTTGATGAGTTATTTAGTTGAAAGAAGGCTGTGAGAAACTCGCTGAACTGGCGCGTTGTCCAAAAAGTCTCGAGTGTGGTTCCTGTAGAAGCGTCAAATCTAACCGGCTAACCCCTGCCCCCGCACAACCTGAGTGGCGCACAAGGAAATGGCTCTGGCTGGTGAGTAGACTGTGGTTTTGTGTCTAAGCAGAAGAAAAAGCAGGTAAACAATAGGCAAAGTGCTACCTCCGCGCAGCCAACGCGAGGCGACAATGCGCAGCCGGGGGCACCGCAGCCAGTCCTCGTGGCTGCAGGGCTCGCAGTGGTTCAGTCCATCGCCGTCATCTGCTTCGGTATTTTTCTTATCGTGCGCGAGCTGACCGGTGCGGAAAATGGTTCGATGGTCTCGGATTCCGGATCTGAAAGCTTTGTGGGGCTGGGTACCGCGCTGTTTATCTTTATCGTCTTTGGTTTCGTCATCGTCGGTGCCTGGGCCATGGTTAAGGGAAAGCGCTGGGGCAGGGGAGCCATTATTTTGGTGGAACTTATCTTGGCGGCTAGTTCCTTCCAAATGTTTAGTGGTGGCTCGCCGCTTCTTGGTGCGGTGACGTTGTTGAGTGCCGCCGTAGTCATCTTCTTGCTCATGTTCGTGCGAGCCTCCACTGAGTGGGCGGCAGCAAATTTCTAAAGTTTCTTCCACACAAAGAGGGCCGCGCCTTCCTGGAAAACCAGGAAGGCGCGGCCCTCTTCGCGTGAGGCGGGACGCTAATCGGCGCTGAGACCTACCACCTCATCGCCGCGGCTTTCCACAATGGTGTCACCAGCCAAGGTCAGGTAGACAGGGCCATGGTAGCTGCCGCGGTCGACCGGAATGGTGCGCAGCGTCTTGGCGGTGGACCAATCCATGACGGCAATGCCTTCTTGGGTAGGCACTAGCATGTGATCAGCAACTGCGACGGGGGTGCCGATGGCGTCTTCCACCACGTGATCTACCGCAAGGTCGCTCGGCTTGAAGAGGTAAAGGCGGGAGCCATCAAACCAGGTCATATGGTGCGGCAAATCCGCCGTTGCCGGCGCGAATGGAGAGGCACCGGAGTCTATAACCGGAGAAGGCTGGGCCGAAAAAGTGTGGAGCTTTTCGCCCTTTTCGCTATAAGACTCGATAGTGGGGTGTGGTCCTGGCCGGTATATGGCGGCGGCCTTTTGTCCCACGGCAATAAGGCGGGCGCCGTCAGCGTCTATGTCAACGTCAGCGGAAATATCGGGTTCGCGGGAATCATCGGGGGTGGTGTCTTGGAAGCGCAACCACGTGGTATTCGGCCTATCGGGGCAGGACTCGGTTAGTGCCAAATTCTCGGTGCGGGTCAGGGCGGAGCTTAGAGTGCAGTCCTCATGCGGTTGTTTTTCCGGTTCCTGTTTCGCCTGCACGTCACCGTATTCCACGGTGCGCACTAAGTCAGAGCGCCACAGATCGATGCGCTCGGTGGAAACCGTCCCTACCCTGTCATTGGAGGAGATGGGCACTACCTTGTCCGAATTCACAGCACTACGGGTGCTGTCATATTCGCCGGTTGCAGCATCGATAGCCACGGTATCCCCGCAGCCCACGCCAGTTTTATACGATGCCACGATCTTGCCCCATGCAGTAGATAGTGAACATAGATCGGCATCCGTGCGCTCATAGGTCCATGCTACGGATCCATCCGGATTAGTAGCGGTAAGTGTGTGATCTGCGTGTGTGATGGTTAGGCCGTGGGCCGATACCGCCCTGTGCTGGCCAGGTACTGCTTCGTTGGGGAGGGCGAAGGACTCGTGGAGCTTATCGGGGACGTCGGAAAGCACAGGTGCATCCTTGTCTCCCGGAACGGCCGCCTGGCTCAAATGTGCCTGATTGATATTGGCGGTGATGGCCGCCCCACCGACCGCGATGGCACAGACTACGGCAATGATGCCGGTGGCCTTCCAATCGGCGGGCGTGGAACGCAAAATAGGAGCCTTAGTCATCGGCGTCCTCCTCGCCGGCGTCGAGAGCTACCGCGGCGTGCGGTGGTACGGGTAGGGGATTTCTCACGGACTGGAACCTGGCCTATGACCTTGGTTTCTGGGCCGACGGTCTCCTCTACATCCGCGGGGATGTCTAGGGCCTGAGCTAGCTCTGGTGAGGTAGAAAACCACTGTGGCGGGTCCGGCTCGCCTAGATCTAGCTCGTCGCTGATGACCTGCCATTTTCCTAGTTCATCGTAGCCCACCAAGGTGATGGCGGTGCCGGTATGTCCGGCGCGGCCGGTGCGGCCAATACGGTGAACAAAGGTCATTGGATCATCGGGCACCTGATAATTGATGACGTGGGTGACATCATCGACGTCGATGCCGCGGGCGGCAATATCGGTAGCCACTAAGATGTCTACCTGGCCGGAGCGAAAAGCGTGGAGAGACTTCTCGCGTGATTTCTGTCCCAAATCGCCGTGGACTGAGCCCACGTGGAAGCCGCGCCGGGCAAGATCCTCGGCCAGTTGGGCGGCCGCACGCTTGGTGCGGGCGAAGATAATGGTGCGCCCACGGCCGGTTGCCTGCAAAGCATGCGCGACGACGGCAACTTTATCCATTCGGTGGGCTTGAAAAGTGACCTTGCGCGTGGAGGAATGGGTAAAATCCTGCTCGCCGGATTCGGCGCGGATATGAATGGGCTTATTCATGAAGCGGCGGGCAAGCGTCAAAATCGCGCCCGGCATCGTCGCGGAAAAGAGCATGGTTTGGTGCGCATTGCCATTGAGAGCCTTAAGTATGGCTTCGACCGAGGGCAAGAAGCCCAGATCCAGCATCTCGTCGGCCTCATCGAGAACCAAGATGGCCACGCGGTCTAGCTGCAGATTGCCGCGCTCATGAAGATCGATCAGGCGGCCCGGTGTACCGATGATGACATCGGCGCCCTTATTGAGTTTTTTGATCTGCTCCTCGTAGGGGCGGCCGCCGTAGATGGAGGCGAGGCGCACCGGCAGATGGGCGGCGGCTACGTGCAGGTCTTCGGTTACCTGCTGCGCAAGCTCGCGGGTCGGGACCACTACGAGGGCGCGCGGGGTGCCATCGAGTTCTTCGATATCAGCATCATCATAGACGCGGTCCAAAAGCGGCACGCCAAAGCCGTAGGTCTTTCCCATGCCGGTGCGCGCTTGGCCAATCAAGTCCTGACCGGATAGCGCAATGGGCAGGGTTAATTCCTGAATTGCAAAAGTACGCGTGATGCCACGAGTGGCGAGGCCATCGCAGATTTCGGCTGCAACGCCGAGTTCCGCGAAGCTCGGTGGCTGGGATTTTATGTCAGACACACCTTGATAGTAGCCGGGATGGTTATAGTGGGGCCATTGACAATAAAACTCTAGTTAGAGGAGGAATCTTCATGGATATCAAGTTTGGCTTCGCAGATACCGCTCGCGAGCTGGTTATTAGCGCTGCAGGTGACCAGGCTGAGCTGACACAGAAGATCAATAGTGCCTTGGCGGATAACTCCACCCTGGAGCTCGAAGACGATAAGGGCCGCAAGTACCTCGTGCGTACTGACCGCGTGGTCTACGTTGAGGTGGGAATTGCGAAGAAGCATGCAGTGGGATTTGCTGGCGCCTAAGGCGAGCACACCGGACTGCTGATTCAGCTTTTTAAATCTTAACGGGTAACCTAAGGCCCCATGGAAAATAGGGAGACTCGCCACGCTCACCGGAGCCCGAGCCATGCGCCGGACCGCCAGAATGCGGTGGTCCGGTTTGCGCGTCAATACGGCTGGTGGCGCGTGGTGGCAATCCCCCTCATGATCGCTTTGACCATTTGGTTCATTGTCGATATTGCTACAGGGGCTTCTTCTGAAGAAAAGGCGGAAAACACTACCGCAGCTGCGCCGACGAGCACAGAAAAGGTTGGCCCTGATCCTGCCGATGCAGCAGCGGTAAAGCGGGAAATTACCGAAATGCCACCCGGCGGCTCGTTTACCAAGCAAGGTAAAGGAACGTTCCGCGAGGTGGGCAAGCCCGGTGCCGTAGCCGGCAAGGGCGGCGAGCAGAAGGTGCGCTATTCCATCGAGGTGGAAGAGGGCATCAATACGGCACCGTATGGTGGCGATGATTCCTTTGCCGCCATGGTAGAGGCCACCTTGTCTGACCCGCGCGGCTGGACCGCACATAAGGATTTCGAGTTCGAGCACGTGGCTTCTGATGCGGATCCAGATACCCGCATCCAGCTCACTTCGCTCGGCACCGCCGCGGAGCGGTGTGGTGAGAAGATCGAAACCGAAACCTCCTGCCATACCACTATTACTGGCGAGTCCACCACGATTATCAATGAGGCCCGCTGGGTGCGCGGTGCTACGCCTTTCGAAGGGGATATGGGCAATTATCGCCAGTACGTAATCAACCACGAGCTGGGGCACGCCATTGGCTACGCGGCCCACCAGCCGTGTGGCGGCCAAGGCAAGCTGGCGCCGGTCATGATGCAGCAGACCTTGGATCTCAATAACAGGAAATTGCATGAACGCAAGCCCAGCGAGGTCTATCCTGATGAGGATGTGACCTGTGCGCCTAACCCGTGGCCTTATCCCAGCCCGGATAATAAGGATCCCCACCAACCTGAATAGGAGTCAAGGATGCCGCTTCCCCCAGAGCATGTATTAAGCGCCTTCCATGCGGAAACCGGTGCTGCCGGTACTCGCCGCGCTCAGGGCGATCAATTAGGCCCGGTGTGGGATAACGGCATCAAGGTGGGTGATGTGGTCTATTCCCAGGCTGGTCCTTTTGCCGCCTGGTCCGCCAAGGTGCGCGAGCGCCTGAGCGTGCAGGGCGCCCGGATTTCCCGGCCGGTCCTGTCTAGCGACGGCCGACATACCGCCGCCGGTTGGAAGGCCACCCAGTTCATTCCGGGCCAGGTCCGCGGACGCATTGATGAAACCGCACAAATGGCGCTGCGTCTCGATGCGGCCATGGCCGAGGTCCCACTGCCTAACGGGCAGCGTGGCGATGCTTTTGCGCGCGCAGAGCGCGCAGCGTGGGAAGAAACCGGGGAGGCCTATCGCCCAGCTTCGCTTGCCGACGTCCCCCTTATCCCCGCCCACACAGCACTTCTCACCACCACTGTCTACCACGGCTCCAACCCACCGGGCATCGTGGACATCGTGCCTAGCGAATCCCCACGCCCGGCCGGCTGGAGCGCCGCTTTGGTCATCGTCGACGGGCTTATTGCCCAAGCTGTTGATGACGGGATCTGCCAGCGCTTTAGTCACGTGCCGGGCATGCAGGAGCTGCTGTTGCGTGCGGTGTCGTATAGGCGTCATATCAATGACCTGCACTCCGCGTCGCGTTCAAACACGCGTTCGCATATTGAGCGCGTGGAGCAGCATCTGGTGTCGCGGGCATCTGCCATACTGGAGCGGTGAGTTACAACCCCCATTCCACCGCCCGCGCGGGAGTGGTACTTCCACCGTCCCCGCAGGTGCGCCTCGTTCCCCGTACTCCGTCCGCCACGGCTCGCACCTGGCCTGTTGACCTGCCCGAATCCGGTACCTGGAAGGTGACCGGAGCGGCGGGCACCGGCGTGTCCAGCTTCCTTATCGATACCGTTATTCATGCCCTGGATAAAGCCCGAGAAACCGGTGCGGATCCCTCCGGCATTCTCGTTATCGCGCCTTCGAAGGAATCCGGGGCTCGCCTGCGCCGCGAGCTATCTGAACGCCTTGAGGACTACGCTGCACAGACATCGATGGTGCGTTCCGTTCACTCCTTGGCTTTTGCGCTCCTGCGTACGGCTGCCGAGGAGGAGCTGCGGCTCATCACCGGTGCGGAACAAGATGCCGTCATCCGCGAGCTGCTTACTGGCCAGGCGGAAGATGGTCACGGTTCTTGGCCGGCAGAAATGCGTCCGGCGCTGGAATATGTGGGCTTTGCCCGGCAGCTGCGCGATTTTCTCCTGCGCTCCATTGAACGCGGTTTGGGTCCGGGTGACTTGGAGCGCCTCGGGGAGCAGTATGGCCGCCCTATGTGGTCCGCCGCAGGCGAATTCCTGCGCGAGTACGAACGCGTGCAGCTCCTCTCCCGCGCCCATTCCTACTCTGCTGCGGAGTTGGTTACTGCGGTGCTCCAACGCCCCCAGCTTCTGCGCGACCATCCCTTCCACAGCATCATTGTTGATGATGCGCAGTTGCTCGACCCCACCGCAGGAGAGCTCATCCGCGGGCTGACTCCGCAGGCCAGTCTCGTGGTCGTGGGCGGCGATGCGGACCAATCCGTCTTTGCCTTCCGTGGCGCTAGCTCGCGCTTCCTGCGGGACTTTCCAGCTGAGCATGACATTGAACTCACTGAGCCTCACCGCCGACCCACACCGGCGTGCATATCCATCGTGGACTCGGAGGGACGACTGCGCGACGTTGTAGCTAATACTGTGCGCCGCCGCCACCTAGAAGATGGCGTGCCATGGCGTGAGATCGGCGTCATCGTGCGCTCTACTAGCGATATTGGTCAAATGCGCCGCACCCTATTGGCGGCTGGAGTGCCCGTGCATATTAGTCCCACCGACGTTGTCTTGGCCGAGCAGCGTTTGGTTTCCGCTGTGTTGCTTGCGCTGCGCGCCTTGGAGGAGGACCTGTCCAACTCGGAGTTGGAAGAATTGCTCACCGGCCCCGTGGGTGGTGCCGATCCCGTTACTCTGCGCCGCCTAATTCGTGGCTTGCGCCGCTGGGACTCCACTACTCGGGGCATCGATAGCCTCCGCGGCCTTCTCTACGGTGAGCTTCCGGATTTCAACGGGCAGCTTACCGAGCGGGAATATTCCATCCTGGAACGCGTACGTGCCGTACTTAGTGCCGGCCGAGAAGCGCTCGCCTCTGGGGCCTCGGTGGAGGAGATTCTCTGGGCGGTGTGGACCGCTACCGAATTGGACAACCGCCTGCAGGCTGCGGCACTGCGTGGTGGCGCGACGGGTTCGCAGGCTGACCGCGACTTGGATGCGATGATGGCGCTTTTTGATGCCGCCGGTGACTTCGTCGAACGCCGACCAGATTCCTCGCTTCGTGCATTCTTGACGCACATCACCGAACAAGAACTTCCCACCGGCGTGCGCGACCGCCGCACCGCCACTCCGCAGGCCGTAGAGATCCTGACCGCGCACGGTGCCGTGGGACGCGAATGGGATACCGTCATCGTGGCTGGCGCGCAGGAAGGCAGTTGGCCTTCGCTAGGGGAGACCGGCTCCATCTTTGGCCAAGAAGATCTCATTGACCTCCTCGACCACGATATTGATCCCGATACCCCCGTCAGCCACGTTGCCTCCCGCCTTGCAGAGGAGCGGCGCCTCTTCCATGTCGCTACCACCCGCCACCGAAAGCGCTTGCTCATTGCCGCCGTGGAGAATCCAGAGGGCGATACGGTCTCCGAGCCTTCTCGCTTCATCGGCGAATTCGCCGGACGTGGTGTCGATGTGCCCGGTCAAGCTGCGCGTCGCCAAGCAAAGCGGGCGCTGCGCCGCGCCCAACTCCCGCGCGAACTGGGCCTCGATGTGCCCGAACCCGCGCCCGTGTCTTTGCGCGATGGGCTCGAGGTGGATCCTCTCGATGTGGCGGTGCTGTCCGTACCGGCATTCGTCGCGCAGCTGCGCCGGGTAGTTAGCAATCCGGAATCCGGTGAGGTTGAACGCAAGCAAGCTGCCCGCCAGCTCGCGCGGTTAGCGGCGGCCGATATCCCTGGCGCCCACCCGGAGCAGTGGTGGTCGGCTCGTTCCGTTGCGGCTGAACTGCCGTTGCATACCAGCGGCAGTTTATCGCCCTCTCGCGTAGAAGCGTTGCTCAACTGCCCGCTCAAGGCTGTGCTGGGCAATGTGGCTGAGGACCCAAGTACCGAGGAACGACTGCTCCGCGGTACTTTGGCCCACGCCTTCTTTGAAGCCATTGGCCGCGGTATGGATGCGGAAAAGGCCAAGCTTTTGGTGATGGAAGCTTTCGAACGCATCCAGGACGTCCCGCAGTGGCAATTGCGATTCAAACTCGATGAGTTTTCCGCGCTATTGGACCGCGCTCGCGAATGGGCACGCCAATCCGAGGTCAATCAAGAACTTGCTGGGGTGGAAATTCCCGTGGGCGTGCACGTCAGCGAGGGCGTGCGCATCGGCGGTTATATGGACCGTTTCCTTCGCGATGAAGAAGGAAACTACTTAGTTGTGGACCTCAAGACCGGCAGGAGCACACCGGCTAAAAAGGAAGGCGAGGAACACGTGCAACTGATGGCCTATCAACTCGCGCTTTCCCGTGGCGCATTCGACGGCCACCAGGTCCACGACGGCGAAGGAATGCCGCGCAAGGGAGGCGTGCTGGTGTATCCAGGCACGACCACCCAGAAGATTGGCGAGATTTGGCAAAGTGATAAATCGCCCGAAGTCCTGGAAGAATTCGCCGCACTCTTGCCCCCGCTGGTGGAAGAGATGCGTGGTCCACGCATTACGGCGCGCACCAATAAAGACTGCGATAGCTGCCCAATTCGCTCCATCTGCCCCGTGCAGGAAGAAGGAAGGATGATCACCGATGCCTAAGAGCAATTTTTCCCCACAGCAAATCGCTGCGGCCTTGGGCAAAAAATTTCCGCCTACCGATGAGCAGGCCCACGTCATCGAAGGGCCATTCGGCCCCAAACTTGTAGTTGCCGGCGCCGGTGCCGGAAAGACAGAGACCATGGCCTCGCGCGTGGTGTATCTGGTGGCTAATGGTTATGTGCGACCGGAACAGGTCCTCGGCTTGACCTTTACCCGCAAAGCCGCACAGCAATTGGAGCAACGCATCCGTCGGCAGCTGATTCAATTGCGCGACTCCGGTCTTATCTCACCTGGTAGTGAGGTGGCTGAAGCATTAGAAAACATTGCGCCGAAAGTGTCTACTTATGACTCCTACGCGGGAGAACTCGTGCGTGAATACGGCCTTTTGATTCCGGTAGAGCCTACCGCTCGCATCATCACGGAAGCCGAGCGCTATTCCTTGGCCTACGATGTAGTGCGCAATTACACCGGAAAGCTAGAAGATGACCGCACCCTAGCCACGATTACCGAGACCCTGCTGAAATTTAGCCAGGACATTGATAACGGTCTCAAAGACACAAGCCACATTGCTCAACATGCACGGGATTTTCGTGCGGATATCGATAACCTCGATAAATCGAAAAAGAACGGTCCCGAATACTCTCAAAAGCTGCTGGACTATATCCACACGCAAGAACGCCGCGTGCAATACGTGCCGCTGCTGGAGGCCCTGAAAAAGGAACAATCCGAGCGACAAGTCATCACCTTTGGCGAGCAGATGGCCGTTGCCGCGCGAGTAGCGCGGGATCATCCTGTAGTGGGCAAGCAGCAATCCCAGCGCTATAAGGTCGTCATGCTGGATGAGTACCAAGACACCTCCTATGCCCAGCGCGTGCTCTTGCGCAGCCTCTTTGGTGGGGAGCAAGAGGATATGTCGGTTACGGCGGTAGGCGATCCAATGCAGGCCATCTACGGGTGGCGTGGTGCGACTTCCGAAAACCTCACTGCCTTCGTAGAGGATTTCCCGGTCGCACCGGGCGCACCTGCGCCGAAGGACCAGTTGACTACCTCGTGGCGCAACCCCTCTGGCGCGCTGGATTTAGCTAACTCAGTGGCGGAAGGGGTATTCGAGGGCGTTGAACGCCCGGTGGATGAGCTTTCCGCCGCACCGCACAAGGGCGAAGGTGAGATTCAGCTGGCTTACTTTGAAAGCGAAGTTCGCGAGCGCGAGTTTATTGCCGGCTACTTGAAAGAGCTATGGGAGAAAAGCGAGGGAGATACCTTCAGCGCTGCGGTCCTGGTGCGCAAAAACCGACATTCCGCGCCTATCGCAGCGGCCTTAGACAAAGCGGGTGTACCCAATGAAATCATCGGCCTGGGAGGCCTGCTGTGGCAGCCAGAAATCCAGGATCTCGTGGCTATTGCCACCATGCTCGTGCGTCCAGAAGATCTTCCTGCGGCGGTGCGGGTGCTGGCGGGCCCCATTTGTGGCCTGGGCATTAGCGATATTCAAGCCCTTGCTTCCCGCCAGCGAAACCTGGCCGGTGTGAGGGAAGAGCGCTTGCGCTGGGAGACGGGAATGGACCCGGAAGACTATCTGCGCGCGCAGTTAGAAGAGGTCACCACTGAAGAACCGGATCAGCGCGTTGGCCTTGCCGACGCCCTGGCTGATTTGGGTGAGCGAGATCGCTATACCCCGCAGGGCCTCGCGCGCATGGAAGACGTCTCTGCCAAATTGCGTCACCTGCGCACCTATTCGCTATCCAAGCCGTTGGTGGACATCTTTGCCGATATTGAAGCGTTGTTTAATATCCGCACCGAGGTCTTGGCTCGCGGAAGCGCAGGGGGAACTGCCCACTTGGATAAATTTGCCGATATTGTCGCTAGCTTCCACGGCGATTCCTTGTATGCGCTTTTAGACTACTTTGCGCTTGCCCTCGAAAAGGAAGATGGCCTTGATTTGGGTGAGGTGCCTGCCGCCACGGATCGCGTGCAAATTATGACTGCCCACAAGGCAAAGGGTCTGGAATGGGAACATGTCTGCGTGGTGCATGCTGATTCTTCTAGCTATAACGCGCAGGCAGAGACCTTCTTGACCAGGATCGACAAGGTCCCGGGAGAAGAAGACTATATTGAGGTTCCGGAGGATGCCGAAAAGCGCTCGCACTTTCAAAACGCCTGTGAGGAGTTTAGGAAGGCAGATAGCGCCATCAAGGCAGAAGAATCGGCGCGCCTTTTTTATGTTGCGTTGACTCGTACCGAATCCACCCTGACCGTTACCGGATCGGGAACCAATAATGCTTATGGGAAGAACAAGAAGGCGCCCTATGAATACCTAGAGCGCCTGAAAGAGCAATTCCCGCAGTACGTGGTGGAGTGGTCCGTCCCCGAGGAGCCCTCTGAAGACGACTTTGGCGAGAGCGCACAATTCCCAGCGCTTAAGGCCAGCCCGGAGGCAGTCGCCGCTGCGGATTTAGTGCTCGAAGCAATGGAGGAACTACCAGAGCTTAGCCGCGGTGAAACATTTGAGTTATGGGAGCAGGAGGCTGGCGCGCTCATTGAAGAATACAAGGCCCTGCAACAGCCGGTGGTAGACGTTGAGCTGCCTAGCGAGCTGACTGCCTCTGACATGGTTGCGCTGCGGGCTGACCCACTGCAGTTTGCCCGGAGGCAACGCCGCCCAGTGCCGTTCAAGCCGAATTCCTATGCCAAGCGCGGTACCGCCTTCCATGCGTGGCTGGAAGACCGTTTTGGCAGCCCAGCACTATTAGGCGAGGAAGAGCTTCCCGGTATTGATGAGCCGGAGGACTTCGACTTGGAAGAGCTTAAAGAGGCTTTCCTGAACTCCGAGTGGGCGCAGCGCCAACCGGAGCACGTGGAGGCGTCCTTCGAAATCACTATTGGTGAGGCCGTGGTGCGCGGGCGCATGGACGCGGTATTCCGTTTGGAGGATGGAACTTGGATGGTGGTGGACTGGAAAACCGGCCGCCCTCCCCAAGGAGAGGCTATGGATGCCGCAAAGATACAGCTAGCGGTTTATGCAGAAGCATGGCGGCGCATCCATGGCGGGGAGAAGATTCGTGCCGCGTTCTACTATGTGCACGATGGCTATACCTTTGAACCTAACCGCCTGCCCCGTGGGGAAGAGCTGAAGAAACTGCTTGAATCGTCAGTTGAGCACCATAAGGGCTAAGGTATGTGGGCGGTTGCGTAAGCGCGCAATCTCTTGAGCAATCATTCGAGACCGGAAAAGAAGGCTGGGCTAGTGGGCAAAAAACGTGCGCAGGCAATGAAGTCACGCTTTAGAAGTCGCTTCCTGCCGCAGGTCGAGCTGTCCTCGCAGCCGGACCATGCGCTCATTGATGTCATTACGGTGCCGAGGGATGAAAATTCCAGCCCGTGGCGTCAGTTGGGCAAGCGTGTGCTGTGGGCTTTGGGCATTGTTGTCTTCGTGACAGTCGTGGTCTATTTGGACGGCGGTGGATATAGCGAGGACATGTCGCTTTTGGATTCCGCCTACTATGCTGCGGTGTCGCTGACCACTGTGGGCTACGGCGATATCGTGCCTGTGTCCCCGCAAGCCAGGTTCATTAACCTAACGCTTATTACACCTGCCCGCCTGATCTTCCTTGTTTTATTGGTTGGCGCGACCTTGTCGGTGTTGACGGATAAGGCCCGCCGTACTTTCCAAATCCAGAACTGGAGAAAGCAATTGCGTAACCACACCGTCGTTATCGGTTATGGCACTAAAGGCGCTGGAGCGGTGGCCGCGCTGCTGGCCGATGATGTTCCGACCTCCCAGATCGTGGTCATCGATACTAACCGTGCGGCCCTTGCACACGCCGAACACCACGGGCTAGTTACCATTTTTGGCTCCGGCACCAAACAGGACGTGCTAAAGGTCGCTGGGGTAGAGCACGCAAGCTCCATTGTTGTCACCCCATCTACGGATGATACCGCGGTGCTGTGCTGCCTCTCCGTGCGAGAGCTTGCGCCCAAGGCCAAGATCGTGGCGTCGGTGCGCGAGTCCGAAAACCGTCACCTGTTGCTCCAATCCGGTGCAGATTCCGTGGTCACCTCTGCGGAGACGGCCGGCCGACTGCTAGGCTTGGCCACCGTGACCCCGACTGTGGTGGAAATGATGGAGGACCTGCTCTCACCTAATGAGGGATTCTCCGTGGCCGAGCGCGCCGTGCGCGAATTCGAGGTTGGCTCCAACCCACGTCACTTAGCAGACATCGTGCTTGCAGTCTTGCGCAATAACGAACTGCACCGCGTGGATACCGCGGATGCGTCCGCGCTGAAGCCGGGCGACCGCCTGCTCTACATTAAGCATGAGATGGAGCAGCCTATCGAGGTTATGGACGATGATGACGAGGATTAAATGTTCCTCCCAGTAACTCCTGGCGGCCTCGTCCCGGTTACGGCGGCGGGGGAGCCGGTGCTGGTGGAAGGGGTTCCCGGTGGCGTCGGCAAGCAGGCCGTGGTGGACCTAGGTACCTTGCAGGCCTGTTTGTGTCCGGAAGACAGCGCCGGGAAGCTGGGCCGACTGGAAAGCGCGACCTTCTTTGCAGACCAGCCGTTAATCTTGCAAGCCATTGCGCTTATCCGTAACCGGCGCGAGCAACGCTTTGATCCGCGGACCGGACGCAAGCTGGACTACCCCGCACCGGGAATCGTCGGGTGCGATCCCGATGACGCGCGCCGGATGGTCTTTCCGCGCCTAGATCCCGCCGTCATTGGGCTCATTCGCCTTGCCGGCACCGACCGGATTTTGCTGGCTCGCAATCGCCGCCGCAATAGCTTCTTTTCCTTGATTGCCGGTTACGTTGAGCCGGGTGAGACCGCAGAGGCGGCCTTTGCGCGCGAGGCCTTGGAAGAAACCGGACGTAGGGTGGAGGCGCTCCGCTATTGGGGCTCGCAGTCGTGGCCGCCGAGTGGCTCTCTTATGCTGGGCTTTTGTGCGCAAACGGCTGATGTCCACCCCACCTGCCATACTGATGGGGAACTGGAAGAGATCCGGTGGGTGGAGCGCTCCGAACTGCCTGAGCTTTCGCTTCCTCGTCCGGGTTCAATTGCACACACGATGATTATGGAGTGGTATCACGGTGACTAAGCCGGATTTGTCCCTGCTGGATGAAGATCAGCTGCGCGCGGCCACGGCGCCGCGCGGGCCCGTGTGCATCTTGGCTGGCGCGGGTACAGGCAAGACCCGCACTATTACCTATCGCATCGCCAACCTAGTGGACCAGGGGTTTGTGAGCCCGCAACGCGTGCTTGCGGTGACCTTCACGGCGCGCGCCGCCGGGGAAATGCGCGACCGCCTGCGCACCATGGGTGTGGCCGGCGTGCAAGCACAGACCTTCCACGCGGCGGCGCGCCGTCAGCTGAAGTACTTCTGGCCCCAGGTAGCAGGAGACCTTCCATGGCAGTTGCTAGATAATAAATTCCCGCTGGTTGCCCGCGCGGTGCGTTCGGTGGGGCTAGATAATTCCAAGGATATGATCCGTGACGTCCTGGCGGAGATCGAGTGGGCTAAGTCCGCGCTGGTCAGCGCCGAGGATTATGAGTCCGTGATTGCTAATTCGGAGCGGAGCGCGCCCGCGGATCCAGCCAAGGTGGCGGAGGCCTTCCGCCGCTACGAGCAGTCCAAGGCCACACCGGATATGATGCACTTGGATTTCGATGATTTGCTCATGCATATCGCTGGCGCCATTGAAAACGTGCCGGCGATTGCGGAGACCTTCCGGGAGCAGTACCGCACTTTCGTCGTGGACGAGTATCAGGATGTTACCCCGCTGCAGCAGCGGGTGCTCAACGCTTGGTTGGGCGAGCGCGATGACCTCACCGTGGTGGGCGATGCTAATCAGACCATCTATTCTTTCAACGGCGCCTCCCCGGATTACCTGCTCAACTTCTCGCGCACGTATCCGAATGGCACTGTGGTCAAGCTGCAGCGCGACTACCGCTCCACGCCGCAGGTAACCGACCTTGCCAATAGAGTCATTGGCAAGGCTACCGGCCGCGCGGCAGGCACCCGTTTGGAGCTACAGGGCATGCGCGAGTCCGGTCCAGAGCCCACCTTTAAGGCCTATGAGTCGGAGGAGATTGAGGCTCAGGAGGTAGCTGGCCAGGTTCTCACACTGCTGGACCAGGGTGTACCGGCCTCTGAGATTGCAATCCTTTACCGCATCAACGCCCAGTCGGAGCAGTTTGAGCAGGCGCTTGCCGACGCCGGAGTGGTCTACCAAGTCCGCGGCGGCGAGGGCTTCTTCCGCCGCCCGGAGATCCTGGAGGCCATTCGCGTGCTCATCGCCGCCACCCGTCGCGAGGACCTGCCAGATGACCCGGTGGCGATTGCCCGGGCAGCTTTTGTCGAGCTGGGCTTGAGCGCCACCGAACCGCAGGGTGCCCAAGCACGTGAGCGCTGGCAGTCGCTCAACGCACTTGTAGGGCTCATCGAAAAAATCGTGGAATCGGCTCCTGGCATCGATCTCAACGGGGTGCTGGGGCAGCTGCGCCGGCGCTCTACCGATAAACAAGCTCCGGCCATGGAAGGCGTCACCCTGGCTACCGTGCACGCCGCTAAGGGTCTGGAATGGGATGCGGTGTTCCTCGTGGGGTTGACCGAAAAACTCATGCCTATCAACCACGCCATTAAGGCGGGCGATGAGCAGGTGGAGGAAGAACGGCGTTTGTTCTACGTCGGTATTACCCGCGCGCGTGAGCACCTCGCGCTGTCGTGGGCGCTGGCAAAGACTACCGGTTCGCGGGCCTCGCGCGAGCGTACTCGCTTCCTCGACGGCATCGTACCGGCGGCCGAGGATGCCTCCGGGGGAAGCACCCGCGCGCGCCGCCCGAAGCGCTGCCGCGTGTGCTCTGGCCTGCTCGGGACACCGGCAGAAAAGGTCATCGGCCGGCACGAAGACTGCGAGGGCGGCGGTGATGAAGAGGTCTTTGCCGCCTTGCGCTCGTGGCGCTCCCAGGTAGCGCGCGAGGAAAAGGTTCCGGCCTATGTCATCTTCTCCGATGCCACCTTGCAAGCCATTTCGGAGGAACTGCCTGCCGATGAGGCAGAAATGCTGTCCATCTCCGGGGTAGGCCCTAGCAAGTTGGAGCGCTACGGCGCCCAGGTGCTAGAGGTCATTCGTTCGGTTCGCAGCTAGCCAGGTTGGTTTTACCGCCGAAGCACACCGGGCAGCGCGGATGTGCAATAACTGTGCGCTGCTGGTGGTGGCCGTAGACATCGACCTCCCATTGCTGACCGGGGCGTGGCTTCGTAGTCGGTGCGCCGGGCGGCAGCGGGCGTCCCATCAGTCGCCGGATGATCACCTGCGTATGCGCTGTGACCGCATCGAGCACCACGTCTTCTGGCCTGCGGCGCACGCGGGTGAGCTGGGTGCTGATGATATTCCATCGCGGGTCCATATCCACGCGGGATAGGTGCGCACACAGTGGGCACGGGCCTTGGCCCCGGATGCGTACCGGCCCGATGACACCACGATTGTCCAGTAGAGACACCGGAATCCACGTGGTTTCTGTGCCTGCGAGCGCGTTGGCGCAATCCAGCGGGCAGTGCAGCTGGTCCACGCCGAGTATCGGATACATGCCGTCGAGGTCGTGGATATAGGAAAAGACATTGTCTTCCTCCAATGGGATGCGCACCTGGAAGCCATCCGCCTCAAGGCGTGAGCGGAGGCCTCGAGCCAGGGCGGATTCGCCCATCACGACAATTGTGTCTACCTTGTCATCGGCTTCCTTGTGCGGCCAGAGTATTCCATAGTCCAGCGCATCTTCGATAAGGCTCAGCGCTGCCGCTGCCTCCAGCCCCGCGGCATGTAGCCGGTGAGACAAATCTTCCGGGGCAACTGGCTCGCGAGCGGTGTTGAAGGCTGCGGCGACGGCGAGTGCATTCCCCGTCTCCGCTACTCCAACCCGGGTGGCATCCATTCCAAATTGGACCACCCCTTGTTCGCGGCAAAACACGCCGCTGCCTGGTGCCAAGACTACTTGGGTGGCAGAAATCCCCACGCTTATATCCCTTTCCCCCGAAGTATGTCGACTCCATTGCACCACAGGTACAATCACCTGTCATGTCGAGTACGCAGCCCACCACTCCACACTCCCCAGAGGTTAAAGTCATTCGCTCTGCCAAACGGAAGAAGACCGTGCAGGCGCGCATGGTATCTGGCGTGCTCGAGGTACGCATTCCCGCATGGATGTCCGCGCGTGATGAGCACGAGGCAGTGGCGGATATGTTGGCGCGGGTAGAAAAGAAGCAGGGCAGTGGCCGGCGCTCAGACGCCCAGCTCGAAGAACGCGCTCGGCGGCTGAACGCGGCTTACTTAGACGGCCGTGCGACCATCGGCTCTATTCGCTGGGTAAGCAATCAAAATACGCGGTGGGGTAGCTGTACTACCTCCACCGCGGATATTCGGCTGAGCGACCGGCTGCAACAGGTGCCGGACTATGTGCTGGATTCAGTCATTCTTCACGAGTTGACCCACACTTTCATCCCGCGCCACGGGCGGGAGTTTTGGCAGTGGGCGGACAGGGCGCCCCACGCCGAGCGGGCGAAGGGCTATCTTGAGGCCTACCAGCGCTGGGGCTGCTAGTTTTCGTCGTCCTCGTTGCCCTTTTCTTTCTGCTCGTCTTGACCATCGGCTTCCCCGGTCTCATCGCCCTGAGTAGCAGAGGAATCCTCACCGTTTTTGAGCATTTCCTCCAGCTTGGCAAACTCTTCCTCAAAGCCCTCATCAGGTCCGTCATCCAATAGGGAGTCGATGAATGCGGCCGGGTTATCTAGGTGCTCTGCATTAGGCAGGAAGTCCGGGTGATCCCAGGCTTTATCGCGCTTCTCGGCTCCCACGGCAACGGTGGCGCGGCGCCATAGCTCGGCGGCCTCAGAAACCTTGGGGGCGTTGAGCTCGATGCCGACGACCTTACTGAAGGCGTTCTCGGCGGATCCGCCGGTGCTGCGGCGATGTGCCCAAGCCTGAGTTAGCTTCGAGGTGGACGGGATGCGTTCGCCCAAGGCTTCGGTGACCACGTGCTCGGCCCAGCCTTCTACCAGGGCCAACAGCGTTTCGAGACGGGATGCGGCCGCAGTGTTCTGGGAGGTAATGCGAGGGGAAAGATCCATGCCCTGCAGCTTGCTCATTGCGTCCTGGATTGCCTGCGGATCGCCGGACTCTAGGTTGAGCTCGCGGGTTACTTCCTCCAAGTGGGAGGTATCAATAACCAAACCGATGGCATATTCCTCCACTGAGGAGACGATGCGCTCGACCAGCCACGGCACGTGCTTGAAGAGCCGCTGGCGCGCTGCCTCGCGTGCGGCGATATAAACCAGCACCTCCTGGCCTGGAATATTGAGCTCGCGGGCGACCTTCTGGATGGTCTGCGGCAATAGCGCGACGGTATTAGACGGGGCAATGGGCAGACCAAAATCGGAGCCGGTCAGCGCCTGAGAGGCTAGATCCCCTAAGGCGTGGCCGAGCTGCATACCGAAGTTCATGCCAGACATCTGGTTCATCATCTTGGCCATGGGGCCCATCATTTCGCGGGCCTCTTCTGGCATGGAGTCCAGCTGAGCATCATTCATGTGTTCTGCTACTGGCGTGACCATGCGCTGCCACGCCGGCATGGTCTCTTCCAACCACTGCTTGGAATCCCATGCCTTGGCCGTGCCGGAGGCGGTGGGCAAGTAGGTAGCGTCATCAAGCCAGAGCTCTGCCAGCCGGACGGATTCCTCGACGGCCTTGGTATCGTCCGCGCTTACTGGCTTGGACTGCGAAATTTGCTGCAGGGCGATGCGCTTGGCCATGTCGTAATTGACCGGGCCGGAGTTTTCCGGCGAGTTCATGGAAGAGCCCATGCCGGACAGCATCTGACCGAACTGGTTCAGCATGTCACCGAGGCCGCCACCATTAGCGCCGCCGAATGCGCCGAACGGGTTCTGGTCACGACGTCCGTCATTATCGTCGTCATCGTTATTGGGGAAAGAAAAACCGAATCCGTTGCTCATGCGTCCTAATCTACCGGCACCGTCCGACTACTTTCCATGATCCCGCTACGCTGACAGCGAACACTACGCCAAAGGTTGTAGGGTATTGATCCGTGAATTCTCCTGCTAGCCGTCGCGTCCGCACCATCACTTGGGGAGCTATCCCCGTCGTCTTAACCGGTGCGTTGGTATCGCTTGACCATATCCCCGGCACCGATGTGTCTTTGACCGTCCCCTATGCAGCCGAGGGGCCCGGCCCCACGGTGGACACATTGGGTGAGGTGGACGGTACCCAGGTCGTTGACGTTAAGGCTCCGCAAACCTATGACACGGACGGGCATCTCAACATGACCACGGTGTCCGTGCGCACCAATATGACCTTGGCGCAGGCGCTGGGGCGCTGGATGATGACCGATGACACCATCGTGCCCATCGATACCGTCATTCCGCAGAATATGAGCGATAAAGAGGTAGAAGAGTCCAATAAGCAGGCCTTTACCCAGTCCGAATCTGCTGCGACCGTCGCAGCCATGGACTATTTGCATCTGCCGGTAAAGATCTCCATCGCGGAAGTACTCGATAAGGGCGCGGCAAAGGGCAAGCTGAAAAAAGACGATGTCATTACCGCAGTGGAAGGCAAGGGCGTCTCGGAGCCGGGAGAAGTCCAAGACATCATTAAAGAAAAGAGCCCCGGCGATAAAGTCACGCTGACCGTGAAACGAGGCGGCAAAAAGCAAGAAGAAGAGATTGAACTCGGGGAAAATCCCCAACAGAAGGGGCAGGCGATGCTGGGCATCGCCATGCTCTCGGTCCCGCAAGACGATATTAAGGTCAAATACAACCTGCAGGATATTGGCGGTCCCTCCGCCGGCATGATGTTTACCCTGGCGGTCATCGATAAGCTCAACGAGGAAGACCTCACCGGCGGCAAGTTCGTGGCCGGTACGGGCACGATTCAGGAAGATGGCAAAGTAGGCCCCATCGGCGGCATCCAACATAAAATCGCCGCGGCGCACGAGGCCGGAGCGGAGCTCTTCCTCGCGCCGAAGGATAATTGCTCCGAGGCCGCCGCGAGCGACCACGGCGATATGCCTATCGCGGAAGTTTCCACCTTGGATGAGGCAGTGTCCACGATGAAGGACTTCGCGGCTGGCAAGGATATTAAAACCTGCCAGTAGCCGGCCTACTTAGCTAAGCCCAGCTCCTTGATCTTCTCTTCCGGGTCTTCCTGATCGGAGGAGATCATCTGTTGCATGACCATGCCTTCTTTATTGTCCACTACGGTAATGACCGCGGTGGTTCCCAAGGTGGACCAGCCTACGACGCGGTCGCCGTCATCCTCAATGACCTGCGAGCTGCGCAGCTCGGTAAGCACCTGCGTGGTTTGCTTCGCCTTGGAGTGCGAGCGGAAAAACTGGAACTGGCCTACCTCTGGCCCAGAGCAGTTATAGGAATCGTCCCCGCCCGTGGAATCGCAGCGGTCAAAGAGGGCGAAAAGCTCCTCGGGCGCTACCGGAGCAAAGATGTCATAGGCCTTAGCCACAGACTTTTCCAACTTTTCGGTTCCGGGCTCCTTGCTTGCCGACGCCCCCTCCGACGCCTCCGAGCTTTCCGCCGCGCTCGATTCGACCTTGGAATCAGTAGTGGAGACAGTGCTGGAGGCGGCGCTGGTCTCCTCAGAGGCGTCCGCTTCGGAAGTGGCGGACTCGGCGCCGGCGGTGGTGGTCTCCACGGGGACGTCGGCAGGCGCGGTATCGTCTGAGGAACAAGCGGCAGCGCTCACGCCTACCCCCAACAGCAGGGCTGCTGCAGTGGCGCGGGTGGTGTCAAGGCAAGTGAGAGTAATGCGTCGCACGGTAGGAAATAGCTCCTTAGTCGCAGGCGAGAATTGTCTTTTCAGTCTAATCTAGTTCATCTGGGTCTTGGCTCAGCCCATAGCGCAAGGCCGCAATAACCCCCGGTGCAACCTGGGGGCCGCCGCGCAGCTGGATATCGTCCTGCGCGAATGGCCCGGCCGCTTCCAGCTCCTCTTCGGTGGGGCGCAGCTGGAGCAGTGTGGTTTCGATTCCTTCTTCACGCAGCGCTCCGGAAAATAGGCGCGCCGGGCGAGGGGAGGGGTCCTCACTGGAGGTATCGCGGAACTTAATTTCTTGGGCCAGGATGACGCCGGCTACCTCCCGCGGCCAAGCCAAGCGGGAGACATAATCGGCCAGCTGCTCAGAACCGGGCTCAATGTTTTCGGGCACATTATCCTGCACAATAAGGGTAAGCGGCGCGGCGTCTTCTTCATCGAGTGCTGCCAGCTGGTCTGCAACCAAGTGGGCGGGAACGAGCGCAAAGATGGTGGGGCGGGCGTCCCAACCCTCGGCATGGACGAATTCCACGGCTTCGGTCATCGCGCGGTTTAAAGCTGGCTGTGTTAATTCGGGGGAACTCATAAACATCCTTATTCGTTATCTGTGTATTGCTTCCTTAAGCTGGAAGAAGTCTACAGGTTTTAAATTCGCACTATTTGATTGGAGCTGGCGTTGTCCTTAGGGTCATCCACACCAGCCGCCCCGTTGAAGCGGCCCCCGCGGGTCGCGACAATCATTGCGGCCGTCATTGCCGTCCTCTTGTTCATCGGCCCCATGTTTGTGGGCTTGTACACGGATTGGAGGTGGTTTGGTGCGATTGAATACCGGAACGTTTTCACCACCGCGATTATTGCGCGGATCGTCCTCTTTATCATCTTCGGCCTCATAGCTGCCGCCGTAGTATGGGCCGCCGGCTTTTTCGCCTGGCGCGGACGCCCGGATTCGCTCGATCTTGGAGATCTGAATTCGCCGGTCTATCAGTACCGCAAGTCCATTGAGAAGTCCATGGGCCTCTTCTTCAAGGTCATCCCAGCCATCGTGGGTGTTATCGCCGGTCTTATCGGCCAGTCCAATTGGCGCACAGTACTGCTTTTCCTAAACGGTCAGGAATTCGGCGAGAAAGATGCCCAATTCCACCACGATTTGGGATTTTATGCCTTTACGCTTCCCGTGCTGCAGATCGCGGTTAGCACTATATCCATCCTGCTGATCTTGGCGTTCCTCATTGCGCTTTTTGGTCACTATGTGCTGGGTGGCATTCGCATTGGCAATAAGGCCGCTGGCGTGCGTGGCTCCATCTCCCGCCCAGCTCGCCTGCAACTGGCGATTACTGCGGGCCTGTGGATGGTAGCCCAGGTTATCGGCTACTGGCTGGAGCGCTACGAGCTGCTATATACCCAGCACGATCTCTTTACCGGTGGTTCCTATACCGATATTCATGCTTACCTGCCGGCGAAAATCATCTTGATGATCATCGGCGTCTTTGTGGCCGTGGCCTTGTTTATGGCCATCGTCATCAAGGACCTGCGTATCCCTGGCCTGGCCGTGGTATTGATGTTGCTTTCCTCGCTGGTGATTGGTCAGGCATGGCCGCTGCTTATGGAACGCTTCTCTGTGCAGCCTAACCGCCAGGCTAAGGAAGAGGAATCCATTAGCCGCAATATTGAGGCCACGCGCTTTGCCTATGGGCTCACGGATGACCACGTCACTTATGAAGATAACTGGGGTGGCGGGGAAGAGGTCTCTGATGACAAGGTGGCCTCTGATAACGCCACCATCAATAACCTTCGCCTGCTGGATCCGGAGATTCTTTCTCCTACCTTCACTCAGATGCAGCAGCTGAAGAACTTTTATGGCTTCCCTGAAACGCTATCGATGGATCGCTATGAGATTGATGGCAAGAAACGTGACTTTGTCGTTGCCGCCCGCGAGCTAGATCCAAACGAATTGCGGGAGAACCAGTCGGACTGGATTAACCGTCATACCGTCTACACTCACGGCAATGGCTTCGTGGCAGCACAGGCAAATAAGGTCGATGAGGTAGCCCGCGACGCTGGCTCTGCCCGCGGTGGTTTCCCCATCTTCACCGTGTCTGATCTGCAGACCCAGGCCGGTGAGGCTGAGGGCGAAGGCGAAACCCAGGACGCCGAGAAATCCCTGGGCATCAAGGTAGACCAGCCGCGCATCTACTACGGTCCGGTTATTGCTGGCGCTGCTGATGGCATGGACTATGCGATTACCGGCAAGACTGGCGATAACCCGGTGGAGTATGACACCGATAGCTCCACCTATACCTACGACGGCAAGGGCGGCGTCGGTATTGGAAATATCTTTGACCGTACTATGTACGCTGCCAAGTACCGCGAGCTGAACTTCCTGCTTTCTGACCGCGTCGGCAGCGAGTCAAAGCTTCTCTATGACCGTGATCCGCGCGAGCGCGTGGAAAAGGTTGCGCCGTGGCTGACCACCGATTCTGCTACCTACCCGGCCGTGGTGGATGGCCGCCTGAAGTGGATTGTGGATGGCTATACCACCTTGGAGTCCTTGCCTTATTCCCAGCGCGCTTCGCTTTCCGACGCCACCCAGGACGCCCTCAATCCTGACGGCACCACCCAGCGTTTGGTGAACGACAAGGTGGGATATATCCGCAACTCGGTCAAGGCCACCGTGGATGCCTATGACGGCACCGTGGATCTCTACGAGTTCGATAAGAATGACCCAGTGCTCAAGGCTTGGGAGGGCGTCTTCCCGGACGTCGTCAAGCCAGAGGCGGAAATCTCTGACGAGCTACGCCAGCATTTCCGCTACCCGGAAGACATGTTCAAGGTGCAGCGTGACCTGCTGGCGCGCTACCACGTGGATGACCCGAATGTATTCTTCAATAACGATGCCTTCTGGTCCGTGCCGAATGACCCCACTGCGGAGGAATCCCGTCAGCTCAACCAGCCGCCTTACTACGTAATGGCCGCAGATCCAGAGACCGGAAAGCCGACCTTCCAGCTGACCACGTCTTACCGTGGCCTTAACCGTGAGTTCCTGTCTGCGCACATGGCTGTCTCCTCCGATCCGGAGACTTATGGCGATATCACCGTGCGCGTGCTGCCGACCAATACGCAGACTCAGGGTCCGAAGCAGGCGCAGGACGCCATGATGTCTTCCGATCAGGTAGCCCGCGACCGGACCCTGTGGGAGGGCACTAACGACCTGCACAACGGTAACCTGCTGGCCCTGCCAGTAGGTGGCGGCGAAATCCTGTACCTCGAGCCGATTTACTCGCAGCGCAAGGACCAGGCCTCTGCCTTCCCGAAGCTGCTGCGCGTACTCGTGTCCTATAAAGGCCGCGTAGGCTACGCCCCCACTATCGGTGATGCCCTTGAACAAGTTGGAATTGACGCCAAGGCCGCTCAAAACATTGAGGAAGTCGATGGCGATTCTGAGGACAAGGATGGCGCCCAGGACGACGAGAATAAGAAGGAGTCCAAGGATGACAAGTCTTCGGCCCCGGCCTCTGCTCCGTCCTCTTCCGACCAGGCTGGCGCCATCGATGACATCAACAAGGCCCTAAAGGGACTTGAGGATGCGCGCGATGGTTCCTTCGAGGAGTACGGCCGCGCCCTGGATGAGCTCGATAAGGCAGTCGAGTCCTACCAGAAGACCGAGAAATAGTTCCCGCTTCTAAACGGGAAAATTAGGCACCTGCCCAGCGGATTTGGGTAGGTGCCTTTCCGTATGTATAGTTACATGAGTCGCCGGGACAGAGCGAATACACTTTGTGTGAACGTACTGTTCAAGCGCAGATGATGGAAGTCATCTCGACGCGGGGTGGAGCAGCTCGGTAGCTCGCTGGGCTCATAACCCAGAGGTCGTAGGTTCGAATCCTGCCCCCGCTACCAACTTCCAGGCCCCTACCAGTGGAAACGCTGGTAGGGGCTTTTCGGGTTAAGGAGCAAGAGGGGATGCGGACGAAATCTTGGAGGATTTTCCGCATCCCCCAATGAGCATTTTCTCCTACGGGCACAAAATCCGTACGAATAGGGTGTCCCTTCAACGAGGGTAACCTCATAACCTATGACTATTTTATATTTTAGTCTAGACGAATGTCAGCAGGCTTGGGTAACATCTTGTCCTGCAGAAGTGCACTGAAGGCAAGGCACGACAAGATCGCTCTTGAACCAAACATTTACAGCACCAATTCATTCCCGGATTTAACCTAAAGGAGATCGCATGCCAAATAGGATCAGCAAAACTTCATGTGTAATTAGTTCTATAGCTGTTCTTAGCCTGGGATTGGGTGCGTGCTCAACTGACCAAAGTGATGAGCCTGCGCCTTCGTTTTCTCCCCGCCTCGATTCATCGACGAACGCACCGGCAACTGAAGCAAGTAGCGGCGCGCCGACATCGGACACACCTAAGACTGCAACTAGAAGTGATTCACCGTCAGCCAATGATCAAAGTCCTCACACTAAGACTTCAGTGCCAGGACCCCAACAACCGAGTAAAGATAAGCAACAAGAGCAAAACCATCTTCAGTCTCAAAGTGGTCGGTCAAAAGCGGACTTTCCGTACTACACTTATGGACGTACAGGCACGGCCCCGAGTACCGAAGTGAACCACACCTCTCCTCAACTTGGACGTGCAGTATACGACGCTTTTATCGAACACTGGATAGCTACCGGCGACTCTCAGCCCGTTCTAGAAGTAGTCTCACCTTGGGACGGGCGTTCATATTCGATGAGCTGTTCCGAGAATGTTGAATACTCCACCGTATTGTGCACTGGGGGAGTTGGCGCCAAGGTCTATATCTATCGACCAATTGATGATTCAGTGACGAAGCCAATGGACTTGCAATATGGATAGATTGCAGCGTTTCTACGGGTCAACATAAAAGCGTAACCTGCTGAGCGCCTCTCATTCGGAGGGTAATCCTAAGAAGGGGCTGCTTTAAGGAAGGCAGGCATGACCTCATTGTGGTGCTCACACTGCTCCAAGCGGGTACGGGTCTGTGATTATCGGAAATATTGGCCCTGACACGCGCCGATGCTGACGTAACAGGCGAGACGCTCGCGGTCACCGTTTGCCAAGATATCTCCAACACTACTCACAGGGCACGCGCAGTACCTATTTTGGACGACCGCATAGGCGCCTACTGGCGGCAACGACTCGATGTGACGGCTCAAAACCATCCACATCACTTACGCCTTCACCGGCAGACTCCGGCAGGTATTGAGACCGCCAGAATGCCTCAAAGGCAGCAGCGCGGCTTTATACCGACATAGGAACAGAGCTTGAATCGCCCTTAGCGGGGGCCATGCGCTCACACCAGTGGCGCACCATCCTAAATAACCGTGCAATCGCACGAGGCGTAGCACCGAACGTGAGGGCTGCCTTCTTCGGGCACGATGAGGCGATGAACCAAAGAGCATACACAGACCTTGTGGACGTTTCGTCTATGCGTGCCGCTCTCGCGGCTGGGAAACTTGGGTTGCACTAGAAGAGCAATCTCTAGCAATCTCCAGGGGTCTCCTGCGGTCTTGAAATGTAGTAACACCAGCGATAATTCTAGGTAGTGCGTCTTTGGCGTAGAGAACCCAGAGGTCGTAGGTTCGAATCCTGCCCCCGCTACCAACTTCCAGGCCCTCATCGGTTAGCCGATGAGGGCTTTTTATTTCTATTGAGCGGCTTGTCTGCGAGGGATCGTGACATCATCGCGCAAGCATGCGTGGAGACAGGCATCACGGATTTCATCGACCGCGATCACTCGGTGTTTTCTGGCGGCCAGCGGCAACGGGTAAAGCTTGCACTGGCTCTGGCTCAGGACACGCCAGTGCATCTGCTCGACGAGCCTACGACCTTCCTCGATCCTGCCCATGCGATTAGTGTTTTGGAGCTCGTACGCAAGCAAGCCCGCGCTGGTAAGACAGTCGTTGTTGTGCTGCACGACCTCATGTTGGCTGGTCAGTACTCCGACACCATGGTGGTTATGAATAACGGCGAGGTCATAGCGCGGGGAACTCCCAAGGAAGCACTGCGGAAGGATATCTTAGCCGCAGCCTACGGTATCGATGTAGAAATCTGGGACGATCCTTTCAGCGCCGCTCCCGTCATCGTTTCCCGCGGTGTGCTCAAGGGCTAGTGCACTCGAAAGATGAACACCAAAGACCGCAGTTTGGAGTTTGTTCGCAGAGGTTGTAGGTGATTCTAGCTAAAGCGGTTTTCCGCATCCGCTCCTCACCGTTATCCCCTTATGGAACTCATCCTGTGGCTGCATGGTCTGTCTTGGAGAGGGAAGCAATCAGGTTCTAGAAAGTAAACCCTTATAAAGCTAAGGTAAGCCTATGCAAAATAGAGACTTCACTAAAACGCGTGCGGTTATCGCACTCGTAGCCACCTTAGCCCTAGGCGTGGGCCTTGTTGCGTGTTCTTCTGATTCTTCTTCTCAGGGATCGGGTGGAGATAGGAAGATCGAGCGAGTTGTGGCGCTCGATTGGCGCTATGAGGAAATTCTCAAGGCCCTCGATGTGGACCCTGTGGGAATCGTGGAAATCGGCAAGTCGGAGGCACCAACTACGTTGAAGGGACAGTTAGGTCAGGCGACCTCTGTGGGCCAAGCCAAGCAGCCGAACCTGGAGGTTATCCAGTCATTGGAACCAGATCTGATTTTGGCTAGCCCTACCCGTCAAGCTGATATCATGCCACAGCTGGAAGAGATTGCGCAGACGGAATCCTACCCAGATGAGACTTACTCGGACGTGTTGGACTCGATGGATGAGATCGCGGCCAAACTCGGCAAAGAGGAAAAGGCTAAAGATGTCCGTCAGCGCATCGAGGCCAAGATTGCTCAGACCAAGGACGCAGTAAAGCCAGGTAGTCGTGCTGTCGTGGCTGGCTGGTCCAGCGAGATGCTCTATACCTGGGTC
>NZ_JAKMUZ010000024.1 GCF_027570195.1 Corynebacterium yonathiae
CCAGCGCGACCCTATCACTGTTACTTCTGACGGCATTCTAATTGATGGGCGTAATCGCTGGGAAGCGTGCAAGCGCTTAGGAATTGAACCGGCGATAAAGGTTGAAGATCCGGACGAGGTCGGTGCGTTCGTTCGCTCACGTAATGAGCGCCGCCACCAGTCCACCGGTTCCCGCGCTATGTCCACAGCGCTTTCCCTTGACCATGACGGGAAACGCAAGAACGGGCGATGGGAGCGCGGTTCTATAAATCAAGATCTTGATTTATCTCGTGGATGGAAAATGGCGCTGTCCCAAGCTGGTCTTGTTCTTGACCTTCTGCCTGACCTCGCATGGCAGGTTGTGGATGGAACCGTTGCCCTGGATGATGCATACAGGCGAGCTTGCCACGAGCGTGATAAGCGCGAAGCAGAGCAGCAGAGAATACGCGAGGAAGAAGAGCGCGAAGTCAAAGAAGAAGCCGACGCTGTCCGCTACTTCCGAGAACACCCCGAAGCCAAAGCGTGGCTCGACAACAAACCAGAAGGTTCCTTCGACACCATGCGTGAAGCATTCAACGCACGCATGGCGGCAGACCGAAAAGAACGCATGGCTGAAGAAGCCCGCCGTCGCAAGGAAAAGGAAGCGGAGCGTGAGCGCCTAGATGTTCTTAAACGCTCTGCCGCATTCGTGAAGTCCTTTATCTCCGGATTTGATACCGCGTACACCATCGCCACCGGACAACACCATGACAAACAGGGCGTGCTCGACATGCTCGAACCATCAGACAAACAGCGATTCATCAACATTATGGAGGCGATGACATGGCCAAAGACCCGTCCCTAGATTCCCTTGACCAACTACTCAACAAGCGCATGACCGCGTTTCGGCATGAGCGCTACGAGCCGGGAAACCCTGAACAGATGAAGTGGTTGACCAGAGCTGTGAACTCAGTGTTCGGAGAACTAAGCGCTGAAGAACGTGAACTACTTGTGAAAGACCTCGTTCTGAGTCGCGCCCGCACATTGGAGAGCGAAGCTACCAAGTCCACTAACTCGCTGCTACGTGACGCCGGAAAGACGGGACAGTTCCCACTGGATTGGTTCGATGATGCGCACCTTCCTATCTCGTTTGAGCGTATCGACGTAAATGATGACGGCAAGGAGTCTAAGACCAGGCTCCGCGTGAAGTTGGGGTATGCGACTGCGGATGATTTCCGTGCGTGGATTGCGACGGAGAAGCGACGCCTCGACCGAGCTACTGCCGCAAGCGATAACGCTGTGAAGGGTTGCCTGGTGATGATTGATGCGCTTGACCAGCTCAATGTCCCATATCTGATGCAGACGAAGGACGAGGATGTGGCTTAGCCGAGCTTGCACGGCTTATTTGCGAGTAGCGCTACTAGCTGCCGCCCCGGTGCGAGGCCGGGGAGCGCACTAGGGGTGGGTGTGGCGCTTGACTTGGCGTCGTAAGTGAAGGTTGCGGTAATTACCACTGGCCGCGCCTGCACCTACCCCTTAATAAGACATAAGTGCGGCCCCCTACGAATTGGGAGTGTGGGGGCCGATCGTTGAGGCCCAGTGAGGTGGGCCTTTTTTAGTACGACACTCAAAAAAGGGAGGTCTGTTATGGACACTACCACATGGTTATTGGCTGATGAGGCAGCTGAGTACATGCGGATGGACCGCGACACTGTGTACAAGTACCTGCAGCGCGGGGAGCTGGAGGGCAGAAAAGTTGGCAGGAAGTGGCGTGTGCGCCGTGATTGGTGCGACGCCTTTTTGATGGGGGAGTCGGTATGAGCTGGCTGAAAAGCCTGCTGCGCCGTCGGAAGCCCCGAACCCTGAAATTCACAATCTACTGGAGATAAAAGATGCGTCAGATTACGCACGCTGAGGCGAAAGCCCACATGACTGATATTGAGACCCGCCTGAAAACCATCTACCAACTGGCGCACCTACCGGAGAAAACCCGCCGCCAGATTCTCACCCTTGCTGGTGGTGCTAACAACATCGCCGGCCAAATCGCAGCCCATGAAAGGAAAGTCCGCAATGCACACCCAAACCACAAATAACCGCCCGGAGCGCCGCGAACCAACCCATAAGGAGTTGGCGTATTGGCAGGACGTTGCCGCCAAGCGTATCCGCCTGTGCTGGGCCACCGGCGCGTTTGGCTTCATGATTGGTTTCATCTTCTGCTTTGTGATTTCGGTGCCACCAGTATGGATGTAAAGACCCGAATCAGGAAAGACCGAGAAGCAGGCCTGTGGAATATTCACGACCAGGACCTCACCTTTCCAGCCACTAGCTGGGGCGAGGCGATGCATTTCGTACACGACCTGCGCCGCCATCGTGCCCACGAGCAGGTATTCACCACGCAGCAGCTAGTCGCGGAAGAGTATCCGCATTTCGTGCGTCTACTTGGCCCTGCACTCGCTAAACAGCGCCTAGCCACGGTTTACGGCGTGAAACGAAAGACGATTGAGGATTACGTCAGGAAGGGGTCGAAATGCGCATAGAGCCAGCCAGATTCCGGGAGGGGTTGTGGTGGGTGAATCTTCCAACCCCTACCTCGTTTACGTCACGTAAAGCCGCGAATGAAGCCCGAGACCAGTTCAAGGAAGAGTACGGATGCCTGCACCTAGCCTGTGACGAATTGGGCACTGATGATATTGGTTTGGGGTTTGGTTTCCGCTTTTGTGAGCGCCATGCACGGAAAGCAAAGAAGATTCTGAGCAGGTCAAACCGGGGGACTGCGATTTTTAGGGGAGCGTCTTTTGAAAACATTTAAGCCAGAAAATGAGGAAGCGTGGTTCGAGTTCCGCCGCCAGCACCTCACCTCAACGGAGCTAAGGGACCTGCATTTAAGCAGGACCGCTAGACAGTGGCAGGAGCTACGCGAGGAGAAAGAAACAGGCAAGCGGTGGGGCGGTAATGACTACACGGTTTGGGGCACTGGCCGTGAACCCGTGCTGGCTCCGCTTGTGGTGGAGGTTGACTCCCGCCTTGTATATAACGCCGACCCGCAGACCATCATCATCAACCCCGACGATGAGCGCCTGTGTGGCACCCCGGACTTATTCAGTGAGGACGGGGAGGTCATTGGTGAGATTAAAACCGCTAAACACCAATTCACTGGTGGGTATTGGCATGATTGGTGCCCCGACGGGTACTACCTCCAAGTCCAGGCAAACATGTGGCACACGGGTGCCGAGGCGTGCGTGCTGCTGGTGGAGTACTACCAGGAGCAGGACGGCCAGTTCAGGCCCGTGGAGTACGAGTACAAGGTAATCCACTATGACCCCAAGGTGGTGGAGGGGATGCAACGCACCGCCGCGCAATGGTTCGCGTGGCTTGATGGTACTACCCCGGATTGGATGGGTGAGGTCACCAGCCTAGAGGACGCCGACGATGTAGAAGACCTAGTGGCGCAAATTGGTGCCGAAGAAGATGAATTACGCTCCTTGAAAGATTCCATTGAGGAAAAGCGCGCCAAGCTACTAAAACGCCTCGGTGATTCGTACGCGGGTACTCATGCCGGCTACAAGGTGAGCGTGTCCACGACTAAGGATTCGAAGACTCTTGATTCCAAGGTGCTGAAGTCGGCTCACCCAGACATCTACCGCGAGTGCTGCACAAAGGTACGCCGTGGCTCCACCCGCCTACGACTCACAAAGGTAGTGAACTAATGCCCCTATTCGCACCAGAGTCTACATACCCCACCAAAGACCAAAAGAAGCGCGCACTCAACCGCGCCCAATGCGAAGCCTTCGACTGGATGCGCGACCACGGGGACACGTTCCCCAAACTGCGTGACCTCTACCAGCAAATTCACGACCAAGTAGACCAGGAACGAGAGAACCTATGAACAAGCCCAGCGACATGCCCTACCGGCGCCTAGAAGTTGCACGAACAGCCACCGACGCCAACTACGCCGCCCTGACCGCGTTCGCAGACCAAGCCATCTACCTCATCCAGCATTTCACCAAACACGGGCATGACCTAGAAACAGCCCTCGCCCTCACAGAAATCACCCTCGACCGCTTCGATGATGAAAGGAACATCTAAATGACCAACGAAATCGCGAAATTCAACGAGCAGGAAATGACGCTCATTGAGCAGCTAGGCTACCAGCAAATCCCAGCTAATCACCTAAAAATGTTCTTCGCCCGCGCTGAAGCATTGGGCCTGAACCCACAAGACCCGTCGCAAATCGCCCTCATTGAGCGCAAGACGAAGAACGGAAAGACCTACACCCTCCAAGTCGGTATCGGCGGAGCGCGTCGAACAGCCCGACGTATCGCAAAGCAGGAGGGCGGCACCTACCGCGAAGGCGACTGGATGTACAAGGGAATCGACCAGTCCACCGGGCAGGAGACAGAATGGCGCGACACATGGAACGTGGCCCGCATGGGGTACCCGGAGTTCGCCAAGGTCATTGTGTACCGAGACGGTGAACCATTCCCGCATGTCGTTACTTGGGATGAGTCCAAGCAAACCTGGGGCCGGGAAGGAAACCTAACGCCTATGTGGGATGCGAAGCCAACCTTCATGCTGGGAAAGAACGCCGCCGCCGGCGCTTTCCGAAAGGCATTCCCCGACGAACTAGGGGATGTGTACTTCGATTCCGAGAGCTTTGTAGATACAACGGAGCCTATTCGCCAAAAGGCCACTCGCCAAGACGTGGCTGCACAGGCGCTTGCCGCCCCGGCGCCGAAGAAGAAGCAGGAACCAGAATCGCAGCCGGCGGTGGAGGATGACGACCAGTTTGTGCGGGACGTAAAGCAGGCCCTCGCAGAACTCACCAGCCCCGAGGCAGTCACTGACTTCATGCAAGAAATCCGCGAAGACGCAGAGGTCCCCCAAGCCATCCTCGACCTCGGACGCACCCGCTGGAACGAACTACAGGAGCAGTAAATGACCAACATTGTCACCCCGCAGGTTCACCTGCTTGCCCACACTAAGGTGGATGAGAAGGCAATTAGTGAGTGGATGAGTATTCAGGATGCTTCCACGGATGCGGAAACGTTGCTGACTATGGCCGGGCGGAACTGCTACCGCAGCTTCCACCGCCCTAATGAAGCCACCTACAACGACGCGGACTACCTGCGCCGCACCCTAGGCGAACAATCTCATTGGTCAATTGCCGAGCACGCTACCGCCACCCTGTACTTCACTGGCGTGTCCCGCGCATTCCTCACTGAGTTAACCCGCCACCGGCACCTATCATTCAGCGTCGAATCCCAGCGCTTCATCAACGCGAATGACGCGAATGTAGTCATGCCGCCGGCCATGCGTTACCTCGATGAGGAATCGAAAGAAAAATTCCTTTGGCGTGTAGACGAAAGCATCACCGACTACAAGGACGCGCAGACCGTCCTTAACTACCTGCCTAAGAAACAGCGCAACGAGGCAGCCCGCGCCCTACTGCCAAACGCTGTGGAAACCCGCATGGTTGTGACCGGCAACCTCCGCGCATGGCATGAGGTAATCCAACGCCGCACACAGCCCGACGCGGATGCTGAGATTCAGGAAGTCATGCGACTAGCCCGCGAAGCCCTGCACACCGTATCGCCCATCATCTTCCCAACCGAAAAGGACAACAATGAGTAACGACATCACTATCAGCGGCAACCTCACTAAAGAACCACAGCAACGCTTTACCCCCAACGGCAAGAGCGTGGTTGAGTTCACCCTTGCCCACAACACCCGCCAATACAACCAGCAATCCCAGCAGTGGGAAGACGGCGACCCCACATTCATCGATGTGACTTTCTGGGGAAAGAAGGGTGAGAACTTCCTGCAGGACTACACGCAGAACGGTAAACGCCCCGTGGTTGTACTCGGCAGTCTGAAGCAAGACCGCTGGGAGGATAAGAACACCGGCGATAAGCGCTCCAAGCACAAGATTAACGCCGACGAAGTCACCTTCATCCCACGCGGACAAGGAGGCGGCGAGCAACAGAATCAGGCGCAGCAGCAGTGGAACAACGCCGCCCAGCAGGGCCAGACAGCCACCAGCGGCGCATGGTCCACCCCGCCGGCACAAGCAGGCCAAGACCAGACACCGCCTTTCTGAGGTAAACAATGACCACACTCATCGACCTACTATCCGCCTACGCCTACACCCCAGACGGTGGCGTAGCAGACCCCAACCACCCCATATACCCGCTCATCTGGGCACTGAAACTCATCGCCTAGACCCCACCACCTAACCCCGCCAGCTAGGACCTCCACAGTCCACAGGCGGGGTTGAGTATTGCTTTCTTTGACGGATGTTTATATCATCGTCAGTGTAGTGATTGTATAGGTATACAACACCACATCGCCTTAAGCCGCTGTCATCCTTTGATGGCGGCTTTCGTGCATCCTAAGGCCAAATTCTAATTCGACCAGCTTCTTTTATCGAGTCTAACCGACTCCACATATTGTTCTGGAGCTTCACGACCTTAGGGTTAGTTGAAGGCTTAGAGATGATTCTATTGGCTATGTAAGTGCACAAATCAGCCGCCTGTAAACCCCATTTAGTTTTGGAATCGTAAAAATCGAATGATTCCACTCTAGCCAGCTTGGATGGTTTATACCCGAATGTCCCATCAGTTCGGTATTTGATGAAGTTCTTTCTAGATTCTTCCGCCGTGTAATGGTCATCAAGTAGGACATGGGACTTTTCTTCGTTCCAAGTGCAGAACTCGTTTATCCGCTCGAGGGTGAAGCTAATGGCTAAATCTCGAGGGTCAAATGGGCGGACGTACCGCCTCTCTTGCTTACTTCGGTTGATGCATTCTACGAACAGGGCAGAGGCGGAATCGTTAATGATGCTAAGTGCCCGATTATAAATATTGATGCTCAGACGAACATGCATGTGCGACCAGTCGCCTTTTTGCTGCATTATTTCGTAACCATGAAGCTCTTCAGTGCCTTTGAGGTGGCCTTTCTTCGCCTCTGTAGAGAGCAAATCTGACAGTCCTGCTTCAAGCCGGGATTTACCCTCTTCATCAAATATGAGTGCGGACAACAGATAGTAATCATCATTCTGAGAGGCGGATTCGTCGACGTAAGAAAACAACACTGAACTTCATTCTTTCAATTTGAGGCTCCTACAAGGATACCTGCAGCCGACTGCACCTTGTGGAGCCCCTTCTTTTATGTAAGGAACCCAATGCTTTATTACTCATTAGATAAGGATGCTCATCAGCCTCGGTTTGCTTATGAGGGTGATGCCGGCATGGACCTCGCCCTATCCCACGACCTGACGGTGCCTGTAGGGGCGCACCGTATGGGCGATACGGGAGTGCATGTGGCTATCCCCGAGGGGCATGTGGGCATGTTGTTTGTGCGCAGCAGCACCGGGATTAAGCGGAATCTGGTGCTGAGTAACGGCACCGGCATCGTGGATAACGGATATAGGGGCCAGGTGAAAATCAGCCTGCATAACACCGGCGACAAGACTCAGCACATCACCGCCGGCGACTACATCGCACAACTCGTAGTAGTCCCCATCGCCACCAACAACATCGCCGAAGTACCCGCCCTCGACAACACCCAACGCGGCGAAAAAGGAATCGGAAGCAGCAACTAAATGCCTACCCACCGGCAGCGTGAGGACATGCGCGCATACCTCGAATCCCGCGACTTGTACTGCGCCAAACCAGACTTCCTCGACGCACTCATACACCTATTCCAATCCATAGAGAAAGGAGGAGAAGACGATGCCCCGAATCAGGACGATTAAACCCGAGTTTTGGTCCTCGCCGGATGTGGCAAAGGCGTCTGCTGTGGCGCGCCTGGCCTACATCGGGATGTGGAATTGGGCGGACGATTACGGGCGCGGAACCCTCAACTTAAAGGAGCTAGAGGGGTTCATTTTCCCCAACGATGACATCAAAGAACTTAGCGTAGGAACTTCCGAGAATTTCCGCCGCGTCGTGAAGGAAGTTGTAGACACCTTCGGAATCATCATTTATGAGGTCCACGGACGCACCTACTACGCCATCCCAACATGGGCGGATCATCAGCGCACAGAACGCAAAGCTAAGTCTAAATATCCGGCCCCAGAAGACGGCGAAAACGTCTCTGACCAGTGGAGTGACGGAAGTTCCTACACTTTCCTACGCACAGCGTCGGAAGTTCCTACACAAGGCGGCGGAAGTTCGCGGAAACCGGAGCATAGGAACAGGGGAACAGGGGAACAGAGGAACAGGGGAAGGGAGGGGGTTAAGGAAACCAGTAACCCTACTGGTGGACAAGAACCCAACACCGAAAACCCCCAACCTCAAAATCTGGACGAGTTAGCGGCGGCTCACGCCGCACGCACTCGATGCCCCAAGCACCAACACATCCCAGCCGGCGAATGGGTCGAGGAAGATTGCCGCGAATGTCAGAAACTCCGCCAGGGCGCCGAAGCCGAAGCCGAAGCGGAACGGGAAGCCGCCCTCAAAGCCCGCCAAGAATGCGACCTGTGCGACCCCAACGGCATGCGATACGCCAACGGCACAGCCCAACGCTGCAACCACAAGACGGAAACAGGCTCAAAAAGGCCCCCAGAAGCCCCACAGACGGACGAACACGACACCCGCGGGCAATCACCCCAGAAACACAAACCAACCCCGCAGAAGCCAAAGGAACCACCATTTTGAGCAGAACACGAAAATCAGCCAAACAAGCAGGCGCACGCTTCGAACGCCTCATAAGCGACTACCTACGCGACAACCTCGACGACCGCATAGACCGAAGAGTCAAAACCGGGGCGAAAGATTGCGGCGACATCGCCAACGTCCGCGACTCACACAACCGCCGCATCGTCATCGAAACGAAGGATTATGGCGGCAAGCTCAACCTCCCCCAATGGACCAAAGAAGCCCACACCGAAGCAGACAACGACAACGCCCACGTAGGCCTCGTCATAGCCAAGCGAAGGGGTACAACCGACCCCGGAAAACAATGGGCAATTATGGAAGTCGAAGACCTTATAAAACTACTTAAAAGCCCAGGTAATGTGCTATAATTGGAGGAATAAGAACGGCCCCTGGGAGCGCGCCAACGCTCAACCAGAGGCCTAACCCACTCACTTGAGCAAGCAAGGAGGGGCTAGAGGTGAACTCTACCCAAAACATGCCCGAAATGTGGAAACCAGTAGTCGGGTACGAAGGGCTGTACGAGGTCAGCGACCTTGGAAACGTCCGCAGTGTAGACCGAACCGTCATCTACAAAACTGGACAACCCCGCCACTACAAGGGACAAACTCTCAAACTCAAACCCGCCCACGGATACTGGCGAGTTGAACTGAATCGGAACGGCAAACCTGCCTGTTTCCAAGTGCACCGCCTAGTGCTAGCAGCATTCGTCGGCCCACTGCCCGAAGGCAAGGAAGTCTGCCACAACAACGGCAACCCAGGAGACAACCGTCTCGAAAACCTGCGGTACGGAACCAGAAGCGAAAATCAACTCGACCGCGTCAAACATGGCACCCATCACGAAGTGCGCAAAACCCACTGCCCACGCGGCCACAGGCTGGCCGACCCCAACCTACGCGCCGACCAAAAACGTAAGGGGAAGAGGGTATGCCTCGCATGCGGACGCGCAGCTGCATACGTCTCTTATCGAAAGGAACTCAAACCGTTTAAGAAACAGCTCGCAGACAGCTACTACGAACAAATCCTCGGCTACGCAAACGAAGCAACCCCACCCGGCGCCCACATCACCATCACATGGAAGGAAACCCAATGATTTACCCCTGGCCCTATGACGACACAGACGAACCCAACCCAGACGAACAAGAAGAACTCGAATACGACCCCTGGCAAGACCGCGCCTACGAACTCTGGGCAGACAAATAAACCACCAACAAGGAGAACACCAATGACCCAACCAACCCGCCAAGACATCATCGACGCGCAGCTCGCCCGCCAATGGGCGGAGACTGGTGATAGCGCGGTACGACTCGAACAGTGGCAACCGATACCCGGTTGGGAGGACAGTCACGAAATCAGTTCGACCGGACGGGTACGAACGAAAACGCGCCGAGTAGTTGCAAAGAATGGCGTTTCTCGCCAAGTGAGGGGGAAGGAACTCGTCGTTTCCTCCCGCCCCAACGGCTATCAATTTGTCGCTCTTTGGCGGGACAACAAGCCGCACCAAATCTCAATTCATCGCGCCGTTCTGTCTGCGTTTGACAGACTTCCGAACCAGGGCGAAGTTGGAATGCACTTGGACGATGACCCCACGAATAACTCGATTGAGAATCTTCGGTGGGGTACTACCTCAGACAATGTTAGGGATTGTTCCGCTAAGCGGCGGCACAACAAATCCCGGAATGATCATTGTCCCCAAGGCCACGCACTAGCTGCGCCGAACCTTGATCCTTACCAATTGAATCGTGGTGTCAGAATGTGTGTAGCTTGCCAGAAAGCGCACCGTTATATTCGTCGCCGCCCGCACCTTAAACCGGAGCTGAAGCGCATTTCTGACGGTTACTTTGATGCGATTGCGGGTGGTGAAGCATGACCCCGACCGGTAAGCGCTACACACTCACAGAGGTGCAGGAATGATTACCGCCGCAATCATCGGAGCGATCGTTTGTTGCGGAGCAACTATTGCGATTACCGCGTCCGAACCCGAACCTTTTTGGAGAGCAGCTGCCATAGTTGCTGGTGCGACGTTGGCAGGAGCAGGCCTAGGAGGTTTTGTAGGGGCTGCTGCGGACTCCGGAGATGACTGTCCGCCAGGCACAGTAGAAGCCGCAGAAAGCAACAACCTTTACACAGGCTGTGTTCCAGTAGAACTAGCAAAGAAGCAGGTAGAAACCAATGACTGACCTCACCACCACCCACCTGAAACACCTACTCGACCAATCCACACCAGGGCCGTGGGAAACAAGAGACTCCGGCTGCATCACCAGCCAGCACGGAGAAGTGCTATGGAACGCAGACCAGGCAGTCGATTGGAGCAGGAACGACCACGACGTAAACCTCGCATCCGCAGCCCCACAACTCGCACAGGAAGTAATCAACCTACGCGACGCGCTCGGATACCTCGTAGAAGAAACACGGCTCGCCGCCGAAAATAGCGACGATGTAGTAGTCCAAAAGCGAGTAGCCGATGCCATAAAAACCACCGTCGCAAAAATCCAAGGAGACCACGATGAATAACCAAGACCGGGCGGCAAAAGCAATCAAGTTTGCGGCCGCACGCGGCTACACCCCCGAACAGATCGCCACGCTGCTAAACGAACTTAACCTACTCGCACCAGACCTACCAGAGCCTTCTCCCGGCACAGACGGAGCGCTGATATGGCACAACGGAGAAGTTTGGCTGGAAGACAACGATACCGACGTTTATACAGACCTGCATAGCCCCTTTGATTGGATGACTACAGACCAAGCCCGCAACCTCGCCCACGCCCTACTCGCAGCAGCCAACTACACGGAGGAAGCATGAGCCCCACTCCCCACGCCCACTAGCCCACACACCACCAGGCCCCGCACACCGCGGGGTCTTTCGCTTTTCAGGAGAAAGCATGACCAACGAGTTTGAACTCCGCGACACAGCCCGTGAACTCAAACACCACTACCTTCAACTACACGCCCTCAAACACACCACACCCAACCCACCCGAGGTCAAGACCCGCAACGTTGTTAAAGGCTTGGGGCCGAAGTCGCCCGGCAACTGGCTATGGGTAAACCGCTATGTAGAGATGGAGCAAAACCTTCGGGAACTCTGCCTTAACGCCTTCGGCACAGACGGCATAGGCATCCGCATACACGACGGAGACCTATCAGCCCCCCGCCTATGCCACCTCATCGCATGGCACGCACAACCCCTATCCGAACTGGACTGGGCAGCAGACCTCATGCAGGAGCTTGAGGACCAGGCCCACACCATCAACAAATGGTGCAACCCACCCGAACCCAACACCATCGCCAAACAACCCGAACCCAGACACGGAGCAGAACACATAGCACGACAACTACGAGCACGCGGCATACCCACCACCGCCGACACCATCCGAGGATGGGCAAGACGCGGCCACATCACCCGCACCACCATGCCCAACGGACGCGGAGGATACCTACTCACCGAAGCACTCAACCACGCGAAAAAGGAAACGAAATGACACGAGTATCACAACACGCTCACGCTATGAACAAATGGGAAAACAACCTAATCCGGCAGGGGACCCCACGAGACAACAGCTACGCCCTCATCCTCATGCCGAAACCTTGCACCATCGAAGAAAGCAAAAAGGTTGTAGACCTAATCCGGTACGCTTTCCCCGGCTCGTCAATCGACGCGAAAGTCAAACAAGGAAGTGACGAACTGCGATATATCAAAGTCAAAAACGGAGACAGGTACACGCGAATCCACCCAGGTAAAATTGCCGTAATCAACCCGTCTAGCAATACAGTAATTGAAATGTACCCATCAGACGCTGACGCCCTATTCAAGGTCGAAAAACCTTAGACTCAAGGAAACCAAATAATGGGAGGCTAAATAATGCACGTGCCCACAAATGATGTATAATCGACGCGACGACAAGTTATGCCCTCAACACAAACGTTGGGGGCATTAATCGTTTTAACCAAGTCTTGTCGCCTGACTCACCACCTATCCACCAGGACAAATTCAAACCCCGAGTGCAGGCCACCGGCTCAAGACCGGAACAAGACACCAAGCCTTGTAGCCACCTCACCCTTTAACCGTCAATAACGCATTGAAAAGTTAAAGCAACTCTGAGCAACAACCTGAGGCGCAGGCCGCTGGCTCACGACCAGAACAAGGCACAAAGAAAGGAGACTGGCCCCATGACCATCCACATAGTCACGGGGCCTCCTTAGACCCGCAGCTGGCAAATCCACCTACATACGAGAACACCGCAAACCCGGCGACATCACCATCGACTACGACGAACTCGCCAACACACTCGCAGGACTAGAACCCGCAAACCACGAGCATGAAACGCACATCAAAAGCGTCACACAAAAAGCACGCCAAACAGCAATAGACACAGCCATCAACAAACACGACGGCACATTCAACATCTGGATAATCCACTCCACACCAAGCACCAACCTGCTAACCAAATACCAAGAATCCGGCGCGGAAATAATCACCATCGACCCAGGCAAAGACATAGTCATGTCACGCTGCAAACAAGAGCGCCCCAAACACATGCTCAAAATCGCAGCCGCCTGGTACGACAAGAAAACCAAAACACCCAAAACAACAACAGAGCGCGGATACGGCACACAACACCAAAAACAACGCCGAATACTCCTCGCACGCCACAAAGACGGCACACCATGCCCAGAATGCGGCAAACCAATGTACAAAACCGCAGCCAAAAACTTCGACAACGCAGCACTCGAAGCCGACCACGGACCAGGCAGCGCGCTGAAATACGCGGAGAACAAGCAGACCACCAAAGCCACCAGACTCCTCCACCGCACCTGCAACCGCTCAGGCGGAGCATGGGACCGCCCACGACCCACCCACACGGGGGCAAAAATTGACAAACCAAACGGAAACGGATTCATCTGGGCGTGAAAAAATAAAACGATGGGGGCCACCAAGAATCTTAGGCCCCTTCCCTTTCTGACTCCCCCTTTGGCCCCGCTCAGTCAGAAGATCTCTCTCCGCACTGAAATTTCGTGATTTTTGGGGCCTGTATGGCCCTCTGACGGCCTGTTAGGAGGTTGCCTAGGCTATGACCCTTGACGAGTTAGAGGAAGGTTTAGCGGACGGTAGGGAGCTGAATGAGTTTGACGCTCGTGCTGTGAAGATTGTGGCGCAGTTGATTGGGCGTGTTCGTGAAGCTCGCATGATTATCGCCGAGGAAGGGCCTGTTGCGGCGAAGGAGTCGGGGGAGCCGATTGAGCATCCAGCAGTGAAGGTGGAGCGTATGGCTTCGGCGGAGATTCGTGGCTGGATTAAGGAGCGCCCGGACTTGTTTGGTCAGCGTTCTCATGCTTCGAAGGAGGATTCTGGACCGAAGGGCGATAAGTTCGGCGGTTTCAAGCTGGTGAATTAGATGTTGGAGGTGTCTGATGGGTAAGCCTGATTGGTTGATTGGGTGTCAGACGCCTACTCATCAGAATGTTCCTACTGGCGATGCTGAATTTGCGGAGCGTGCCTGCGAGTTTGTCCGCTGGGCAGGTCTTGACTTGTACCCGTGGCAGGAGGACCTGCTGCGGGATACGCTGCTGCAGACTGATGAGGGCATGTGGTCCTCACGTGAAGTGGTTACCGCACTAGCTCGCCAGAACGGTAAGGGAACTTACCTTGTAGCCCTGGAGCTGGTGGCTATCTACTTGTGTGGTGCGGAGCGCATCATGCACTCGGCGCACTTCTTGGATACTGCCATGGATGCGCGTGACCGCCTGTGGGATGTTATTGAAGCTAACCCTGCTCTTATGGAGTGGTGGGAGGATGAGCATCCGGGCGAGTTCCCGAAGCCGGTGCTTGGTAATGGCAAGGATGCTATTAAGTTTCCGAATAAGGCGAAGATTTATTACCGCACGCGCACTAAGAAAACTGGTCGTGGTTTGTCGTTTGACTGGTTGATTTTTGATGAGTGTTTTGACCTCCCTAATGAGGTTTATGCGGCGATGAATAACACGACGAAGGCGCGGCCTAATGCGCAGAAGGTGTTTATTTCGTCGCCGGTGAATATTCGTGAGCATTTTCATGGTGCGATTTTCTCTGCGAAGCGTTGGGCTGCGTTGGATGGTGCTGACGGCATGCTTTTTAAGGAGTGGTGCCGTGAGGAGGATGATGACCCGTTTGATGAGGCGACGTGGGTTAAGGCTAATCCGTCGTTGGTGAATGAGCCGCGTCCTGGTGTGCAGTTGGATGAGGTTCGTTCTGAGGCTGCGTCGGCTCGTGGCTCGGAGGCACTGTTGGAGCCTTTCTTGGTGGAAACACTGGGGCAGGGCGAGTGGGTGCCTCGTGATGGTGATGTGGTTGATGACTTTGTTCCGGTTATTGATTTTGAGGCGTGGTCGTCTGCGTCTGCGTTGATGCCGTCTGCGTTGGGGGAGTCTTGCCTTGCTGTGGATGTAACACCTGATGGTGAGTCTGTTGGTGTGGTGTCTGCGGCGCAGTGGGGGGAGAAGGTTTATTTGTCTTTGGCTCCGTATGAGGAGTTTGACCGTGCCCTGGTTGTGGACAAGGTTGGTGCGACGGTGAAGTTGAATGACCCGTCTGCGGTGGTGCTGGACCCTTCTGGGCAGTGTTCTACGTTGGTGGAGCCTTTGCGGGGGATTGGGGTGGCCCCGGAGACGTTGAGCGGCTCGCAGGTTTCGAAGGCGTATGAGTTGTTTCTTCGCATGTGGGCGGAGAAGCGTATTGCGCATGATGGTTCGCAGCGTTGGTTGGATGCGTTGGGGGTTGCTGAGGAGCGTTCTAAGAATGGGCGTTATCGCAGTCTTGACCGTTATTCCGGTGATGTGACTGTTCTTGTGGCCGCGTCGCTTGCGGTGTGGGGGTTGCAGGAATTTGGTGTTGGTGATGTCGAGGTTGATGTTAAGCGCACCCGTCATTACGTGAGTGCGGCGCGTGCTGTGAAGAGGCAGCGTCGTGTGTCTGAGATGAGTTTCTAAGGAGGTGGCCGGCATGTCTGGTTTGAATGTGCGTGAGGTTGGCCATGCGCGGGCCACCCGTAACTTTGCGCTTGCGGAGGATAATTGGGAGCTTCGGTTCCCTCATTCCGCTAAGGTGTTTGCGAAGATGGGGCGTGAGGATGCGCAGGTTACGTCGGTGCTTCGTGCGGTGACGTTGCCGATTCGTCGTGCTACGTGGTTTGTGGACCCGAATGGTGCGCCGGATGAGATTGTTGCCGCTGTGTGTGAGGACCTGCGGCTGCGTGCTAAGGGTGAGGACCCTAATAAGCCGTTTGCGCCTCGTACTGGCCGTGTGTCGTGGGAGAAGCACCTGGAGCAGGCGTTGAAGGCTTTGCAGTTTGGGCACATGTTCTTTGAGCAGGTGTATGAGCCTGGCTTGGATGGGCGTGAGCATTTGGTGAAGCTGGCTCCTAGGTGGCCGGGCACGATTGACCAAATCAACGTGGATGATGATGGTGGCCTGTCGTCGATTCGGCAGACCCCGCTGGCTTCCCGTTCCCGTGTGGATGATGCGCGAACTATTCCTGTTGACAGGCTTGTGGCTTATGTCTTTGATGATGAAGGGTCGCAGTGGCTTGGTAAGTCGGTGCTGCGCCCGGCTTATAAGCATTGGAAGCTTAGGGATTCTTTGCTGCGGCTGGAGTTAAACACCCTGGACCGTAATGGTATGGGTGTGCCTGTGTATACGGGTTCGGATGTGGCTGCTGACCCGGATAAGGACCTTGAGGATGGTCAGTCCATTGTTGAGGGTTTTCGTTCTGGTGTGCATTCTGGTGCGTCGATTCCGACCGGTGCGAAGTTGCAGTTGTTGGGTACGTCTGGGCAGCTTGTTAGTCCGCGTGAGGCGATTAATTACCACGATTCGATGATTGCTAAGAGCGTGTTGGCCCACTTCCTAAACCTTGAAGGTAAGGGCGGCTCTTACGCTTTGGCTGAGACCCAGTCTGACCTGTTTATTCAGTCCCTACAGACCACGGCGGAGTGGTTAGCAGATATTGCTACCCAGCACGTGGTGGAGGACCTGGTGCGTGTGGCATTCCCAGAACACACTGGCCTGGTGCCGCGGGTGACGTTCGACCCGATTGCCTCTAAGAAGGAAATCAGCGCCGCGGACCTTGCTGGTTTGAAGAATGCCGGGTTGATTCTTGGCGATAAGGACCTGGAGGAGGACCTGCGTCGCCGGTACACGCTGCCGCCGAAGCAGAAATTGACCGACGCGCTGGAGTCCAAGAAGCAGCGTCAACAGCTTGAAGAGCAGATGGGTGTCACGCTGAGTTCTCAGGACGAGATACCTACCGACGTTAAACCCGTTGAAGAACCTAAGGAGTGAATCCGTTGAACGAGATTCTTATTTATGGCGATATTGGGTTTGAGGTTCAGGCTAAAGACATTGTGGCGCAGCTGAATGAGTGCGAAGGCCCGATTAATGTTCGTGTCGATTCGTTTGGCGGCGATGTTTACGCAGGAATCTCGATTCTTAATGCGCTACGTCGTTACCCCGATGTGGTGACGGTGTATGTGGACGGTATGGCCGCATCCGCGGCGTCGTTCATCGCTGTTGGTGGCGCGGACCGTCTTATCATGTCGCCTAACTCGAGCCTGCTTATTCATGGTGCGTGGTCACAGGGCATGGGCAATTCGGAGGAGATGGCGCAGCTTGCCTCCGACCTGAATCAGATTACAGATAACCTCGCCACCATTTATGCCGAGAAGACGGGGCAGGAGCCTGCGTATTGGCGTGAGCTTATGAAGAAGGACACTACTTTTACCGCTGAGCAGGCTGTTGAGGCTGGGCTGGCGGACGCTGTCGCCGAGTTTGAAAAGTCAGCTAAGGCTGAGAAGCGTCACGCTGTGATGGCGTCGGGCCGGTCTAGGTTCGCTAAACATGCGGGAGGTCGTGGTGTTCCTGATATTGAAACCCGGGCTGCGGCTCCGCCGCTGTCTGTCACCCGGTCGGAATCGGGGGACAACACAACTATGCCCAGTGATGGGCAGGAAGGAGATGCTATGAGCATCAAGAATCTCGCCCAAGAATTGGGCGTGCATCCGGATGTGCTTCGTGAGAAGCTGTCCGGCTTTTTTAATGAGGAGGTCACCGTGACCGCCACTGTTGACCTGACCTACCCGGAAGGCACTACTGTTGTGCCAACTGGTGAAGTGCAGGTGGCTCCAAACGAGGACGTCCCGGCTGGTGTCACGTTCGAACTGTCCAATACCCCAGAGGGTTGGACTGGTGAGATTGCCGAGGACACTGGTGCCCTTAAGGTGACTGCGCCGGCCAATGTTGAACCTGATACTGAGGTTCAGTTCACTGTTGCTGTTAACGGTGGTTCTGGTGAGCCGGTAGAGCTGACCGTTCCTGTCACGGTGAAGGCCGCGGCTAACACTGAGGAAGAAACCACCCAGGAGACCGCCCCGGAAACTTCCGCACCAGCGGAGGACACCATCACCCTGGATGCTGAAACCTACGCTGAGCTGAAGGCCGCTGCACAGCACGGCTGGAAGGCCATGGAACAGCAGAAGGAAGCAAGCCTCGTAGCCGAGGTGGATGGCTGGATTAAGGAAGGCCGCATCTCCGCCGCACGCCGCACTAAGGCCATTGCGGCGATGAAGCGTGACGCTGAGGCCGCTCGTGACATCTACGGTTCTAACCCTGCTGGCACTATCCCGCGTGCGGAGATTGGCTACGGCAAGGACACGGAGCCGGATGAGGCTAAGACCGTGCGTGCGAAGGCCGACAAGGTTGGCTTCCTGACCCGTAAGAATTTTCACTAAGGAGAAGAAGTAATGTCGAATCCTACTTTCCGTTCCGGCCCGATTAGCTACAAGGCCGAAGAAGATGTCACTAAGTTCCGCCTCGTACAGGTAGGCGAGAACGGCGTTAAGCATGCTGCGGCTGCTGGCCCCGTATTTGGTGCCGTCACTGAGAATGCCAATGCCCCTAAGGATGAGCAGGCGGAAAACACCCTGGCGCTCGGCGCGCCGGGAATCGTTGCCGTGCATATCGGCCCTGCCACCGTGCCGCTCGAGGTTGATGGTGCCGCTGCTGAGATTAAGCAGGGCGCTGCGGTGTATGCCGCCGCTGACGGCAAGGTATCCACCTCTGGCTCCCTGCTTGTAGGTGTCGCCGCCCGCAATGGCGACGGTAAGACCGTGCGTACCACCCTCGTGACCCCTGTTATTGCTCCGGCATCTGCGGGCTAACCCAACTTTTCTGAAAAGGAGAAATAAGAATGAGTGAGCTTATTACTAGCGCCTACGATGGCCCGAAGCTGACCGTGTCCGAGATGATGGAGGACCCGACCTTCATCCCTCAGCGTGTTGTTGATGGCCTGCAGGGCCAGTTCCTGGAGGACCTGTTCTTCCGCCAGGCTGAGGCGAATAAGGGTGTTGTGGCTTTCCGTGAGGCCGCAGCTGAGTATCTTGCTGATGATGCTGAGGAAATCGCCGAGTTTGGTGAGATTCCTGTTTCCGCCCCGGAGCTTGGCCCGCTGCGTGCTGCTTACGGAATTAAGTCTGGTGAGGCTATCCGCATTTCCTACGAGATGCGCAACGAGAATAAGGTTGACCAGGTTAACCGCCACATTCAGGCGCTGGAAAAGACCGTTATTCGTCACGGTATTAACGCGGTACTTGGTGTGTTTGAGTCCGCTAAGATTCCTGAGCTTCAGGCTTCCGCACCGTGGACCGGTGGCGACCCTGTCAAGGATGTTTTCGACGCTGTGGAGCTGGTCCAGTCCGCCCATGAGGGTGATGACCTGAACCGCCAGTTCGACTATGAGCCGAACACCATCCTGCTGCACCCGGCTTCTTACACGAAGCTGATTCGTAACGAGCAGATGCAGAAGTACTACATTGGTGCCGCTGCTCTGGATAACCCCATCTTCCTGAACCAGAATGGTGATTCCATCTTTGGTGGACTGCGTGACACGGAGCTGTTCGGAACTCTGCGTGTGGCTACCTCCCGCCTGATTGAGCCGGGTAATGCCTACGTGTTCGAGGCTCAGGGTGTGGGCTTCAAGTCCGACACCATGCCGCTGACCGCAACTCCTCTGTACTCTGAGGGTGGTCAGTCTGAGCTTGGTGGCCCGACCATGTCCTGGCGTTCTGACCTGGTGCGTAAGCGCGCTATCGCGGTGGATAATCCGAAGGCTGTCGTTAAGCTGACCGGTATCGCCTAATGGTTAAGGTCACGTTAGCGAAGCATTGGAGCCCGGAGGATAAGTTGTATTCTCCGGGCGCTGTCGTTGAGGTGGATGATGAAACGGCTCGGTGGTTGGACAGCTGCGGTGCTGTTTCTCATGCGCCTGATAAGGCTGAAAAGAAGCCAGCTGCACGTAAACCGGTAGAAAAACCCACCGTAGAGGACAAGCCTGTGGGCAAACCCGCTAAGGGTGATGTTCCTCGCCCGGCTAAGGCCGCATCTCTTGATGAGTGGCGGAAGTACGCGGAGGCGCAGGGCATTGTGACTAAGGGCTTGTCGAAGAAAGATATTATCGCCGCTACTCAGTAGCAGTTAGGGAGGTTAGCCGTGCTTGATATTGACGTAGAGTATGTGGCTGACCGCCTACCGCGTGAGCTGACCGAAGCGGAGAAACAGCGCCTTGAGGTTCTCATTGATGATTCAGTGGAGCTGATTGAGGTGGCGTTTCTTCGTGCTGGCCGTGACTTCCACGCGGAGCTGGAAACAGTCCCGTGGTTGGAGGCTGCGGCGCGGCGCGTGGTGCTCGAGATGGTGTCTGCTGCGACTTTGGTGGGCACTAATACTGGCATGCGGTCTATTTCGTCCACTACGGGTCCACAGTCGGATTCGGTGACGTTCTCTGATGTGGATTCCGTCTCTTGGGGCGGTGTTCGACTCACAGACGAGCTGCTGAAGCTTCTTGGCCTGTGGCATCGTGGTGCCCGTGGCAGGTTTCCTCGACCGCGGCGTTGGCCGGAGAGGTGGTCACCATGATTCGCCCAGACCAAGCCGGTGAGCCTATTACGGTTAAGGGCGGCATGGTGGGTCGTGACCATCGTGGCCGGCCTCAGTACGCGCCGGGGCGTGTGATTGAGCATTGTGTAGTATCCCCCGCGGGTGACCAGGTCGTTAAAGGTGACGGGTTTACCCATGGGGATATTTCGAAGCTGCAGGTGCTAGCCCCGCCTGGGACGGTGGTGGCCGATGGGGATACGGTCACTATTCGTGGTGAGGACTATACGGTGCAGCAGCGTAAATCGTTTGATTACAGCGTGGGCAGACGGCCCGTAGTCAGCTGGCACCAGCCGAAGGTCGTGTTCATCGTGGAGCGTGGGGAGGTGAGTGACGGTGTCGCTTAACTACCATGAGCTTTTCTCCCAGATGGCGAAGCAACCACAGGTGCAGGAAGCGTCCCGCAAAAAGGCGGAGCAGGTTAAAAAGTACATTGAACTTCGCTGGCCTGATGTTAATGACCTTTCCTCCCGCGACCGCGCTTTCCTACGTGAGGGTGGTGACGTTGTGAAGGTCACCCGCGCTACCCGTGGCACGAACCGTCCTACGCATGTGGTGACGGTGCGTCACCCTGGCGCTGTTGCTAAGCAGGCTAAGGACGGTTTTCTCACTAAGGCGGTGAAGGATGCTTCCTGATTTTGGGGTAACTCCTGACCCGCCCGCCCTGGTACACAAGCACGTGCTGCGGCTTATCCCGGAAGCGGACCATGACATGGTTCATCTTCACTTCTTGCCGGATGGTTACAACTGTCACCAGGATGGTTTAGCCATCGTGGTCAGTAGTGACGTGCAAGAAGTTGATGATTCCGCCCACTCGCGTGACCTCGTGAAGGTCAGCGTGTACGGGCCGGACCATATGATGGTGCGTCGCTATGGGAGGAGTCTTTACACGGCTTTGACCCAGGGCATTACTGGTGTTGGTCTTGGTGTGTCGCGGTCTGACTCGAAGTTCTTTGGGTCTGGGCCGTCGTATCAGCCAACTGGGTTTGTGTCGACGATGAGTTTGTCGGTCGGTATCGGCAAGCTTTTCTTCCAGTCGCCGGCGCGAACAAATTAATCCGCACATTTTCTTTTGCCACCTCGAAGGTCGGGGTGGTTATTTTTATGTCCTTTGAAAGGGGATAACAATGGCTCAGAATCGTAGCGTTGGCCTTGACCTGCGAGTCCTGGAGGACCGTGAGGTACTGGTCAACTTCTCTGATGACCCGATTATTGATAAGAAGACCGGCGCGTTTGTCGGCGAGTGGGAATCCCTTGGCCTGGAGCCTACTGATTCTCAGCATGGCCACACTCGTGAGGTTTCCTCCAATACCACCAACCTGACCGGTGGCCAGTCCTCCACCTCCTACACCGCTGGCGCTATCACCGCCGCGGTGGATGGTATCGCTGGCTCCCCGGTTATGCGCTACATCGAGAATCCGGGCGCTGTGGTTCAGGATGGCACTACTTACGGCAAGCACTCTGACCAGGTTGCTAAGGGCTATGTGGCGTTTGTTCACAAGTTCACCTCCGGCCTGGTTCGTATCTGGGTGTCCCGTGAGAAGGCTGACCTGGTGGTTAACGAGCGTGTTACCGCTAAGGACCCGCAGGCCCGCCCGGTTCAGATTACGTTCAACAATGGTGACGATGAGCGCTACTACGAGGAGCGTTTCTACATCGTCGGAGAGGATGGCTCTGTGGTCCGCGTTGAAGAGAAGGTCTTCCAGGATGTTGCAGACGTTCAGGCCCAGATTGAGGCTGGCACTGCATTCCACCCGCAGGCTTCTTCCAATGGCCTGACCGCCATGGTTGTTACCGACGATAAGTCTGGTGACGTGACCCTGCATGAGTACGAGAACCCGGAGACTGGAGAGACCGCTACGGGCGGCAATGAAGGCGTTCGCGGTAGCGATGAGCCGTCTGCTCCGTCTGAATCCGGTGAGACCACCGGTGATGCTGGCGCTGAAGCGTAGTTAATTCTTTGATGGGCCTTGCGTCTTTTCGTGGTGATTCCGCGTAAGGCCCTACCTAAGACTTTTTGTCTAGGAATCACCGCCCTGTTTGGCCCCGTAGAGTGCGGGGTCTTTTTAATTCCATAGGAGGAATCACCATGGCACAGAAGAAGAACACTGACCAGGTTGAGGTCGTGAAGAACGAGACCACCAAGAATGCTGGTGGTGAGGGCCAGATTGTTGACGGTATTTACACCGAGCGTGAGGTTGAGCTGATTAATGGTGTGAAGGTGGATATTGAGGTCATTGTTGACCGCGATATGCTGCCGGCGTCTGTATCGTCCTTGGCCCATGAGGGCAATATTGAGGGCATGCTGATGGCTCAGCTGACCGCTAAGACCCGTAAGCTGCTGGATTGGACTGGCGCTACTCGTAAGGACCTGCATGAGGTTATTGGGCCGGTTGTTCAGCGTGCTACGGAGCTGGCTGATAAGTAATGTCTGCCCGGCTGATTCTTGAGGATGAGCCGGGTGCTTGGGTGGAGTTCACCTGCGGTGGGGTGCGTTATCGGGCGCGGCGTGACCCTATGTTTCTCGGGTTTGAGGATTTGGGGCAGTTGCTGGAGAATCCGCGGATTCTTTGGCGCTTGTATGACGAATCATCGCGGGTGAAGTCCATGACTGCGGCCATGCTGTCTGGGGGTCTTTCCGGGCAGTTGAAGGCTTATCTTGAGGCTTGTGGGTTGAGTATTTTTAAGCTCGCCTTGGCTGCTCACGCGGTGGAGGATATTGACCTTCTTGAGGTTGATTTGTTGCGCATCGGCATTGATGTGCGGGATTGGCTCGACCCTGATGGGCCACTGTCTACGCGTCGGGTTGTGGCGTTGTATCAGGATTTGTTGGAGCGCCCGGAGTCTCGTGTTGGGGCTAAACGCATGGATATTAAGCCTGCTGATAAGGCGGCTTTGGCTGTGTCTTTGTTCCAGACGAGTCAGATGGACAAGGGCTTTGAGCACCCATTCTTGAAGTCTCCCAAGGATTTGGAGAAGGAAGCGGAGCAGGCACGTATCGCTGCCGAGAAGCGTGAGCGTATGGGACAGGACAGGCGGCGCGTGTTGTCGGATGGTTCTAGTCGTTCGTTTAAGTCGTCGCAGGCGGAGTCTTTGCGCATGTTGCAGGAATTGAATCCCACCTAAAGGGTGGGGGATGAGAGGTTTTTAATATGGCTGCTGGTTTCGTATCAGTCCCGGTTATCCCAACCTTCAAAGGTATGTCTAAGGAGTTTTCTGAGCGCTTGGAGAAGCCAGCTAAGGCTTCCGGTGAGCGCGCCGGCAAAGCCATGTCTGAAGGCGTGGGGTCGGGGGTTGAGAACCTCGAGCGTCAGGTTAAAGCCTCCTCATCTAAGCTGCAGGACCTGGACCGTGCTTATGAGAAGTCTGCATCCAAGCAAGCAGCCCAGAAAGAAAAGCTCGAGGCTGCAACCCTGAAACTTCAGGACGCTGAGGATAAGTACCAGGCGGCTCTGGAAAAGGGCGATAAGGGCGTTGCTGAGTTGGCTAAGGTCAAGGAGGCTAAGGCTCGTGTTATCGGCGAGACTGAGAAACTAGAGCAGGCTGAGATTAATACCCGCGTAGCGGAGCAAAAACATAAAGACCAGCTTGACGACTTGCAGTCCACTCTGTCGCGTTACGACCAGGCGCAAGACGAATTAGCTGACCAACTTGGCGTGACCCGGGAGGAGCTGTCCAAGATGGGCGGCGAGTTCTCCGACCTGGACGCTGCCATGGAGGATTCCTCCAATAAGGCTGAGGGATGGGGGGCACGCTTCGCAGGCATGCTGAAGCCGCTGGGCAAGCTTGGTGGTATCGCCGTTGGACTTGCCGGTATCAACAGTGTGGCCGGAACGCTGCAGGAGGGCTTTGACAAGGTCACCTCTATTGAGGACACGACCGCCTCTCTGGGCATTCTGATGGGGTCTGCTGAGGAAGCCACAAAAGTTATGGGGGAGCTGGAAGAGTCTAACCAGAACACTCCATATTCGTTTGATGCATGGGCCGGTGCTGGTAAAAATCTCATTGCTTTCGGCGTGGAAGCAGATAAGACTGCTGGGATTGTCACCGCTTTGGGTGAAGCTGCGTCTGCGTCTGGTAAGGGCGAAGAGGCGCTGAACTCTATGGCCGATGCGTTCGGTAAGGCTGCCGCATCAGGCAAGATTTCCATGGACACGATTAACTCCCTGTCACAGGGTGGTGTCCAGGGCTTGACGATTCTGGCGAACGAGTTCGGTGTTACGACCGAAGAGATGCAGAAGATGATTTCCAGCGGTCAGGTCTCCGCAGAGGAAGGAATCGACGCGCTCACCAAGGGTATCCGTGAAGGCTCGGAAGGTATCGCCGGTGACGTGGCTTCCATGTCCGGCGTTATGGGCAAGATGGCGGAAACTACGTCCGGTCGCCTGACAAATATGAAGGCCGCTTTCAACAATGCGGCGAAGTCTGTGCTAGAGGAGCTTAATCCGCTAATTGGCGCAGCAGCGGAGAAGATGACCGACTGGACGTATGCAGGCATCGACCTTTTCAAAACCTACATGGTGCCGGCTATCCAAGACGGTGTTGAAGCTGCGAAGAATGTCATGGAGACGATTAAGCCAGCCCTGGAGGTCACTCGAGATGTCCTGAAGTCTGTAGTGGGGTGGCTCAAAGACGCAGCTGAATGGATTTTGAAGAATAAGGACTGGATTAGTTCACTGGCTGTGTCGGTTGGCGTTCTTGTCGGGTCTTATAAGGCCTGGATGAAATACCAGAAGATTATGGCTGCCGGCGGGTTCGTCAAGTGGCTTATGTCTGGTGTGAAGGCCACGAAGCTGTGGGAGGCGGCCACTAAGGGCGCTGCCGCAGCGCAGAAGGTCTTGAATACAGTGATGAAGGCTAACCCGATTGGGCTTATCATCACGGCTGTTACTGCGCTGGCAGCTGGTTTGACCTGGTTCTTTACCCAAACAGAGACCGGCAAGGAACTGTGGTCACAGTTCATGGATATTTTGAAGTCTGGATGGGATTCCGTCAAGGAAAAGATGTCTGGCTTCTTCGATTGGGCGAAAAACCTGTGGGATAGTGCGGTTGAAAAGTTTCGTGAGGCGCGTGAAACGATGGCGCCGGTTATCGAGACAATTCAGGAAATTGCACAGACCATAGTCGAAAAGGTTGCTGGAGCGTTCACGTGGCTGGGTGAAAAGGCGGCTGCGGCATTCACTACTGTGTCGGAGTGGATTGGCACGTTCTTGACCTTCCTGCAGGAGAACGTATGGCCTGTTGTTGAATCCATTCTGGGCTTCGTTGGTGATGCTTTCACTGCCTTGTGGGATGGTTTGTCCTGGGCGTGGGAGAACGTTATCCAGCCGGTGTTTAACGGTATTTTGGAGCTGGCGAAAATCACGATTGGTGTTATCGCCACCATCATCTTGGCCCCGCTGCTTATCGCCTGGAATCTTCTATCCTCTGCTATCCAGTGGGCGTGGGAGAACGTCATTCAGCCGGTGTGGCAGGCGCTAGCGGACTTCGCCATGAACACGTTGTGGCCTGCGCTGCAGAGCGTATTCCAGTGGATTGGTGACGCTTGGCAGTGGCTGTCGGATAAGTTCTCCGCAGTATGGGGCTGGATTCGAGATAACGTCCTAAACCCCATGGTGGACTTCTTCCAGAACACCCTGTGGCCAATCATTCAGTCGGTCCTCGGCTGGATTGCGGATAAGTGGAACTGGTTGTCGTCGATTCTCTCCACGGTATGGGGATGGATTCGTGACAACGTAATTCAACTTATGATTAATGGATTCCACCTGATTTGGAATACGGTATCCGCGGTCGCGGGCTGGATTTCTGATAAGTGGAACTGGCTTTATGGCATTCTGCTGAACATCTGGAATTGGTTGAATGAGAACGTCATTCAGCGTCAGATTCGCGGATTCCACCGAATTTGGGAAGCTGTCCTGTCTGTTGCTGGTTGGATTGCTGACAAGTGGAATTGGATGTCCGACCGTCTGCACGCCACGTATCAGTGGATTAATGACAATGTGTTTACGCCGTTCCGTGGTGCACTTGACCGCCTGAAGGGATTCTTCGGCACGGTTGTTGATGGTATTAAGACGGTGTGGAATGGGTTGAAGTCGGCGCTTGCTGCTCCGATCAACTTCATGATCAATACCGTGTACAACGATGGTATCGCTAAGGCGTGGGATACCATCGGTTCGTTCTTGCCGTTGAATCCGAAGACGGCTAAGAGGTTGAGTCCCATCGGTGGTTATGCCACTGGTGGTGCTATCCGTGGACCGGGTTCTGGGACGTCGGATGATATTCCTGCGTGGCTGTCAAATGGCGAGCACGTATGGACGGCTAAGGATGTGCTTAAGGCTGGTGGCCAGCAGGCTGTTTACGCTATGCGTGATGCTATCCAAAATGGGCAGGCCTTTAGCTTCGACGGTAATGACTTGACCTTATTGCCTAAGCATGTGGATAACAAGAAGGGTGATCTTCTTGGTGCGGCGCCGTCGTTGTTCCCGGCGTTTAAGGATGGTGGCGAGGTTCGCCCGATGTGGGAGCTTCAGTTGGAGCGTGCTCACAAGTGGGCGAAGTCCCGTAGTGGACGACCGTATGTTCTGGGCGGGTCTGCTGACGGTGCTGGCGGTACTGACTGCTCCGGTTTCATGTCCGGTATTGCGGATGTGATTGGCGGCGGTACTGGTGCTCGTCAGTGGGCTACCATGGCGTTTAACGGTGGTGGCAACCAGCAGCACCCGTCTGGCCCGCAGGGTTTTGTCGCGGGTCTTAAGGCGCACACATTTTCTATTGGTGTGACGAACGGAGGTGCTGCAGGCGGTCACACTGCCGGTACCCTTGGTGCGACGTCGCGTATTGGCGCGGTTAACGTCGAGTCCGGTGGTTCACCATCCCTGGTGAAGTACGGCACTGGTGCTGTCGGAGCTAACGATTCGTACTTCACTACGCATTATCACCTACCGATTGGCCCTGGCGGCGCGTTTGTCGTCGGTAAGGGCAGTGGTGGACCGTCGCCGGAGCAGATGATGAATTTCATCCTCGATAAGGCTAAGGGCGCGATAAATCACATCCTTAATCCGATTGAGTCGATGTTGCCGTCTGGCCCGCCCGCGTGGAAGGAAATTCCTCGCGGCGTGTACCGCGCCGGTAAGGAAGTCTTACCTAAGGGGGTTAAGGCTGGTGTGGATGCGCTCGGGGACGGTCTAAGTACTGTCTATGAGGCAGCGTCCGAGGTTGGCGACATTGTTAAGTCTGCTGGCAAGTCTGCTACTGAGTGGGCTGGTGAGAAGCTCGGTCTGTATGACCAGGGTGGTTGGTTGCCGCATGGTGGGCTTGCTCAGAACCTGTCGGGCAGGCCGGAGCCGGTGTTTACCGCATCGCAGTGGTCGAGAATGTCGGATATGATTCGCTCCTTGGGCGACTTGGTCCCTGCGATTGAGGGGCAGACTAAGGCGATTGCCAAGGCTGTCGATGACACGGAAGCCTGGGTATCCAAGACTGTCGGCGATATGCAGGACTGGATGCTTAAGGCCGGTGATTACAACAGTATCGAGGGCATTAACGCCCGCCAGGGTGTGCGTCGTGTTCTTGATTTAGGTATCGACCTGCCGGGGGCTGACGTTGTTAAGTCCGTTCTTGATGGTGAGGATGCCCTGTGGGATTCTCGTGCCCGCGCCGCAAAGAACATGGAAAATGTTGCTGCGAAGGAGGACGCTCTTCAGAAGGCACGTCAGTCTGCTGGAGAGGCGCAGCAAAAACTCCAAAACAGTTCGGAGGAGGATAGAAAGAAGAACGCTGAAGAGGCAGCTAAGGCTAATGAAGAGGTGGCTAAGGCGGAGCAGGAGTTAGCCGCTGCGAGGAAACAGCAGGCTATGGACCTGGACAATATTGTTCTGGTGTCGCAAGAGCAGGTCACTGGTTTTATTCCTATGGCTGAAAAGTTTGCGGACCAGCTGGTTAGTCTTGGTGTTCCTGCCGCTGCGGTGGGTGCCGGTTTGGCGCAGTTTACTGGCGGACTATCTGCTGTGGCTGCGCTTATTGGTCCTGCTGGTATCACTCTGGGTATGGCTCTGGACATGGTGAAGATTGCTATTTCTATCGTCAAGGCGATTGTTGGGGCGATTAAGAAGGTAATCGCTAAGGTCAAGGAGCTGATTGGCAAAATTAAGGAATTTATCGCCAAGGTTCGTAAGGCTCGACTGGATGCGCTGAAGACTCTTGCTGATGGCTGGGCTATCGGCGCGGATTACGCGAAGCTGGTGGTGGACCTGCAGGGCAGGGTTACCTCGTTGCAGCAGGCTCTGATTCGTGGTGCGAATGAGCAGCGTGAAGCAGAGTACAACCTGATGCTGGCGCAGCATGACCGCTACATTGCGGAAGCAGAGGGCGCGTTGAAGGTGGCCGAGGCCCGCATGGCGTTGGATGAAGAAATCCGACGCGGCGCGGTTGCCGCCCAGTTGAAGATGATGGGCCTGCATGAGGACTGGGATTCCTACATGGCCTATCAGGCCTTGGAGGCTCAGGGCGTGTTGGAGGAGTGGTCGGATGCGGCTATTTCTGCGCTGTTTACGTATGAGAAGGCGCGTGCTGAAGCCCTGAAGGGTGAGGTTTCTGCCCGTCTTGACCAGATTAAGGCAGAGGCCGCTCTGGCTGAGGCGCAACGCCAGAACATGCGTAACCAGCAAGACCTACTGAAGGCGCAGGAGCGTCTGATTCGCATGTCCGCCCAGGTTGCGGGCATCGAGTTAGAGGATGCTACTGGCACCGCTGAGATTGCGAAGCTCATGGCTGAAATGGCTGAGGTTAAACAGGCCATGGACCAAAACACTCTAGGACGCTGGGGTGCCGCCATGGGTGCGCAGGGGTCTCGCGCTAATGAGTATCGTGGCCAGAAGGCTCACTATGATGCTTTGCAGCAGGCGCTTTTTGCGGTAGCCGGAGCAACCGGAGCAAACATCGACCAGGGCAACCTGGACCGCACACTCAAACTAATGGGGCGTGCCGCCTATCGCGGCAGCGACCCTATGGACGTGCTTCGCTCCCGCATGCCGGAGTTGGCGCAAGCTGAAATGGCACTACGAGTCAATGATGCGCTGAAGCCGATTTATGATGCCCGAGACCAGCGGGACGATTTAGCCCGCAAGGTTGAGGACTTCACGGCTGAGGTTGACCTGTACGAAAAGACCACACCGCTGGAGCACACGCTTAAGGGGCTGGACTACACGATTAAATCGTTGGAGCAGTCCTCTGAGGCGTGGGCTGATGGTAACGAGGAGCTACGCGGTGAGTATTTGGCTGCGGCTAAGGCAAATCGTGACGCGGCTGAGGCTGCTGGTGTGGATTGGAAGCTGGACTCGAAGTACGCGAATGCGGGTGTTCGGGACCAGCTTCGTCGTGAGACAACTATTCACCTTGATGGGGAGAAGATGTACACGGCGGACCAGATTGATGAGTTGTTGGCGGAGGTTACTGCCGGAACTAATGGTTCGTACAAGATTGTCCGGTCTGCTAGTGATGTTGCTGTTTCTCGCAGGAAGGAGCGGGTCTAATTGCTGAATGTGGTGTTGATTACCGCTCTGGGTGATGAGTGGCGCTTGTCTGGCACTGACCAGGAGTCGGAGGTTCTTGCCCCGTATGGGATGTTGGAGACGCTTAAGCCGGAAGTAACCCGGTCTGATTTGCAGGTCCCCGGTGGTGCTGGTGTGCTGCCGGGGGCGCGGCGTTTCGGGCCTATTTCTACCGTGCTGGAGTTCTACCTGAAAGCCCGTGAAGGTGAGGACCTGGAGGACACGCACCGTAGGTTCCGTCAGGGGTGGGCTGCAGCAACGTGGTCTAACCCGTGCGTGATTAGCATCGAGTCGGATAACCCACTGTCCCCGTTGACATTTGAGTTAGTGGTGGATGGTGTGTTGCCGGGTGTGTCGGTTGATATGCGGAGGCGTTCGGCGGCGACTTTGTCTGTGCCGGTGTTATGTGCTGATGGTGTGGCTAAATCATCAGTGATGACCGGGACAGAAAAAGTCACAGTGACGAATCACGGTGATGTTAATGTATGGCCCAAAATCCGCTACCAGGGCGCTGGGGGAGTGGTAACCAACCCTTCTGGGGCGAAGTTCACCCTTCCACGCGCCGCGGAGGAAACCATCATCGACCTGAACCCTCGTGTGCTTCGCCTAGACGGTGCATTCCCTGAGAATGTGCCGCCGGGCGACACTGGGGTGTGGGTGTTGCCGGCGGGTGCGCAGCTCGAGTGGACACTCGGCGTTGCTGACCCGTGGAGCTAAAAAGGGGACTTTAAGCATTCGGAGGTGTGGTCCCGCCTCCCCTTTTTTATGACTAACTGAATTTTGTGAGGTGTGAGCGTGGCCGATTGGGCATCGTGGAAAAAGACCGTTGACTACACCGTTAAGACCCAAGGCCGCTGGTACGGAATTGGTGACAGCGACGGAAACCCGCTGTTTACGCTTCCGATGCCATCAGAGCCGGATACGCCTGAACAGTGGATGGAGTCGGCAGACCTGCAAGTGAAGTTCCCCGCCCGTGAACCTGATGGGTCGGTGAGCCGCGCAGCAGAACTTCTGGTGATGGACGCACTAGACAAGTTCGACCCGTCCGGCCAGTTGCCTACCGCCGAGGGCGACTACATGCTCCTAGCGGCATTCCCTGGCCCTGGTGGTCGCGTGGTGCGTCGTGGTGGGGCAATCGTGCATGCTACTGCGGACGATGAGGACAATGATGGTGTCCCGTCGGAGATTACAATCAACGCCCTGAATTGTATGGACGTGTGGCACACAATTCCGGCTGTGTCGTGGCCTGCCGCGTGGTGGAAAGCAGAACCATACGAGGTGGGGTCGGACGAGTCGGGGATTGAGTATCAGCGCAAGCGGCTGATGGCCCGCGTGGAATTGGCAACGAACGCGATGTTTGTATGGAAGCACGGGCGGGCTGCATTTGTGATTCGCCGCTTGGCGCAGGAGTCCCTAGACGCTGTGATGAGGTCTCAGGCGGACCCTGATGGCGTGAAGTGGGTCGACGACCCCTACCACGTGGTGGAAGTACCGGAAAAAGATACGTCAGAGGAAATCAGCCTAGAGGCTCGTGATGGTTTCTTGTGGGAGACAGTGTCTAAGCAAGCAGAGAATGCTGGCGTGATTCTGGGGGCTTATATTTGGTGGCCTGGTGATGAGCCGGTTCGGTGCTGGTCGCAGGCCACGTCGAGTATGAGCCCGCGAGATGTGGATATCACGCCGAGTGAGGGGGAATCATCCCGAACTCTGGGATATCGGGAGTTTCCGCATGCGGTCGTTGTCCTCACTGTTAAGCAGATTGAGGGGAAATAGATGAGGACATGATCGTCTGATAGTAGGAATCTGTGACGGCCTGCAGGTCAGGTTTTAAGTGCGGGGAGTGCCGGACTCTCGCCCGCCCCCGGCTACATGCCAGACAGCTTCGAAACCCATGTTTAAGGCTTGAAGGAACAAGATTCGGAAGCTCCAGTTTGTGCCCTAGCGGGCAAATCTTCTTCCTTGTTTCATGATGAGTTCCATTCGCGACCCTGTCGGCTGATGAATTCCCGAAATCGAGTTGACGAACGGTGTTTTCCCAGGCAGTCATATACCTCAGGTTATTGAGCCGGTTGTTCTTTCGGTCGTTGTCGGCATGATCAACCTGCATCCCCTCGGGGCAAGCCCCCAAAAAAGCATCCGCCACTAGACGGTGAACATACTTCGCACGCTGGACTCCGCCGGAAGCAAGAAGCACTTGGAGATACCCAAACCCATTGTCACTCGATTTTAATAATTTTCCCTTCCATTTCCTGCCATCACTCAACAATCTATCGACCCCTCGAACTCGTCCAAGGTCGCTGACTTCGTACGCGCCCTCGTACCCGACGACGGGCCTCCAGACTTCAGTATCAAACAGTGTAGGCTGATTGGCAGCCATAACATCACGCTCCATTCGTGTGTTGTGGTTAGGCCCGTGCCGGTGTTGGTAGCACCTGTACGGGCCGTTCTTATTTCCCCAGTATACACCATAAAAACATGAATCGACTCACTAAAAAGAAAGGAGGTCGAGCAAATTGCCAACGCCTTATCTTATTGCTGACTCAGCACAGGTTACTGTCCTACGGTCCTTGGCCTCTACCGCGTTCGGTAAATACAGTTTGGCCCTACCCGAGGGTGTCGACCTCGAGGATGTGTATGAGGTTAGCGCGGCGGGTAATGAGCTGGCCTACGTGTCCAGCCTTGGTAGTAAACGGCGCGTGGGTGGCATGTTCCGCAGGTTCGTCAGGGCGGACGTGAATATCACCGCCCAGGGGGAGGACATGGTCCCCGCGTCGGATGTGGAGCGGGTGCTAGATGAAGCTGCGAAGCGTGTGTCTGGGGATTTCTTCCTAGAGTCGGATATTACAAGGGCTGGTCTTGGCCCGTGGGTGCCGATGGTGGATTTTCAAGTTGGGGATATTGCCAACGTTGAAATCTGGGGGCGCGTGGTGCCGCTGGCGGTGACGCGGATTGAGCCGAAACGAACGGACCATTCGGATAATGACTGGTCAGTTCACGTTGGCGGGCAGCTGCTTTCTGATTCTGAAGCCCGTCTGGCGGAGAACACTGATATTTATAACGCAGTGGTCAGCGACCGGCGTGAACTGGCTGGATTAGACGGCAAAATCCGCACCGAGACCAATAATCGTAAAGCCGACGTGGAGTCTGTGCGTGGAGTGTTGACTGGTGAGGGGGAAGGCCAGGAGGATTTGTTGGCCTCTTTGGCGGGGCTGAATGAGCAGCTTCAAAAGACTCAGGCTTCCCCACAGCCTGGTCTCATTCCCGCGTATATTGCGCTTAACACGCGCCTGTGGGAGGTGCAGCAGGAGGTCAATGCGAAGAATGAGGAGTTTCAACGCCTGACCGCCGAGCTTGATGCTCAGCAGTCGGAGCAGATTGAGCAGATGCAGGAGGTGCAGAAGCAGCAGGCTCTGGAGTCTCAGGGGCGTATGCGGGAGCTTATGGCCACTCCTGGTGGTACGTCTGACCCGAATGTGAAGGTTACTCGTGAAGCTAATGGCAGCTGGCGGTTTTCTGTTGAGGATGCTGTCAAGGGGTCGATGCTGCACGCGAAGTGGTACAAGGGCACTTTTGGTGAGGGCGAGAGTGTCACGGTGGATTTCGAGGACATTCGCGTGATTGATAGTGATGTGCTGTCGTTTAATCCTCCGCTGAGCACGCCTTATATCTTTTTGCGGTGGGCTGAGGCCCAGAAGAAGCAGGTTACGGTGGATCGGTTTAGTGGCCCGTGGTCTATATCGCGTAGCACGTGGTCGAATGTTTTGACTGTGAATGCTCCTGCTAAGACTGCGGAGCAGGTGGCGCTGCGGTTGAAGGTTACGTGGTCAGCAGCTACGTATGACGATACTTACGGTATCCGTATTCGTGCTGGTGGCAGGGTGTTGCAAGAACGGATGATGGAGCATTTGGGGCCGTGGAGCTTTTTGGAGAATGGCCGTCGATGGATGTCTGTGACGGTGTCTAATGCGACGGTGGAGCCGGGTGAGGATATTACGGTGGATGTTTATTCGACGGCGACGCTTGCTGGTGGGCGTCGAGTGGAGCAGGTGGAGCTTACTGGTACGTGGATTGAGGAGGTCTAATGCCAACTATTAAGGGTAATTTGTTGTTTGTGTCGTCGAGGGCGGCGCAAGTTAGTGAGGTGTGGGTGCGTGCCCCAAAGGTGCGTACTCATGCGGAGGGTTTGGTCACGACGGGGAATGACCACTTCCCGGTGATTGATGGGCAGGTGGAGTTTACGGCTGTGCCCGGGCCGGCTGTGCTTGCCCTCATTAGCCAGGGCCGTGCTGTGGACACGGTGCCTATCGTGGTGGGGGAGTCGGACTCGCAGACTTTGCGGCAGGTGGTTAATGCTGCGGAAATTGCGGATGATGCCACGAAGCGCGAGATTGAGAAACTCGCCGCCCAGGCAATCCATCTGGTGGATTCCTCTACGGAGAATGTCCGCAAAGCTCAGGATGGTGCTACCCGTGCCGAGAAAGCGGCGGGCGAGGCTAAGAAGTCTGAGCAGAATGCTATTTCGTCCGCGTCTTCGGCTAATAAGTCCTCGATATGGGTGTCCGAAGCGGAGGACCGTACGCAAAAGTACGCTAGTGCTGCTGCTCAGTCTGCGTCAGAAGCGAAGGGTAGCGCTACTAGCGCTAAGCAAGACGCTGACCGTGCCGAAAGCATCGCCGATAGTACAAGTTGGGATGGTGACAAGCTCACCGTCAACGGAAAGACCAGCCCCTCACTCACCGGCCCTAAAGGCGACCAAGGCCCCAAAGGCGACCCAGGCCCCAAGGGTGACCCGGGCGCGTCCACCTGGAATGACGTGACAGGCAAACCCGTGGCTGTGAACGGCTCTGGCAACCCTCCTGAGGCGGTAGGTTCCTACTCCACTGCGTTAGGCATGTACGCGCAGTCGGGGGGCGACTACTCCACTGTGGTGGGCATGTACGCGCAGTCGGGGGGCGACAGTTCCACTGCACTGGGTATGGGCGCACGTGCAGCGGGTGAAAGTTCCACTGCACTGGGCAGGGCATC
>NZ_JAKMUZ010000025.1 GCF_027570195.1 Corynebacterium yonathiae
TCACGAGCGGGTGCGGGGCGGGCGATATAAAGAACGCTCGGTTTTAGGCCTCTACGGTGCTCTCACCGTTGCCGGATGCGGCAGCCGCGGATTCACCGGCCTGCTCCTCCTCCTGCTGCTTGAATTGCTTGCGCAGCATAAACAGCTGACGGACGGTCTCTTCCTTCACGCCGTCATTCATGGCGTTGAACATCTCGCCGCCCTCCTTCTGGTACTCCACCAACGGGTCGCGCTGCGCCATTGCACGCAGGCCAATGCCCTCCTTGAGGTAGTCCATCTCATAGAGGTGCTCGCGCCACTTCTGGTCAATGATCGGCAGAATAACCATGCGCTCGGTATTGCGCATTTGCTGCTCGCCGCCAATTGCGGTCACAGATTCTTCGAGCTTGTCGTACTCGTTATTGGCGTCCTCTACCAAAGCGTCGCGAAGTTGCTCGGCAGAAAGCTCACCTGGGGAACCATACTCGGAGCCTTCTACCAGCTCCTCGTGAGAAATGGTTGGACCGTACAGGGAGTCCAGCGCATTCCACAGCGCGTCCAAATCCCAGTCTTCCACGTAGCCGGTGGCGGTAGCACCAGCGACGTACGCGGAGACGGTGTCATCGATCATGCCGCGAATATTGTGCTGAATATCGCCGGCATCAAGAATGTCGTGGCGGGTAGCGTAGACCACCTTGCGCTGCTCGTTGAGCACCTCATCGTATTTGAGGACGTTCTTACGCATCTCAAAGTTCTGGTTTTCCACCTGGGCTTGGGCGCCCTTGATGGAGTTGGAGACCATCTTGGCCTCGATGGGGACGTCGTCCGGCACATTGAGGCGGTTCATCATGTTCTCCATGGACTGGCCTACGAAGCGCACCATCAACTCATCGCGCATGGACAGGTAGAAGCGGGTCTCGCCCGGGTCTCCCTGGCGGCCGGTACGACCACGCAACTGGTTATCAATGCGGCGGGACTCGTGGCGCTCGGTGCCCAGCACGTAGAGGCCACCAGCCTCGCGCACCTGGTCGCCCAGTTTCTTGGAGCGCTCCCTCTCGGAATCGATTTCTGCTTCCCAGGCTTCCTGGTACTTCTCTTCATCCTCGAATGGATCCAGGCCGCGCTCGCGCAACTTCTCATCGAGGATGACCTCAGGGTTACCGCCAAGCACGATATCGGTACCGCGGCCGGCCATATTGGTAGCCACAGTTACCGTGCCAGGACGGCCAGCACGGGCGATGATCTGACCCTCTTCCTCGTGGTGCTTAGCGTTGAGCACGTTGTGCTCGATGCCGCGCTTGGATAGCAGCTGCGATAAATACTCGGAGCGCTCCACGGAAGTGGTACCGACGAGTACCGGCTGGCCGGACTCGACGTGCTCGGCAATATCGTCCACCACGGCGGCAAACTTAGCTTCCTGGGTCTTATAAATGCGGTCGGAGTGGTCCGCACGCTGATTCGGCTTATTGGTAGGAATCGGCACCACATCCAGGTCGTAGATGGAGTGCAGCTCGGCAGCTTCGGTCTCTGCCGTACCGGTCATACCGGAGATCTTTTCGTACAGGCGGAAGTAGTTCTGCAAGGTAACGGTAGCCAGCGTCTGGTTCTCGTTCTTGATCTCTACATGCTCCTTGGCCTCGATGGCCTGGTGCATGCCCTCGTTATAGCGGCGACCGGCCAGCACGCGGCCGGTAAAGCCGTCCACGATCATGACTTCGCCATTGCGAACGATGTAGTCCTTATCGCGGGCGAAAAGCTCCTTGGCCTTCAAGGCGTTGTTCAAGTAGGACACCAGCTGAGAGTGCTCAGGGGCGTAGAGGTTATCGATGCCGAGCTGATCCTCGACAAATTCCACGCCCTCTTCCAGTACACCGATGGTGCGCTTTTTGTGATCCACCTCGTAGTGGATGCCTTCACGCATGCGCGGCGCCAGCTGGGCGAATACGTTATAGAACTGCGAAGAGCCGTCTACCGGGCCGGAGATGATAAGCGGGGTACGGGCTTCATCGATGAGAATCGAGTCAACCTCGTCCACGATGCAGAAGTTGTGGCCGCGCTGCACCACATCGCTAAGGGAGCGGACCATATTATCGCGCAGGTAGTCAAAGCCCAGCTCGTTATTGGTGCCGTAGGTAATGTCGCAATCGTAGGCAGCCTTGCGCTCAGGCGGACGCATTTCGGACAGAATGACGCCCACGGACAGGCCGAGCCAGCGGTGGACACGACCCATCATCTCAGCGTCACGCTTTGCCAGGTAATCGTTAACGGTCACGATGTGGACACCCTTGCCCTCAAGGGCATTGAGGTAAGCCGGCAACAGGGAGGTTAGGGTCTTGCCCTCACCGGTGCGCATCTCGGCAACGTTGCCGAAGTGCAGGGCCGCGCCACCCATGATCTGCACGCGGTAGTGCTTCTGATCAAGGACGCGCCAGGCCGCCTCGCGAACGGTAGCAAACGCCTCGAGCAAGATGTCATTCATCTCTTCGCCGTCTCGCAGGCGAGTCTTGAACTCGTCGGTCTTTGCCTTAAGCTCGTCGTCCGAAAGCTCCGCGTACTTATCCTCAAGGGCAATTACATCGTCTGCCATTTTGCCCAGGCGCTTGACCGTACGGCCCTCACCCGCGCGCAGCAGCTTGGAAAGTCCAAACACGGTTAGTTAGTCCTTCTAGTCGCGACAATAAAGTTAACTCGTCGCTATTGTACTCATTTGCTTTCACAAAGCATCTCCCGCCTAGGGCCTAAGGCAGGACCACATCCCCGACAACCCCCTTTAAAGCATGGAAAGCCGCTTGCCGAAGTCGCCTCTCCCCCAACACACAAACGACCCCACTGCGAAAGTGCAGCGGGGTCGGCGCCCTAGGAAAGTGTGAAACCTTTAGGCTTCAGCATCTTCCGATAGAGAGATGATGCCGTAATCGTAGGCGTGGCGGCGATAGACCACAGAAGGCTTATTGTTCTCCTCGTTGACAAAGAGGAAGAAGTCGTGGCCCACCAGCTCCATCTCGCTCAAGGCATCATCCACACTCATTGGAGTAGCGGGGTGCTCCTTGGTACGCACAATTTGGCCGGGGCGGATATCCTCAACGGTCTCGGCATAAGGGTCAACGTAGCGCTCCTCCTTGGCGCGTTCGGCTTCCGCTTGTGCCACCATTTCGGCAGCAATCTCGCCGGTACCCTTCTGCGCACGGTGACCGCTCTTTACGTTTTCGCGGCGCACCTTCACCTTACGCAAAGAACGCTCCATCTTGCCCAAGGCGGTTTCAAGCGCAGCATAGAAGGAATCTTCCTTGGCTTCGGCGCGAGCAATATGTCCCTTGCCAGTAGCTGTGATCTGGATGCGCTCCGCTTCGGAGTCACGGCGCGGATTCGGCTCGTGCTGCAGCTCCACATGGAAGAAAGTCAGAGTGGGGTCTAGGCGTTCAATCTTTGCCAGCTTGTCATTGACTCGCTCTTGGAAGTGTTCGGGAACCTCAACGTTGCGGCCCGTAATCGTTACCTGAGCTTTATTTGGCTGGGACATTGAAATGCCTCCCTTAAATAGTGGGGACTAGAATCGATCACAGTAACTATCTCACTGTGACACTACTCATGATACCACTGGTTATGACCTGATCTGGCGAAATTTCCATACGCTCCCCCACCTCGAGGGTAGAAGCCACCCTTATCTAGGCATCCGCAAAGACCAATGCTCCGCAAACCTCTATCCCCACGGCCCGCAGAGCAGCGATGCTCGCGGCAAGGGTGGCGCCGGTGGTAATGACGTCGTCGACAAGCAGAGCAGGAGCCGGCCCTACAGGAGCGCGAACACGGACTCGACCCTGTAGGTTTGCCCACCTATCCTGCGCATTGAGCTCGGACTGGTCCGTGGTGGACTGGCCCATGGTGAGAGCCGCGCACACGCACACCCGCTGCTGCTGTGCTGCGGCCTGGCACACGGCAGCTACCGGATCGCCCCCGCGAGACCGCGCCGAACGGGGCCGGGTCGGCGCAGGAACAAGGATGTATTCACGTGGGATATCGCCACGGGCGCTCAAGAAATCTAGCCCGGCCGCAAAGACTGCCCCCACATATGCCCGAACCGGCCGGTTGCCGCGTTCCTTCATGCCAATGATGATGCGGCGGCGAATATCGGAATAAGGGCCAAGGGCATAGACGGGCGCTCCCAATAGCTGGGGCCGCGCCACAGGGAAGGGCGGACGCCGCAAGTGCTCACGGCACTGTGCACACATTATCTCGCCCGCTGCGCCGCAACCAGCGCACGCCCGCGGGAAAATAAGCTCCCCCAAGCTCATAGTATTGCCTCTCCCCAGCCGCGCAGGCCCTCCGGCGGCTAATTAGAAACAATAGGGGAAGAACGCCGGCCCTGCAGACCGGAGACCTCGCGCCAATTGGTCTCATCCATCACGGTGGAAGGAAGCTCAAGCATAGCGTGAGAATCAGTAATAAAGAGCTTGGTAGGCGAGGTAGCCACGGCTACCACGGGAGCGGTGATATTGCCGGTAGGCATGGTCGAGGCCGAGGACCCATCCTGCTCGATGCGCCATACGGGCGACTGACTCGAGGACGTGCCAACAATTAGCGAGCCATCCGCATTCCAATCCAGCGATAGCGCCGACCCGGAAACTTCTGGGCCGACCTCGCGTGCGTTAACGATGTGCTTATCGCCGCTGCTGGCTTGCGCCACGGCCGCGATATATACGTGGCCATCGATGATCATTGCCACTCGCGCACCGCTATGGGACAAGCGGATGACGGAGATCTCACCCTCTATGTCGTCGATACTGCGCGCATCTACCTCGGATTCGGAGATACGCCCGGTGGTTTTGGACCGCACCACGCGTACGATGCGGTCTCCATCCACCACGGTCCAGGCGGCCTGCCCGTTGTACTCGAAGGTCGGCCGCGCCAGCGTGCGACCATCCACCGAATCCTGCATATGGCCATCGAGCTCGCCCATCTGCAGCGAGAAGTCGTTATTAGATTTGCGGCGCACAGCCGCAACGAGGCCGCTATCGGCAACATCTACGGATTGCACGTCGCCACTGCTGCCCAGCGTGGATTTCACGGGCTCGGCCACGCCATCATCTACCTCTAGCAGGTTGCCCTCATTAAGGGCATAGAGCTTAGACAAAGAGGTGCTGCTCTCCTCTGGATTATAATCCGCGAAGTCATCCACGCTCAGGCTATCCATGCCCTCCACCAAGTCACCACCATCGGCCTTGACCCTGAAGGGACCGGTATGACCGGCTTCCGAAAGTGTCCACACCAACTGGGCGGCAAAAAGCGTGCGGTCATGGGCGTCCAGATCCACCAGACCCTCGAATTGGTAGCCCTGTTCGCGGTCATAGCCGGCATAGGTGACGTTCTCCGCCGCCGCGCGGTGGGTGGCGGGGGCAATGCTGGCTGAAGGCCCCTCCATCAATAACGTGATGAGCGTCGACTCCGATTGCTCGCCGCCCTTGTACAGCCAGCGGCGATCCGGAACCAAGACGTCATCGCTCTGTTTATAGAAGTACAGGGATTGCGGGGTGTAGTGGTTGCGCATCTCATTGCGCTCCATCACCACTCCGGCCGGCAAGCCGTCGACGCGCCACCTATCGTCTTGCATCTTCATATAGATGACGGCCTCGTAGCCCTCATTTTCCGGGACGTAGGCGCCGCCAGATTTCAGGCGGCCGATGATGGTGCCGCGCACCGTGAAGGCGCGTTCATTATCCTTCGAACTCTGCTTACTTGCGGGCGCGGTAACAATATCGAGGCTATCGACGACCAACACATCGCCGCTGGCGTCCCAAGCTCCGCGGGCAGTATCCGTGAGAAAGCCGCGGGCGACCTCGTGATCATTTCCAGGCACGGCCGAAGCCTGGTAAAAATCGCGCAGCGTCAGGTCTGGATCATCACCCGGCTGTGGGGCAATAACTTCCTCGGGGCCATCGTTTTGCTGTTGATAGGTCCCGACCACCTGCGGACCGGTGTTATGCGGCAGGGTGGAACAACCGCTGACGAAAAGCACGGCCGCAGCGGTACTGACCACCGCGGTTTTGCGATAGCTTGCTTTAAACACGCTTATTTCCTCCTAGCCTCAAAGTCTGGGGCCTTATAGGCGCGCCTATCCGGGGCAGCCACGCCGCGGTTAAGCTCTCTCTCCGAGGGCCACAGGATGCCATCGCCCTCTGCCTTGCCAGTGGCGCCCTTTTCGCTCTTTTCGACGTGCGGTGAGCTCATGCCCGATGAAAGGGCCGGCGTTGCAGAGGCAGATCCGGCATCCGGTTCATCGGCGCTCGTGCCCTGTGTTTCGGAAGATTCAGCCTCAACCTCTGGCACCTCGGCGGCCTCCCCAGTGTGGGCGACGGGTGCTCCGGGAATCTCCACCTCAATGGGAGCCTCGCCCACCTCGGTATTCGGGGTGCGCGGAATAATGAGACGAAAGCGAGAGCCGAAGCCCTCGTAGCCGGTGGCGTCCAGCGTGCCGCCGTGCAGGACGGCGTCCTCGCGGGCGATAGCCAGGCCCAAACCGGTGCCGCCGGAATGGCGCTTGCGGGAGGAATCGGCACGCCAGAAGCGGTTGAATACCAGCTCCTCCTGACCAGGTTTCAAGCCCACGCCTTGGTCCGTAACGGTAACACCCACCGCAGTGTCCGTGGTTGCGACGTCCACTGCCACCGGGTTTCCTTCCGAGTGGTCAATGGCGTTGGCTAAAAGATTGCGCAAGATGCGCTCGAGGCGGCGGGAGTCAGCCTCGACAGCGATACGCTCATCCGGCAAGTTGAGCTGGACCTCCACGTCGAGCTCGCGGGCCAAATGCTCAACCTGCCCATAGGCTGCCTCCACGCACGAGCGCAGGTCAATGGCCGCCGTAGACAGGTCTGCCACACCTGCATCGTGGCGGGAAATCTCTAGCAGGTCCGCGAGCAAATCCTCGAAACGGTCGAGTTCGCTCGACATCAGACGGGAAGCTCGCTGAGCACCGTGCGGTAGGCTATCGCTTTCCGCTTCAATCATGTCTGCGGCCATGCGCACTGTGGTCAAGGGGGTGCGTAGCTCATGAGAGACGTCGGAAGTAAACTGCCGCTGCAAGTCGCCGTACTCTTCCAGCTGCGCAATTTGGGAGGAGAGTTTATCGGCCATGTTATTGAACGAAGCAGCCAAGCGACCCATCTCATCATCGCTATCAACGGCCATACGCTCCTTCAGATGGCCGGCTGCCAAGCGCTGTGCAATACGCGAAGCTGAGCGAATCGGTGTAATAACCTGCTGGGTGGCCAGCCAGGCAATGCCCACCAGCAGCACCACGACTACCACGCCGGCCGCTGAGAGCAGGCCGCGCATCAACGCCATGGTGGATTCTTCCGACTCCATGGACAAAGCCAAGTAAACCTGGGTATGGGGAATATCGGTATCGGTAGGCGTGCCTACGAGCAGGGCGTTGTAATGATCCCCATTCTCGCGCGGGGCCGGGAAGTACTGTTGCGCAATCTGGCCTTGATCGACCATCTCCCGGAGTTGATCCGGCACAGGGAAATCCTCTGGTGAGGTGGTAACCGAGCCATCCTGATTTTCCACCACGATGACCGGTTCATAAACCGCCTGAGCGTCTCCCTGTTGGGCGGAGAGCTGGCCCAACGCAGCACGCGCAGAATTAATGCGTACTTGCACCGAGTTAGCGGAACTGGTGGCGTCAATCTGCTGCTCTACGGCCGTGCGGGCGCGTTCTAGCTCCTGCTGGGCCACATCTTCCTTCTGGCTAACCAGGCGCTGGGTCAGCACGGAAACCAACGCATAGGCCAAGATGATCATGACCACCGAGGAGGCGACCAAAATCATGCCGATGACGCGCGCCTGCAAAGAGGTGCGCCACGTTGTAATAAAGGCGTCTCGAATGCGCCTTAGACGCTCAATAATGCCGATGGTCCTTACTCCCCGGCGCCAGCCTTGCCAGTCTTATACCCCACACCACGCACGGTCAGCACGATCTGCGGGTCTTCCGGATCGTGTTCAATCTTGGCGCGCAGGCGCTGGACGTGCACGTTAACCAGGCGCGTATCAGATGCATTGCGGTATCCCCACACGGATTCCAGCAGGGATTCACGCGTGTGCACCTGGCCTGGGCGGCGCGCCATCTCCAACAACAGGTCAAATTCCAGCGGAGTCAAGTTCAGCTCCGTGCCATCAGTACGGCGCACTGTATGCTCCGGCACGTCAATGATGAGGTCCGCTACCTCTAGAATTTCGGACTCCGCAGATTCGGTGCGGCGCAAGCGCGCGCGGATACGAGCGATGAGCTCCTTGGGCTTGAACGGCTTGGTGATGTAATCATCCGCGCCGGATTCAAGACCTAGCACCACATCAACCGTATCCGTCTTAGCGGTCAGCATAACAATCGGCACGGAAGATTCACGGCGGATGGCGCGGCAAATATCCACACCATTCATCCCCGGCAGCATGAGGTCTAGCAGGATAAGGTCCGGCTCGTGTTCCTCAAAGGCGGGCACGGCGTTATTGCCGTCCATGACCGGAATGGGCTTGAGTCCCTCGGACTCGAGCACGATAGTCAGCATCTCCGAGATAGCCGGATCATCATCGACTACCAAAATCTTGGGCGCCACGTTTTATTCTCCTACAAGGTCTTTTATCGCTGAAATAATAGTATCCGCATTGGCTGTAGCGATCCAGCGTCCACCCCAGCCCGCATCTGCCAAGCGCCGGTAGGCCGCGGCTGTGCGTTCCTGCAGCCCCTCATCGCGCTCGTAGCGGTCGCGTTCCCGGCTAGCGTCTGCTTGGGCTCTTGCCTGCGCTCTTTCCGACGCCACCTCTACCGCCGTATCCAGATAGACCTGTAAGTCCGCCTGCGGCAGACCCAAAGTGCCGAATTCAAGCTCGTGCACCCAGTCAATCACCGCATCATCTTCGAGTCGCGCCGCTGAATATGCTGCATTAGAAGCTACGTAACGATCCAGCAGCACCACGGTATCCGTGCCCTTGGCGCGCTGGAGCTTTTCCTTTACGCCATAGCGGTCTAATGCGAATAGAGTTGCCATGCCAAATGCCGAATCCGTAAGGTCTCCCATCTTTCCGTAGAGCGCCTTTTGGGCCAGTTGCGCGTGAATTGAATCGGCATAGCGCGGGAAGGCGATAACTTCCACGGGCCGGTTCAGCGACTCCTTGATGGTGGAGACCAACGTATTCTTACCGGCACCGTCGATGCCTTCGATGCTTATGAGCATAGGTGTGGGCTATTTTCCCTTCTATTATTTCTGCGGCAAGGCCACAGCTGTGGGCAGCAGGAGTGGCCTAGGACAGGGCCTCAATAAACGCTTCGAGGTCATATTCTTCCTCGACGTCTTCGAGGACCGCGAGGGCATTTTCCGTCAAGGTTTCACTACCAGAACCCACCAGTTCCCTAATATAGGGGTAGTCTTCGACGACCTCGCCTGCACTAAAGGGCGCACCGGCCCAAATGGCGGCAATGGTAGCCGCTGCTTGAGCGTTTTGTTCTTCTTCCTCACTGAGCTGTGACTTGCTATGTGCTACTTCGCAGGCATCCTCAACGGCACGAATTACCCCTTCTTCGTCGAGGTTTGCCATTTCGTCCAAGAAATCGACGTTGAGGTCCGTGCTGAAAATATCTTCGTCCCAAGTACTCACTTTTGACTCCTTCGGTGCTTTCAGCGCCATTTATACACGCTTTCTCATTTAAAGAAAGCAAGCAATGAAAAGGTTTGCACGTCTTTCTGTGCCCGCGAACTGCCTTTTTGTTTACTTATCACAGATTTGCGCCGCCGTCGCAATGTTTCCCAAACATGATAGTCTCGTTACCAACTTGTTACCGGGGTTCTATTCCCCCTCCTCTGGGACACTAACGCCCCCTCGTAGAAAGGACAGCCACGATGAAGCCAGATTCGCGCCGCGTCTACGCGTTCATTGTGGCCGGACTGATCGCCGCAGCCGTCGTCGGATTCTCCGTCTGGCGCATGAGCTCGCCGAGCCCTCACTATTCCAGTGCCGCGGATCAGTCCGCGACCACCTCCGTCTCCCCGACCCACACCGCTACCGAAGAGAGCACCATCTCCTCGACGGAACATTCTCCCTCGAAGAAGCACTCTGCACACGCTTCGAGCCCCAGCGCTTCGTCCGGCGATGCGAAGCACCAGCAGCAGCACAATAGTGACCCCTTCCTCGCCCCCAATGCGGTAATGCGCCCGCAGGCGGCCACCCAGCCCACCAAGGTCTACCGCCCGGAGAATATCTCTCCGCAAGTCACTGCCTCGCAGGGAAATAACAGCACCCAGGGTGGTCAAGGTAGTGGACAAGGCAATCAACGCCTGACGCCTGATTACCCAAGCAACCAGAATGGCTCGCAGTCTACCGCTTCCCCGCAAGGCAACCAGGGCGGCAACGGCAACACTGGCGGTACCCCTGCACAGACCACCACTGCCCCGTCGACCCCTCAGCCTTCTCCTGAGCAGCCCACGGAACAGGACAATGCAGGCGAGAGCGAAGACAAGGGCACCCCAATCCCGGCTGAGGAGCAAGCCGGCACTGACAAGCTCGAGGTGGAAAAGGAAGAGGAAGTCCGCTCCGGCCACGCCGCCGCAGAAAAGCCTGCCGCCGAGCAAAACCAGGAGCCGACCGACTTGGCGCCTACCAAGCAGGCACCGGCCACGGCTCAACAGGCTCCGCGCGAAGCTACTCCTTCGCGCTAGATTGACACCTGTTCTCGGCTTAATTGAACGAAACAAGCACGCTTCGCAAAATCCACAGGGATTCGGAGAAGCGTGCTTACGCGTACTAAGTAGGAGTGGAGCAGGAACTAGGCGCGGGCGACAAAGAGGTCAGCAGCGTCGCTTTCCGCAGTGGCGGTGACTAGCCCCTCGGAGGCAGGCAGCCAGACTGCCAGACCCGGAGTGATGGTGAGGGTTTTGCCGTCAGCATCGGTGAAGGTAGCGGATCCTGCGGTACACAAGGCAATGGTTGGGCCATCGTAGTCTAGGTCCACGGAGGATGAGCCGGTCAGCTCCACGCGGTCCAGCAGAAATTCCTTGATGGGGACGGGATAGGACCATGCGGCGGCATCGTGAACGCTATGTTGGGCGGATTTATCCTGCTGCTGAACGCGCGGCTCATCAGCGGCGGCGTAGGTCAAGACCTTGACCAGTTCTGGAACGTCAACGAACTTAGGCGTGAGGCCGCCGCGCAACACGTTATCGGAGTTAGCCATGATTTCTACACCGAGGCCGGAAACATAGGCGTGCAGCTGCCCGGCATCCAAGTAGACGGCTTCGCCGGGAGAGAGTTCGATGTGATTGAGCAGCAGGGCGCCTAGCACACCGATATCGCCCGGGTAGCGCTGGTTGAGATCCAGCACCGTGGACATAACGCGGGCCTTCCAATCGGAAGAGTCGGCGGCGATGAGGCGCTCGCCTGCGGCGACGATTGCAGCGATTAGCTCTTTACGCTTGGCGGAAGGAATGGTAATCCACGTGGTGAAGAGGACGCGCAGGTTGGCGGATTCGGTAGCATCCGAGGGGTCGTCGTCAAGCATAGCCACGTAGTGATCCAGCTCGGGGCACTCTAGGGCGGCAAAAAGCTCGCGGGTGCGAGCTAGTGGACGGAAGCCGGCCATGGCATAAAAATCCGTGAGCGCGACGATGAGCTCGGGCTTGTGGTTATCGTCTTTATAGTTGCGATTGGTCGCAGTGAGTTCAATGCCGGCAGCGCTTTCGCGGGCAAAGCCCTCCTCTGCCTGTTCCTTCGACGGATGCGCCTGCAAGGAAAGTGGTTCCTCGGCCGCAAGTATCTTAAGGAGGAAGGGCAGGCGCTCGCCATACTCGGCAGAAACGCGGCTGCCAAGCTGCCCTGCTGGATCCTCAGCGATGACCTCATTGAGCAGGCGGCCGTCCACCGTGGATGGGTCACCGGGGTGAGCGCCGAACCACAGCTCAGCGACGGGCTTATCAGCATCGGGCTGGCCCTGCAGGTGCGGAATGAGGGTACGCGAGCCCCAGGAATAGTTGCGGGTGGCGCTGTGCAACAGCTGCATGTGTTTCTATCCTTTAGAAATCTCGTAGGCGGTCGCGGCAAAACTCCGCGTAATGAGCTGCAGTGAGCGGGCAAGATGCCCCAGGCCCGGTTCCGGGTCGTTGCTGCGGACTGCAAGCGAGTTGGGCAGGTTCGCCTCTTCCTGCCCCCAGAAAACCACCTTCAAGGGTACCAAAGCCCCCGTGGCACCATCGCCATCGATGAAGGGGTCAAAGAAGAGATCATCAGCCGGAGAGGTAGTGGAGTCGCGGTCGAGCGCACGCCGCAATTCTGCAGGGTCCACATAAGCGCTCGGCAAGCCGTGCACGGCCCAAATCGTTGCCGCCATCCGGGCCACGAGGGCATCGAGCTGTACGCGCTCACGGCGCTCGCAATAGGAGTACGGGTCGAGCACGCAGGAATGAATAATGCGGGCACCGTCGATGAATTCGCGCAGTTGACGCCCCGGATTTGTAGTGGCATCGCGCTCGGGAGAAAGCTGCGCGAGTTCGCGGTCTACTGCCGCAGCAAGATCCTCGAGGGTCTCCTTCACCGCAGCCGAGTCTTCATAGAGCAGGCAGCACAGCGCATGCAGCGCGGCGATGTTGCGAGCGGGCGAGCTGCCTTCCGCCGTAGGCAGGCAGGGAACAACGAGGGTATCGTCTGGACTGTCTTCCACTAGTGGGCCTTTGGCCGGACCGATGAGCACTGTGGTGGCGCCGCGCTGGCTGGCGGTAATCAGAGCGCGCGATGCCCAATCACACTCGCCGGGCTCGCCAACTACAACGACCACATCCAGCGCTCCCACGTAGCGTGGGAGTGATGCGGTGACCACGAGCGGGATGCGCAGCGGCTCGGCTAAGCCCACGCCCAAGTGGGCGGCTTGGCGAGCAATCGCATCGGTGGGAATAATTACCAGCGAGCGGGGGTTTAGCCCGCTTAGCACCTCTCCCCAGCGCTCCACTTCCCTGGCCAAAAGGCGGATTTGGGCGCCTTCGTGCGCAACATCAAAAAAGCGCACGGTTTCGGCATCATAATTACCGGTATCCATGTTGCCTAAGCATAGTCGGGCGCGCACTAAGATGGAGTCCTATGACTTCCGCACGAATTCATCCCGTAACCCTGATTGGCGGCGGCCCCGGCGCGTGGGACCTTATTACCGTGCGCGGCATGCGTGCCCTGCAGGATGCAGAGGTAATCCTCGCCGATCACCTAGGACCTACGGAGCAGCTCGACCAGCTGTGTGATATTTCTTCCAAAGAGCTCGTTGACGTCTCCAAGCTCCCCTATAAGAAGTCAATCTCGCAGGAAAAAATCAACAATCTGCTTATCGAGCATGCCCGCGCCGGCCGCAAGGTAGCCCGGCTCAAGGGAGGTGATCCCTTTGTCTTTGGGCGCGGCTTTGAAGAGGTTCAGGCGCTGGCGGAAGCGTCGATTCCTACCACGATCATTCCGGGAGTAACCTCAGCCATTTCCGTTCCCGCGAGCGTTGGCATCCCGGTAACCCAGCGCGGCATCGTCCACGGTTTCACAGTAGTTTCCGGCCACCTGCCCCCCGGCCATGAAAAGTCTTTGGTGGACTGGGCAGCGCTCGCCCGCTCTGGCGCCACGTTGGCGGTCATTATGGGTGTGAAAAACGCCCCAGCAATTGCCAATGCGCTTATCGATGCCTCCCTCTCCCCCTCCACCCCCTGCGCCATTATCCAAGAGGGCACGCTTTCTACTGAGCGCGCCTACCGCTGCACCTTGGCAACGCTGGCGCAGACGATGGCCAAGCACGCAATCTCCGCGCCGGCGGTCTACGTTATCGGTGAGGTGGCCGCGCTCTAGCAGACAGCAGGTGACAGGTCCACAAGGTCCGAGTGCCACCTTTCGGCCGCGGTTTCACCCCATCGGATCCGGGCTTCTGTTCCTTTGTGTGGCCAAAGGTCGCGGCGGAAATGTTACGGAAGGTCCGCGGCGGGGCTTTCGGGCGCTTTCTCCTCCACGATGGTTACGCCTGACCCGTGGCTGCTGCGGCCGCGGTGAGCTGTGATACGCTCCGGATAATCTGGGGCGTGGAAATCCGCATGCGCGGCTTCTTCGGCGTTTTCGGCTTCCAGTTCTGCGGCACGCGCACGCCGAGTGCGCAGCGCGCCACGAATGGTGGCAGCCACACCGCCTGCGACCACAACTGCAATGGCCACTGGGGCAACCGCCGGCGGCACTGACCAACCGAAATAAGTTTCGGCACCGCCGATAACCTTGCTGATATTTAATCCCACGATGGCTGTGCCCACCAGTCCGCCGAGCAAGACAGGGTTGATGCGGGAAATGAGCCACGCGGCGATGGGCGCAGTGATTGCGCCGCCTATAAGCAGCGCGATAACTGCAGCCAGGTTGGCGACGATGTCGTGCCAGAGTCCGAAGATAAAACCTGCGGTAGCTCCGAAGGTCACCAGGAACTCGGCGGCGTTGACCGTACCCACGATGCGGCGCGGCTGCTCGCGGCCGATAGCCATGAGTGTAGAGGTCGATACGGGGCCCCAACCGCCGCCACCGGTGGAATCGACGAATCCGCCTACTAGGCCAAGCCCGGCGAGAAATGGAGTGGAGTGGGTGCGCTTATAGGCGGACCCACGACGGCGCGGCTGGGAGAAGCGCCAGACGAGGTTAGCGCCGATACCCACCAGGATGAATGCGGTCACCGGGGCGGCTGCTGCGGTAGAGATATTAGACAGCAGCGTGGCCCCCAAAAAGGCGGCAATGCCGCCCGGCACGCCGAGGCGGAGCGCAGTCTTCCAGTCCACATTGCCGAAGCGTGCGTGACTCAATCCGGAGATGGCCGTGGTGCCCAGCTCGGCAGTATGTACGACGGCAGAGGCCTGGGCGGGGCCCAGGCCAGCAAGAAGCAGCATGGTGGTGGACGTGACGCCGAAGCCCATGCCGATGCCACCGTCTACGAGGTTGGCGGCCGCGCCGGCGAGCGCAATGAGAATGAGGGTTAGCATGGCGCATACACCTCCTGCGCAGTGCGGCGGGCGTGATAGAAGCGGTCTGCAACGAGAGTTGCGAGGTCAGTACCTAGCGGGCGGTCCACTGTTGCGGGAACGCCTTCCAAGCGATCAAGGAGCAAACCTTCGGTGACGAAGAGTGGAACAACACGCACGCGTGCAGGGTTCGTATACTCGCAACCCAGAGACACAATGCCTTCGCGGCCACCGCGGGTAGCGAATTCTGCCGTCGCGGGCACGCCGGTGAGCGCGAAGGTGCGTTGGGCGAGCCCACGTATGGCAGCGTTCGCCGCGGCATCGGAAGAGCCGACAGAATAGATAACGACGTGCGCATCACCGGGCTGGATGCGCGAGGCCACTACTCGGGCTAGGTCCTCGCCTGTACCGAGGCCTGCGGCGAGGTGGAGGGAAAGGTGAGAGGTATGGGAAGCGTCGGCAAGCGCGCGTGGGACATCCACACGCTGGTGGTAGCCTTGGGTAAAAAGAAGGGGAACCACAACAGCGTCGGTCTCGCCCAGTCGGGCAAGCTCGAGCGCAGCCGTAGTGAGATCGGGCTCGTTAAATTCCAGGTGCGCCGCGCGGGCCGGGCGCAATCCCGTGGCCCGGGTCAGCTCCTCGATGCCGGCCGCAGCGCCCGGGTGTCGCGAACCGTGGGACAGGGTAATGAGTGCGGGCATAGTGGCATCCTTAGGCCTTCGGCGCCGTGGTGTGACCGCGGCGGGCAAGCGAGCGCTGCAGGGCTTCGTTGGAGGACACGGCCGGTGCGGGGGCTACCGGGGCATCATCTTGTCCGTGAAAGCGCACGGAGAAAATCCGCAGGCATTCCTGGCACTTCCAGGCAAAGTCATCTTCATCATCTGGGAAGAGATCAGTGCCAGCGCAATAGGGGCAGAAGCTGGGATGGTTACGGTTGGGATTGGGCTGGCGGCGAAAATTCACTGCAAGTCCTCCTCTTCTGCGCGCAAGACCCAGTGGCGGAATTGCTCGCCTTTTTCGCGCTGCTCTTTGTATTTATTGACCAAGCGAATGACGTAATCGGGCACCTCATCGGCCACGACCTTGTGGCCGCGCAGCTTGCGCCCCCAGTCTGGTGACAAGCCAAGCGCGCCGCCCAAATGAACTTGAAAGCCTTCCACGCGGTTGCCCTCTGTGTCGGTGACAATCTGGCCTTTCAAGCCGATGTCCGAAACCTGCGAACGTGCACAGGCGTTGGGGCAACCATTAAGCGCAATGGAAATCGGCACATCCAAATCACCCAGGGTGTCTTCCAGGATGTCCACCAATTCGATGGCAAGAGCCTTGGTGGTCACGTGCGCAAGCTTGCAGAACTCCAAGCCGGTGCAGGAAATGACACCGCGGCGGAATTCGGAGGGCTGGGAGTACAGTCCGGTCTCATCGAGCGCACGGGACAGAGCCGGGATATCTTTTTCCTCCACATCGAGGAATAGAAGCTCCTTCATCGGGGTGGTGCGGATGCGAGTGATACCGAATTTCTCGGCCACGTCTGCGATTGCAATGAGCTGCTCGCCGGTGGCGTGACCTACGGTGGGTTTTACGCCTACGTAGAATTTGCCGTCCTTCTGGCGATGCACGCCTAGGTGATCGCGGGAACCGGGATTGATCTCCAGCGGGATGCCATCGAGTAAGGGCTTATCAAGGTATTCTTCTTCCAGCACCTGACGGAACTTTTCGATGCCCCACTTGGCCACCAAGAACTTCAGGCGGGCACGGTTGCGATTGCGGCGGAAGCCGTAATCACGGAAGATACCGACCACACCTGCCCACACCTCAGGCACGCGTTCTAGGGGCACCCAGGCGCCGAGGGACTGCGAGAGCATCGGATTGGTGGACAAGCCACCACCGACGAAGCAGTCGAACCCCGGGCCGTACTCGGGATGGTTCACGCCTACGAAGGCGACGTCTTGAATTTCATGCGTAACGTCCTGGCGGGCATTGCCAGAGATCGCGGTTTTAAATTTGCGCGGCAGATTATGAAACTCCTCGCGCGGCAGGTAGTTATTTTTAATCTCCTCGATGGCCGGGGTGGCGTCGATAACCTCGTCCTCGGCCACACCTGCAACTGGCGAGCCCAAAATGACGCGGGGAACGTCGCCACACCCCATTAGCGTACTTAGGCCGACCGACTCGAGCTTGTCCCAAATGGTGGGCACATCCTCGATACGAATCCAATGCAGCTGGATATTTTGGCGGTCCGTGAAGTCCGCGGTAGAGCGGGCATAATCACGCGAGATCTCACCCACAGCGCGCAGCTTGGCGGGATCGGCACGACCACCGTCGAAGCGCACGCGCATCATGAAGTACTCATCCTGCAGCTCCGCATTAGATAATTTGGCGGTCATCTCGCCGCCCAAGTTCTGGTTGCGCTGAGTATAAAGACCTAACCACTTGAATCGCGGGGCTAGGTCATCGGCTGGGATGGAGGAAAATCCCTGCTTAGAATAAATATCGATGACGCGCTGCTTGGCCGATAGCCCGCCGTCTTCCTGCTTAATTACCTCATCGTTATTGAGGGGCTCGGTACCGTCAATCTTCCATTGGCCTTCAGGCTTTTTGGCACGGGGAGTGCGCTTAGCATTAGTCGCGGTGGTCATGGTGTAGATCTCAACCTGCCTTTCCAAAGTATTGAAAGACAACCTACCCGTCTAAATTGAGCAGACAAAGCGGTCTTGTTTAATTTCAAGTGAAAAAACTCGATGAGCAGGGCAGACGTCAGACCATTATTAGAATCTAATTCGCCTGCTTGCCGCAACCTAGACTAGACGGTTCAATTGCCAGAAAAATAAAGCTAAGAAAATGAACCCAGCGGTCTAGCCCCGCGAGAAAGAGAAAGGCCTTCGCACAGCATGAATCAGCCCTTAAAAGTAGCCGTTATCGGTGCCGGCCCGGCCGGCATCTACGCCTCCGATATCTTGGTTAAGAAGACTGGCGGCGAGGTACACATTGATCTTATCGAGCAGATGCCCGCCCCCTTTGGCCTTATCCGTTACGGCGTAGCGCCGGACCACCCACGCATTAAGGGGATCATCAAGTCGCTTCACCGTGTGCTCGATACCGAGCAGATTCGCTTGCTGACCAACGTGCACATCGGGCGCGACATCACCGTCGATGAACTGCAGCAGCATTATGATGCCGTGGTCTTTGCCACCGGCGCCGTGGGCGACCGCCACCGCGATATCCCCGGCGCGGACCTCGACGGCGTGCATGGTGCCGGCGAGTTCGTTGGCTTCTACGATGGCAACCCGCGCTTCGAGCGCAATTGGGATCTTTCTGCGAAGGAGGTTGCAGTCATCGGCGTGGGCAATGTGGGCCTTGACGTCTCCCGCATTTTGGCGAAGACCGGCGAAGAGCTCAAGGTCACCGAAATCCCCGATAATGTCTACGAGTCCCTATCCCAGAACCAGGCCGAGACCGTTCGCGTCTTCGGCCGGCGCGGCCCGGCGCAGGCCAAGTTCACTCCGCAGGAGCTCAAGGAGCTGGACCATTCCGCGTCCATTAATGTCGTGGTCTCTCCCGAAGACATTGACTACGACGAGGCTTCCCTGGCCGCGCGCCAAGAAAGCAAGTCCACCGACTTGGTATGCCAGGTGCTTGAACAATACGCCATCCGCGATCCTAAAAAGGCACCGCACACCCTGCAGATTCACCTCTTTGAGAAGCCGGTGGAGATTTTGGGGAAGGACGGCAAAGTCTGCGGGATTAAGACCGAACGCACCGCCCTTAATGGAGATGGCAGCGTGCACGGTACTGGGAAGTTCACCGAGTGGCCGGTCCAGGCGGTCTATTTCGCCACCGGCTACCGCTCCGATGCAGTCGATGGCGTGCCCTTTAACGAGGACAAAAACGTCATCAATAACGATGGCGGCCATGTCATCGATGCGGCCGGCGAGGTAGTTCCGGGCCTGTACACCACCGGGTGGATTAAGCGCGGGCCAGTGGGGCTCATTGGCAATACCAAGTCCGATGCCACGGAGACAATTGGCATGCTGCTTGCCGACGCCGCCTCCGGCGCCCTCCCCTCCCCTTCCAGCGCCGCAGACATCACCGAGGTCCTTAGCGAGCGGGGAATCGAATACTTGACGTGGCAAGACTGGCAGCGTTTAGACGCGGCCGAGCGCGCACTTGGCGAGCGCGAGGGCCGCGAGCGCAAGAAATTCGTGGAGTGGGAGGACATGGTCTCCCACTCGCGCGCCGAAGTTTAGCGGCGGATGATGGCGAGGACTTCGTCAACGATGGCCTGAACTTCGTCGGCGGTCTTTGCCTCTACGTTGAGGCGCAACAGCGGCTCCGTATTGGAAGCGCGCACATTGAACCACGCCTCGGTTCCCTTGAGCTCGACGGTCACGCCATCGAGCTCGTCGACGGACTCAATCTTGTCCGCCAGCTCATCCAGCACCGCCTGGGTAGCGGCCTTCTGGTCCTCCACAGTGGAGTTGATTTCACCGGAGGCCTCATAGCGGGAGTACTCCGCCATGAGCTCGCTCAGCGGCTTATCGGACTGGCCAAGCGCGGCCAGCACATGCATGGCAGCGAGCATGCCGGAGTCCGCGTTCCAGAACTCCTGGAAGTAGTAGTGCGCGGAGTGCTCGCCGCCGAAGGCAGCCTTGTGCTCGGCCATCTGTGCCTTAATGAAAGAGTGGCCCACGCGGGTGCGCACCGGGGTGCCGCCCTTTTCCTGAATAAGCTCCGGCACGGTCTTGGAGGTAATCAGGTTGTGGATGATGGTAGCGCCGGGGAACTTTTCTAGGTAGCGCTCGGCCACCAGTGCGCAGATAGCGGATGGCGAGACCGGCTGGCCCTTTTCATCCACGACGAAGCAGCGGTCTGCATCGCCGTCGAATGCCAAGCCAATATCGGCCTTTTGATCCACGGTGAACTTCTGCAGGTCCACCAGATTCTTCGGATCGAGGGGGTTAGCCTCGTGGTTCGGGAAGGTACCGTCAAGCTCGAAATACAAGTCGCGGACGTCGAAAGGCAGACCATCAAAGACAGCTGGCACAGTGTGGCCGCCCATGCCGTTTGCGGCATCAACGGCCACGACGAGCGGCTTGGAATCCTCTAGCGGTACCAGCTTGCGCAGGAAGTCTGCGTAGCCGGCCAAAATCTCCTGCTCGGCAATCGCACCTGGGGTGCCGGTGAACTCTGGGGTGCCTTCGATAAGCATCTGCTTGATTTGCTCTAGGCCAGTTTCTTGTCCCACTGGCACCGCGCCAGCTCGGCAGAGCTTAATGCCGTTGTACTTAGCCGGGTTATGGGAGGCGGTAAACATCGCGCCCGCGCATTCCAGGGAGCCGGCGGCATAGTAGAGCTCATCGGTAGAGGTCAGACCGAGCAAGGTCACGTTAAGCCCCTGTGAGGTCACGCCCTCAGCAAAAGCGCGCGCCAAAGCCGGCGAGGACGGGCGCATGTCGTGGCCGACGGCCACGGTATTTTCACCTTCTTCCCGCAAGATGGCGGCAAACGCGGCGCCCGTATCGCGCACGAAGTTCTCATCGATATCTTCGCCCACGACGCCACGGACGTCATAGGCCTTAATTACTGCATCAAGATGCTCACGAGTACGCATAACCTGCAATAGTACCCCCGCCGGCTGGGAAACTATCGCACCACGGGGTACGTGTCAGTCCTGTTCCGGCTCGGCTGGCGCCGTTTCATCGGGCACTACCGAAAGGTGGGCGCGGCGTGCCTTTTTGGCATAAGCTACGCGACGGGTGCGAAAGACTGGGTGATTCGAGTTAGCGGGGTCCGCACCATCAAAGGTCGCGGAGTAGTCGATAGGGTCTGCGCCGGAGCCGGCGCTGCGGTCATCAACCAAGCCGGTGGTGACGCGGCCATCTTCCTTGACAGCCTCTGCCAGCGCCATCAAATCGTCTTCCTCGTCTAGCTCGATGCGGTCCACGCGCACCAGCTCCCAGCCCACTGGGGCGGAAATGCGGTCACGGTGGGTGGCGCACAAATCCCAGCTATGTGGGTTCTCTTCTTCCGCCAGCGGTCCGACGACGGCCGTCTGGTCCGCATAAGCGTAGGTCAATGTCGCCACGGCGGGACGGCCGCAGCCTGGGCGGGAGCAATGGCGAGAAATAGTCACAGCGCATAAGTCTAAACCCTTGGTTGAGATTTAGATAGTCTCCACTCCGGCGTGGCTACGCAAAATCCGGTCGGCCGGCACCATAGAATCAGGGGCATGACCGCCGTTCGCCCGCATATCCGTCCCGCCCGTGACCGCCACGGCCACGGCATGCACGGGCCCCTCCTTCCTCAGCAGACTCCGCGTTACCGCAGCGCGCGCGAGCACTTCGACATGGCCGTCTTGGAGGCTTATGCCCCTATCCAAAACTCTTTCGCACCACAGTTGCGCGGCCTCGACCTGGCTGTAGACACCATTCCACGTATGCGGCTTTCGCCCGATATGACCGTGCTGCCGGATGAGATTATTGCCGATGGTCCAGTCCCCCTCGGCCGGGTAGTTCCTGCTGGTGTAGATTCCGCAGGCCACCCCACCCGCGCCCGTTTGGTTATCTTCCGCATGCCGATCGAGCAGCGCGCTTCTAGCGCGTCCGAACGCTCCGAGCTCCTAGGCACCGTTATAACCGCACTCGTGGCCAACTACCTCAACCTAGATCCCGAGGAAGTAGACCCGCGCTATGGCTGGTAGCCACCCTTAAGCCCCCAGGCACCAGAACAGACAGCAGAAATGCCCCTGGCCGCACATTACGTGCTGGCCAGAGGCATTTCTGGATACCTTAATTATCCAATCTCGCGCTTGAGGCGGCGGCGTTCGCGGTCCGATAGCCCGCCCCAGATGCCGAAGCGTTCATCGTGCTCCAGCGCGTACTCGAGACATTCATCGCGCACCGCGCAGGCCTGGCAGATGCGCTTGGCCTCACGGGTAGAGCCTCCCTTTTCAGGGAAGAATGCTTCGGGGTCCGTCTGCGCACACAGCGCCTGGTCCTGCCACTCCTGCTCGACGGCACCGAAGAGTTCATCGAGCGACATCTCTGCAGCAGCACCGCCACGGAGAATGGCGTTGTTATTAGCCATTTTGTCCACGCCTTTTCCTTTCTCCGAGGTTGGGTAATTCTCATCAGCGCGACCGACTGTACACCACATTCCCCTCGGGCAACCCCCGCTGGGACCTTATGGAAGTAACAGCGTCGGTCGCCGTTTCTTTCACTGATGTAATTTCACACCGGATCACTAAATATCGTCAACCCGAATTGGCGGCTTCTTTGCACTTTCCGACAAAAACGCAGCACACGATCCCCATGCGTCACATTTGTAACACCCGATCCCCTATGGGGGTGTAGGTAGGGGGTACTACATGTAGTGGTGGCCCGTTTTTCTGTCAACAATTTTCAGAAAAGCCCGGCGTGTCGCGCGCACAATTTCACAAAGAAGGGATCCAACCTCGCTGTCAGACTGCACCGACGCCACCCCGTGGCGGCAGGTTAAGAGCGGCGAACAAATTAGCCCCATACAGAAAAGGCCGAACCGAGGAGGAAATTCTCTCGGTTCGGCCACTGCCGCCTAGGCCTAGCGGGGGCTCAGTCCGCGGTGGAGCCCTTAAGCATCGGAGCTAAAACGCACACCGGCATCGGGGATAGAAACGCCGGGGAAGACACGCATGCCGTCGAGAAGCTCGCAGCGTGCGCCGATGTGGGCACCCTCGCCAATGACGCAGTTCTCAATAACCGCGTTGGCGCCAATATGCGCGCCAGAAGCGATGATCGAGTTATGGATGATGGCACCCGGTTCAATGCGCACCCCGTCGAAGACAACAGTGCCCTCTAGACGGGAGCCAGCGCCCACCTCGGAGCCACGGCCCACGGCGGTACCGGATAGCAGAAGCACGCCACCGGCGATACCGGCCGAAGGATCCACCAGGGACTCACCGGTCTTGCCTTCAATCAGCGGGGAAGGCGCAATGCCGCGCACCAGGTCGGAAGAACCGCGAGTAAAGTCATCCGGCCGCCCCATGTCGCGCCAGTAGGAGTTATCAACGTGGCCGACCACAAGGCGGCCCTCCGCGAGTAGCCCTGGGAAGGTCTCGCGCTCCACGGAGACCACACGGTTAGCCGGAATAGACTCGATAACCGAACGCTTGAATACGTAGCAGCCTGCGTTGATCTGATTGGTGGGCGGATCCTCGGTCTTCTCCAGGAAGGCGGTCACCCGGCCGTTGGAATCGGTCGGCACGCAACCAAACGCGCGGGGGTCAGCCACGTTGAGCAGATGCATGGTGACATCGGCGTTCTTCTCATGGTGCGTAGTGAGAATACCCTCCAAGCCCATGCCAGAGAGCACATCGCCGTTAAAGACCATAACCGTGTCATTGCGCAGCTTGTCGTAGACATTACGAATGCCGCCGCCGGTACCAAGCGCGGTCTCTTCCACCACGTACTCGATTTCTAGGCCCAAGTCGGAGCCATCGCCGAAGTACTCCTCAAAGACCTCGGCCTTATAAGAGGTAGACATGACCACGTGTTCGATGCCGGCGGCCTTGATGCGGGCGAGCAAGTGCTGCAGGAACGGGTAGTTGGCCGTCGGCAGCATCGGCTTTGGCGTACCGATGGTTAGTGGGCGCAGGCGGGTGCCGCGACCGCCAACGAGAATCACTGCATCCGTGCTGGCACCGTGGGTGGTGGCTGCTTCAGTCATAGTCTTCCTTATGTATGCGGACAGTTTTATTCTGTGATTTTCTGAGGGACAGTGTAGAGCTTAAGGCGCTCAAACCAGGTCAACGGCACGCGCTCCAAGGCTTAAGAACGCGCCGACGCCGAGGCAATTAACCCGCGCACCCGCAGCCCCAGCCATAAAACACCCCGCAATGGGGCTTGCCACCAAGCAGGATGCCGGTCCGCTTGGAAGCGGTAGGCGGAATTGTGATGAGCGCGCAGCATGGCTCCGGCATGCGCTTGCGTGGAATGCCCTTTGGCATGACTAATAACGGCCTCCGGACAAAAGATGTTCTGGTACCCGGCACGAGCGAAGCGATCGCCAAGGTCCACGTCTTCGAGGTACATGAAATAGCGCTCATCAAATCCGCCGATGGCCTCGAAAGCTTCCCAGCGCACCAAAAGGCAGGAGCCGGACAACCAGCCGGCCGGGCGCTGTGTGGTCATGTCGGATTCATTGCGGTAGGCCCGCGACCATGGATTAGAGGGCCAAATCGAGGAAAAGAGCGCGTGCCCAATGCCAGTAGCAACGGTGGGCACGGCGCGGGCCGAAGGATAATTGCTGCCGTCTGGTTCCACGATGCGCGGGCCTACGGCCGCCGCATCAGGCCACTGGCGGGCACACTCGATGAGTCGGTCGATGGATCCCGGGGAAAAGGCAACATCTGGGTTAGAGATAAGGAAAAACTCCTCATCCACCCCGCCGTGCTCACGGGCGAAGCGCGCTCCGGCATTCATGCCAGCGCCGTATCCGATATTCCCGCCGGTATCGAGAAAGTCGACCTCAGCGCGCTCGCGAGCGGCCGCTTCGGGTACGCCGTCGGTGGAGCCATTATCCGCCAGAACAACCTTGGTGTCGCAGGCGCACGCGCTCGGCAGGGAGTCTAAAAAACTACCGAGGTATTCACCGGGGCTATAGGTCACGGTGATAACGGCCAGCGGGGATTGAGTTGGAGTAGTCACAATGGCCCCGAGCTTAGTCACCGGCGCTCCTCGCACTTGGCAGGGACACTGCCCGAACACGCGAAATCGGACACGGATCACTAATTTTTAACCGTTCTGCCCTAAACTGTCTCCAGATCCCCACCAATTTAGAAAGCCTTAACTTGTGACTTCTGAGAACACTCGCCGGGCGCGCACCATCCAGCCGGCGCCCTCTGCCGCTAACGCGGTAAAGCAAAAAGGTTCGACGGCCATCAAGGCAATCATTGCCCTCCTGTCCACTTTGATCCTGGTGGTATCTGGCGTAGGTTATGCCACGGTGGGCCGGCTGGATAATGGAATGTCCTCGGCCCAGGACTTGTCCCTGGGCGGCCAGGGCCTTTCGGGTGATTCGCTCGATGGCGCAGTGGATATCTTGCTGGTGGGCAAGGATTCCCGTACCGACGCTAAGGGCGATCCCCTCTCCGATAAGGAACTGGCAGATCTGCACGCCGGCGTGGCCGATGGTGAGGAAAACACCGACACCATGATGCTTATTCGTGTTCCGGAGGATGGTTCCCGTGCTACTGCCGTGTCCATCCCGCGCGATACGTATGTCAAGGATCCGGAATACGGCAATATGAAGATGAATGCCGTATTCGCTTCCCATAAAAACGCCAAGGTGGAAGAACTCGAACAGGAAAACGCCGAGGCAGAATCCAAGGGCAAAAAGAAACCGCACTCGGATAAGGACATCGAAAAGCAGGGCGTCGAGGCCGGCCGTGAAGGATTGTTGGCTATGGTGCGCACCCTCACCGGTGTGTCCATCGACCACTACGCGGAGGTGGGTCTCTTGGGCTTTACCCTGCTGACTGATGCCGTCGATGGCGTCGAAGTCTGCCTCAACGATGACGTTAATGACGAGATGTCTGGCGCTCAGTTCAGCAAGGGCAAGCAGACCCTTGATGGCGCCAAGGCTCTCGCCTTCGTACGCCAGCGCTATAACCTCCCGCGTGGCGATCTCGACCGCATCGTACGCCAGCAGGCTTTCATGGCCTCCTTAGTCAATAAGATCTTGGACAATGACACCCTGGCCAACCCCTCCAAGCTGTCCAAGATTGCCAAGGCCGTGGAGCGCTCCGTAGTCATCGATGAGGGCTGGGACATCATGGGCTTTGTCACCCAGCTGGCAGGGCTCGCCGGCGGCAATGTTACGTTCACCACTATCCCGGTCACCTCCATCGACGGCCAGGGCGATTTTGGCGAATCCATCGTCACTATTGACGCCTCTGAGGTCCACCGCTTCATGGATGACCTAGCCAAGAGCCACGATGAAGCTACCGAAGAATCTAAGGCCGAAGATAAGGACAAACAGGATAAGGCGGAAAAAGACGAAGACGTCGACCCGAATATCAATATTCACGTCCTCAACGCCGGCAATATTGATGGCCTAGCTTCCGGCATCGGCTCCTGGCTAGAGGGCAAGGGTTATACCGTAGAGCGTTCCGCCAATGCACAACCAGGAATCTACAGCGAGTCCCAAGTCGTAGCCGCCGATCCGTCGAGCGAGGAGGCTAAGGCCCTAGCCAAGAAGCTGGGTGGACTGCCGGTAGCAGAGAACTCGGAGCTCGATGATGACACCCTCATCGTGGTTGCTACCGATAACTACCAGGGCCCCTCCGATAAGGAGGCCAGTGCCCAAGAGCCGGAGGCAGATAAGTCCAGCCAACCGGTAGGTACCCCGGGCGATGATTTCGGTACCGCCAAGGTTTCCCCAGAGATCGATGCTGGTGGCGACGGCCCGCGCTGCGTGAACTAGCACTTCTCCCCTACGATGGGCGGGTATGGAACTACTCGCCCATCTTTTGCGTGCCGACGCCGCCTCCCCGCGGCTTACCGTATATAACGAGGCCACCGGCGCACGCATGGATTTTTCCGCGCAAACGCTCGACAATTGGGTAGCCAAGATCGCCAATATGTTGGAAGAAGAGCTCGATTTAGAGCCGGATTCCATCATCGCCATCGATCTCCCGACCTCGTGGCAGGCAGCCGTTGTGGCCTTGGGCGCACTCGCCTCTGGCCCTTCCTATAGCTTTGGCGAGTCTGCCGCGCTTGCCGACGTCGTCTTTACCTCCCCATCCCGCTACACCGCCGCCCACGAGCGCCAGCCGCAGGCTGATATCGTGCTCATCAGTGAGGACCCCTTCGGCCGCGGAGTCGTAGAATCCGGCGGGGAGCTTCCCACCGGCGCCATCGATTTTGGCCCCACCGTGCGCTTCTATGGCGATCAGTACTTTGGCGAAACCCAGCCACTGCCCCAGCTTGTTGATGCCCCCGCCTCCGCGGAGCGCCTGCTGTCTACCGGCTGGTCCGATAATGAGTCCTTTTCCCGCGCCGTACTCGAGCCCCTCGCCGCAGGTGGTTCCGCAGTCATCATTGCCGGAATGTGCCCAGCCGATCGGCTGGAGGAAATCGCCGCCAACGAGAAGGCCACCGCGCGCCTCTAACGGTTTTAGGCTGCGCGGCGGGCCCAGATAAACTTAACCGTCATTATGTTTCTGGGAATCTCCGCGGACGCATGGTCCTATGTTTTCATTGGCGTTCTTATCCTCGCCGGCACCATTACTCAAGGCACCATCGGTTTTGGCTTGGGCACTATTGCCACCCCGCTCATCGCTCTCGTTCGTCCCGAGCTCGTGCCCACGCTCATTCTGCTGCTCGCGCTATGCATTTCTAGCTACACGCTCTCGCGAACCTTCCGCGAGACATCCTGGCGCGTCGTAGGTATCTCTACCCTCGCCCGCATCCCCGGTTCCGTGTTGGGTGCTTGGGCAATCGCGAGCCTCTCCTCCGACGGGCTGTCCATCTTCATCGGTTGTGCCGTGCTCCTAGCCATGACGCTGTCCAGTTTGGGATGGAGCCCGCGCCCGACCACCCTCAACACGCTCATCGCTGGAATAGCCTCCGGCATCCTAGGCACCTCCACCTCCATCGGAGGCCCACCCATGGCGCTCATAATGAAGCGATTCGATCCAGCCCGCACCCGCGGCACTCTAGCGGGCACTTTTGTCCTCGGAACCTTAATTTCTCTTATTATCCTGGCGCTTAACGGGCAGATTAGCAGCACCCAAGTGTCCGCTGCGGCGGCCTATTTCCCTCTCGTTGTCATCGGACTCATTGGCGCAAACTACCTCAACCGATTTATAGATAGGCACCTCCTCAACCGCATCGTCATCATTGTGGCAATCTCTGCAGCCCTCATGCTCATCATCGAAGCTGCCCTACTCTAGCCCCGCCCATCACCCCTCAGCGCAAGCCCCCGATAGGCTCCTGTTGCGAAACGCTCCAAACTCTGCCATGTAAACGCCTATAACGTATGTCACGTAACATTCACCATTAAGCATTTTATAACCCCCATCCACCCGCTTAAATGCAGCGCACGACGCATATTGTGACACGTCCACAACTTTCCAAGGGGGCCTAACATCCCCCCATAGAGCGACCAATCACCCCTATAAGGGGGTTAGTCAAATGCCCCCTCCAGCAGCCATGTATAGACATTTTCCAATCTATAAATTTCGACGCACTATCGGCCGCTTAGCGGGAACAAGATCCAATTAACCGCTTGGCCTATATAAAAATTACCTACCCTCCAGCCGTGCAGATATATAGACATCTAAGAGATGAATTAACTCTAAGCCTGTTTTAGCGTTCTCTTAGCGCAACATCGAGAGTTGCTGGATTTCATTCATAAGTTCATTCATTTTCTAACTACATTAGGAGAAGTTCTATATGTCGATTCGTCGTCGCATGACCGGCCTGACCGCCGGCCTCATCGTCGCCGGCACCGCATTCGCGGCACCGCTGGCTGGCGCCACCACCCAGACCGAGTCCTACCCGGAGACCCCGGCGCTGAACCCGGATCTGCCGATCATCCACACCACCCACGGTTCCGACCAAATGAAGGCGAATATCCTGAACCCTCGCCCGGTATGTAACCCGTGGGAAGACCACCGCACCGTGGTCTACAAGGTTTCCGATCGCTTCCTGCCGGCCGGCACCATTTCCACCACCAACCAGACCAAGAAGGACATCCCGCTGCAGCAGGACCTGTCCAAGTCTCAGTCCATCTCCGTTTCCGTCAACGGTGACCGCACCGAGACCACGTCCATGAACCTGGGCGGCAAGGGCTCCGGCAAGAATGCTGAAGGCTCCGCAGGCATCTCTCACGAGATTGCTACCAAGATTGGTGCTAGCGCTTCCTACTCCCTGTCTTGGGAGGCTGGCCAGTCCATCGGACCTTATGACGTTCCGCCAAACCACACCGGTGAAGCCACCTACGGCTTCCGCGTGCTGAACATGACCGGTACCCAGCAGTACTGCAAGCCAAACGGCACCTGGTCCACCCCGACCGCTTGGAATGCACTGCAGCCGGTTAAGAACGAAGTTCGCGTCAAGCTGTACGATAAGCTGTCTGACTCCTACGCTCCTAACAAGGATGCCCAGAACACCACTGACGTCAACGACCCGAAGGTTGTGGAAGAGGACAAGAACCTCGAGGCTGACGCAGAGGTAATCAAGGACACCGAGGGCACCGCCAAGGAAGACGCCGAGAAGGTTTCCGAGGCAGAGGGCAAGAACGAAGAGGCTGCTGACAAGAAGAAGCAGGAAGAGGTTGACGCCAAGGAGGACAAGAAGGACTCCAAGCACAAGCTCGACCTCGAGCCTTACATGACCGTTTCCGGCGCTAAGCACGCTGGTTTCGCAGGCACCGTTGCAGTCCGCGCCAAGAACGTTGGCTCTGAGCGCTACTACGGCGAGTTCCCAGCTACCCAGTTCCGCGTTGATGTGAAGACCGCCAAGGGCCCGAAGGGCGTTGACCGCCTCATCACTCCGCGTTCCTCCAACGGCGCTCACATCCGTGACCTGGGCTTCAACGAGAAGACCTCCACCCGTTCCTTCGAGGTAACCCTGGCTAACCCGATTAACGCTGGCGAAGAGGCTCGCATCGCTAACCTGGACTTCGGCGACGGCAAGACCAAGGAAGGCCGCCTCATCAACAACATCGAGGTAACCCAGACCTCCCGTATCAAGGGTGACGACTCCAAGCACAACGACCAGAACGTTGACTCCCGCGAGCACACCTTGAATGACTTTGGCAAGAAGGCTGAGGGCCTCTTCTAAGAACCCCCTATTCTTCCCTAGGAACATAGTTTCCTAGCCAGTGCCATACAAAAGGCCGCTGCACCACTGATGGTGCGGCGGCCTTTTGCTTGTTCATTTCCTTTTACATGGAAACACAGATTTCCTGTGGCGCTAGTTGGCTCCGTTGTCGCCACCGCTGGCCACATTAAGGCCCTCAAACTGCAGGTATTGACGGACCCGGATCTGTTCTTCCCTAAGTACAATCTTGCCCCGGTTATCCGCACCGAGGTTCTAGATGAACACCCAGAAGTTGAAGAGCTCTTCGCTCCCTTGTCACAGCTGCTTACCGACGAAAAGATGCAAGAATTTAACGCCCGCATCGACGGTGAGGACTACACCACCGTGGCACTCGATTTCTTGCGCGACGAAAACCTGATCGCGGACTAGCTGCCAGACCTTAGCAAGATTCCCAAAGACCGTTGCGCCACCCACGGTGCGACGGCCTTTAAAATTTACTTAACTTAGATCACACTTTTACTTTCGTTCGCCAAAACCTTCAGATAGATTGTTTATGTTGTCTTATTCACACGTACTGAAGGATGAATTCTATGTCTCACACGACTGCGAATGCGCCTGTTTCACCGGCCGGTTCACCCACTACCGGCGACGCAGACACCCCAAGCGGCAGCCAGGTGACCACTAATAAGGCAGTCAATAGCCAGTGGACCATCACGCTCTTCGGCACTGCCGTGGGCGCAGGCATCCTCTTTTTGCCGATCTCCGCCGGCAGCTTCGGCTTCATCCCGCTACTGGTAGCCACCCTGCTCATCTTCCCGATGACTTACCTAGCCCACCGTGCCTTTTCCTGGATCATTAGCTACTCACCGCTGCATGGCGAAGATGTCCTTGCAGTACTCACCCACTTCTTTGGCCGCGGAAACGGCATCATTCTCGCCATCATCTACTGGTTCACCATTTTCCCAGTGGTACTCATTTACGGCGTCTCGATTACTAATACGGTTAATAGCTTCATCGTCAACCAGCTAAGCGGGCCAGAAATTTCCCGGTATATCCTCGCGCCACTGTGTGTGGGCCTGATGACCCTCGCACTCGCCTTTGGAAATACCATCATGCTGAAGATTGCCCAGTTCGTGGTTTATCCACTTATCGTGGCACTGGCAGCAGTATCGCTCTACCTCATTCCGCAATGGGACCTCGGGTCCTTCATGGAGGCCGGCGATCACACCGCCGGTGGCATCCTCAAGGCCATTATCCTTCCCGTCTTGGTCTTCTCTTTCTCTTTCGTTGCCGCCATCTCCCAATTCTCCCTAGGCATGGAAAAGGAATACGGCGCGGATCACCACGCGCAATCCGATAAAGTTATCCGCAATTCCGCCGTTCTGCTGACCATCTTCACCATGTTCTTTGTCTGGTCCTGCGCCCTGGCCATGGGCGCAGACGGCATGCAGGAGGCAAATGAAAAGAACCTGCCGGTGCTTTCCTACTTCGCCAACGAAACCGGCACCCCATTTATGGCGTACATGGCGCCCATCGTGGTGATCTGTGCAGTAGCCTCCTCCTATTTCGGCCACGCACTCGGCACCATCGAGGGCACCCAGTACCTCTTCAACCTCGCCGCACCGAAGGCCACGAAGAAAATGTCCACGCGCACGCTTGATCTGTGGACCTACCTCTTCATCTTCGTCGCCACGTCCCTGGTGGGTATTTTCAACCCCTCCATTTTGGACATGATTTCGATCGTTGGCGGTGTCTTCTTTGCCTTTATGACCTATTTACTTCCTATCTTGGTCATCTACCGAGTGGACGCACTTGCCCGCTTCCGCGGCAAAAAGACCAACTATTTCGTGGCGGTCATGGGCTTTATCGTGCTCTTTGCCACCATCTGGGGAATGTTCCAATAATCCCACAAAACGTGGCTCGACAAGGACTTTTCCTGTCTGGCAAGGTGGGGCATCATGCCAGAACAGGAAAAGGCGCCGCACACACCTGCAATGCATTGGCGCGGATGCAAATACTGCCGAAAGCTATGACTACTAACCCACAATTGGGCTAGCAGCAAACTTTCAGTAACTGGCAGCGACCTATCAGGCACAATCCATTGTGGTAGCAGCCCCGTACCCCATACTTAAGTCATGCGTTTGAGAGAGCGCATACGAGAGAGATAGAGAGAACCCCTCAGTTTCCAGAGGGCGGCTTTGGCCGATACATGGAAACACCTTGTAGAGAGAGACGCCTACGGCCCTCGGTTCCTTCCGGTTCCGAGGGCCGTAGGCGTTTTCATCTTCTTATAGCGAAGCGCTAATGGTGCAGCTTATTC
>NZ_JAKMUZ010000026.1 GCF_027570195.1 Corynebacterium yonathiae
TGGGTCAACCCCTCTTTCCCTCAGTCGCTACTGAGTAAAGTGGGCTATGACTATGCCTTCGAAGGCGAGAAGTCTTCTATCGAATCTAAGACTGATGTAGCGGAACTGACCGGCGATAAGCTCCCTGGCATGAAGGCTGACCGACTCTTTATGTACAAGGACGTCGAAGAGTTTAAAAAGACGCCCTATGTCAAGGGTAGCGGTGACATCGTAGAGGTAGACCAAGATATCTGGTCGCGTGCCCGCGGGCCATTGTCCGCCGAGCATATGCTCGGCGGACATTATCGCCGCTGAAAAGTAGTGGCACCACGAACTAAAGCCAGCGCTTGCCTGGTCCTTGCAACCGCTGCCGCTGCCTTTGTGTGGTGGTGGCGGCTTCGCCATGTTCAGATGCCAGTAGATGCCCCGTGGCTGGAAGTAGAGCTGCATAGCGTGGCCTTTGACCGTCTCCTTGCTACCACGGTGGTCGGTATTGCACTAGGTGTAGGCGGGTTATTGCTGCGCACGGCAACCGCGAATCCGCTCGCCGATCCGTCCATCACTGGTGTGAACTCCGGTGCGGCACTCAGCGCAGTCGCAACCGCAATGATTTTAGGAAGCGAAGCCTCGAGCGTTGACCAGCTGCCCGGTGCGCTGCTGGGGGCGGGGATTGCTGTGGGGGTGACGGTGGGCGTCGGCAAGAGCGGTGCGATCCAGCGCATGGTTCTCGTTGGCGTTGCCGTTTCCGCGCTGTGTAGCGCCTTGACCTCCATTTTTCTGGTGATAGATGAAGCTCAACTGGCGACGGTGATGTCGTGGCTTTCAGGCCGGCTTGCCGGTGTACGCCTAAGCGATATTATGCCCGCCCTGATCGCTGTGCTGGTCGTGGTTCCCTTGACTTTAGTCGGTGCGAAGACGCTGGACTTGCTCGTGGCTGGCGATGCCGTGGCCGGTGCTGTGGGGGCGAAGCCGGAGCGCATTCGGTTGGCTGCCATTGTGGCGGCGGTAGTGCTCATTGCTCCTTCGGTAGCCGCAACCGGGCCGATTGGATTTTTGGGGCTGATGGCCGCGACCGTAGCGTGGCGGGTGTGCGGCCCGCACCATCGCATGGGGCTGTGTGTGGCTGGAATTGTAGGAGCAGCGGTGCTTCTGGTGGCCGACTCGGTTGGGCAGGCAATCTGGGCGCCGGCCGAGACCCCAGTAGGCATCGTGACTTCTTTGGCTGGCATGCCCTTAGTGCTGTGGTCCGTCCATGCCCTAGGGAGGGGGAGGCATGCGGCATAAGAGATTTGTAGGGGTTCTAGTAGGACTCATCCTGGCGTTGGTATTGAGCGCAGTTATCGGCATGGGCGGTCGGTGCGGTGATGAAATCGCCGGGCGAGGTGAGCACTGGCTTCTTTGCCGGAGATCCGCTCATCTGGAAGTACCGCGCACCGCGGATCTTGGTAGGTATTTGCGCGGGCAGTGCCATGGCTGTTTCCGGCTGTCTATTGCAATCCGCACTACGCAATCCTTTGGCCGCACCAGATACGGTGGGTATTACCTCCGGCGGTGGACTCGCGGCCGTTGCGGTCCTTATGGGAGCAGGCACCCTGCCGGCCCACCTGCTGACCTTGATCGCCTTTATCGGCGCATTGGCTGGAACTGGGTTGGTTCTCCTTCTCGCCGGACGCGGGGCAAGCGATCCGGTGCGCCTGCCCCTTACCGGGGTGGCGGTATCTTTTGGGCTGGGTGCCATCACCGAATTACTTCTGGTGCGCGCCGCGCCAGAGGCAGGAGCGGCCATGACATGGCTGAAAGGTTCGCTTTACGCCCGCTCGCTTGGTGACGCCACTATTGTTGCCCCCTTTATCCTTTTCGCCCTAACCATCGCGATGGTGGTAGCAAAACACCTGGATATGCTCGCGCTGGATGATTCCACCATGGCCGGCATCGGAGTGAGCACCAAGACGTGGCGCCTAATAGCAGTAGCCCTGGCCGTTATCCTCGGCGCCGCGGGAGTCGCCGCGGCTGGGGTCTTGGGTTTCGCCGGGCTCATCGTCCCACATGCTGCCCGTTTGATTGTTGGTGCAAACCTGCGCCGGCAAATGCCCGTGGCGGCCCTAGGCGGCGCGGTCCTTGTGACTGTATGCGATACGTTCGGTCGCTGGGCCTTCGCTCCCACGGAAATCCCCGTTGGCGCGCTCATCGCGCTGATTGGCGCACCTTATTTCATTTTCCTATTGACTCGGCTGACCCGAGTGCGAAACGGAGGCTAGACATGACACTGACGTGTAGCGGATTAACCGTGGGCTACGGTGGCCCCGATGTGGTCAAAGATGTAAATCTCCACTTATCTAGCGGTCAAGTAACGGCTCTGATCGGGCCGAATGGCTGCGGCAAGTCGACGCTTCTCAAAACCTTGGGCCGCCAACTCACGCCCAGCGCGGGCGCGGTGTACCTCGCGGACCAAAAAATTAGTGAGTATTCCTCGCGTGCCTTTGCCCGTGAAGTTTCTTTCCTGCCACAACACCCCGCGGCTCCGGAAGGGGTACTAGTGCGCGACGTCATCGGCTACGGCCGCTATCCCTATACAGGGGCGCTAGCGACGATGCGGGCAGGAGATCATGCAGCGGTTGAGCGAGCTGCCTCGCGTGCTGGGGTGAGCGAGCTTCTCGACGTCCCTGCTGCAGACCTTTCCGGCGGTCAACGCCAGCGTGTTTTCCTCGCCATGACCCTGGCCCAAGAAACACCAATTACCTTGCTTGACGAGCCGACTACTTACCTCGACCCTGCGCACCAACTGTCCATCTTGGAGCTTATCCGAGACCTCAATGGTGCCGGGACCACAGTGGTCATGGTGGTTCACGATATGGTCCATGCTGCGCGTTACGCCGATCGAATCGTAGCCATGCGTGAGGGGCGCATTGTGGCCGAAGGACCTACCGAGGAGGTGATGACCGCTGAACTCGTACGCGAAACCTTCCAAGTTGAGTGTTTAGAGATGACTGATCCATCCACCGGTCGACGCTTTCCTATACCCATTTCCGTGCACGCTCCTGAACTTTCTGGAACCCTAGAAGGAAGAAGATAAATCTATTAAAAGGAGTAAGTAGTAATGGCGAACGAACTAGGCCACGAAGTCGACTTAGACCGTAACGAATACAAGTACTTAGCTTCTGAGGGTTCTGAGTCCGCAGCTGCTAAGTCTGACAAGGCCTCACAGTCGGCTGCGGGTGTCGCTGCTGGTGCAGCTGCTGCGGGGGCCGCAGGTGCTGCCGGCCTGTCCAAGCCGGTCGGAAAACCATCTGCGGACGGTAATGAGTCCGCCGCAAGCAAGTATGAGCCCCAGAACCACGTTGTTGCGGGTGCGGAGGAAGAACATGTTGGCAAGGCCGCAGAGCAGCCGGATCTGCAGGAAGCGCTGGATGAGAACAACGCGGATTACGCGCCTAGCCAGCACATCGTGGGTGAAGCAAAGGAAGAGCATATTGAAACTGCCCCGCAGCAGCCAGACATTGATCTAGAAGCTGCTGGTGAGACCCCTACCTCCGTCAATGATCTGGATGTAGATCCAGAGATGTCTGGCGATGACCGCAACGAAGCAGATGACGTCACCGGCGAGGCTGGCAATGAGCGTTTGGACCAGCTGAAGGGGAAGGCATCGGAGGCAGGTAGCGCCGTAGGTGATGCCTTCCAGCGAGCGAAGGGATTCGTGGAAGACAAGGCCCACGAATACCAAGAAGAGACCACGAAGAAGGGCGGCTTCTTCGATCGCGTCAAGGGCGCCGTTCGTGATGCTCGCGAATCCATCGAGGATAAACGCAAGAATTAAATCCACGTTTGCTTCGGATTAAAGGGCCGTCTCCTTATGAGGAGGCGGCTTTTTGATCGGAATACACTCGGCATTCGTCCGATCCATTGTGGATGCCGCAGAGGCAGAGAGGTTCTCCTTACTTGATGGGGTAGAAAAGCTGCACCTTTAGTAAGGGACCCACAGGTGCTGCTTGTCAACGAACCCACGGCTGTCCTAAGGCGCTGCCGCTCCCAGCATGACTTGATGTTCAATTCCTGGTGAGCACCACAAAAAGGTGGAACGGACAGCTTAAAGGCGAGGTGGCTACAGCTATTGTTACCGCTTAGCCCAGCGCGTGGAGATATAGCCGGCTGATAAGCAGGCGCCTCGGCACGTCCACGAGGGGGCGCAGGAAGGGGAGGAAGGGCTCTGAGGCGGCGTCGATAAGAAAAAGCGTGCGGCCATCGCGCAGGCGCTCCAGTGTGAAGGTCTCCTCGCCGCGCTCGAGGTGTCCGGGGAGGGTGCCGTAGGTGAACCCGCAGCGGCCGTCCTCATAGAAGACATCGACAACCCGGCAGCGAAAATTCCATGGCCCCAAGCCGAGGGTGACCTCCGCGCCCAGCTCAACAACCTCATGGGTCGGGCGGACACGGAAAAGACCGCTGCGTTGTACTGACCAGCGGAAAAGTCGGTGTGCGGCGGCATCAAAGTCAGCATCGATAACCCGCGACATATGCAGCTGTGGAAAGTCGGAGACATCAGAATAGGACAGCGGTGTGGGCATGTTTTCCATGATAGGGGAGGGGTGATCACCCCCGAAGTCTGGAAGAAATATAACGGCTTGGACACAGTCACAAGAGTTTGCTGTTTCCACAATTCTTTCGTGCCACTATCGAGCTTGCACGATGTTGACAACTGAAAGTAGGTACCTTGATGCTTCGCATTCCGCACCTCAAGAAAGTCCTAGTGGGCTCGGCTTTCGCTGGTGCGTTTTTCCTGGGTTCCCCAGCCGCAGGCGCCCAGGAATTGCCCCAACCGGATTTCGATTCCGCAGGGATTATTAACCAGGTCCGCGATGACCTAGCGGGGATTGGCATCCAGACCCCGCAGGTGGATAAAAATGTTACCGACGCCGTGGATTCCTCTGTGCGCAACGCGCAGCAAGCCGTGCAGCAGAACGTGCAGCAAGGACAGTACGCGGAGCCGCTGACTAATCCGAATCCCATTGGCCTAGCGGAGCAGGCTACCCAGCCGGAGTTTAAACCGAAGGGCACCAATCCGAACTATAAGTGGAAAAATGATGGATTTTCCAAGGCAGTCGCGGGAAAACCAAAGGCTGATTACGTCCTGCACCGTGTGCCGGGTTCCATGTTTGATGCCCCACGCATTCCAGAAGAGTCTGTTGCAGCCATGAATCAGGGTGAGTCCCTCTATGGTCCAGGTACCCCGCTCTACGTCAATGACACGACGATGTGCACTCTGACCGCGGCAGGCAACGATAATGGCGGCCGCAAGGTGGGGCTGACCGCTGGCCACTGCGGCAATGTAGGTGACCCAGTTACCTCCGCTGATTCGGAGCAAATCGGCCCGACGGGCACCGTGGTGTCTAAGAACGAGGACTTGGACTACGCCGTTATTGAGTTCGGCTCCAAGGCTAAGGTGTCCCGTTCCTACAATGGCGTAACCGTCAATGAACTAGGCGGTGGCGTCAAACCAGGGCAGCAGGTGTGCAAGCAGGGCGTTGCCACCGGCAAGACCTGTGGCATTACCTATCAGCAGGCAAAGAATATTCAGGTAAACCAAGTCTGCGCCATGATGGGTGATTCTGGCGCGCCGTTGCTCGTCAATGGCCGACTCATTGGTTCCATTTCCGGTGGATTCCTGCCGGTGAATTTCCCGTGCCGTACCCCATTGCAGGGGCCGGTTCATAACCCGACCGCTGCCACCAATATGGATGCGGTCTTGGCGGATATGAACCGCCGCGGTGGCGTAGGTGCCGGTTTCACGCTGCCTGAAGACTAGTTGTACTGAGCCATTCACCCGCTCCCCAGCTCGGGGAGCGGGCTTTTTGCGTCCCTGCCCGGTGCTGATAATCACAACTAATCGGCTCTTGTGTGAAATGCTTGCGCGGACTAAGGTTAGCCTTATCTAGAAGCTACTTAGGTGTGGCTAATCACACCGACAGAAGCCAGCCTAAAAGAACCGAGGTAACCGCGCGATGTTGCAGCTGTCCCTATTGTCCCGTACCCGGCGCAAACCGGGGTGTGAAAAATCCGAGTGTATGCGCGCCGATCAGGCACCGGTGGACGCTTTGGTGGAACTTCCTGAGTGCTGCTTGCAGCACGCCATCAACGAGCAGCCGGCGTTGGCGCTGCGTTTGCGGGAATTAGGTTTCCGCCCAGGTGTGCGCGTACAGATTGGCCGCAAGGTAGCCGGCGGTGCGCGCTTAGTTACCGTGGGCACCGCCCGCTATGCAGTGGATGCGGCTACACTGCGTCAGCTCGAAGTCATCCCGGTGGCAGCATAATGGCACGGAAAACCGCTGCCCCGAGCTGCCACTCCACCTCCTCCATGCGTATTGCGAAGGAGGGAACCCCGGTTCTCGCATTGGTCGGGGCTCCAAATTCCGGCAAATCTACCTTGTTCAATGCGCTAACCGGAGCGAAGGTGCAAACCGGAAATTGGCCGGGCACTTCCGTTGAGATAAGCCGTGGCTTGTGGAATGCGCAGCCAGAGGCCTTTGACATCATTGATCTCCCCGGTGCGTATTCATTGGATCCAATGAGCCCAGACGAGGAATTTACCCGGGATATGCTCGTGGAGGCTCCGCCGTGTGAGCGCCCCGATGTGGTGGTAGTGCTCGTGGATGCCACTGCGCCGGCGCGCGGTCTGAACCTGGCCTTCCAGATCGCGGAGCACCCGTATCGGGTAGTGGTTGGGGTGACCAAGGAGGACATTGCCAAGCAGCAGGGCATAAGCATCGATGCGGTCGCGCTTTCACGCGCGGTGGGTATGCCAGTGGTGAGCGTGAACGGTCGGCGGCGCGAAAACTTGGATGCGCTCGAAGGCGCCGTTGCCCGCGCAATGCGTACCAAGCCGCGAACCATCCGGCCCAATGCCGATCTAGACCAGCGCTTTGCGGATTTGGACGCGGCGGAAAAGGCTGCCGTTTCGCGAACGGACGCTGGCGAACCGCTCAGCCAGCGCATAGACCGCGTGGTATTGCACCCAGTGCTCGGTCCGATTCTATTTCTAGCGGTGATGTGGGCCGTCTTCTTCATCACCACTACTGTCGCGGGTCCACTACAGGACGGATTGGAAGCATTGATCACCGGTCCGGTCTCCGATGGCGCGCGCAGCGTCCTGCCGGATCACTGGCTGGTCTCGGGCTTGGTAGTAGATGGCCTTATCGGCGGGGTGGGCATGGTGCTCACTTTCGCGCCATTGCTGGCCCTGATGTTCCTGTGCCTGGCTGTGCTGGAGGATTCCGGTTATATGGCTCGTGCGGCCGTGGTTACGGACCGCGTCATGCGCGCCATTGGCCTGCCGGGCAAGGCCTTTATACCTATCGTGGTGGGCTATGGCTGCAATGTTCCGGCGATCTCGGCTACGCGCGTGCTTGGCGACGTCCGCCATCGCATTCTCACCTGCCTGCTTATTCCCTTCACCTCCTGTTCGGCGCGCCTTATCGTATTTATGATGCTGGCCCAGGTCTTTTTCCCTGCTCATGCCGGTTCCGCGGTATTTGCCATGTACGTGCTGTCCATCGCTTTGGTGGTGTTGGTAGGCCTGACGCTGCGCCGCACGGTGTGGCGGGCCATGCCGGCCGAAGCCCTCGTTATCGACCTTCCTGCCTATCAGCTGCCCACGTTTAGACTCACCATCTCAGTAATGTGGGTGCGCCTCAAGGGCTTCTTGCATACCGCAGGCGGCATCATCGTGGCCACGGTGGTAGTTATCTGGCTGCTCATGTCCATTCCGGTCACCGGCGGGCACTCCTTTAACGAAGAGGCAGTGCCGCCACAGGATTCCGCCTATGGGGCTGTTGCTCAGGCAATGTCTCCCGTCTTTGCCCCGGCAGGCTTTGATTCTTGGTCGCTGACCGGCCCCTTGGTCACCGGATTCGTGGCGAAGGAAACCCTCATTTCTACGTGGGCACAGACCTACGCGGTCGAAGACGTCACTGACGATGCACCGGAAGAGCAAGCAGAATCCCCCTTGGCCAGCCATATCCGCGCTGATTTTGATGCGGCCTCTGGCGGGCACGGGCTCGCGGCAGTATGGGCGTACATGGTATTCCTGTTGGCCTATACCCCGTGCGTGGCCACGGTAGCCGCGCAGCGGCGAGAAATAGGTTGGAAGTGGACACTCATCGGCTTCGCCCTGCAACTCGGCTCCGCCTGGATTCTCGCGGTGGGAGTTTTCCAAGTCCTCAAGGTCTTCCTATGAGCCCCACGGAGCAGGTCAAGGAGGCCATTACACAGGGAAAATCCAACCCGGCTGACATTGCAAAAGCTACTGGGTTAGGGCAGGGGACCGTTGAAATCATCCTTGCCCACCTTGAGCGCAGTGCAGAGTTGGTGCGGGAATCGCTTACTATGTGCCCCACCGGCGGCTGCGGCAGTTGCGCGCAGGCAGGGGGATGTTCTGGAGCAGCGGTGAAGCGCCGCGGTCCGGTGCTGCTCCAGCTGCGGAGGAGACCTTAGCTCTGCAGCGCGGCGAGGGCGTGCTTATGAAGCAGGCCGTTGGAGGCTACGCCGGATCCTCCATGCGGTCCGGGGTTGCCGTCTAGATCAGTAAAAGTACCGCCGGCCTCGGTCACGATGAGGGAGGGCGCGGCGAGGTCCCACAGGGAAACTTCCGGCTCGGCGGCGATGTCTACTGCGCCTTCGGCCACGAGGCAATAGGACCAGAAATCACCGTAGCCGCGCAGGCGCCAGGTCTTATCCGTGAGCGCGAGGAATTTATCGCGCAGGCCGCGCTCGGCCCATCCGGTCAGCGAGCTCATTGCCAGAGAAGAATCGGCGAGTTTTTCCACGTGGGAAACGCTCAAGCGCTTCGGCTCACCGCCGAATACGCGGAAAGCACCGGCACCTTTGGCCGCGTACCAGCGGCGGCGCAGGGCAGGGGCGGAAACGACAGATACTACCGGCTCGCCGTCTTCCAAGAGGGAAATGAGCGTGGCCCAGACAGGCACGCCGCGTACGAAGTTCTTGGTGCCATCGATGGGATCGATGACCCACTGGCGGCCCTTGTAGCAGGCTTCGCCGCCGTATTCCTCGCCTAGTACCTCATCGCGCGGGCGGGAGCGCTTGAGGGATTCGCGGATCTGTTTCTCACAGGTGAGATCTGCATCCGATACAGGAGACATATCCGGCTTTTCCTTGACGGAAAGATCTGCGGCCTCGAAACGATGCATGGTCACCACATCGGCATGGCCCGCCAGCTCGAGCGCGAGCCCCAAGTCTTCTTTGAACTTACCCACGGAGCCACTCCTCCATCTGATCCACTACCTGTTTATTTCCGGCCAAGCACCATTCAACGCCGCCGGCTTCTACCTTGCGGGCAGTACCACCGGCCGCCTCAACCAGGGCTTTGCCGGGGAACCAATCCCAATCCGCTACCGAATGTTGCATCCATGCACCCCATGTGCCATCGGCCACGGAGGACAAGTCAACAGAACCGGCACCGAGCATACGGACTGTAGCAAAGTTTTCCGCGACGCGTTGCCATGCCCCGCGGATATCCGTATCCACCAGCGAAGTCGGGTGCAAATAGGTAGACAGTGAAATCTGCTCGGCTGGCTTATTCTCCAGGAGAGCTACCTCTTTCCCGTCGAGGGAGGTGGGATAGTCACGGCCTCCGAACCACGTATAACCCATGGCGGGGCGGTGGACGGCGCCTAGGGTGATCCCGGTGGCGTCGGCAAGCGCGAGGGCAGAGCACCAATAATCGGAACCGGAAGAGAAATTGTAGGTTCCATCGACTGGGTCGATGACCCAGGTGCGGCCGGACTGGGACTCGCGGGCGGTGCCCTCCTCACCCAGGATGCCGTCCTCCGGGCGCACGGCCTCGAGCACGCCCGCGACGAAGCGCTCGGCCGCGCGGTCTGCATCCGTGACAACGTCCGAGATGGAAGTCTTTTGCTCCACGTCAACGCCCATCTCGCGCAGGCGCCAGGCTAGGCGGCCGGCGTTATAGACAAGGGCTTGCGCTAGGTGCGCATCCCCGTCATCGGCGTGCGCGACAATGAAGGTCTTGATGACCGCGTCGATCATCTCCTGCAGGCTCGGCTTTTGATCCATGCCCACTATTGTCACCCTAAACGCGGCCGATGGCTAATTATGCCGGCCGGGTGGGTAGGATTGGGGCCTATGCGTCCCGAAGTAACAGCACGGCTCAAGCAATTGGAAATCACCTTGACCACCATTGAGAAGGTCATGGACCCGGAGGCTTTGGCTGCCCGCATTCGGGAACTTGAGGCCCAAGCTGGCGACCCATCCCTATGGGATGACCCTGCCCACGCGCAGAAGGTGACTTCCGAGTTTTCCGCAGCGCAGGCCAAGGTCCGCAAGCTGGAATCACTACGCGGGCGCTTAGAGGACATGCCCGTCATGTACGAACTGGCCGAAGAAGAGGGAGATACTTCCCTAGCGGAAGATGAGCTTGATTCCCTGGAGTCCGCCATCGAATCCCTAGAGGTGACCACCATGCTTTCTGGTGAGTATGACCCGCGTGAGGCGGTTATCAATATTCGTTCTGGTGCCGGCGGTGTGGATGCGGCGGACTGGGCTGAAATGCTTATGCGCATGTATACCCGCTGGGCAGAAAAGCACGGCCACAAGGTGGATGTCTATGACATTTCCTATGCGGAGGAAGCAGGCATCAAGTCAGCCACGTTCGTAGTCCATGGTGAGTACATGTACGGCCAGCTTTCCGTGGAACAAGGCGCGCATCGCTTGGTGCGCATCTCGCCCTTTGATAATCAAGGTCGGCGCCAGACCTCCTTTGCTGAGGTGGAAGTCCTGCCGGTGGTGGAGCAGACCGACCACATCGATATCCCGGACAATGATGTGCGCGTCGATGTGTATCGTTCTTCTGGTCCTGGCGGACAGTCCGTTAATACCACCGACTCCGCGGTGCGTCTGACCCACATTCCCACCGGAATCGTGGTGACCTGCCAGAACGAAAAGTCTCAGATCCAGAACAAGGCCTCGGCCATGCGCGTGCTGCAGGCAAAGCTCCTCGAGCGCAAGCGCCAAGAAGAACAGGCCGAGCTCGATGCGCTTGGCGCCGGTGGCAATGCGTCCTGGGGCAACCAGATGCGCTCCTACGTGCTGCACCCGTACCAGATGGTTAAGGACCTGCGCACCAACTTTGAGGTGGGTGATCCATCCAAGGTGCTCGATGGCGATATCGATGGCTTCCTTGAATCCGGCATCCGCTGGCGGATGCAGCAACAAGAAGACCAAGCTTAGGTCCATACTGATCGGGCTGAATTGAACGCAAAAAGGCCGAACTGAGGGGAGAAAATCCTCAGTTCGGCCTGATCTCTATGGACCTAACCCACGTAGTCCATCGGTGCGCCCGGTCCCAGCGGGAGACCGATGAGGTACCAGATGACAAAGAAGATGAACCAGCCCACCAGCATGCATAGCGAGTAAGGAAGGGCGAGCGACATCAAAGTACCCACACCCGCGTGCTTGTAGTAGCGCTGCAGGAAGGTCAACGCCAAGGCGAAGTAGGGCGACATTGGGGTGATGATATTCGTCGGCGAGTCACCGATACGGAAGAGCATCTGGGAGACCTCGGGTGAGACGCCAACATACATCATCATCGGTACGATGACCGGCGCCATAAGGGCCCACTGGGCAGAGCCTGAGGTAATGAATAGGTTGAGCAGTGCCACCATGGCGACCAGCGCGGCGAACATGAGCAACGGCGGCAGGGACCAGTGCTGAAGTAGCTCGGAGCCCTTAATAGCGGTCCATACGCCGAGGTTGGACCACTCGAACCAAGCGAGGAACTGGGCGACGGCGAAAAAGAGGACCAGCATGGGAACGAGAGTCTCGATGCCCTTGGCCATAAACGTCGGCACATCAGCAAAGGACTTCACGGTGCCTGCCGCCAAGCCGTAGGCAATGCCGCACACCAAGAATGCAAGGGCAATCGGCACGGCGATGGCGCTGATGAGTGGCGACTCCATAAAGCTATCCTCCTGGCTTGCCAGCGGGGAACCAGGGATAAATAGCAGGGCGAAGAAAGCGGCGAGGAAGATCGCCAGGGCAATGCCGGAAGCCATCAAGCCGCGCTGCTCGTTGGGCTTGATACGCATGGCTTCTTCATCATCCGTGAAGTCGTATTCTTCTTCCTCCGCTTCCTCGTTGGACGAGCCGCCGGCGGCTTTGGAAAAGGAGACTTCCTCGTAATTGATGTGGTCATGGTCCACCAATTCGCGGGCCTTTTTCACCATGAGGAATTCCGTCACCGCGGTAATGATGAGCGAGAGCACCACGGCGGAAGGGATGACAAAGAAGATATTGGCCAGCGGGCTGACCTCATATTCGGCGTCAACAAACTGCGCGGCTGGAGTAGAAATACCAGCCAGCAGGAGGTCGGTGATATTTAGAATCAGCGAGGCATTAAAGCCGGCAGATGAGGCTGCGAAGGCCACCATGGCGCCCACGATGGGGGAGCGGCCCACCGCGTGGAAGGCCATCGCACCCAGGGGAATCAAGATGACGTAAATCGCGTCCGAGGCCACGGAACCGGTCACACCGGCTAAGGCCACAACGAAGGTAAGCATTTTGGCGCTGACCTTGGTGACCATCGCTCGCACCAAAGCGGAAAGCAGACCAGACTGCTCCGCTACGGCTACGCCGAGCATCACGGCAAGGATGACACCGAGCGGCGGGAAGTTGGTGAAATTCTCCACGGCGTCCGTAACCATGCGCGAGATATTCTCGGTGGTCAGCAGCGATTCAACCTCAATGGTCTCGCCGGTCTTGGGATCCTCGGCGGTCATGCCAATGAGGTGCCCCAGCCAGGATGTCACAGCAACGATTGCCGCGAGGATGACGAAGAGCCAGAACGGATCCGGAAGCTTATTGCCAATCTTTTCCACAGTGCCCAGGAAGCCGCTTGCAGAACGTGGTTTTTCTTTAGTTTCGGTTTCGGCCATAGTATCGGCACTTTCTGTCGATTGGGTCGGAACAAATTAGTGTCTTAGACCACATTACTTAAATATAGTTCACAGCGCGGTGTCAACTTTGGTTGCTACAGTGATTCGCGTGATTAGATTCGATAACGTGACTAAGGCCTACTCCGCCGAGTCTCGCCCAGCACTTGACGGGGTGTCTTTCGAGATTGCGGATGGTGAATTCGCTTTCCTGATCGGTCCGTCCGGCTCCGGTAAGTCCACCTTCCTGGAGCTGATGGTTCGCTATAACAATGTCAGCAGGGGCGATATTTACTTCGACGATTTCCACGTCAATGAGCTTTCCGGCAAGCAGATCAACGCGCTGCGCCAGTCCATTGGGTACGTCTTCCAGGATTTCCGCCTGCTGCCCAAGCTGACGGTGTATCAAAACGTGGCCTTTGCACTGGAGGTCATTGGCAAGAGCAAGTACCGAATTTCTACCTCGGTGCCCCAGGTATTGGAGCTGGTGGGACTCCAAGATCGCCACAATGCCTATCCGCATGAGCTCTCCGGTGGCGAGCAGCAGCGGGTGGCTATCGCCCGCGCGGTGGTTAATCGGCCGAAGCTTCTGCTTGCCGACGAACCCACGGGCAACCTCGATCCCTCCACCGCTGACGAGATCATGGACTTACTGCTGGGCATCAACCGCCGCGGCACCACCGTGGTCATGTCCACTCACAATGCCCGCGCCGTCAATAGGGCGCGCAAGCGCGTGCTGGAGCTGCGCAATGGAGTACTCGTGCGCGATGAGCACGAGGCAACCTATGAGGGGGAAGCATGAAGCTAGGGTTTATTTTCCGCGAAGCCACCAAGGGGCTTGGCCGCAACCTGACTATGACCATTGCCATGATTATCACCACTGCGATTGCGGTCGGGCTCGTGGTCGCCGGCATCATGGTGAATAACCTGACTAAGGACACCAAGGATATCTATCTCGACCGCGTCGAGGTCATGGTCCAGTTCAATGAAGATATTTCTGCCGGGGACCCAGATTGCACGAGTCCGACCTGTGCAGATATCAAGGATCAGCTAGAGGCGGATGGTTCCGTCGAGTCCGTGGAATACCGCAACCGCGCAGATTCCTATGAGCGGTTCAAAGAACTTTTCCAAGACACCGACCCTGTCATGGTGGAGCAAACCTCCCCTGATGCATTGCCGGCCGCATTCCACGTGCGGCTTGTAGACCCAGAAGATGCCTCCGCCATCGATGCGATTCGGGATAACCCCGCGGTAGAGGACGTCGTCGACCAGCAGCAAGAGGTGCGCAATGCTGCCAGCAACCTCGATTCCATCCGCAATGCCACCTTCATCTTGGCCATCGTGATGTCCGTGGCGGCCATCTTCTTGGTGGCTAATATGGTGCAAATTGCCGCATTCCACCGCACCCGTGAAACGGAGATCATGCGCATGGTGGGCGCAAGCCGGTGGATGACGCAAGCGCCGTTCGTGATGGAAGCAGTTCTAGCCTCGCTCATCGGTGTACTTCTTGGTGGTGCCGGCATTTTCTTGGGCAAGTCCCAAGTAGTGGACCCGTCTCTACAGGGCTTGTATGAATCCCAGCTGCTGGCTCCTATGAAGTCCGGCGACCTCTGGATTGCCCTCCCGCTCGTCGGCCTGCTAGCGCTGGTGGTTACCGCCGTCACGGCACATATCACCCTGCGGTCTTACGTGCGCAAATAGTCCGTTTGCCGGGCCAGCCAAAAGGGCACTACACTGCCATAATTATGGCTAAGAAGGGCAAGAAGAATAAGAAGGCGGCCTCCGGCGAAGCAACGCTCGCTACCAACCGCCGGGCCCGGCATGACTATAAGATTCTCGAGGAATACGAGTGCGGCATCGTCCTGCTCGGCACCGAGATTAAATCTTTGCGCGAGGGAAAAATCTCGCTCAATGATGCCTTTGCCACCATCGACGATGGCGAAGTGTACCTGCGCAATCTCCACATTCCGGAGTACTCCATGGGCTCGTGGACGAACCACAGCCCGCGGCGCACCCGCAAGCTTCTATTGCACCGTCGCGAGATCGACAAGCTCTACGGGCAGGTACGCAATGGCAATAAAACCTTGGTGCCGCTGAAGGTCTACCTCAAGAATGGTTACGCCAAGCTTTCGCTTGCGCTGGCACAAGGTAAGCAGGACTATGACAAACGAGAGGATATTAAGCGCCGCGACCAGGACCGCGAAATCTCCCGCGAGCTCGGCCGCCGCGTGAAGGGCATCAATGTTTAAGACAGCGAAAGTCCACGACGTCGTCAAAGGTGAGGACACCATCGAAGGCACCGGGGTGCTGGTGGATCGGATGTGGCCCCGGGGCGTCGCCAAGAGCGATGTGGACTACGAGGAATGGTTCAAGGACGTCGCACCAAGTCCCGAGCTGCGCAAATGGTGGAACCACGACGAGGATCGCTTCGATGAGTTTGCCCGCCGTTATAAGGCCGAGCTGGATGACAATGACTCCGAAGAGCTCACCCAGCTGCTTGCGCTTTCCGACGCCACCCTTCTCTTCGCCGCCGCCAACCGCAAGGTCAATCACGCGGTGGTCCTCAAAGAGTGGCTGGAGGAGCACTTGAGGAAATAAAAGTGGGTGGGGTAGTGTTGTACGAACCGTAGGGAAAATGCACTATCCCGTCCCTACAGCATGGGGTTGATTTGGTTTCGACTTCGTGCACTGCGCCAGGGGAAGCGTGCCGGTGCAGGCTAACGACCACCGTATAAGCGTCGTAGCAACCAATAAACGCAGAGAAGAACTCTCAGCGTGACTACGCCCTCGCTGCCTAATTACAGCGACGCGTGTCTGTCAGCCTAGGTTTTGTTCCTGACCTAGATCCTGGCATCGACTAAGGAACTAGCCGGCTGGCCGGGTCATCAGGACCAGTCGGGACTCTTACTGGTGACTGGGCCCATCATCCGGACGTGTTCGCCCGATCCGGAGGGCCGAGTAGAGATTCTGTGCGGACTGCGCACGGAGAAGCCCTGGCAAGGTGACGAAGGACCCGGGTTCAATTCCCGGCAGCTCCACCGATAGGCCCCTCACTTGCTTTCGCAGGTGAGGGGCTTTATTCATAAAATCCAAGCCCGCGCCTGACTAGGGTAGGCGGAGCCGATTTGTCTTTGGAACAGGATCTGACTGTTCGCAAGAACAGCTTTTCACGGGCTATTTTATTTAGGAAAGGTTACCCTCACTCTTGGTTGGTTAGGGTGACTTAAGTTAGATTAATGGGGTATTTATTTCTCGTCTAGAAGGAAAGTAGAATGAAGAAAATTCATCGCGCTCTTTTGTCTGTCGTGGCCGCCGCCTCCTTGGCGCTTACCGCATGTAGCACTGCGGAAGAAGGGGACCAGGGTTCGAATAAGGGGGCATCGGAAAGCGCACTGCAGATCGAAGATAATAACGGCACCCATGAGCTGGACCAGCCGTTCGAGCGCATCGCAGTGACGGATAACCGCGCCTTCGAAATCCTCGCGGATTGGGACCTCAACATTGTGGCTGCCCCGCTCGGCATTGTCCCGGATACCCTCTCGGACAAGATCAATGAAGATACGATCGAGGCCAACCTGGGCATGCACCGCGAACCCGACCTCGAAGCGCTGGTCGCCGCAGAGCCGGACATCGTCATCAATGGCCAGCGATTCACTCAGCATCAGGCCGATATCGAGGCTTTGATGGAAGATACCCCGGTCCTTGACTTCTCCCCGCGCGACGATAAGGACATGGCGGAAGAGCTCGTTCGCCAGACCGAAGCCTTGGGCAAGGTCTTTGACCACGAAGACGAAGCCAAGAAGCTCGTGGATGACTTCAATAAGGCTCTGGACCGTGCCAAGGATGCCTACGATCCTGAAAAAACCGTCATGGCGGTCAACACCACCGGTGGCGATATCAATTACATCGCCCCAGGTAAAGGTCGCTTTTTTGGACCGTTCTTTGATCTATTGGGCATGAAGCCTTCCCTCGAGGTGGAAAACTCCAGCGATGACCACGAGGGCGATGACATCTCCGTCGAGGCAATTGCTGATTCCAACCCTGACTACGTTCTCATTATGGACCGCGATGGCGCCGTCGCCAAGGATGAGGCGGGCTACACCCCAGGTAAGAAGCTGGTAGAGGATTCCGCGGCTCTCAAAAATGTTTCTGCCGTTAAGGACGGCAACATCATCGCTGCTCCGCAGGATACTTACACCAATGAAAACATCATTACCTTCACGGAGACGCTCAACGCGATGGCAGACGCGTTTGAAAAGAACTAGCCGCCACTGAAAACCGAAAACCGGAGGGATTTGTGCCCTCCGGTTTTCAGGTGCGTAAAGGATAGTTATGGAAACCACCACCCCCACAAAGGTCTGGGATTGGAAGCTGGGTCTCGGCGTGCTCATCGTCGCCACGTTGCTCATTGCTTCTTTGCTGACCGGGCAGTACGACGTGGTTGGTGCCGATGATGGCGCCGCCATGTTCGGCATTACCCGCTTGCCACGTACCATTGCTTTAGTGCTGGCCGGCGCGGCCATGTCCGTCAGCGGCCTCGTCATGCAGCTCATTACCCAGAATCGCTTCGTCGAACCCTCTACCACCGGCACCACGGAGTGGGCCGGGTTGGGTCTCCTCGTCGTCATGGCCGTCGCGCCTACTGCGTCGATCCTGACCAAGATGATGGGGGCGGTCGCCTTTTCCTTCGTTGGTACCATCGTATTCTTCCTCTTTTTACGCCGAGTGACCTTGCGCTCCTCGCTCATCGTGCCAATCATCGGCATCATGCTGGGCGCCGTGGTTTCTGCGGTCTCGACGTTTTTCGCCCTTTTGTCGGATATGCTCCAGCAATTGGGAATCTGGTTCATGGGTTCATTTACCGCGGTTTATAAGGGCCAATATGAGGTTTTGTGGCTGGTCCTCTTGGTGCTGGTGGCGGTGTATATCTTTGCTGACCGCCTCACGGTCGTTGGTTTGGGCGAAGACGTTGCTACCAACGTCGGGCTGAACTATAACCGCATGTTGTTGCTTGGAACCGGCCTCATTGCCATCGCTACGGGAGTGGTCACCGTTGTCGTAGGATCTCTGCCGTTCCTCGGACTTATCGTGCCCAATATCGTTTCTATGGTGCGCGGCGATGACCTGCGTTCCAATGTGCCCTGGGTTTGCTTGCTGGGCATCGGCATCGTCACGGTATGTGACCTGGTGGGCCGCGTGATCATCGCCCCATTTGAGATGCCGGTTTCGGTGATCCTTGGAGTCATCGGCGCCATCGTCTTCATCATTATGATTGTGAGGTCGACCCGTGCGAACTAAGATGTCCGCCCCGCCCAAGAAATACTGGATCACCCTAGTCTGCGTATGGGGCTTAGCTGCGGCTTTGGCCTTTGCATACCTGGCCTATGGCAACCCGATGGAATTTGGCACCCGAAAGTTTTGGCTCATTGCCCAGCGGCGCGCTGATGCCCTCATCGCCATGGCGATTGTCGCTGTGTGCCAAGCCATGGCCACCGTGTCTTTCCATAGCGTGACGAATAACCGGATTTTGACGCCATCCATCATGGGCTTTGAGTCACTGTATGTTGCCATCAATACGGCTACCATTTTCTTCTTGGGGGCTAGCGGGCTTAACGACGCCCGCACTGTGCCCACCTTCGTGATGCAAATGGCCGTCATGGTGGGGCTTTCCCTGCTGCTTTACTCGTGGCTGCTGACCAATAGGAAGCAGAATATGCATGCCATGCTGCTAGTAGGTGTGGTCATCGGTGGTGGACTAGGCTCGTTATCTACCTTTATGCAGCGCATGCTTTCCCCTAGCGAGTTTGACGTGCTTACCGCGCGCCTTTTTGGTTCCGTCAATAACGCCGAATCCGAGTACTATCCCATTGCCATTCCCATTGTGGCCATCGTCTCCACGCTTCTGGTGCTCAATGCACGCAAGCTCAATGTGATTTCCTTAGGCTCTGATGTCAGCACCAACTTGGGCGTGAACCATAAGGCGCATGCCATCTACACGCTGATTCTAGTCTCGCTGTTGATGGCGACGACGACTGCGCTGGTAGGGCCGATGACTTTCCTCGGCTTTTTGGTAGCGACGCTGGCCTATCAATTCGCCGATACCTACGATCACCGATACATGTTTCCGATGGCGGTGGGGTTAGCATTCTTCGTGCTCATTGCGGCGTACTTCCTCATGCAGCACGTATTTTCCGCCCAAGGCGTGGTGTCCATCATCATCGAGCTAGTAGGCGGCTCCGTGTTCCTGTTTGTCATTATGCGAAAGGGCCGACTGTGATCGAATTAAAGAACGTTTCTAAAACCTATTCCGACGAAACCGCTATTGGTCCACTGAACCTGACCATCCCGCAGGGAGGCATCACCGCGCTAGTGGGGCCGAATGGTGCGGGGAAGTCCACGATGCTCACCATGATTGGGCGGCTGCTCGATATGGATGAAGGCAGCATCGAAATCGCCGGCTATGATATCCAATCCAGCAAGTCCTCCGACCTAGCAAAGATCGTGTCCATCCTGCGGCAAGAAAATCACTTCGTCACCAAACTTACTGTGCGCCAGCTCGTGGGATTTGGCCGCTTCCCTTACACCAAGGGGAGGCTCAACCAACACGATGAAGAAGTGATTTCTAAATACATCCACTTCCTTCATTTGGAAGAATTGCAGCACCGCTACCTTGACCAGCTTTCCGGTGGTCAGCGCCAGCGCGCATACGTAGCGATGGTGCTGTGCCAAGAAACCGATTACGTATTATTGGATGAGCCGCTAAATAACCTGGACATTTCCCACTCGGTGGACATGATGTGCCATCTGCGCGAAGCCGCCCAGGAGTTGGGTCGCACAGTCATCGTGGTTCTGCATGACATTAACTTTGCTGCGCGCTACGCGGACTACATCTGCGCCTGCAAGGAGGGCCAGATCGTCGAATTTGGCCCAGCCGAGGACATTATGCAGGACGATATTTTGACCCCCATCTTTAATACTCCGGTCCGTGTAATCGATGGACCCGATGGAAAGATCGCTTGCTATCACTAAAAAGAGTAGCTGAACTGGGGA
>NZ_JAKMUZ010000027.1 GCF_027570195.1 Corynebacterium yonathiae
CGTATCGAATATTAGACATGCGGAAAATCCTCCAAGATTTCGTCCGCATCCCCTTTTGACCCTTAACCCCCAATTTTGTCTAGAGCGCCTTCTCTCGTCTCAGCCAGTGCGCTACCCGCAGCCCTCTTACCCTCTCGCGCCTTGTATCCTCCTCCCTTCTCCCAATACCCTCCCATTACCCCTCCCTTGGCGCTCACCATCGGCACACTATTCTCTCGGTAGTCACCTCCCCGTGAGCGCGAAGGGAGGGCGTAAGGGATGAGGGTGCTTGACCAATAAGGCCAATCATGCCGCGACAGCACAGACCTTCACACGAGCTACATTGCAAAGACGCTGGCATCAGTGTGCTCAAGCCCCCAGTTGTTCTACGCCGGGGTTTCTGAGTTGTCGGCGTGTCCAGGGGCACTTGCACCGACCTGCCAAAGCAACTACTTGGAACCACCGGTAAGGTCAGACCCGCCGGAAGAATCCGAGTCACCCTCCTCATGGGCAATGTCGGCACCGGAGGAGTTCATCCAAGAGCGCACAACCTTCTCTGCGCTGGCGTCTTTGGTTTCCATCTCTTCAACCATGTCAGAGATGTCTTTTTGAGTAATGAACTTGGTCAGGGAGGCCACCGCTTGGCGCTCTTCACGGTCGAAGAGATCGTCTTGGTAGAGCACCACAAAATTCTCTGGCAATTCGGGTTCGGCGTCCTCGCAGCCGCTAGCGCCGGAAGGCTCGACCGTGGAGGTATCCGTGGTCAAGCTAGACATGAGTGCAATGTGGGTGCGGGCCAGGTAATCCTCGCCGCCCGGTTCGGAGGCCTTCTGTGCTTTCTTGTAGTCCTTAGAAATTGCTCGTGCCTCACCGGGATTGAGAGCGCTAAGAAAAACCCCTGTGCAGCCGACATAGAAATTTCCGCCCGGATTCATGGAACGCCCGCCCTGGGTGTCTTGGAAGATCTCTTCCTTCACAATGGAAGCCTCACGGCCCTGCCCCATGAGTTCCTGGCGGAAAATCTCTGCAAGGACCAACTGGTCAGCCTCATTAGCATCCACCATGATGCCAATCGGCTCATGCTGCGGGCTCTGCGCAAAAGGGTTGGTATTGAATTGGGAGGAGCAGCCAGTAAGCAGCGTTGCGGTCAGCACCACACCGGCAATGGCGTGGGCGGGGCGGGCAAGGCTGCGCATAGCGATACTATTCTCCTTTGGGTCATCGGCGCTTGAGCGTCTAGCTGATTCTACACCGAGGGTGTGTTTACCTCCTGTTGCGGCGTGACTAAGATAGCAAGAGTTATGTCTAGCGTTATCACTGAATCCGCCGTACGCGAGGCGCTTTCCCGCGTCGAAGACCCCGAGATCGGCCGCCCCATCACCGAGCTCGACATGGTGAAATCTGTTTCTGTCACCGGCAATGATGTTGCCGTGGAAATCTATCTCACCATCGCTGGCTGCCCCATGAAGTCCACCATCGAGTCCAATACCCGCGCAGCGGTAGAGGATATCGAGGGCGTGGGAAACGTCATCGTGACGATGGAAGCCATGAGCGATGAGCAGCGCCGTGAGCTCAAAAAGAAGTTGCGCGGTGGTCAAGCCGAGCCGGAGATCCCCTTTGCCAAGCCGAGTTCTACTACCCGCGTCTTCGCGGTGGCCTCCGGTAAGGGTGGCGTGGGCAAGTCCTCGATGACCGTGAATCTTGCTGCGGCACTGGTACAAAAGGGCTTGAAGGTTGGCATTGTCGACGCCGATATTTACGGCCACTCCGTTCCTAACCTGCTAGGCTGCACCGACGGCCCAACTGTTCTCGATGATGAGATGCTGCTGCCACCGATTTCTCACGGCATTAAGCACATTTCCATCGGGCAGTTCGTAGAGGGCAATGCCCCGGTAGTTTGGCGCGGTCCGATGCTCCACCGGGCATTGCAGCAATTCCTAGCTGACGTCTTTTGGGGAGACCTCGACGTACTACTACTCGATCTGCCTCCGGGCACTGGCGACGTCGCCTTGTCCGTAGCCCAGCTCATTCCCAACGCGGAGCTGCTTATCGTCACCACCCCGCAGGCCGCGGCCGCCGAGGTAGCAGAGCGCGCGGGTTCCATCTCACAGCAGACTCGCCAGCGCGTAGCTGGCGTTATTGAGAACATGGGCGCCATGGTCATGCCGGATGGATCCACCATGGACGTATTCGGCACCGGGGGCGGCCAAATTGTGGCCGATCGCCTCGGCGTAATCCTGGGCCACGAGGTCCCGCTACTGGCATCCGTGCCGCTAGATCCCACCCTTCGCAGCGGCGGCGATGCGGGCACGCCAATCGTGATTGATTCGCCCGAGTCCCCCGCTGCCCAGCAAATTCAGGCCGTAGCCGATAAGCTGGCCATCCGCTCCGATTCCCTAGTGGGCAAGAACCTCAACTTGGGTGTGAATTAGCAGACTAGGTGACATCGCCCCACATGCCGCCGCCGGTGGATTCTTCCCCATCGCGTGGCGGCTTTTTCTCTGCCGCGGGCTGCTCCGTCGATTGCGGCTGCGGAGCTTCGGCACGCTGCTGCGACTGTGGTTGCGGCTGCTCGGCATAAACCTGGGAGTAGTCAAAGCTTGGGCGCTGCTGCGGCTGCTGTTCCGGCTCCTTTGGAGCGGTACTGCTCTTAATATCCTCTGCCATTTTCTGGGGGTTGAAGTCATCCCAGGCGGATTCGTCGCCGTCGAAAAGCGCCTTAGTGATAGCGCCCTTCGGACCCAAGCGCGTCCACTGTGCGGCTTGGGTTAACGGGCCGCGGATATCATCGAATTCCGAGGTAATAGAGCCCATTTCCCCATTGAGCTCCGCCTTGGCGTTGTTAATGGCCTTGCGTGCCGCATAGATGGCCGCGCGCACATCTTTAATCACTTCGGGCATACGCTCTGGGCCGATGACTATGATGCCCAAGATCACGATGACGAAAATCTCGGGCCAACCAATGGAAGAAAACACGCTTAAATACTAGTCCCTCACTCTTAGCCGCGCTGATTGTACTTGATTGCGCGAACCATCATCTCCACCTTGTCTAAGAAATCCTGCTGCGGTCGGTGCGCGGGCGTCGCAGCATCAGGCCCAGGTGCTACCCCCTCTGTGGCAATTCCCGCAAGCTTTGCCAATAAAGATTGCGGTGCCCTGACCGTCGCGGAATCCGCACAATGACGAACCCATTCCGAGGCATGGCGCTGCTGGTGCACATCCGCCCGGCACTCCGGGCAGTGCACTAGGTGGATGCGTACACGATGCATAAATTTCGGTTCCATCTCGCCGTCCACAAAAGCAACAACCGCCTCCGGTCCCAAATGTCCGATGGTGTCGCTGCGCCGTGCCCGAGCCTTCGCTTTATCGCGAGCCTTGGCCTGGGCGGTATCGAACCCACCGCGCACGCTGAGTGTGGACAAGGTCCGACGCCCCCGCAGTGAGTCCATCGACGCCCTCCTCCACTAGTTATTCGGCCTTCAGTGACACGGAAATTCTCCGCCTACAGCGGGAACTATGCAGTTTCTCTAAAGTTTAGCGCGTACGCAGCAGCATGCGGGTTTCCGCATTGGTTTGCGCCTCTTTTTCTAGCGCCGCACGCAATTGGGAACGGCCGCGGTGAATGCGTGAGCGCACCGTGCCCATCTTCACACCGAGGGTTTCTGCAATCTCGTCATAGCTCATGCCCACGACATCACACAGCACGACTGCCACACGGAAATCGGGAGCAAGACCGTCGAGCGCGGACTGCAGCGCTGGGTCCAAGTTGGCCACAGTATAGGCCTGCTCCGGCGTCATATCCGTGCCGGGAACACGCTCATAGTCCTCTGGCAAGGCCTCCATGCGAATCTTGGAGCGGTGACGCACCATATCCAAAAAGAGGTTCGTAGTAATTCGGTGCAGCCAGCCTTCGAAGGTTCCGGCCTGGTACTTATCTAGCGAGCGGAATACGCGCATAAAGGTCTCTTGTGTAAGGTCCTCCGCATCATGCTGATTGCCGGAGAGACGATAAGCCAAGCGGTAGACGCCATCGGCGTGCTCGGCCACGAGGTCACCCCAAGCGGGCATATCAGCTTCGCCGGCATCGAACGCCGCGGTCCCGGTCAGCTCCGCCTCAGAGTGGGAGGGCTGAAGGGATTTGGCATCGCGCTTCTTTGTTGTCATGCATGTCATTTTTCTACACTTCCAATCGAAACTCCAGTCACAGTGCTGATAGTTTCCTGTGAGTCCGTCACATCGGTCCCACCGATCACAACCTTGCTGGCTAGGCGCGTTTTTGCCACATCTGCGGACACTTTTCCCTATGTTTTATTATGTGACTACTACCGCATATGAAGCTCTGCGTTCTTATATCGAGACCACCAGCGATCCCTCCGCGGCCTTGCGTGGCGCGCGCGACCACGCCGATGAGTACGGTCTGCCGGTACCAGATGAATCGACCGGACAGCTACTGACTACTCTGACGGCCGCCTCCGCTGGTTCTACCGAACGCCCCCAAGCCGTGGCGATCACCCCTGCCGCTAACGTGGTGGGCCTCTACCTACTCGCTGGCATGCCCGATAGTGGCATCCTGACCTGCATCGACCCCGAAGCCGAGCACCAGCGCAGCGCTAAGACCGCCTTCCGTGAGGCCGGCTACGCGCCATCGCGCGGGCGCTTCTTGCCGTCGCGCCCGCTCGAGGTCATGGGCCGCTTAGCCAACGGCTCCTACCAGGTCATCTACGCGGATGTCGCCGCGCTCGAGCTGCCCGCCATCATCAAGGCCGCTTGGCCGCTGCTGCACCAGCACGGCACCTTGGTCTTGGCTAATTCTTTGCTCGATGGCACGCTTGCCGACGCCTCCCGTACCGACCGCGACACCGCCGCCGCCCGCGAAGCAGACGAGTACCTACGAGAAATCGAGGGTGCGAGCGTCACCCGCTTGCCGCTGGGTTCTGGGCTCACCCTCGTTACGAAGCTCTAGACCTTCTGGTTTTTGCCGACGACAACTACGCCGCCGTCAGAAACCTTGAAGCGCTCCTCATCGCGCTCGCGGTCCACACCGATAATCGCGCCATCACTAACGACGACGTTTTTATCAAGGATCGCGCGGCGCACCACCGCACCGCGCCCGATGCGCACGCCCGGCAAAATAACCGATCCTTCGACCGTAGCGCCGTCAGCCACATGGACATCAGACGCTAACACGGAATTGCGCACCGTACCGCCGGAGACGATGCACCCAGGTGCCACCATCGACGATTGCGCGATGCCGTTTTGCACGAACTTTGCCGGCGGGAAATTGGAATCATCCGTGGAGTGAATCGGCCAATTTCGGTTATAGAGATTGAAAATCGGGTGCACCGAAATCATGTCCATGTGCGCCTCGTAGAAGGAATCAATAGTTCCTACGTCACGCCAGTAGCCGTGGTCGCGCTCGGTCGATCCCGGCACTTCATTGGCCATGAAATCGTATACGTGCGCCTGCCCGCGCTCCACAAAATACGGGATAATATCGCCGCCCATATCGTGGGCGGAGTCCTCGTTCTTTTCGTCCTCCAAAAGGGCGTCGATAAGCGCCTGCGCCGTAAAGACATAGTTGCCCATCGACGCATAGCTCATATTCGGATCATCCGGAGTGGCCGGTGGGTCCGCAGGCTTTTCCACAAACTCCGTGATCGTGCCCATGCCATCGGCCTGGATGCAGCCAAACGCCGTTGCCTCCGATCGCGGCACACGAATGCCAGCCACCGAGCAATCCAACCCAGTAGCAATATGCTCTTCTACCATCTGCGCCGGATCCATGCGGTAGACGTGATCCGCGCCAAAGACGATGACGTAATCCGGATTCTCGTCATAAATCAGGTTAAGCGACTGCACAATAGCGTCTGCCGAACCGTTGTACCAGCGCTTACCGCGACGCTGTTGGGCTGGCACCGAGGCAATATACTGTGGCGTCGGCCCCGCCAAGTTCCACGCCTGGGAAATATGGCGGTCCAAAGAATGGGACTTGTACTGGGTCAGCACCGCAATCTTGAGGTAGCCAGCGTTGACCAGATTGGATAGGACAAAGTCAATAAGGCGGTAGGAACCGCCAAAGGGAACGGCGGGTTTTGCGCGGTCTTCGGTCAAGGGAAAAAGGCGCTTTCCCTCGCCGCCGGCAAGGACAATGGCTAGGACATTTGGCAGGCTTCTCACGTTTTCAAACCTAACTGCAAATCCCACATTTCGCAGCAGAAATATGCACATTTCTCCCCCCGTTCCTGATTTCTGCACGCGGCACCAGAGATACGTATTCTGGGTGGGCATGAGAGCCGGAATCTTTTCCAAAGAATACCCGCCGGAAATCTACGGCGGGGCCGGAGTTCACGTAGCTGAACTCACCCGTTTCATGCGCGATATCATCGATGTCTCCGTGCACTGCATGGGCTCCCCGCGCGAAGAAAAAGACGTATTTGTCCACGGCGTGGACCCCGCACTCGAGGGGGCCAACGGCGCACTGCAGACCTTATCCACCGGTCTGCGCATGGCCAATGCCGCCCCCGATATCGACATCGCACACTCCCACACCTGGTACACGGGTCTCGCCGGCCACCTTTCTGCTCGGCTTTATGATATTCCGCATGTGGTCACCGCCCACTCACTGGAGCCCCACCGCCCGTGGAAGCGGGAGCAGCTAGGCGGCGGCTATGATGTGTCCTCCTGGTCCGAAAAGAACGCCATGGAATATGCCGACGCCGTTATCGCCGTCTCCGCCGGCATGAAGAACTCCATCCTCGATGCCTACCCGCGCATCGACGCCTCCAAGGTCCACGTCGTCCTCAATGGTATCGACACCGAACTTTGGCAGCCGCGAGAGGGAGATGTTCTGGACAAACTGGGCGTGGATAAGCAGCGCCCCATCGCCGCCTTCGTCGGCCGTATCACCCGTCAAAAAGGCGTAAAACACCTCCTGCAGGCGGCGCAGCAATTCGACCCGGATATCCAGTTGGTCCTGTGCGCCGGCGCGCCCGATACGCCCGAAATCGCGGCGGAGACCGAGGCACTGGTAGACGAACTGCGCTCCCAGCGCGATGGCGTTTTCTGGGTCAAGGACATGCTCCCACGCGACGAAGTTCAGCAGATCTACTCCGGCGCCGATGTTTTCGTCTGCCCATCTATCTACGAGCCGCTCGGCATCGTAAACCTGGAAGCAATGGCCTGTGGCACGGCGGTCGTTGCCTCCGATGTCGGCGGCATTCCGGAGGTCGTGGTTGACGGTGAGACTGGCGTCCTGGTGCATTACGACGCCGCCGATATCACCGCTTTCGAGACCGACCTCGCCGCCGCCGTCAATAACGTAGCCGCTGATAAGGCCCGCGCTATCGATTTCGGCCGCGCCGGCCGCGAGCGCGCCATCCGCGATTTCTCCTGGGCTACTATTGCCGCCCAGACCGTCGATATCTACCGCAGCCTAATCTAAGGAAGGATAGCCGTGACAACTCACCGCCCCGAACTGCATTTTGTCCCAGAAGACGGCGTCCTCGACGCCCCCGCCGGTATCCTACGCGACGGCGATACCTGGCACCTGTTCTACCAGTACCGTCCGACCGCGGATTCCCCCGCACGCTGGGGACACACCTACTCCGAGGAAACGCCTTTTGACTGGCTAGACTGCGACGATGTCCTTGCGCCCGTCGGCGGCGAGCTTTCCTTACGCGCCGGTTCCGTAGCCCAAGGCCCTGAAGATATCCACCTCTACTTCACCTCTGTGACCGCCGCCGGCATCGCCGTCCACCTAGCTCGCTATGCCGATGTGGACGAAATCTGCGAGGTTTCCGATGATCCACAAGCCCTCGACCCCAATGTCGTGCGCTTTGGCGAGGTCGTAGGCAATACTCGCAACTTTGATCACTTCCGCTCGCCCTCCGTCGTGCCCGACTGGGCCTCCGAGGACCGCGACGACGGCCATGACGGTTGGCTCATGTTGGCGTTAACCGGCCACTCCGATGCGCCTCTTCCTGTCATTCTTGAATCCGCCGATGGCGTGTCCTGGCGCCTGCGCGGCGGTCTCAAGTTCGAGGGCGCCCCTGGCTTCCTCGAGGGCGAGGTTCCCGCTACCTCGCCCATCCCGCCGGTCGTGTCCCCGCGCCTAGTCCGCCTGCGCGATGAGGTAGACGGCAATATCTACGACGTACTCTTTGTCACCCTGGAGCGCGGCGGCCGCGATGTGTCCGGCTACCTCGTCGGCCGACTCGAAGGCACCACCTTCACCGTGATCTCAGGCTTCCGCCGCGTGGACTTTGGCCACGATTTCTCCCGCCCGCGCAATACCAACACCACCACCGGCACGCTTACCCCAGAGCAGCGCTACGAGCGCGCCGTCATCGTCGGCCTCCTCAACGGCAACGGCCGCGGTGACGACGCGACCAAGCATGCCTCCTGGGAAGCCGAAGGGTGGGCCAATGCCCTATCCCTGCCCCGCCGGGTCACCCTAGAGGGCGGCGTCCTCTACCAAGCACCCGCCCGTGGCTTGCCCGATGCCGTCAAACTCTCGGACTACGCCCGCTCGTGGACCGGCGTCATGGAGGTGCCCTCCGGCTCCTGCGTTACCGTCACGCTTCTCGACGGCGCCGGTGACCCCGCCGCCACCATCTGCCACTCCGGCGATGACATCAGCCTCGATCGCTCCATGAATAAGGCCTTTGATCACTGTTTCGCCGATTCCGAGCCCGCCTCCGCCGCGCTCGCCGAAGGCGACTCCGACACCCTCACCATCATCCAAGATGGTTCCACGGTTGAGGTATTCGTCGACGGCGGTCTCATCGCCATGGCCTCCCGCGTCTACTTCGAGGGCGGCTGCTCCGGCCTGCGAGTCGAGACAACGGGCAATGCCGTCATCGAGCAGGACTGGCAGCGCTCCGGCTCCAAGCTCTAAACGCAGCTTCGTATATCCCCTCGCGAGGCCCATCTGGCCCCGCCCCTCTCCCCCGCCCTTCGCGCTCACCGGGAGGGGCTGGGGCGTCGGAAAGCGGGTGCTGGTGAGCGCCAAGAGCGAAGAATCTCCCCTCGCGCTCACCGGGAAGAAAAAAGAACCGCCCATGCGCTGCTGGTGAGCGCGAAGGGCGGAGGATGCGGACCGGCCGCTGAGCTACACTGCGCGGAGGCGATCCAAACGGGCGCGAGCAGTGACCGTAAGCGTCGGTGGCAGTGCGGCCATGCGTTCAGCGAGTTCGCCGGCGCTAATGTGACGCGCGGACGGGCTCATCCCAACCTGCGCGGCAACGGAGGCCTTATCGAGCTCGATGGGGAACGAGATATCAACCGGATCGGCCGCCTGCTCGAGGTAGCCCTCGGCTTGCTCGTACATGCGCTCCACCTTGCCTTCTTCCACGCCGAGGATGCCGAGGGGCTCGCGGAGTTCGTCAAGGTGTCCGGCACCGGGGGTCAAGACGATGACCTGACCGCTCGGGGCGAGTACGCGCTGGAACTCGGCAGGGTTACGCGGGGCGAAGACAACGGAAATGGCGTCGACGGACTCATCCCGAATCGGCAGGCGTTCCCACACATCGGCCACTACAGCGCCGACACGTGGGTGACACTTAGCCAAGTGCTTTGCAGCGTGCGGGGAAATGTCGAGGCCCACGCCGCGGGCGTCCGCGATGGAGTCGAGAGTATGGGCCAAGTAATAGCCGGTACCTGCACCCACCTCGAGGAGGGAGGCTGGTGTGGCCTCGGCCAAGGAGGCAGAATCCAAGGCATCTTGGACTGCTCCTGTCACGGCCTCTACAAAGGGAGCGAAGTGGCCCATAGCCAGATAGGTCTCGCGGGCGTTGACCATGTCCATGTCATCACCCTTGTGCTTGAGCCCAGCACCAGCTGCGAGGGTGACGTATCCCTGCTTGGCCACATCAAAAGAGTGGCCGGATTCCGAAACAAGGCGAGAGAAATCATCGGCACCAGAAAGCGCGGTGCCGTCATTAGGATCGGCCAGAATGTCGACGATATGAGAAAGCATGTACCTAGACTAGCTAGAAACCTCGGTCAACAGGGAACCCAGCTCTGCGGCCTCGTCCTTGCTCAGCTCGATGACGATGCGTCCGCCACCATCAGAGGGGATGCGCATGACGATTTTGCGAGACTCCTCTACTGCTTCCATTTCTCCGCCCGTGGTGCGCGGCTTCATTGCTGCCATAGTGAGTCTCCTTTAGTTAACTTCTTTTCCTTCCACCTTAGACCTTTTCGGCGCGGAAGATAGTTCTTCTTCCAGTTGGGTGAGAAGATCATCGACCTGGTCTTGGCGGTACCCACGGGGAACTACTTCGAATTTCACCTGGTCAAAGCAACCTTTGCGGATGGCAGCGCGGTTATTCTCGCGCACATTCTCCGGCTCGTCGAGCGGGTGCATGACCTCACCGCGGCCGAAGATCGATCCCCATACCCAGGTGCCAATGACGGTCAGGGCGATAAGGACAAGGAGGAGCATAATCCAAGACAGCATGGCTTAAACCATACCTTTTAGCGGCGGGCGTTGAGCAACAGGCGCGATGACCCCGGCGCGGGCGAGTAACGTGCGCGCAACCACCTCGGCCATCGGTGCCAGCTCGTGTAGTGGCCGGTTGCGGTGCACCCGTGTGCCCAAGTCCACTTGCGCGACTGTGCCCCGCTTGCCGACGTCCACCAATAGTCCCGCTTCCACCCCATACCCCTCCACAAAGGGCAGGGTGAGGGCGGTAGTGCGACGCAGGGCGTATTCGCCCCCAAGGGGCTGATCAACGTGGGCGAGTTCGGGGAAGAATTGCTTGATGAGCGGCTTGGCGGTCAGCTCAGTCACGCGGCCGCCGCCGGTGGGCTGGCCGTTGAGGCTGCGGCGGTAGCGGGCCTTGACCATCTCCACTGCGGGATCGGCAAAGGGATTGGCCAGTGCAGTGACCATGCCGGGCGCGGCGGATTCAAGATCCGCGTCAACAAACACAACAATGTCTCCCTTCGCCGCGGCGACCCCGCGCCATAGGGATTCTCCCTTCCCGGGACGCGGCTCCTCCGGGAGTATTTCGCGCCAATTATGTACGTCAGCCCCGGCTGCGGCAGCGCGGGAGGCGGTGGCGTCTGAGGAGTCGGCGTCGATTACCAGCACCTCAAGCGGATTATCGGCAAGGCAGGCCCGCACGACCTCCGCAACGGTGTTCTCCTCATTGAGGGCTGGAATGATGACCGAGACACTCATGCTAGGCCTCGCGTGGTCGCTAGCGGGGGCACCTCACCTTGAATGGCGGCGGTCATGCGGATGACATCGGCGGTTTCTGCTACCTCGTGGACGCGGAAGGCGGCCACTCCGCGCGCAGCGGACCACGCGGTGGCGGCTAAAGTACCGGCAACGCGCTCACCAACACCGCGGTCTAGCGTCTCGCCCACAAAATCCTTATTGGATAGCGCCATGAGCACCGGCCAGCCGGTGGCCACGACCTCGTCGATGCGCCGCAAGAGCTCGAGACCGTGGAAGGTGTTCTTGCCAAAGTCATGGGTCGGATCAATGAAGGTCAGGTCCTCCGGGCAACCGAGAGCGGCGGCGTGCTCGGCCAGCTGGGTGGTTTCTGCGATGACATCGGCCACCACATCATCAAAATGGACGCGGTGTGGCCGGGTGCGCGGGGTGATACCACCGGTGTGCGAGCAGACGTAGCCCACGCGGTGGTGTCCGGCAACCTCGATGAGCTGGGGATCCCAACCCGCCCAGGTGTCATTGACCAGCCCGGCACCGGCAGCAATGGCCGCCTCTGCCACCTCGCTGCGCCAAGTATCGACGGAAATGAGGACATTTGGGTGACGCTCATGCACCTTCGCAATGGTCGGCACGACGCGATCGATTTCCTCCGCCGCGTCCACGGCCTTACCGGGTCCGGCCTTAACGCCGCCAATGTCAACGATGGAAGCACCTGCCGCGATCACCTCATCGCAACGGCGCAGCGCCGGGTCAAGGTCGTAGGTTGCTCCCTTGTCATAGAAGGAATCCGGGGTGCGATTGACAATCGCCATCACGCGCGCGAGGCTCAACGCGGCTCCCTAATGCGCTTATCGCTCATTACTTGGTGGCGCTGGATGATGTGGGCGAGGGCCTCTTCAGGGTCGTCGGTAAGCAAGAAAAGCTCCCGGTCCTTTGCGTTGATATAGCCGTTAGCAGCGAGGGTATTTTCCATCCACTCCAGCAGGCCGGACCAGTACTCGGTCCCCATGAGCACAATGGGGTAATTGGTCACCTTGCCGGTCTGGACCATGCACATGACCTCGAAAAACTCGTCCATCGTGCCCATGCCGCCGGGCAGGCAAATGAAGGCCTGCGAATACTTCAAGAACATGGTCTTGCGGGCAAAGAAGTAGCGGAAGTTCAAGCCTAGGTCAACGTATTCATTAAGCCCTTGCTCATGGGGCAGTTCAATGCCTAGGCCCACGGAAAGCCCGCCGGCCTCGTGGGCGCCGCGGTTGGCTGCTTCCATGATGCCGGGGCCGCCGCCAGTGATTACGGCATAGGAGTGCTCTGCTAACTTGCGGCCCACCTCAACTCCCAGCTGGTAGCTTGCGTCCTCTGGGGTGGTGCGCGCAGAGCCGAAGACAGTGACGGCCTTCGGCAGCTTGGATAGCGCATCAAAACCGGCGACGAATTCGCCTTGGATGCGCAGCACGCGCCAGGGATCGGCATGCTGCCACTCGTGATCCGCGCCGGACTCTAGGAGCCGCTGGTCAAAGGTAGAGGTCTGCTCGCCTTCGGTGCGCAACAACATCGGGCCGCGCAAGGTGCGCATCTGCTCAGGAGTCATGGTCTATCCCTTCAGGTAGTTCAAGAGGGCGGTAGATACTTCGGTGATCTGCGCAGTGGGGACTTGTTCGTCCTTCTTATGCGCAAATCCTGGGTCACCGGCGCCGAAATTCACGGCCGGAGTACCCATCTCGGAAAAGCGGGCGACGTCGGTCCAGCCATACTTGGCGCGGACGTTGCCCCCGACGGCGTCGATAAGAGCCTTGGCTGCTGGCTGACCCAGACCAGGTTGGGCGGCCGGGGCGATGTCATCGATTTCGATGGTGACGTCTTCTTCCTCGCCGATGATGGACTTCATGTACTCCAGCGCCTCGTCACTCGTGCGGTCCGGAGCGAAGCGGAAATTCACAAACATCCACGCCTCATCTGGCAGCGTATTAGTGGCCACGCCCGATTCCAGGTGAACGATATTGAGCCCCTCGCGGTAGGTGCAGCCATCAATAGTGACATCGCGAGACTCATAGGCAGCGATGCGGGTCATAATCGGCGCGAGCTTATGCGCAGCATTGGATCCGAGCCACGCGCGGGCCGAATGCGCGCGGGTGCCGTGCGCGGTAACGCGCAGACGAATGGACCCCTGGCATCCCGCCTCCACCATGGCACCGGAGGGCTCGCCCAGCAGCGCGAAGTCACCTTCAAGCCACTCCGGATGTTCCTTTTGCAGGTGGCCCAAGCCATTAAATTCAGTGGCTACCTCTTCGCCCTCATAGGCGATGACGGTGAGGTCATGTTTCAGCTCATTTGCTTCGTGCAGCTGCGCAAAGGCATTAAGGTAGACGGCCATGCCAGACTTCATGTCTACGGTGCCGCAGCCCCACATAATCTCCGCCCCGTCTTCAGAGCTTTCCATGTGATGCGGTACATTTTCTGCCAACGGAACGGTATCAATGTGGCCGGCGAGCACCACGCGGGAATCCAGCCCGCGGTTCGTGCGGGCACACACGGTATTGCCGTAGCGGGCAACCTCGACGTCCAAACCGCGCAGCGCTTCTTCGATGGCGTCTGCGATGGCTTCCTCATGATGGGAGGGGCTCGGAATATCTACGAGCGCCTTGGTCAATTCGATGGGGTCTGCATAAAGATCTAAAGTCACAAAGCGCCATGCTAGCGCTCCGCGCAGCTCACCGCATTGTGTAAAGTTCACTTCACTGCAAATAATTCGTCCTTCCTAAGGTGATAACAATGGCCGAAGCCACTCAATTGAAATCCCGTCATCTCACGATGATGGGCCTTGGCTCCGCCGTGGGCGCCGGTCTCTTCCTCGGCGTGGGCCTCGGCATCCAGATCTCCGGCACCTCCGTGCTCATCTCCTATGCCGTAGCCGGCGCGCTCATCGCCCTGGTGATGTGGATGCTCGGTGAGATGGCCGCCGCCCGCCCCTCTTTGGGGTCATTTTCCACCTACGCCGGTCAGGCCTATGGGCACTGGGCGCGCTTTACCATGGGGTGGATCTTCTGGTTCATGCTGATCATGGTCATGGGTGCCGAAATCACCGGCGCGGCCGCCATCATTTCCAACTGGTTCGATATTGCCCCGTGGATTCCAGCGCTTATTGCCGTAGCATTCTTCGCGGTGGTCAACTTCGCGGCCGTCGGCGGCTTTGGCGAATTCGAGTTCTGGTTCGCCATCATTAAGGTCGGCGTCATCGTTGCCTTCCTCGTTGTTGGCGCACTCATGGCGCTGGGCATCCTGCCCGGCATGGATCTCTCCCTGGCCGGAACCAATTTAACCGATAACTTTCTGCCTAATGGCATGCCAGGTTTCGCCGCCGGATTGCTGGCCGTTGCCTTCGCCTTCGGAGGCATCGAGCTGGTCACCATCGCGGCGGCCGAATCCGAGGACCCAGCGCACAACGTGGCCACCGCGGTACGCGCCATCATCGTGCGCATCATGATCTTCTACATCGGCTCCATCGTGGTTATCACTATGGCACTGCCGTTTAGCTCCATCCAGGACGCCGATGTCGCCGCCGATTCCCCCTTTACCCTGGTACTCGCTGCCGCCAAGATTCCCTTTGCGGCCGGCTTCATGGAGGCCATTATTGCCTTAGCGCTACTGTCTGCCTTCAACGCGCAGATTTACGCCACCTCCCGTTTGGTCTTCGATATGGCCAAGGACCACTGCGCCCCCGCGTTCTTCCTCAAGCAAAATCGCGCGGGCTCCCCCATCAACGCGGTCATTTTGTCCATGGTCTTTGCCTTCGCTTCGGTAGGCCTGCAGTTCTGGAACCCACCGGGGCTCCTAGCATTTCTCTTCAATGCAGTGGGCGGGTGCCTGCTGGTCATCTGGTTTTTCATCGTGGCTTCCTTTATCAAGCTACATCCCATAATGCGCGAAAATGGCGAGTTGACCGAACTGCGCGTGCCTGGATTCCCCTGGCTGCCGTGGGTCACGGCCGCGGCCTTGGGTGGACTCACCCTGCTCATGCTCTTTGACCCGGCTGCACGCAACCAGGTCGTCTCGGTTCTGATCCTCGCTGCAGTCCTCATAATCTTGTCCTTTGTGCTTCCCACCGGCCAGCGCGCAGGAGCGCCGAAGTAGTTGCTAAGCTAGCGGGCATGACTTCTGCATCCGCACGCGGCCTGGCAACCATTACCCATGACGGCACCGTCTTGGACGTATGGTTCCCGGCCGTATACACCGATAAAAACGTAGAGACCACCGGGACCAAGCGCTTGGAGGAGGACCCCCAGCAGTTCTCGGCACTAGCCGGCCCGGACGAGGAGCGCGGCGTGGCCCGCGTCGCCGTGGAGACCACCATTAAGGATCTGGATGATGCCCCCGTCGATACCTACGATGCTTACCTGCGCCTGCACCTCCTCTCCCACCGCGCTGTCAAGCCGCACGGCCTGAATATGGATGGCATCTTCGGCCACCTCAATAACGTGGTGTGGACCAACTATGGCCCGTGCGCCGTCTCCGATTTCCAGATGGTGCGCGGCCGCCTCGCCTCCCGCGGTCCGGTCGTTGTCTACTCAGTAGACAAGTTCCCGCGCATGGTGGACTACGTTGTACCGTCCGGCGTCCGCATCGGTGACGCGGACCGCGTGCGCCTAGGCGCTCACCTGGCTGAGGGCACCACCGTCATGCACGAAGGCTTCGTCAACTTCAATGCTGGCACCCTTGGCGCCTCGATGGTGGAAGGCCGCATCTCCGCAGGCGTCGTCGTGGGCGATGGCTCTGATATCGGCGGCGGCGCATCCATCATGGGTACCCTGTCTGGCGGCGGCAAGGAGGTCATTTCCATCGGCGAGCGCTGCCTGCTCGGCGCCAACTCCGGTATCGGCATTTCGCTTGGCGACGACGCCGTGGTCGAAGCCGGCCTCTACGTCACCGCCGGCACCAAAGTGGCCGTCTTTGGCAAGGTTGCGGAAGCACTGGGCGTCGACAATGGCGAAAGCGTCAAGGGCTCCCAGCTCTCCGGCGCCTCCGGCATGTTGCTGCGCCGCAACTCCGTCTCCGGGGCGGTCGAGGCCGTGGAGTGGAAGTCCGAGGCCGTCGCGCTTAACGACGAGCTGCACAAGAATTAATACCCCCGATTCCTATAGACCAATCGGGCAAAATAAGATGGAGGGGTGACTGATAACTCCTCCACCCTCGGTTCTGGTCTGAAGGTCCGCCACCTGACGATGATGGGGCTAGGCTCCACCATCGGTGCCGGACTTTTCTTGGGCACCGGCGTCGGCATTTCCGCCGCCGGCCCCGCCGTGCTCCTCGCCTACGTCATCGCTGGCTTTCTTGCCATTTTGGTGATGCAGATGCTGGGCGAGATGGGCACCGTTATCCCCGCCTCCGGCTCCTTTTCCGAATACGCCGAACACGGCATCGGCCGCTGGGCGGGCTTTACCCAGGGCTGGATTTATTGGCTAGCCACCGTCGCCGTCCTTGGCGCCGAAATCACCGGCGCGGCCGGCTTTATTGGCTCTTGGTTCAACGTCTCGCCGTGGATCCCCGCCGCCGTTTGCGTGGTCCTCTTCGGCATCATCAACCTGCTGCGCGTGCGCAGCTTCGGCGAATTCGAGTATTGGTTCGCCCTCATCAAGGTCATCGTAATCGTGGCCTTTCTCATTATCGGCGCGCTGCTCATCCTAGGCCTTCTGCCCGGTCATTCCTTCATCGGCACCTCCGTCTTCCTAGAGGACGGCTTCATGCCTAATGGCCTCGGCGGCGTCGCGGCCGGCCTGCTCGCAGTAGCCTTCGCCTTCGGCGGCATCGAGGTCGTCGCCATCGCGTCCGCCGAATCCGAAGACCCAGAAAAATCCCTGGTCAACGCCGTGCGTTCCACCATCTTGCGCATCTCCGTGTTCTACCTGGGCTCCGTTATCGTCATCACGTTCCTTCTGCCTTATTCCATCTTGGGCGATGCCTCCACGGCCGCGGAATCGCCCTTTACCATGGTCCTCGAGCGCGCCGGCATCCCGGGCGCGGCCGGCATCATGGAGGTCGTTATCGTCCTTGCGTTGCTTTCCGCTTTCAACTCCCAGATCTACGCCTCCTCTCGCATGATGCACTCGCTGGCCTCCCGCGGCGAGGCCCCGCGCATCTTCACCACCACCAATAAGGACGGCGTACCCGCCACCGCTATCGCCCTCTCGGTCCTCCTCTCGGCCGTGATGGTAGTGCTTAACTACGCCGATACCGGCTGGCTCCTTACGTTCATGCTTAACGCCGCCGGTGCCTCCCTGCTCATCGTGTGGGTGCTTATCGCCGTCAGCCAGTTGCGCTTGCGTCGCCAACTCGAGGCTCTTCATCCCCTACCCATCCGCATGTGGGCCTATCCTTACCTCACCTGGTTCGCCCTCGCTCTCTTTGCAGGCATTGCGGTGCTCATGCTTTCCGACGCCACCGCCCGCACCCAACTCTTCTCCGCCGCCGCTATGTTCGCGGTTCTCGCCGTCGCCGGTGTCATCAATGCCAAGGTTCGCGGCATTAACCCCACCTCCACCCTGCCGCTGACTTAGGCCCCACCCCGCTCCTCCCCGCGTCCCCGCCGTCCCTGCCACTCTCCGCCCTTCGCGCTCACCGGCACGCGGAGGGGCATCTCTTTTCCTCTTCCGCTGAGCGCGAGGGGCGCGTTGTCCGATGCTCCGCCCGCCGCGCTCACGGGGAAACATATGGAGGCGTCGGAAAGCTCTGCCGGTGAGCGCCAAGGGCATGGATTTTCTACCGCTCCCCTTCGCGCTCACCGTGAACGGGGATCAGCGCAAAAGCAATCCGCCGGTGGGC
>NZ_JAKMUZ010000028.1 GCF_027570195.1 Corynebacterium yonathiae
AATCTAGTGTCGCCATATGTTTCTCCCATCACAGAAAAAGTGACATTAAGGTCAATGTCACTCATGATTCTATGCCGCGGAGAAACCGGAGGTAAATGCAGGGGTAACGTTTGCATTGGGGAGTTGGAACCGCTCTAGGGATGCTCGAATTGTCTCTATAGGCCTTTGGCTTGGTCGCAATGGCAGGTGAGGCTGTGTGCTCTCGGAAGGCCAGATCTGGAAATGGGTCCGTGCTAAGGGGAAGGGAAATGAGAAATCCGCGCTGGCGCGTGGAGAAACACAGCTAAAGTGCTGCTTTGCGCACTACAACAGGTCCCTCCCGTTGGGTACAGGAGGGGCCTGGCTACGCCTGTCAAGTACTGCCTGCCTCAGTGAGAAATAGGCTTGAATTCCTTTCGGGCTTTGTATTTCGGCGGGCTCCGCTTTCTGTATTGGCTAGAACGGGAAATTTACGCGCGTTGTATACGAGCAGTTAATCGAGCTCGAAAGTTTGGCGGCCGATTTCATCTTGGCTAAAGGACTTAGATGCAACAAGGTCCACAGGCGTAGTTAGATCATCGAGCTCGTAGGCTATTGTTCCGGCGACAGTTCCTCCCTTTTTAATCTGTTCAAGCTGAGTATCGGAAGTTTCAGGATCAGTATAAGAACCGAGGTCGAGCTCGTTTACCTTATTCGGATCATTGTCTTGGATGGCGGTAAAGTACACGACAAAGTCGGTGGTGGTTAGGGTTTCATCTGTCTTATTTGTTACGTCATAGTTGAAGACGAGAAGTGGCTTTTCGCCTATTTCATTACCAGGCTCACCGGGCTTGATAACACGGTGATCGGTTATTTCGAATTTGGCGGCTGGAACATCCAGGACTCCATCTTTAAAGGATTGGCTAAAATCTGTGCTCTTTAGCTCTTTAATTGTTGTCGGATCATCCTTCACCTTCTTCATATGTGTGGTGAATTCCTTATCTTCAATCGCGACCTTGAAAGTTAAGGCGTCGTCATCGATAGAGAAATCTTTCTTGTCGGACGAAGCAGCCATCCACTCAGAGGCGGTGGCAACTGTATCGAGGTTTGAGGTAACGGTCTCACCGGATGCGGCGGCTTGAGCATCAAAGGAGCCAATCCAGTAGATCATGCGATTTTCGCCGTTGTCCATGACCCATTCGATGGTGATGACGTCATCGGTGATGCTGGCCTCCATCCAGCCATCTTCAGAAGCGCTGTCCTCTTGCTTCCACGTTCCGATTACGGACTTCGCATCGGCCTGTGCATCGGACGCCGAATTATTGGAGTCGCTTGTCTTTGAGCTGTCACTACCGCTATCCGAGCAGGAGGTAAGCGTGAGAGCAGAGACAAGAATGAGAGAAGAGAGTAGTTTGCGCATAAATAATTTCTACCCTCAGGGGGTAGGAAGCGTACAAATACTCAAAAGGGTAGGGGGGCAAATTGGTCTTTTGAGCCCTATTGACTACTCTTTGGAGAGCGGATCTTCGCCCTTAGTGGCAGTGGCTCCGCGTGGGGCTATAGCTCAGTCGGTTAGAGCTACGGACTCATAATCCGTTGGTCGCGGGTTCGAGCCCCGCTGGCCCCACGGTGATAGGGAGGCGTCGGCAAGCAGTGCCGGCGCCTTTTTGCTAACTGCGCATTTGGGTGTACAGATTGCGCAGGGGCGGGCGGTGAAGTCTAATAACCATATGGTTGAAGTAGATCCGCTCATTGAAGCTCTCTACCGCTGGTCCGATATCAGTGGTGTGCTGCTGATGGGAATTATCGGTGGCACTATGGCGCGCAAGCGTGGCTACGATATCATCGGCTTTTTCTTCATTGCGATGTTCTCGTCTCTAGGCGGCGGCATGGTGCGCGACGTGCTCATTAACCGTGGCACCGTCGCGGCAATGAGCCAGCCGGAATACCTCTACTTGGCCTTTACCGGCGCGCTAATCGCCCGCTTTGTCTACTTCAAAGGCAAGACCTGGGATTATCTGCAAGCGCATGGCGACGCCATCGTATCCGGTCTCTGGGCCGCTACCGGCGCCGTGAAGGCCATCACCTATGGGCTGCCGCTGATTCCATGCATCATGATGGGCGTGTTTACCGCCACGGGTGGATCGATGATTCGTGACATCGTGATGGGGCGAGAGCCGAGCGTCTTTGGTGATAACCAGCCGACGGTTATCCCAGCCGTTGCCTGCGCTGTCATCGTCTTGGTTGGCCACCATTTCGACATGATGGCAGTGGGCATGATTATTGGGCCGTTGGTCTCCATCTTCTTGGCACTGCTGGGCATTTGGGCCGGGTGGCGCGTGCCGGCCTATCAGGATTGGGCGCCGATTAATCACACTGCCGCCCAGGTGAAGGTGTTGGCCAAGAAAGCCGAAAATAAGAGCCGTGCAGTGGGGCGTCGCCTAGAGCCGCACCGCCTACGTTCTTGGCGTCACCGCCAGATGGAGGCAGCGCTGCAGCGCCGCATCGAAAAGGAAGTACGATCCGGCAAGCGGCGCAAGGAAGCCGCCGCGGAGGCCAGCGAGTTTATGGAGTCCTTCGAGTCTGATGTGGATCAGCTCAGCGCGGTCATGCCGGAAACCGATGATACGGACTTCGGCGTGGACCTCACCGGTGACTCCTATAACGAGGAGGAACAGGCCTCTAACGAGGAATCGCAGCGCCTGCTCGATGCCATTTTGGAAGATGACAAGCTTACCGATGAGCTCATTGATCGCCTCATGAAGCGCTATAACTCTCGTGATTAGGGACTGGTTCAGCGCGTAGCAGCTAGGCGGCTAAGTGTCCTACCGCGCTTGGGCCAGTGGGCACTTGCACGGTTGCTGGCAGCCAACTGGCATCCAGTTTTCAGGCGCGCGCCCTAATCTAGAGGAATGAACCTGAAGTATTACTTCTACGAGCTGTGGAGCATCTTCGTTGACCACGGCTTACCACTTATCGCGCTGCTGCTGATCGGTATTTTGATCCCGCGCATCGGCAGGCTGGCGATCCGCATCATGGAGCGCCGCCTTGATGAAGAGGAAGAGGCCACCAAGGCCCGCCTAGCTTTGACTGGTGCATTGGTCTACATCGTGCAGGCGGTGGCGTACTTCCTCATCATTTGGGCCGCGCTGACCAATATCGGTGTGCCCGCGGTAGGCGCGGCGGTGCCGGCGACGATAGTTTCGGCCGCTGTGGGCTTTGGCGCCCAGTCCATCATTGCGGATTTTCTCTCCGGCTTTTTCATCCTGTCGGAAAAGCAATTTGGTGTGGGCGATTACGTCAGCTTTGATGGCGTGACCGACGTGGAAGGTACCGTGGTGATGCTGACTTTGCGCACCACTAAGGTGCGCACGCCTACTGGTGAGTTGGTCACCGTTCCTAATAGCTCGGCCGGTGCGGTAACAAACTATTCCCAAGAATGGTCGCGCGCTGTGGTCAACTTCGACGTGCCCGTGCAAGAAGGCGAGACCTTACCGGAGATCACGCGCCGGGTGCGCACCATCTCCGAGCAGGCAATTCGCGAGCCATCCATTGCCGTGGATGTCAACGGTGAGCTGGAGGTGCTGCCGGCCACCCAGCTGGTTGCCCCGCAGGCCGCCGGCCAGTCCTGGCACGTGACCTACCGCGTGCTGGTCACTGTTAATCCCGCCCGCCAGTGGGCAGTGGAGCGCGCCATCCGCTCGGCGCTGCTCGCGGAATTCTGGGACCACTACAACGTGGCCGACTTGGACGAAATCCAGCGCCCGCTGACCCCACCGCAGGGAAATACCGCGGCTCAGGAATCCGTCAAAGATGCTTCTGCAGCAGGGGAGGGCTCCCGACCCGACTCCCAGCCGGCGCAAGCTGCAGCGAATAAACCCGCCGAGGTAGATGGCCCAGATAGCGATGGCCCCGGAAGGCCCGCGCTGCCTGATGATGACGATCAAGACCCCGAGGCGTCCCGAGGCGTCTGGCGAGAGCTGGAGACTAATACCAAATTCCAGAAGATGGCCACCTTTGGTGGCCGGGTCCGCGCCTCCACTACGGGTCTTGTCCTCGCGCTGCTGGTTGTGGGTGCCTTGACTTTGGCCTCGAGCAACCCCGAAAACGCGGACGCCGGCTGGCTCTCGCCTGAACACTGGCGCGATAGCGGCGAGGAGACTTCCTCCTCGCAGCTTTCCGACGCCCCCTCTACCGACCCCACACCCGAAACCACCGAGACCGGCACGACCTACGAGCCGACGGAGGATGGCGCTGCCGCCACCGAGACCGCCAACCCGCAAGGCACCGATGGTGCCGGGCCGACCGATAGTCCTGCCGGTGACGGCCAGGGAACGGGCGCTACCGGTAATGCCTCGCCGGCCCCGAGCGCCGCCAATGGCACCGCTACTGCGCCTGATGCCGGCGACGGCACCCAAGCGTCTGGAACTGCTGGCAGCACAGGTGTGGCGATACCCGCTGAACCCCGCCAGTAAGGTTGGCTCTCTGCGTTGAGCCGGCTCGTCCACCGCTCCTTATTGGCGGAGATGAAATAGCGCAGAGCGGCTATGCGTTGCGCTAAGCATGACATCACTTTTCGAACCACTGGAACTTGGCCGATACACGTTAGATAATCGCGTGACCATGGCGGCGCTGACCCGCCAGCGCGCAGGCGAAAGCGGTGTGCCTACCGAGCTGCACCAGAAGTACTACTCGCAACGTGCCACGGCCGGGCTGGTCGTCACGGAAGGAACCTTCCCGGCGTGGACCAACCGCGCATTCCCCGGCCAGGCAGGCATTGCCACCGAGGAACAGGCAGAAGGCTGGCGCGCGGTGGCAGACCGAGTCCACGAGGCCGGCGGAACCTTGTTCATGCAGATCATGCACGGTGGCCGCACCAGCCACCCAGATCTGATTGGCGGTGCAGATCCAGAGGCTCCGAGCTCCTTCGATTGGGGCGGAACCGTGCGTGGCTTTTCCGGCAAAATGCCGGCGCCGGTCCCGCGCGAGCTGAAGACCGAGGAGCTGCCGCGCATTGTGGAGGAATTCCGTCAGGGCGCGCGCCGGGCTATCGACGCCGGCGTCGACGGCGTGGAAATCCACAACGCGAATGGCTACCTGCTGCATGAGTTCATGGCGGCTTCGTCCAATAAGCGCGAGGATGAATTTGGCGGCAGCCCGGAAAACCGCTGGCGCCTGCCGGAAATGGTCATCCGCGCCGTGGCGGAGGAAATCGGCGCCGACCGCGTGGGCGTGCGGTTCTCGCCGGCGCATAATGTGCAGGAGGTCATCGAGGATGACCAGGACGACATGCTGGCCACCTACGGCGGACTGCTCGATGCCCTGGCACCGCTGAACCTGGCCTACGTATCCCTGCTACACGGCGAGCCGGAAAGCGAGCTTATCGCCACGCTGGCGCAAAAGGCCCGCGCAAATGGCGTGACCAAGGTGCTGATGAATGATGGCTTCCCCACGGTAACTTCTAAGGGAGATGCGCAGCGTGAAATCGAGCTGGACTACGTTGATGCCGCAGTGGTGGGCCGCCAGCTCATTGCCAACCCGGACTTGGTGCGCCGTTGGCGCGAGGGCTTGGAGCTTAACGAGCCGGATCAGGATACGTTCTACCTGGGCGGCGAGCGCGGCTACATCGACTATAAATATGCCGCGGACTAGGGAAGAATCCGCGGCATAAAGGGGGCCAGAGGCCGGCGAGTGATAGGTAGTGAAATTCCCCAGAGAGAGGGTATTTCACTATGACTATCGAAGGTGTACTACCCGGTCGTTAACAACAAGTATCTGTCATGTGACAGAACTTACAACTATTTGGTGTAGCCCTCACCCGGGCGCCAGGTCATGGTTACGGCCTCGCGAACCGGGGACTTGGCGGTGAGCAGGTTATCCACGCGCAGCCAGTGCATTTCCGCCGAATCCGGGCGCACGGTAACAAAGCTATAGCCATGGTGGTCTAGGTCCACGTGGCGGGTGTGCGGGTTGGCACCCAGCAGGTAGCGCTGGGCAAGCTTGGAAAGCTCGTTGCCTTCCGGCAGTTTAAGCTGCTCGTTAACATTTGGCGCAGAAACGGAGGCGCAGACCATCTCAGCGCCGAAGATGCGGCCATCCTTGCTGATATTATGCGCCCACTCGGAGTGGATATCGCCGGTGACAAAGAGGGTGTGGGAATCGTGCTTGGAAAGGGCGTCGATAAGCAGGCGGCGCTCTGCAGAGTAACCATCCCACTGGTCGCCATTGACCGGAATGCCGGTGATATTGGAAGACAGTGAAGAAGAAACCGGCTTGGTCTTGTCATCCCTTTGCAGGGTGGCCAGGTTCATGGGGGAGAACATGACGGAATTGCCCAGCATATTCCACTTGGCAGAAGAGGTTTCAATCTTATTGAGCAGCCAATTGTACTGCTCGGAGCCTAGCATCGTGCGGCCTTCTGCGGCCATCTTGCGCGGGCCGAAACGCACCTGTTCATCGCGGTAGGTGCGCAGATCCATCATGGTCAGCTCCACCAGGTCACCAAAAGTTAGGCTGCGGTAGAGGTGGCCTTGCTCGGACGGGTTGGTTGCACGCACCGGCATCCATTCAAAGTAGGCTTGCATCGCGGCCTTGCGACGGTCCAGGAAAGCGCCCTCCTCGCCTTCGGTGTGGTTTTCGGCGCCCTCGCGCCAGTTATCGTTGGCCACCTCGTGGTCGTCCCAGACCACAACCCACGGCAGCGCACCGTGTGCGGCTTGCAGGTTCTCATCAGTGCGGTAGCGGCCAAGGCGGATGCGGTAGTCCTCCAGCGAGATAATCTCGTGCGCTGGGTGGTGCAGACGCACCGGGCCATTACCTGCGTATTCGCGCTGTGGGTACTCGTAGATATAGTCGCCCAAGAAGATCATATAATCCAGCTGGTCGGCGCGGCCGCGCTGGGCAATATCGCCATAGGCGTTGAAGAATCCAGACTCCCAGTTCGCACAGCTGGCCACGCCGAAGGTGAGCTCTTCCGGGGAGGCGCTCAGCGCCGGGGCGGTTTTGGTGCGGCCGACGGGCGAGTACTTATCCTGCGCCTTAAAGCGGTAAAAGTACACTGTCTCCGGCTCCAGCCCGTGCGGGTCCACGTGCACAGTGTGGTCTTGGTTGGCATTGGTAGTCACTTCGCCCCGCTCGACGACGTCCCCGAATCCCTCATCCTTGGCAATTTCCCACTCCACCTGCGTGGCCTCGCCCAAGCCGGATCCCGGCATGGCATCGGCTTCCGGGGTCACGCGCGTCCACAAGATGACCGAATCCGGGATAGGATCACCCGAGGCTACGCCGTGGAGGAAGGGGCGCTCACCCAGCTTGGGTTCGACCATGTGCTGCTCCACGCGCGGCGAGAGGCTGCTTTGTGCATTGGCGGTATTACCGGCGGCGGTGGATAGGGCGATGGCCACACCCGCGGTGCCGGTGGTTTGCAGGAAGCGGCGGCGGTTGACGTTTTCGCGGGCAGAAGCGGATTGATTCTGAGAATTATTAGGCATGACTTAAAGCTTTGTCATGTTTGCTGCCTGTGCAAGCGGTTTCTGGCCAATTACATAAAGAGTTCTTTTTGTCTTAACTGGAGGTTTACTTCCTTGCCCCCTCGCCCTTATGCTCCGGCCCCTAGACGATCCTGTCTCAGTAGGCTGTAGGGCATGAGTGAATTTAGCCAGATCAGCCAGTGGCCCGCCGATGCGGTAGCCGGAGCCCTACTACACCGCGGCGAGGTGAAAGAAACGGTAGGCGATACCGCGCGTGAGTTTCCGGTGGCATCGGTGACCAAGCTGGTCGCGGCCTATGGCGTGATGCTGGCTGTGGAAGAAGGCGCGGTGGAGTTGGAGCAGCCGGCCGGTCCGGAGGGCTCGACCCTGGAGCATCTGCTTGCGCACGCCTCCGGCATTTCTTTTGATTCCCGGAAGCCACAGAAGCCGGTAGGCGAGCGCCGCATCTATTCCTCCTCCGGTTATGAGTGGGCCGCGGATACCGTGGCAGAAGCTACGGGCATGGACTTTGCCGAATACCTACGCGAAGGCGTTTTGGCCCCGCTGGGCATGAATTCCACTCGGCTCGAAGGCTCGACCGGCCACGGATTGGTCTCCACGGTGGAGGACTTGGCGGCCTTTGCTGCGGAAATTCAAGACCCGCAGTTGCTGCACCCATCCACCGTGGCCGATATGCGCCGTGTCCATTTCGGTGGCCTGCGCGGCATTGTCCCGGGTTACGGCAGCTTTAAAGATTGCACCTGGGGCCTTGGTTTTGAAATCCACGGCGACAAAGACCACTGGATGGGTGCCCTGCCTGCCGACGCCGTCGGGCACTTCGGCATGTCCGGCACCTACCTCTGGGTCGCCGGCGAGTATGCCATGGTCGCGCTTACGAGCCGCGATTTTGGCGAATGGTGCAAGCCCCTCTGGCACGATACGAACACCGCCATCTGGAACTCCTTATAGTCTGTCGAACTCGGCGGAGCTGGCCCCTCCAGTGCGCTAGCTCGTGTCTTTTGCTTTTATCGGGGGAGCAGCGCGGTGGAAAGCTCCCCCGTGGAAGAGGGAAAATTCGGGGATTTTTGTGCAGCGGGAGCCTTAAAGCGTAGGTTCGCGGCGTGACTGCAAAGCGCCGTGTTTATGGGTAAGCCGAATGGGGCTTTCACACGCATGAGCAGGATCTCTGCTGAAGAGTGTAGAGCGAGTCTAGAAAGTTCACAGAATAACCCAAGTTTCACATTTGCAACATTAGTTTCACCTGCAACTTTAACCCCAGTCTGTACCTGAGGTTGAGGTTTAGCGAACGGGGGTTGAAGTGAATGTTGAGGGTTGTAGGGGGAGGTGTGACGCAGGAAAATTGTGTGCAGACGCATCAGACAGTTCGTTGGGGAAGACGAAGCTCGTCTTGCATCGCGCCCGGTCGGCAGGCCTGGTGCGGTGGTGATCTATGTCGAGGGAGAATCGGCTATGAATACGTGCGTTAACCCTGCGCCGGTTGAACAGCCGGCCTCCACCTCCGCGTGGCCCTCCGTCAACGGTGGCGCCACCGTGGTCACCGGTGTGTTGAAAATTTCCGGGATGCCGCGCAAGCTGCGCTCGGAGATTGAACACGCCATGGATCGGTGCATCCGTACCGAATCGGAATTTATCATTCCGGGCGACGACCCACTGACCGCGCAGTGGTGCACACGCTGGTTCCGGGATGGGCTTTCCGTCGCGGCGCTTGCCCAAGGCGGCAGCGCCTGCGCCCGCGCAGGCAGCGGTATTGGCTGCCATCAGGTGCTTACCGGCACGCGCGAAGAGCTAGACGCGCTAGATTGCGTGGTGCGCTACCTCGCACAGCGCCACGGCTTCACCGCGGGCGTGCGTCTGCCACAGTAAGCGCAAAAGGGGCTGGCCAGCCTATGCTGGGTCAGCCCCTTTTGCTGCTGCGGCGAGGTTGCTGCGCGACTTAGTTATCCTCGGCGAATGGATCGAGGATCTTATCGGGCAGTTCGGCCACGGATTTCAGCACAGCAGAAGGGCGGTAGGGGTAGCGAGAAATCTCTCGGTCATCAGAAATTCCGGAGCGCACCAAAACCGTACGCATGCCCGCCTCGAGGCCTGCCTTGACGTCTGTATCCATGCGGTCACCAATCATTACGGTGTGCTCTGAGTGTGCGCCAATATGATTGAGTGCCGAGCGCATCATGACCGGGTTGGGCTTGCCCACGTAATAAGGCTCACGGTCGGTGGCGGCGGTAATCAGTGCGGCCACAGCGCCGGTGGCCGGAAGTACACCCTCTGGGGCCGGGCCGGTGACATCCGGGTTGGTGGCGATAAAACGAGCACCATTGCGGATGAGGTTGATCGCGTTGGTAATGGCTTCAAAAGAATAGGTGCGGGTCTCACCAAGCACCACGAAGTCTGGATCATCGTTGGTGAGGATCCAGCCGGCCTCGTGCATGGCGGTGGTAAGGCCGGATTCGCCCACCACATAGGCCTTGCTGGAGCTTACCTGGCTGGAAAGGAAGTTCGCGGTCGCGGTGGCGGAAGTCCAGATGCGCTCGGCAGGAATATCCAAGCCGGTATTGCGAAGGCGGGCGGATAGGTCCCGCGGGGTGGACATGGAGTTATTAGTCAGCACCATGTACTCGATGTCATTGTCTTTGAGTGCTTGGATAAATTTATCGGCGCCAGGGATCATCTCGCCTTCTTTGATGAGTACGCCGTCCATATCTGATAGATAGGAAATCATTGGTGATCCTCCACATACTCGGCGATATCGCCGATGGTTTCGCAGTTGAGCATCGTCTCCTCAGAAAATCGCACCTGGAAGGCCTCCTCCGCGCGCACGGTCAGCTCCACCAGTTCGAGCGACTCCACGCCTATATCCTTTAGACGCGTCTCTCGGCCCAAGTCTTCCTCGATACCGGTGACCTTGTTAATTAGCGCGATGAGCTGGCTGAGTGTATCGCGTTCCGGTTCCTTTTCCGGCGCGCTCGCGTTGAACTTTGCCTGCAATTGGGCACTGAGGTCGTTTGCCATGACCACCAGTCTAGTATTGATTCCGTTATGCCATTGAGAAAACGATCTTCCGTTGTGGCGCGTAGCTGGCTTAAACGCCTGCGCCCCTCGCACCGCGCCGAATTAGAAAAGCTCTACGGCGGATTGCATGATCCTTCCACCGAGCCTGGGCTTACCCAGATCAGCGCTTCGGGCACCGTAGACCACGACGGCCTAGACATCGCCTGGTATGAGATTGGCCAGGCGGATGCTCCGGTGACGGTGGTATTCATCCACGGCTATTGCCTATCCGCGGAAGCCTATTATGACCAGGCCAACTACCTGCGGGGTCGCAATGCACGTGCGCTCTTGGTGGATCTTCGCGGGCACGGCCAGTCCTCCACGGTCGCCCCAGAAGAGTGCACCGTCGATACGGCCGCTAACGACGTCCTCGCCGTTATTCGTGAGCGCGCTCCGCGCGGCAAACTGGTCATCGTCGGCCATTCCCTAGGCGGAATGGTTGCCTTAAACCTCATTCGCCGTGCCCCCGTTGAGGTTTATGAACGCATCAAGGGCGCGCTGCTGATTTCTACTTCCATGCGCCGTTTTGCGGCCAAAGGCGTAGCGCAGATCCTGCAATCGAAATCTCTGCATGCGCTCTACCGCCTGTGTTTGCGCCTGCCCGGACGCGTCGATAGTGCTCGCTTTGAAATAGCGCGCTTTATCGCCCCACTTTTTGCCGTGACCCTGGCCGGCTTTCCCCAGATGGAGAAGCTGCAATTTCACGTTGCCATGCTTCTTGATACCCCCTTGGCCTCCTATTCCGGCTTCTTCGACGACCTTTTGGAACACGCTGAATACGGCGCTGCAGAAAGGTTGGCACAGCTTCAAGGCGAGGTGGTGGTCGGAACCGCCGATATTGTCACCCCGCGTTCACAATCCGAAGTGCTCTGTGAGCATTGGCCCGCCGCGAACATGCAGACGGTGGATGGCTCCGGGCACATGGTGATCCTCGAGGACCCTGAGGCTATCTCCGCGGCCCTTGGTCGCGTTCTTGATGCGATTTAGAACGACCGAATGCATAGGTCCGTACTACGGGCACGCAAAAGGCGCCGCGGCGGGGAGGCCGGCGGCGCCTTTCGTATAGCGCGTGGCGCGAGTCTAGCCCGCACCGATGTGGGGATTAGTCCTCGATGTGGGTGGTAGCGGTCGGATCATCCAACTTGAAATCCTTGGCTGCCTTCTCCACAACGGAGCGCTCAATCTTGCCCTCGCGAGCTAGGCCGTCGAGTACTGCGACCACGATGGACTCGGCATCGATGTTGAAGTAGCGACGTGCGCCCTCGCGGGTATCGGAGAAGCCGAAGCCGTCCGCACCCAGGGTGATGTAGGTACCCGGGACGTATGGGCGGATCTGCTCCTGCAGCTCGGTGGTGAAGTCAGAGACACCAACGAACGGACCCTCGTAGCCCTTGAGCTGGGAGGTAGCAAATGCCTCGCTCGGCTCCTCGCCCTTGCGCAGGGCTTCCTTGTTGCGGCGGGCGCCGTCGCGGGCCAGCTCGTTCCAGGAGGTGACGGAGAAAATGGAGGCCTTGACATCGAAGTCGTCGGCAAGCAGCTGCTGTGCGCGCAGCGCCTCGTGCACGCCCACACCGGAAGCCAAGATATTGGCGGCAATGGAGCCGCCCTCTGCGGTGTTGAAGTGGTAAATGCCCTTGTGCAGGCCCTCCACGTCCAGGTTCTCCGGCTCAGCAGGCTGCTGGACGGGCTCATTGTAGACGGTGAGGTAGTACATGATGGCCTCGTTGTCCTTGCCATACATGCGCTCAATACCGCGGGTTACCAAGTGAGCAACCTCGTAGCCGAAGGCCGGGTCATAAGAAACCACGGCCGGGTTGGTAGCGGCTAGGACAGGGGAGTGGCCGTCCATGTGCTGCAGGCCCTCACCGGTCAGGGTGGTGCGGCCGGCGGTAGCACCAATGATGAAGCCGCGGCCCATCTGGTCACCTGCTGCCCAGAAAGCATCGCCGGTGCGCTGGAAGCCGAACATCGAGTAGAAGATGTACAGCGGAATCATGGCCTCGCCCTGGGTGGCGTAGGACGTTGCCGCAGCGGTAAAGGAAGCAGCGGCGCCGGCCTCAGAAATGCCCTCGTGCATAATCTGGCCATCGGTGGCCTCGCGGTAGGAGAGCATCAGGTCATGGTCAACCGGCACGTAGTTCTGACCGCGTGGGTTCCAAATCTTCATAGTCGGGAACCAGGAGTCCATACCAAAGGTGCGGGCCTCATCCGGAATGATCGGCACGACGCGCTTGCCCAGCTCCTTGTTGCGCATAATTTCCTTGAAGGTGCGCACCAAGGCCATGGTGGTGGCTACTTCCTGCTTGCCAGAGCCCTTGCGTACGGAGCGCAGCTTATCCAGCGCCGGTGCCTCCAGCGGGGTGAAGTCCTCGCGGCGCTCCGGCAGGAAGCCGCCGAGCTCTTTACGACGCTCCAGCATGTACTTGATCTCCGGGGAGTCCTTGCCCGGGTGGTAGTACGGCGGCAGGTACGGATCCTTTTCCAGCTCTGCATCGGAGAACGGAATCTCCTGCTTATCGCGGAAGCGCTTCAGATCATCCAGGGTCAGCTTCTTCATCTGGTGGGTAGCGTTGCGGCCCTCGAAGTTGTGGCCCAAGCCGTAGCCCTTAATGGTGTGCGCCAGGATGACGGTTGGCTTGCCAGTGCCCTTGTTCTCCAGCGCGCGAGCGTAGGCGGCGTAGACCTTGCGGTAGTCGTGGCCGCCGCGGCGCAGTGCCCAAATCTCATCATCGGACATGTCCTCTACCAGCTTGGCCGTGCGCTCATCGCGGCCGAAGAAGTGCTCGCGCACATAGGCGCCGTCGTTGGCCTTGAAGGTCTGGTAGTCACCGTCGGAGGTGGTGTTCATGACGTTGACCAGGGCACCCTCGGTGTCCTTTTCCAGCAGCTTGTCCCAGCCGCGACCCCAAATAACCTTGATGACCTCCCAGCCGGCACCGCGGAAGAAGGACTCCAGCTCCTGAATGATCTGGGTATTACCGCGAACCGGGCCATCGAGGCGCTGCAGGTTGCAGTTGACCACGAAGGTGAGGTTATCCAGCTCGTAGAGCGACGCGATCTGCAGTAGGCCACGAGATTCTGGCTCGTCCATCTCTCCATCGCCCAAGAAAGCCCACACGTGCTGTTTGGAGGTGTCCTTGATGCCGCGGGTCTCCAGGTACTTATTAAAGCGTGCCTGGTAGATGGCGTTAATCGGGCCCAAGCCCATGGACACAGTGGGGAACTCCCAGAACCAAGGCATCAGGCGTGGGTGCGGGTAGGACGGCAGTCCTTCGCCTTCGCCGCGGGAGACTTCCTGGCGGAAGCCATCCAGATCCTTCTCTGTCAGGCGGCCTTCCATGAACGCGCGTGCGTACATGCCCGGTGAGGCGTGGCCCTGGAAGAAGACCTGGTCGCCGCCAGAAGGATCATCCTTGCCCTTGAAGAAGTGGTTCAAGCCCACCTCATAGAGCGGAGCAGCACCCGCATAGGTGGAGATGTGGCCGCCTACGCCAATGCCTGGGCGCTGTGCGCGGTGCACCATGATGGCCGCGTTCCAGCGGATCCAGCGGCGGTAGCGCTTTTCCAATTCCTCGTCACCAGGAAACTCTGGTTCCATGGTGGTCGGGATGGTGTTGACGAAGTCAGTGGACGTCAACGAAGGCAGCTCAACACGCTTAGCCGTAGCGCGCTCGAGCAGGCGCAGCATCAGGTAGCGTGCGCGCTCCGGATCGGAGTGGTCCAGCAGACCATCGAGGGAGTCCATCCACTCGCGGGTTTCTTCTGGATCATTATCGTGAAGATACGATGCAACGCCGTCGCGGATGAGCGGGAAGTTGGAGTCGCCCTTGGTGGCGTCCTTCTCGGCCATTTAAACCTCCTGTATAGGGTCTGCACAGTTTGTCTCCTAGGATACGCGCTCACAGATCCGCAGTCGTTGTGAAGTCCGACTTAAGGGGACGTGCGGTATGTTACATCGTCATAACCAGTATCTTTGCAAAGTTTATTGGGGTAAAAGAGGGTAGTTTGCTAACTCTGCGGAGCCAGCTGCACTAGGCGGTAGGGCCTGCAAAATGGGGGAATTGCGCCCCTTAGGCGGGTAAAAGAGGCTGGTGGGCGTTAAAATGTTTCTATTAAGCCGCGATTTACCCGCAGGGAGCGGGGGATGCGCGGCCCGGACATTCACCAAATTAGGAAGGAAATGCATAGTGGCTGACGCTGCAGTCAAGCTCGGAATCAAGGAAGGGCAAATCGCCCTAGAGCTTGGTTGGGACGAAGATTGCGATACCGCGATCTCTGAATCGATCGAAGCCGTGCTCGGCGATGATTTCTTGGAAGAAGAAAATGACGAGCTGTGCGATGTAGTCCTTCTTTGGTGGCGTGACGAAGATGGCGACCTTGTGGATGGACTGGTTGACGCGAGCCGTCCGCTGGCCGATAACGGCGCGGTCTGGCTGCTTACCCCAGGTGCCGGAAAGCCTGGCACCGTAGAGCCAGGGCTCATTTCTGAGTCCGCTCAGCTGGCCGGCCTGGTGCAGACCAAGGCAGAGCGCCTAGGTGAGTGGCAAGGCTCTTGCTTGGTGCAGCGCGGTTACACCAAGAAGTAGGGCTTTACCTGCCGATTTGTGTTGCTTGAGCGACCTGCGCTACTGTTTCTAACAGCGCAAGAGCGCATGCGGCTTTAGCTCAGCTGGAAGAGCAATTGGTTTACACCCAATAGGTCGGGGGTTCGATCCCCTCAGGCCGCACCAGGTCAGGCCCCCTTTCCGAGAAATCGGAGAGGGGGCCTTACTCAATTCCACGACCACTAGAATCCGCCCTTTGGGGTAGGTATAAGTAATCCCCCAATGGCCGTTGGTTTGACCAGAGGGGGAAGGCAAAGTTTATTTTACTTGCCGTTATTAAGACCAAATAGGCCGCCTAGACCATTGAGGGTGTCGACAATGCCCTTGGCGGTTTCTACTCCCTTCTTGGCGTTGTCTAGTTGCATGCCGGTGATTTCGGCTTGCTCCTTTGGGTCCTTCTTGGTTGGGGCTTTTTGGTCTAGGAAGAAGCCTGGGTCGATGTTGGTGGTGGCGGGGGTGGTTTCGTCTGCGAATGCGGTGGGGGTGATGGTGGTTGCTGCGAGTGCAGCTGCTGCAATCCCTAGGGTGAGTTTGCGTTTCATGGTGACTCCTTGTTGGTCGTTGTTCAGTTTGAACACCCTTAATATAGCCTGAACAAATTTGATGTGTAAAGGTTGAATTTGATTAAGTTCTTGCGAAGTGCGGAACATTTCGGGGGTTCTTTTGAGTGTTGATTATTTTATAGTGCAGTTTTCGTGCTTGGGCTATTGGCCGGGGATGGGGTCGGGAGTTTCACGTTAAGGCTGTGAGGTGGTGGTTTCACTCTTTTGTTTCTGGCTTATGTTTAGTGGTTCTCTTGTTTTGGGGCACCCCTAGTTATTGGAAGGGGGAGGGGCTTGGTTTTGGTGCGGGGGCAAATTCGGGGGTGGATGGAAACAGGTGGAAATCGCATATTGTGGTCGAAGCCACTTCAAAACTTAGAAGTACCTTAAAATTCACAGATCAAACAATATTTATACGATAAGTATTATAAGAAAACTTCTCACAGGTGGAAAAGGTCAGAAAAGCGCCTATTCTGGGTGCCGAGGGAAAGTGAAAACCATCCCCAACATTCTCTCATTGCAGAAAGGCACACAATGCTCACTCTGAAACCAGCAAAATTCGCCACACCTATCGCGGTTACAATAGCCCTCATCGCAGGAGGCATCGCAGCACCAGCACAAGCCCAAACAACATCCGCTAACCTCAGCAGCGACATCGAAACCACTAACGACCATTCCTCCCAAGCCTCCAGCAAAGCCAGCAGCAAAGAACCAAATGCCGTACGAGCAGAATCCATTTACATCTACACCAACGGTGTACGCATAGTCAACGGCCGCAAACCAGTACGCAGAAGCCCAGCCCTTAACCACCTCTCCCAAGACTGGGCAGACCACCTAGCCCAAGAGGGCGAACTACAACACCGCCCCAATCACTGGGAATACTATCCCTCTAGCATTCCGGCAGGCGGAGAAAACGTACTCCAAGCATGGGACGACTATTCCAACGCTCAGCTAGTTAAA
>NZ_JAKMUZ010000029.1 GCF_027570195.1 Corynebacterium yonathiae
ATTCCGATACCCATCGATGAACCGGACCATTTCTAACGCCTTGCGACGGAGCTCGGCCCGCAACGTTAAGAAATAGTCAGCTTATCGGTGAACAGCGGCACTAATTCACAGTCGAGTTCACTTACCAGACCATGGAGAGCAGTCGACAAGGTAGATTCATATTCTTTCTTGGATACCGACAGTTACAGACCTTGAGTTTAAGTACCTGCCGTCTTTACGACGCTGCACTGGAAGAGCACATTGCCAAAGGTCCAAGAAGATAACTAAGCGGTCAATGGTATCTGCAAGATGCGGCACACACTCTGCGCCGTGAAGAAATCGAAGTTAGTTGCGAGCGCAGAAGACGTTTGATGGTTTGTGTGTGGGTACCTAACCTGCATGAGGAGATGGGCCAGGATGACTACTGTGGCGGGGCGAGACCTAAGCTGATAAAGCCAAGATTGATGCGATTGAAAAGAAGTTGCTTGCTAACCCTGAAATCGCGAAACTTATTGATGACCTAGGCACGTCGACAGCGGATGCCAACGACCTGGTTCGGGGCATGTTGCAAGCCTTGATTACCAGAGGTTTGAATGCGGAAATGGATGCCCACCTTGGCTACGAGTCTGATGATAGGAATGGCAAAGCTGCAGTTGGGACAGATAATTACCGCAACGGCACCTACTCGAAGACCGTGGATTCCAACTACGGTCCGGTAACTGTTGATGTCCCACGCGATCGGGTGGGAACCTTCTTGCCAACTATGGCCCCTCAAAGGCTCGAGGCGTTTGACCGACGTTGAGTGAGATGATTGTCAGCTTGTACGCCGGTGGGATGACCATCCGCGATATCCAGCACCACATGGCGACCGCGATGCGGGTTGATATCTCCCATGAGACGACTTCTGCGGTTACTGACGCCGTCTTGGATGAAGTTATGGCGTGGCAAAACCGCCAGTGAGATGAGTTCCACCCGGTCATTTTCCTGGATGCACTGCGTATTAAAGTCCGCGACAGCGGCCGGGTTGTCAACAAGTCCGCGTACATGGCAATCAGGGTGGACCTCGACGGGATCAAGCACATTTTGGGTCTGTGGATTGCCAAGGAAGAAGGTGCTTCCTTCTGGGCGCAGGTGTGCTCTAACCTGGTTAATCGTGGGGTTAAAGACGTCTTTATTGTCTGCTGTGACGGGCTGAAAGGCCTACCGGAAGCTGTGGAGGCAACCTAGCCGAACTCTATGGTACAAACCTGCATCGTGCACCTGATACGCGCCGCGAACCGATGGATAGCCTACGGGGCTCGCCGGGCTGTGTCAGCCGCGTTGAAAAAGGCCTACACCGCCACAGACGAGTACACAGCTAAGACGGACTTAGACGAATTCGAGGCTTCCGAGCTGGGTGAGAAGTATCCACGCTCAGTCAAGGTCTGGCAGGGCGCATGGGCGCGGTTTGTCCCGTTTCTGCAGTTCCCACCAGCGTGCCAGCAAGGTCATCTATACGACGAATTCCATTGAATCTTTTAACAACGAATTGCGAAAAGCTACTCGCAGCAGGGTGCAATTCACCAACGATGAATCCGTGCTGAAGATGCTCGCTGTTGTTGATGTTCTGCAACATTGAAGACAAACGCGCTGCAAAGAGAGCAAAGCAGGGCAAACGGGTCTCCGCAGTAGCCGGCAGACTCATGGAAGGAGCCCGAGTATCCGGCTGGAAACAAGCCATCACCCAAATGGCCGTGGCCTTTCCCGGCCGCTTCGACAAATACTTATAAACCCAACCCCACACACAAACAACTTGACACGCCCGCGGCCTCGACAGAGAAAAGGACATTTCGCAGGGCTTATTTAAAAGTCCTAACTTGATTAATGCTGAAAACTATACGTATTTGCTGTTTATCAAACGAAGGTAAGTCCTAACACTGGTCAAGCATTAGTGATTAGCATAAATCGGAAGCACGCAATCATTGCGATCCGGTGCCAGGGCATCTGGCAAGTAGTAGGGCACAAGGGGTAAGTGACACAAAAAGATAGCTAAAATAAGTTGCAAATTATACATATTAGCTGTGTGGAACTTTGAGAAATCATGTAACATTTCGACGGAAGCAGAAGAACTATAAATAGTGCCTGTGTGGCATTGTCAAAGATTGACCAGGCAATTTTAATCTTGAGAAGAGGCTCAATGAAGATACGTAAATTTTGCGGAGTAATAGTTGCGCTCGCCATCGGGGCATCAGGGCTACCGATCGCAGAGGCAGCTCCTGCTTTGCCACCGCTCCCTCAGGAAGGGCCGACGCTGCCGCTTCCCCCATTGCCACAGGCTCCGCCACTTCCCCCACTGCCGCAAACGCCACCGCTTCCAGAGGGAGTGAAGCTGCCGGCGGCACCGGTAAATCTACAGTCACAGCCTCAAGTGAACCAAAATGTCCGGGAATCCTATTTGAGTTTTGGTGACTCCGTAGCGGCCAACCCTACAGCACTAGACATAGCAGTTTACAAGACTAAGAAGAACGTTCCGAGTCTTGAGTGGCCAACCATTCGCGATGGCTCCTGTGCACAAGATCCTAACAACTTTGCAGTTCAAGCGGCTAAGCGTACTGGCTTGCGACTAGAGGACTATTCTTGTCCGGGGGCGACTGCATACGTCGAACCGCACGGAAATGATGCAATCCCCCATGACACAGTACGACAGCAGGTTGAACGAGCAATAGCGGAACGCAAGCTCGATGCGAATACTCGGCTAGTGACTATCAGTGCTGGAGTTAACGACACTTACCAGCCAAATAACTTGCCGTCAATGACTACACAGCCCCAACGAATGGCGCGTTACAACGCGGAGATGACAGGCGCCATTAACCGTGTAAAAAGCGTTGCTCCCAACGCAAAAGTAATTCTTTTGGGAATCCCGGATGAAACAGATGGGCGCAATCATACGTGTGGCTCCAATCTTTTAGGGATTACCAGTCACTGGTATTTCCCGCTTGTTGCCTATTACCAAGATGAGGTGCGAGAACAGCAACGGTTAGCCGCTCTGGATACGGGAAGCGAGTTTCTGGATATGGTCGCAGAGATTTCCTTTCAAAGTGGAAAAAACGGGTGTTCTAATGATCCAGGGCGTTATGGTGCCTCCATCTTTGATGATTCACCGCATAAGTTAGCAGGACATCTCACTGATGCTGGGCACGAATACTATGCTAGGCGTATTGCAGAGACATATCGCTAAGGCAGTCAAATGAGTTAACAGGTAGGCGATGGAAATAGCCACTAACTCCTGTCCACGACTTATGCAATAAAAGACGATTACCTCGTCATAGATACAGAAGGAACGACGATATGACTCCTGAATTTGTAATCACACTAGTCCGTGACTACCCACTCACGACGCCGCTGGTTCATCTAACCGGTACCCTGCGTTTGGACAATTTTTTGGATAGAACCCTGAATGCATGGCCGAGCATTCAACAAGTGCTTCAATTATTCTAGAAGTACACCTACTAGTGTCATTTAACGATCGTTGGACCAAATTCTATGCGTTGGTCCAACTAGAAACTTCAACCCGAGCAGCATTGCTGCACTGTGAAACCAAAGGAGTTTGACTAAATGGTTGGCATTACCCCCAAAGTCTCGAAAGATAACGATATCTCATCTAGACAGGCGGAATTGCCAGGACCCAAGGTCTACCCGTTTGTCGGAACTGCATATTCGGTTGATCCGAACAACATTGTGCAGTCCGCAACTAGGCTTGCTGAAAAGCATGGACGATTTTACCGACAGGTAATCCCAGGAACAACACCTTTCTATGTGGTGAGCTCCTTCGCGCTGGTTGATGAACTATCGGATGAAGCCAGATTCCATAAATTGGTCCACCCGGCTCTGCAAGTAATTCGTAATTTTGCGGGGAATGGACTGTTTACTTCTGAATTTGATGATCCGGATTGGGGGAAGGCCCACCGCATTCTCATGCCAGCGTTCAACCCTTTGGCGTTGCGAAGTATGTATGGCCAAATGACGGACATTGCGGACCAGTTGATGCTAAAGTGGTCGAGAAGTTCTTCAGATGCGGCAATTGACGTTGCTAGTGATTTCACTCGTCTGACGCTCGATACGATCGCGTTATGCTCATTTAGCTATCGGTTTAACTCTTTTTATACAGAAGGTTTTCACCCGTTCGTCAACGCAATGGCAAGAGGCCTACATCATGCTGGCCGAAAAGCACACGCGCTTGAAATTCAAAAAAAGCTTGACCTTTTTGGCGAACACCGTTTCCAGGGGGACATAAAAACCATGGAAGAGACGGTGGATGAGTTGATTTCAGACCGTCGTCGGAACCCCAGCCCTAAGGGTGATGAAGACGTTTTGGACGTAATGATGAACGCTGAGGACCCGTCAACTGGCGAAAAGCTAAGCGACGAGAATCTGCGTTATCAGCTCATTACCTTTCTGATTGCAGGCCACGAGACCACCTCGGGACTTCTAAGTTTTGTGGTGTATGAGTTAATTAAGAATCCGAGCGTATTTAAAAAGGCTCGAAAATTAACTGACAAGGTTCTGAATGGTCGCTTTCCCAAGTATGAAGATCTTAAAGATCTGGGATATCTGGACCAGATTCTACGTGAAGGATTGCGATTGTATCCGACGGCGCCAGCATATGCTGTGACGCCTTATGAAACCACTACAATTGGTGAAAATGGAGGAACGGGCGGCGAACCTGTAACTGTTAATCCAGGTGACACCCTTCTTGTCCTTTTGGGGCACATGCACCGTGATCCGGCAGTGTGGGATAGCCCTGAAGAATTCCGACCAGAGAGGTTTGAATTCGACAATGCAAAAAAAATTCCGCACAACGCATGGAAGCCGTTTGGGAACGGAGAGCGATCCTGCCTAGGCCGAGCATTCGCCATGCAGGAAGCAACAATGGTTCTTGCGTTAATCGTCCAACACTTTGATCTTGAGTTCGCTGATCCGTCATACAATCTGACAATGTTGGATGGTCTCACTTCGAAACCGAAAGATCTATTGATCAACATTGCCCCGCGAGAAAAGTTCCCGTACCGGGGGCGGGGCGGCGAGTCCGAGACCGAAGCCGGTGGATCGATTTCTGGCGAAGAAAGTTTTGACAAAGTCGCAGTTGCCGAGCCGAACGGGCATAAGCTGCGGCTATTCGTTGGCTCCAATGCTGGCACTTCCCGGAACCATGCGAAAAAACTTGCAGCATTTGCAAATTCGCAAGGCTTTGAGACGGAGGTAGCTGACCTAGATGATGCAGTTGATAACTTGCACTCTGGAGACCTTGTAATAATTGCTACCAGTTCCTATGAGGGATTGCCGCCGGAGAATGCGAAGTCGTTTTTCGAGTGGCTGACCACCGGGGACGGTCCTGATCTATCTGGTGTCAACTATGCCGTAGTGGGCAGTGGTAATTCCGAGTGGGCGGAAACGTTCCAACGCGTGCCGTCAGTGATTGATCAGGCTATGGAAACCGCGGGTGCACACCGGCTCGTCGAAAGAGGAGCTGTTGATGTTCGTGGAGACTACCTGTCGGATTTCGCAGGCTGGGAAAAAGAACTCTGGCAAGCAGTTTCAGATCATTTTGATGTCGAAATTGAGGACCAAGGCGAAACTAATTCTGTTCAGATCAAGTACCTGAACGGTGGTAGAGCAGCTTCCTTGTCGATTGATTCGGAGGGCGAATTTGTTGAGGCGGTAGTTCAAAAAGTTGTTAAGCTTTCAACAGCCGCAGACGGACCGATCAACGATAAGTATCAAGTGGATATAGAACTACCTCAAGACGTCAAATATTCTACGGGCGATTACCTTGAAGTACTTCCGCGGAATCCAGAAGTTTCTGTGAATCGAGTGTTGGATCGATTTGGCCTGTCAAGCGAGGCCAGAATAGAGTTGACCGGCAATTCTAATATTCTTCCAGTCGGCCAAGTGATGACTGTTACTGAACTGCTTTCTAACTACGTTGAGCTTGCAACTCCAGTTAGCAAACAGCATATCGGCATTCTACAGCGTAATTGTATGTGCCCGCCGGAAAAGAGGGATTTGGAAATGCTTCTTGAGCCGGGCCCTTATGCTCAGTTGTTAGAGAATAGAACCTCATTGATAGACCTCCTCGAGAAATATCCATCAATTGATTTGAGTTTCGATGAGTATTTGTCACTCCTTGAGCCTCTGAGGCCGCGCCGTTACTCTATTTCATCCTCTTCTTTGGCGTCCAGGAGCCAGGCGTCTCTCACTTTTTCCAAGCTGGAGTCACCAGCTTGGTCGGGCAATGGAGTTTTTTCCGGTGTTGCTTCTAACTTTTTGGCTGGACTAAAACCAGGGTCAAAGATTTGGGTTTCCGTCGTTGATGGGAATCCCCATTTTCGCGCCGACGACGTGGACAAACCAGTGGTGATGATCGGTGCTGGTACGGGGATTGCACCATTAAGGGCTTTCATTGAGGATCGCGCGATTGAATCTCGAACTAGTTCTCGTGCTGTGGAGCCTGTACTACTCTTTTTTGGATGTCACGGGCCAGATTCGGATTACTTGTATCGTGAAGAATTGGAAGGCTGGGAGAGAGAAGGTCTAGTCGATGTTCGGACAGCCTTTTCTAGGCACCCAGAATTGAGCTACGCTCAAGATGAGGTGAAGTACGTCCAAGATCAAGTATATGAGAATCGTCAGGACGTGATGGAATATCTTTCCAAGGGTGCGAGGGTTCTAGTTTGCGGGGATGCGAACAAGGTTGCGCCCTCGGTACGTGAAGTCATGCGAAAGATAGTCGGAGAACAACTGGAGCTAGATGAAAGCGCTGCCGCTGCTGCAGTTGAAAAAATGGAACGAGAATCGTTTACCTATGTCACTGATGCATTTTCTTAAAAATGTATCTAAATAATTTCAATCATGAAAGGAAAAATAATGCCAAGATATACACTGCATCCGGACACTCAGCATGGTGTTCCTAGGAAAGAGGTTCTTCGTCAGTTCCTTTACTTTCTTAATGTCATTCGAAAAAATAACATCTTTGAGTTAGGTTCAGCCCAGGAGGTAAAGGCCGACTTTGAGACTATTCGAAGGTTTGGAACGTTGGAGAGCGGCGCATTGGCGAATACGGCCCGCCGGCATCCTGAACGTTTGGGTCTAGTTGATGACGATGGCGAGTTGACGTATGGCGAGTGCTTCGAACAGGTAACTCGACTAGCGACCGGACTTCACGAAGTCGGTGTAGTGGATGGAAGCAATGTAGCTGTCATGGCGCTAAACGGGCGTGCCGCAATTTTCCCGCTCTGTGCACGTCAGATGGCTGGTTACCACATCTTCATGATTAACGCGAATAGCTCTGGGCCCCAGATTGAACGCGTGCTTGAATTCCATGAAGTTAAAACCCTCATTGTGGACCAATGTTTCTACGAGAGACTTACGGAGACCACTAAAAAGACCTGTGAGATTATTATCGGCCACGTCGATGATAGGGATTCCCTCCCCGAAGGGGTCTTAACTATGCAGGGAGTCATTGAGGCCGGCAGTACTAATTTGAGCCTCTTGCCAGAAAAGCCTACTAAGTCGCAGCATGTCGTCATGACATCGGGTACCACAGGAATGCCGAAAGGCGTGGTGCGCCGCCAGCTTAAGTCGCCCCAGGGGATCGGACCGGTTTTGGACGCTATTCCGTGGCGCCGAGACATGTCTGTTCTTCTTACTGGTGTACTATTTCACTTTTATGGCTGGGGTAATATGCTGTTGTGCCTATTTACAGGTTCGACGATCATTACACAGCGCAACTTCGATTCAGCCAAGGCTCTTGAGCAGGTAGAACGGTATGATGCAGATGCTTGGATCAGCTCCGCGTCACGGATTCGTGGCTTGATAGGTTATTTGGATAGAAACGGTGTGGACCGAGTACCTGGCCTTGAGTTTGTAACGTCGTCGGGTAGTCCCCTCACCCCTTACGAGGTGCAAAAGGTCAATCAAAAGTTCGGGCCCATTTTCCACAACTGTTACGGTTCCACTGAAACTTCTGGTCTCGCAATTTCAGCTGCTGAAGACTTAGCGGCAGACCCAACGTTGACAGGTACTATTCACCCCGGCTCAGTTATTGAGATCCGAAACGATGAGGGGCAGTTGGTCCCCGACGGCGAGGTAGGGGAGATATTCGCAGGTGCCTACGACATGTTTGCCGGTTACACCGATCCATCCATTGAAATTAAGACGCAGAACGGTCTATTGCGTATGGGTGATCGCGGCTATAAAAAGGGAAATAAGTTATACGTCGGTGGCCGCGCGGATGACTTGGTGATTACACAATATGGGGAGAAGATTTTCCCGTCCGAGCTAGAGGACTTACTAATACGAGACACTCGTATTGCAGAGGTGCATGTACACGGTGTCCAAGACCCAGACTTTGGCCAAGCTCTCCGTGCGTACATCATTCGCGAAGACGGTGTGACTGCGGAGGATCTCGCGGAGGACGAAGTCCGCCGGCTGGTCCGCGAAGGCTTGTCTGATGCGCACACCCCTCGCGACGTGTTTTTTGTAGTTGATCTTCCTCGCAACCCAATGGGTAAGGTTATACGCCCCGAGCTTCCTGGCGAGTCGACAGCCTAGAGAGTTAGCCACGCCTATGTTCGATCAAATTTCCTAGCCTATTCTCTCCCGCCGGCTCCCTCGAGGTATGGGAGAGGGGGCTGGTCGGACCTTCCGTTACTAAGATTTCTGAAGGTCCGAGTGGTGGACAGTAATTCAAACCTGGCGCTTTATAGTCAGTTAGAACAACGCTTAATATAGTTTGTTATTCAACTGTCGAGATATTGAGAACATTAATTAGGGTGATTTAACTACCTTTCTTCAAAATGATTGATAGTGGGATCGGCCCTTGAATATGGACTTATTGATGTCCTCTTTTAACTGCGCCCCTGTTGTTCCTATAATTCATTATTTTTTGCGTGGAGGGCTCGGTTGAGGTCGCACTTTTACTACTTTATGATCAAGACTGGAACTCTTGGGTAGCTAATCTGCTGCGGTCCTTTAATCCTGGTGAATAGGTGTACACTTTTATAAATCGTGACCCTTCTCGTAGCTTATCGAAGTTCCGAGGGCATGGCAGTTAAGCCTAAAATGATGTTGGAAAATGGCGATTTCCTTACGGGGTTAAATTGGTCGTGGTCATTGGTGCTCTGATATAGAGAGTAATACCACGGTCTCGGATCGTTATCCGATATTATCGGAGGAGTTTAGGGGATCGCTTGGCACGTTGGGTGATGCCATGTTTCGCTCTTAGCTCGGTTTCGTCCTTCAGGGGATGTAACTGTAGCCTGCGGTAATTCTCGTGCCGGTGCATCTTTAGGTGACCATCGCGGGTACTGAAGGCCCTAGGTTTTGCTCGGTTTGAGTGGCTGGGAAGTTTTATAGTGTCTCAGAGAAGTTTGACCTGGACGGCAAAGGCCGAGTGGTCCACCTTGTTGACGACCGTATCTAGGCGGAGACCTTGTCCACAGATGAAGCATGCAAGAACGACGTGGCACCAAAGCCGTGCGTCTCGTGGTATATTTCCCGGCAAAATCGCAGTTCTCTCGTCGTGAAGGACGCGTCACTGATCCTTTGCCTGAACGTCTTGTTGCAGAGGTGACCATGCCGCGTCGTGAATAAACCATGAGTTGTTACATGCTGGCTCGGCTTTTTGCGTCAGAACTCGATCAAAACCGTTAGAAATGGTCCGGTTCATCGATGGGTATCGGAATCGTGTCAC
>NZ_JAKMUZ010000003.1 GCF_027570195.1 Corynebacterium yonathiae
TGCAATAGCGTGTTCCATGGGACCATACTAAGCAAAAATGGCCCCTCTTACGAGGAGCCATGATTGTGGCCAGAGCCAGGATCGAACTGGCGACCCCACACTTTTCAGGCGTGTGCTCTACCGACTGAGCTATCTGGCCAGAAACCCGAAGGTTTCGGCGACCTTGACGGGACTTGAACCCGCGACCTCCGCCGTGACAGGGCGGCGCGCTAACCAACTGCGCCACAAGGCCATTTTAAATTATGTGTGCTCTCTGGCACGGATAGTTACTTTACAGAAGACTCCCAACACTCACCAAATCAGCACGTCAGAAGACTATTTGGGAGCTTGAAGCGGATCGCTTCCTCCCAATTTCATCTCAAAGCGCTCATAGTCTTCCATTGAGGCAAAGTGCCGCGAGTAAAGGTCACAATCTCGGTCCACATAGCCATAGAGGGCCGGGGCAACATCTACAATGTGGCGCAACTTCAGCTCTTTATACTCTTGCTCGTGAGCTCGGTCAGCAACCTTGTGGCGCGCCTCCTCCTCTGAATCCGCATAGACGAGGAAGAAGTCTTCTCGGTAGAAATTCCTAAGCTCCGAATCCTGCGAGACGAGCTCAAAGATGACAATCCCTACGTATGGTTCCACGGTGCTAACTCCCCACATTCCTTAGTTAGCACCAACGTACCAAAACAAAAGCAGCAATCGTTTCTACGATTGCTGCATTTTCTGCGACCTTGACGGGACTTGAACCCGCGACCTCCGCCGTGACAGGGCGGCGCGCTAACCAACTGCGCCACAAGGCCAATCGAATATTCAATTCGAACCAACACTTTCGTGTTGGTACCCCCAACGGGATTCGAACCCGTGCCGCTGCCGTGAAAGGGCAGTGTCCTAGGCCGCTAGACGATGGGGGCCCGTCGCGCTACGGCGACTTCTAGAAATATACTGGAGACCTCACCAAGTTACAAAATCGCTCCCCCAGAAAGTTTAGGAACCATGTCTGACCAGCATCAAACGTGCTCTTGCCACGAGCCGCACGTGCACGGATATAACGCGGATTCCAAGAGTAAAGATCGTTACCTCGCTAGGCTTAAACGCATCGAGGGACAGACCCGCGGCATTCACCGCATGGTCGAAGAAGACCAATACTGCATTGACATCATTACCCAGATTTCGGCCGTGAAGTCTGCGTTAGAAAATGTCTCGCTGGCACTCCTCGAGGACCATATTGAGCACTGCGTAGCCGGGGCCGCCGCAGAGGACGGGGAGGTAGCCACTGAGAAGCTAGAAGAAGCCATGCGCGCCATCAAGAAGATGGTGAAAAACTAAAAAGAGCCACCCGATAAGGTGGCTCCAGTTGTGGGCCCTGTGGGGATCGAACCCACGACCTGCGGATTAAAAGTCCGTAGCTCTACCAACTGAGCTAAAGGCCCAACGTCGCTATATCTTAGCTTGCAGCATTTGCAAAGTCCTAATTAGGGGGGCGTCGGAAAGCAGAAGGCGCCCAGCTCGCCACTGAGCGCCTGCCAAGGCACGGCTAGATTAGCCGCGCATATCGCCCTTTTCCATGAAGCGAACCTGGAAGTCGAAGGCGGTCTTCAGGTCGTGTGGGGTGTGCTGGAACTTATTTTCCTTAGCACGGTCGAAGTACTCCTCCAGCAGCGGACGGTAATCTGGGTGAGCCACAGAGATAACCTTCTCCACGCGCTCCTTTGGAGCCAGGCCGCGCAGGTCGGCCACGCCGTACTCGGTGATGATGACCATGGTGTCGTGCTCCGTATGGTCCGTGTGGGACACGAACGGAACCAGCGCAGAAATTGCGCCATCCTTAGCCACCGACGGGGAGACGAAGGTGGAGATATAGGCGTTGCGGGTGAAGTCACCCGAGCCACCGGTACCGTTCATAATGCGGGAGCCGGAGACGTTGGTGGAGTTGATATTGCCGTAAATATCGGCCTCAATCATGCCATTAGAGGAAATCAGGCCGACGCGGCGGATGACCTCCGGGTGGTTGGAGACCTGCTGCGGGCGCAAGATGATGTGCTTGCGGTAGCGGTCTGCTTCCGCATTCATCTTCTCCGCGTAGTCCGGGGACAGCGCGAAGGAGGTGGCAGAAGCCATGGTCATCTTGCCGGCATCGATAAGATCGAGCATGCCATCCTGGATCACCTCGGTGTAGGCCTGAATATTCTCGAACTTGGAATCCAAAAGGCCGGCCATCACGGCGTTCGGGACGTTGCCCACGCCCGACTGCATGATGAACTTGTCATACTCAAGACGGCCGGCGGCAACCTCACCCTCGAGGAACTCGATGAAGTTTGCAGCGATCTTCTCAGAGATCTCGTCCGGCTCCTTAAAGGGTGCGTTACGGTCTGGGGCGTTAGTCTTCACCACTGCGACCACCTTGTCCTCCGGTACCTCCATGTAGGTGGTACCGATGCGGTCACCTGGCTTCGTGATAGGGATTGGCTGGCGGTTAGGCAGCTTTTCAATGCGGTAAATATCGTGCATGCCCTCGAGGTTGATGGACTGCCACTCATTAATCTCAATAATGATCTTATCGGCAGCCTCGATGAACTCGAGGTTATTGCCTACAGCGGAGGACGGCACCACGTGGCCTTCTTCCGTAATGCGCACGGCCTCGATGATGGCCACCTGGAAATCCCCGTAGAAGCCCTCTTCTACCTGCTGACCCGAGTGAGACAGGTGAATATCCTGGTAGAGCGCGGTACCGTCATTAAACTGCTTACGCAGGGTGGGATCGGAGTTATAAGGAGAGCGGAAGCGAATCGCCTCAGCTTCCGCTAGGACACCATCGCAGTCAGGGGCGGTGGAAGCACCGGAGAAGACATCGATCTTAAATTCCTCGCCCTTTTCATGCAGAGCCTTAGCCTTCTCTGCAATGGCGGTGGGTAGCCCCTTAGGGTAACCGGCGCCGGTGAAGCCGGAAATGCCTACGCGGTCACCGTGGTTGACGTGCTGAGCAGCCTCTTCTGCAGAAACGACGAGCTTCTCAAATGGGGCGTACGCGATTCTCTCGGACAAGGGTAATCCTCCTTCATCAAGGGGCCAGCCAAAATAACGGCCGTTCTAATTAGTTACACAGCCCACATTAGCGAATCTTTGCAAGATTTCCACCACTTTTGTGTGATGTCCACCCCATAAAACAGAAACAGGGAACGCCACCACTATGGCACTAGTTGCTATTTTCCCCCGTTAACTAGCACAATTGGGGCGTGAATTTGCGCATTGGACACTATGATCTCTCCTCCCCTGTCATCCTCGCCCCGATGGCGGGGGTAACCAACGTTGCTTTCCGCACGTTGTGCCGCGAGCAGGAGCTGGCGCGCACCGGCACTGTCTCGGGCCTCTATGTCTGCGAGATGGTCACCGCCCGCGCACTAGTAGAACGCAATGAAAAGACGTTGCACATGACCACCTTCACACCGCAAGAGGATCCCCGCTCCTTGCAGATCTACACGGTGGATCCGGAATATACCTATAAGGCCGCGAAGATGATCGTGGACGAGAACCTGGCTGACCACATCGACATGAACTTTGGTTGCCCAGTTCCTAAGGTGACCCGCCGCGGCGGGGGTTCCGCATTGCCTTATAAGCGACGCCTCTTTGGCAATATCGTTTCCGCCGCCGTCAAGGCCACCGAAGGTACCAATATCCCCGTTACCGTGAAGATGCGCGTGGGCATTGACGATGAGCACCATACGCATCTTGATGCCGGGCGAATTGCTGTCGAGTCTGGCGCTGCCGCAGTTACCCTCCACGGCCGCACCGCCGCCCAGCGCTATTCCGGCAAGGCACGCTGGGACGAGATCGCGCGCCTCAAGGAGCACTTAGCGGATACTGGCGTTCCGGTCCTAGGCAATGGCGATATCTTCCGCGCCGAGGACGCCCGCCGCATGATGGAACAGACCGGTTGCGACGGCGTGCAGGTCGGGCGCGGCTGCCTCGGCCGCCCGTGGCTTTTTGCCGAGCTCGGCGCTGCTCTTCGCGGCGAGTCAATTCCAGCTGAGCCGACCCTAGGTGAGGTTACTCAGGTGATTCTTCGCCACGCGGAACTCCTGGCGGAGCACGATGGCGAGGACAATGCTTCCCGCGATATTCGCAAACACATCGGCTGGTACCTGCGCGGCTTCCCTGTCGGCGGCCAGGTCCGCGCCGGTTTGGCAAAGGTGGATTCCCTCGCAGCTTTGCGGGAGCTACTCGCACCTTGGGCGGATTCCGACGCCTTGGCTGCCGACGCCGACGGTGCCCGCGGCCGCCAAGGCTCCCCCTCCAAGGTCGCACTGCCGGATGGCTGGCTCGACGACCCAGAGGACGAGTGCGTTCCGGTCGCCGCAGACATAATGAATTCCGGCGGATAACCTGACAGCAGCATAAGAGCAGATAGGGACATACAGGAATCGTGCATTTAACCCCTGCTTAAGTTGCGCATACCACAAAAACTTTCGCTATCATCTTTGGCATGCGTGCCGCTTACAGGGAACACCTAAACAATTTCTCCCACGACCTCATCGTGATGTGCGATACCGTGCGCAGCATCATGGATAAGGCTTCCTTGGCGCTGTTGCAAGGTGCCTTGGACTCCGCGGAAGACGCCCTCACCATGACTGAGGAGCTAGATGAGATCCGAGTTAGGTGCTCTGAGCGTGCCGTAACACTTTTGGCACTGGAAAACCCCATGGCACAGGATCTTCGCCAAGTAGTCTCGTCTATCTATATCGTGGAAGATCTTTACCGCATGGGCCGGTTAGCCCAACACATCGCCGATTCCGCACGCCGCCGCCATCCTGATCCCGTGGTGCCTGCGAACTACATGGGCTACTTTGAGGAACTGTACCGCCTCACCGAGGAAATGGGGTCCGTGATCCACAATATTCTCGTCACCCCCGACGCCGATTTATCCATTAATCTCCGCGCCGACGACGATGCGGTAGATGATATTAACTCCCATATCCTGCGTATCTTGACCCAGCGTGAATGGGAAGGCAGCGTGCGCGAAGCAGTAGAGACCTCGCAAATTACGCGTTACTACGAGCGCTACGCGGATCACTGCGTTTCGGTTGCCGGCCATATTATCTATTTGACCACTGGCCTGCTGCCCCACGACTATGCCAAAAAACTAGAAGAGGACAAAAAGGACGCCGAGTTTGAAGCCCGGATGGCGGACCTCGAGCGACAGTTCCGCCGCTAGACGGATTCCAGTACCAAAGAAGGGGGCCGGTTCTTTCGAACCGGCCCCCTTCTCTCGGACAATCTTTCTGCTGTTTAGCCGAAGCGGCCAGAGATATAATCCTCGGTCTCCTTCTGGGAAGGATTCTCGAAGATCTTGGTGGTGTCATCGAACTCCACCAGGTGGCCTGGCTTGCCGGTTGCTTCTAGGGAGAAGAAGCCAGTCTTATCGGATACACGGGCTGCCTGCTGCATATTGTGAGTCACGATAACGATGGTGAAGTTTTCCTTCAGCTCGTGGATAAGGTCCTCCACGGCGAGGGTGGAAATCGGGTCCAGCGCAGAACAAGGCTCGTCCATGAGCAGCACCTCTGGCTCCACTGCGATTGCACGGGCGATGCACAGACGCTGCTGCTGACCACCGGAGAGACCGCCGCCCGGCTTGTCCAGGCGGTCCTTGACCTCGTCCCACAGGTTGGCGCCGCGCAAAGACTTCTCAGCGACTTCCTTGAGCTTCTTCTTGTTCTTCTCACCTGAAAGCTTCAAGCCTGCAACCACATTGTCCTCAATAGACATCGTGGGGAACGGGTTAGCCTTCTGGAAGACCATGCCGATGGTATTGCGAACGGAAACTGGGTCAACCTTTGGACCGTAGATATTGGTGCCATCGAGCAGGATTTCACCCTTTACCGAGGCTCCGGGAATGACCTCGTGCATACGATTGATGGTGCGCAGCACGGTGGATTTACCACAGCCGGAAGGGCCGATGAATGCAGTCACGGCCTGGGCCGGGATCTGCATATTCACGTTCTGCACGGCGTGAAAATCGCCGTAGAAAATGTTCACGTCATTGAGCGCGAGCTTAGACATTTGGGAGTTTCTCCTCTAGCAAGTGTATGGCGGAATCGAGTGTTACGGCGTTTACTTCTTAACCGAGAACTTTGCGGACACGATGCGGGCCGCAATATTGAGGACGGCGATGAGGATAACCAGCGTCAAAGCTGCACCCCAGAGCTTATCCAGTACGGCTGGCTGAGCGCCTGCCTTGTACATATCCAGCATCATCAGCGGGAGCGAGGATTGAGATCCCTTAAAGGCATCCCAATTAATGACGGAGGAGGAACCAACCAAGACCAGCACCGGCGAGGACTCACCCATCACGCGGGCAATCGCCAGCATGATACCGGTGACGATGCCGGACAGGGCGGTAGGCAGAACGATACGGGCGATGGTCTTCCACTTTGGTACACCGAGCGCGTAGGACGCCTCACGCAAGTCCATTGGAACCACGCGCAGCATCTCTTCGGTATTGCGCACCACAATCGGAATCATCAGCAGCACCAGGGACAGCGCCACAGCGAAACCGGAGCGGCCGAAACCGAAGAGGGTAATCCACATGGCGAAGATGAACAGGGCTGCAACGATGGAAGGCACACCAGAGAGGATGTCCACCATGAAGGTAGTGATGCGGCCGAGCCAGCCACCCTTGGAGTACTCCACCAAGTAGATGGCGGTGAAAATACCGATCGGGATGGAGATAATAGAGGCCAGAATGGTCTGAACCAAGGTACCCACAATCGCGTGAGCGGCACCGCCGCCGGCAGCACTATTCATGATGCCGCGCTGGGAAGCGGTCCACCACTCGGCGTTGAGGATGACGCCACTGCCGCGGGCGATAAGCTCCCACAGAACCCACACCAGGGGAACCATGGCCAGAAGCATTGCACCCCAGACCACCGCGGTGGCAATACTATTAGCCATCTTGCGGGATCCGGAGATGTCCAAGAAGGTCGCGCCGCCTTGGGAGGCAGGCTTGGCATTAGTAGTCGTAGTCATTGATCCTCCCCTCCTTACTTCTTCTTCACGATGGCGCGGGCAATTGCGTTGACCACGAAGGTCAGCAAGAACAGCATGAGGCCGGCGGCGATGTAGGCACCAGCGCGCATCTCGTTACCGAACTCGGCAGATGCCAGGGCGATGGCCGTGGCGAAGGTCGTGCCGCCGTCGAAAAGCGAGAAGCGGAAGTCAATCAGCGGGGAGACGACCATGTACAGCGCCATGGTCTCACCCAGTGCACGGCCCAGGCCGAGCATGGAGCCGGCGATATAGCCGGACATGCCGAATGGCAGCACGGTCATGCGGATAACTTCCCAACGGGTAGCGCCCAGCGCCAGGGCGGATTCCACCTGGCCTGGAGGGGTCTGAACAAAGACCTCGCGGGCGGTAGCCGCGATGATCGGCAAAATCATCACGGCGAGCACGATGCCACCGGTAAACAAGTTGCGGCCGGTAGCAAAGGAGGGCGAGTTATCGAAGACATGGAAGAGGAAGAAGCCACCGGCCCAAGACTCCATCCAGGAGTAGAAGCCGGATAGCGCCGGGCCGAGAACCTGCCAGCCCCACAGACCATAAACAATGGAAGGAACCGCAGCGAGCATGTCCACCAAGAAGCCGAGAGGCTTGACCAAGCGGGCAGGCGCGTAGTTGGACAGGAAGATAGCGATGGCCAAGGCCACCGGCATAGCCAGCAGAAGGGCGAAGACGGAGATGAGGACGGTGGTACCGAACATGGTCGGGATGCCGAACTTCATCGCGGAAGTATCGGTGGTCTCCCAGCGGCCGCCATAGGTAAAGAAGCCCATGATGCCGCCGTCATTGACGGCCAAGGCCGGAACGGCACGCCACAGCAGGAAGGCAGCGATGGCGGCAATCATGACGGTGATAAGTGTTGCCGAAGCAGTGGACAGGAACTCGAAGACACGGTCGCCCGGGCGCTTCACGCCGCTTTGGGAGCTAGAGACAGCTACCTCGTCGTGTCCGCTGTTGGAGACTCGCTCGGCAGCGGTGACATTCGCGTCCGCCTGCTCTGGAGCCGTGGTGAGATTATTGTCTGCCATGAGACTGTTAATCCTTTTCAGCGTTAAAAATGGAAAATATCGTTACATACCTGCGCCCCCAAAGCGCGAATCGATTGCGGCAGTGGGGGCGGGAGGTACTAAGCTTCTACAGCTTTAGCGCTTACTGCAGAGCGTCAACAGCAGCCTTCAGCTTATCCAGGTGAGCACCCTCAACCGGGATGAAGCCCTGCTCAGCCAGCTGGTCATCCTGGTGATCCAGGACGGTGGTGAAGAAGGACTTGACCAGCTTGGAGGTCTCTTCGTCGTAGCCCTTGGAGCAGACGATGTTGTAGGTGGTCAGAATGAGCGGGTATGCACCCTCGTTATCGGAGGAGAACAGTGCCTCAGAGTCAACCACCATGTTGTGTTCGGAGTCGGTCTCCTTGAATTCCAGGTTCTCCAGAGCCTTGTTAACGGACTCGGTGGAAAGCTCGACTGGGCCGTGGCCGAAGTCAATCTTGGCTTTCTTGACGCCGTCGCCTTCCTTCTGGTCTGCGAAGCCAGCCTCGACATAGGTGATAGCACCGTCGATGTTTGCAACCTGGTCAGCAACACCGGCGGAACCGTTAGCGCCCTCACCAACAGCATCCGGGAACTGCTTGCCCTCGGAGTCCCAGTTACCGGTAGCGGCCTTCAGGAACTTCTGGAAGTTTGCGGAGGTACCGGACTCGTCGGAACGGAAGATGACAGTGATGTCCTTGTCCGGCAGGTCGGTGCCCTCGTTGTCAGCGGCAATAGCCTTGTCGTTCCACTTCTTGATTTCACCCTTGAAGATCTTGCCCAGGGTCTCGGTGGAAAGGTTGATCTCGGTGTCACCCAAGTTGTAGGCGATTGCAACCGGACCGATGGTGGTTGGCAGGTGCCATGCCTCGTTTCCATCGCAACGCTCAGCAGCAGCCTCAACCTCGCCCTCGTCTTCCTTCAGGGCAGAGTCAGAACCAGCGAAGTCAGCCTGGCCGTTGGTGAAGGCCTCAACGCCGGCGCCGGAACCGGAAGCATTGTAGGACAGGGAAGCGTCTGGGTGATCCTCAGAGAACGCGGTCTGGAAGTAAGACATTGCGTTCTGCTGGGAGGACGCGCCGTCGCCGACGAGCTCGCCGGAGACGTCCTCGCCACCAGCGGAATCGGAGGAAGAGCCAGACTCCTCAGAGCAAGCTACGAGAGCGGTAGAGGTGGCGGCTACGATGCCGAAGATTGCGGCGGTGCGCTTGAAGTTGCGAATCACGGGAAAACCCTTTCCGGTGCAGATCAGAGATTGATTGTCCGAGGAAACCGCATCTCCTAGAGAGATATTTCCTGCATCCCGCTCCGCCTTCTGGGGCGAGATGCAGGTGCACAGGCGCGGTTAACTCACAGGGTGTAAAGCTATCCGCAGGATCTGACCAAAAGGGTGCCAAGAGGTGAACACTGGGTGAACAAACGCGGCTCACCCCATGACTTTAATCACACGCACCCCATACGACGTGTTCTTCATCAACCTTAAACCCTAGGCGCTCGTACGCCTTCAGCGCCGGATCATTGTCCGCTTCCACATAAAGAATTACCCGCTGAGCTCCCTTTTCCACCATTCGGCGCAGGCCAATCTGCAACAGCGGCCCGCCCAATTTCTTGCCGCGATAGTTCTCAGCCAAACCCACTACGTAGACCTCGCCGAATCCCGGTGTTTCCTCCACATGCCATTTGGTCCAGTGGAAACCGGCGAGGACCGGATCACCGGCCGTATCCCACAAGAAAAGCAGGTCAGAGGGATCAAACCAATCCGCTTCCATGCCGCGGTGCAGGCGATCTAGATCCCAGCCGCCTTGCTCGGGATGCCAGGAAAAGGCCTCGTTATTGACCTCGAGCCACTGCTTTTCCACAAAGTCCTTGCCCCATCTATTTACCGCCTCGGAGTAATTAAGGGCGGTCAAAGGCAAGTCTTCCGGTTGGGCAGCCGCCGCGAGCTCTTCTCCCCCAATGCCCATGACCACTAGCTTGCGGATGACCTGCAGGTCACGGGAGCGTGCCAAAGCCTGTGCGGCCGGCAGGTTCCCGTGGGCCCAGACTTGGAGGTGGGAGGTTTCCGCGGCGGCGTCGTAAAGCGAGGCGCCATAGCCCTGCCCGCGGAATTCAGGAGCGATAAACAGCTCGGCCGTGGAACCCTCCACGCCCGCAGCGCCGCACGGATGCTCGCCTACCCAGGCCACCAAATGGCGGTGCTGCAGGCGGGAATCGGTCAGGCCATTAAGGAATTGCTCTGAAAGGGGCACCATTCCATCCGCACGTTCGGCCTGCGCAGCCAGCGCTTCAATGCGGCGGGCAAGTTCCGGAGCGTCTGGCAGGTTTTCTTCCGTAATCTTAAAGGCATTGCTAGTCATAAGCCCCAGAATACGTAGGGTAAGAATGGAGGGGTGAGTGTTCTAAAGATTGATCGGCGCATCGCGCACGTCCTCCTCGGTGTGTGCGTGCTGATCGCGGCCTGGGTAGCGGATGCATGCGTGGCAATGCACGCGGAGCACAAGGTGGCGCAGGCCGTGAAGGCCAACTCGCGGCTAGACAATACGCCAGATGTCTTTATCGGTGGAACCCCGTATGTATGGGCAGCGGCCTCAAAGGAAATCCCTTACCTCGAGGTCAAGGCGCTGGACGTGGAAGTTCCCAAGCTGGGCATGGTCAATGCCTCTACCGTGCTGCGCGATATTACCGTCACCCCTGAGCAGGTAATGAACGGGGATCTGGAAGGCGCGCCCGTCTCTACCTACTCGCGCGGCATTTCCTTGGACGGGGTGGCGCTGGGCCGCCTGCTGGGGATTACCGATCTCTCCATCGCTAACCCAGACGATATCTCCCCGTCCGGCGGCACTTCCGCGGAAGCGGAGCTAACGGGCACCTTGCCTGGCGACGCCCAGAAGTCCACCGCCAAGGTAACCCTCCGCCTAGTGGGGCCGGAGTTTCGCATGCAGGTCTATGGCACCGACGATGTGCGCCTACAAAAGGCCTTTTCCCTCAACTTCGATACCCGCCAATTACCGCTTCCCGCCCAGGCCACGGCGGTGAAGATGCAGGGCGGCACAATTTCTTTCGAAGTACAGCGGCGCAATATTAAGGTGCAACTGGCCCAGCTCTCCCCTCTAGAGATTGAGGGTTCGGAGCAAAAGGCCGTAGAAGAGGCAGAAAAGAAGGCCGCCGATACCAAACACCGAGTGGGTCCTGCGCCGCAGACTAGCGCAGGCGAATAAAGTCCCGCAGCACTTCTTTCATCGCGCGCTGATGGACCTCTCTCCTATCCTGCGGGGCGAAGACCTCGATGGCGTCTTTCACGGAGGCCAAGGTAACGGCAGCAAACCGCCCCTCCGATTCCCCGTCGGCTTGGAAACGCTGCGGCTCGCGGCACACTAGCTCAACGCGCATGGCATCGTCGAAAGCCACCGTTTTTTCCTTGGTGAGTTTATTCAGCCATCCGCGCTTATCGGCACCGAAAAGGTGCAATAGCCCAACTACGCCGCCGAGCCCGCTAAACTCCTCCAATCCAAAGAGGGCAAGGCCCTCATCAAAGGAATTGCGGGGATTAGTCACTACCGGCAGCGGCCCCAGGAAGGTCCACGGGTTGGTATTCGAGGTAAACATCAGCGGTACATCATCCTTGTGGAGACGCTCGCCGGTGCTGGATTCGGCCGTGACCGCAATGTGTGGAGGGTTCTTCCGTGCGCGGCTCCAGGCCCGAATGGCCACGTTGAGGTAGCGCAGTGGGGTGGCGGCAAAGCCTTGCTCACGGGCGCGGTCCACGCGTGCCAAAACATCTGCGTCCAAGCCGAAGCCGGCGTTAACGGCAAACCAGCGATCGTTCCACGTGCCCAGGTAAATGGTGCGCCGAAGATCCCGCTCGAGCATGCGCGCCAGTACGTGAGTGGCCTCCACCGGAGTGTTGGGAAAACCTAGAGCGCGCACGAATACATTGGCGGAGCCGGTAGGAATCACGGCCAGCGCCGGGATGGAGTTAGGGTCGGGGCGCTGCCCATCGGCCGGACCAAGGAGTCCGTTGACTACCTCATTGACGGTGCCATCTCCACCCACGGCGATGATGACGTCATAATCATCCCTGGTCATTCCCTTGACCATTTCTTCAGCGTGGCCGGGGTAATGCGTAAATTGCACCTTGAGGTGCAGGCCTTCTACCGCCTGCAGGCAGGGAACGATTTGGCGGAAAAGGGCGTTGGTTTGTGAGGTCGAGTTGGGGTTCGAGATCATCAATGCATGCACGAGGCCCAAGTCTAGTAGTTAAATAGGCGGGTTCACGACTAGGCTGGACGCCCATGAGCGAAAATAATAATGAAACCACCCCCCAAAACATCGAAAGCACCGCGGCTTCCCACCCGGAAAATGATCCGGGAAAGCTCAACGGCAACGATGCCGTGAACCAGGCCGCCGAGCAGTGGAAGGACGCTGCTAGCCGCAATATCCCGGCTCTCGAGCTGGGCGATACCCCGGTTCCGGACGATACCGCTAACCTGCGTCAGGGCCCATCGCTGCACGACGGCCTGCTGGGACTGCTCCCCCTCGTCGGTGTCTGGCAGGGTGAGGGCCAGGCACACGATACGCAGGGCAAGGAATATACCTTTGGCCAGCAGCTAGTCATCGCCCATGACGGCGAAAATTACCTGACCTTTAGCTCCCGCACCTGGAAGATCGATACCGAGGGCAAGCCGGAAGGCCCCTCCGTGCGCGAGACCGGCTTCTGGCGTATCTCGGAAAAGGATGAAATCGAGGTCACCTACACCTCTTCTACCGGCATCGTGGAAATCTTCTATGGCGAACCATTCAATGACCGTGCATGGCAGCTAGAATCCGCTTCCACCATGGTCACCGAAACCGGACCGAAGAACCTGGGACCGGGCAAGCGCATGTACGGCCTGATGCCCAATAACAACCTGGGCTGGGTAGACGAGCGCATGGTGGATGGCGAAATGCGCCCCTACATGTCTGCGGAGCTCACCCGCATCGCTGGCTAAGCCCCTAGCGCTGCATCAATAAGGTCTCGGATAACATCCACGTTATCCGGGGCCTTTAATTTTTTGTCATTGAGCCGGGTAACGCGGGCGGCAACACGCACCGAGGACACCAGCCATACCGAGTCCGCCTTTTCCAAATACTCCACAGTCAGCGGCTTAGCCTTGCAGCGATAGCCCTTTTCTTTGGCGTGGGCGAAGAGGGCTGCCTGCGTGGTGCCAGGCAAGATGCCGCGGCCGGCAGCGGTGCGCAGTTTCTCCCCTTTGACGGCCACCACGGTCGAGGTGGCCCCTTCCAGGATTTCTCCGGTCTCCGGGTCGGTGAGGATGAGGTCTTCAAAGCCTTTCTCCCGTGCCATCCGCAGCATCGCCATCGTGGCCGCATAATTGAGGGTCTTGGCGGGCAACTCCTCCGCCACATGCCATAGACGCGGACTGGTCATCACAGCTACGCCGTGGGCGCGCTGCTCTAGTACCTTGTCCTCGATTGGTTGGACCACGACCCACGCACTTGGACGCCCCGTGGAGGCGCGCCCGCGAGTGTACGTCCAAGTACATTTGGCATCTCCGGTCTCGTCCCCGCAGAAGTCCGCGATCGCGAGCCGCGTAGCTTCTTCCCATTTCTCCATGGGCGGTTCCGGCAAGTTCATGGTGCGCGCGGAGTCGCAAAAGCGCTGCGCGTGCCGTTGCAAATTAGCGGCTTTTCCACCGCGTACGAGCAGGGATTCAAAGATGCCATCGCCGCGGGTGACCGCGGCATCATCCGCGTAGACGAGAGGCAACGTGGGAAGGTGCCTGCGTACCGACCCTCCAAAGGGCTCCACAACGTAGATAACCGGCTCTTTTCGCGGCGAAAACTTCATAGTTTTGATTATGCCCTACCATCGGTAGTTGTGAGTTATTCTTCGCCTCTTTTGCAGCGCGCCGGTGCCGCAGAGCACCAGGACGCGACCGTACTCGATGCCCAGGGCGTGGCCTGGCACTATGGCAATCCGCTGGGCGAGCAACGGGCCGCCGATGGCGGCACCATAGTCATTGACCGTTCCCAACGCCGCGTCATTCGCGTGAGCGGCAAGGATGCCGCCGAGTTCCTTAATAATCTGTTGTCACAAAAGCTGGACAAAGCCCCCGATGGTTTTAATGCCGGCGCCCTCGACCTCGATGTGCAAGGCCATATTCTCCATCACATGGATATCGTCCGCAGCGGTGACGCCTTTCTTATCGACGTCCCTGCGGCCCAATTCGACTCCCTTCTTAAGTTCCTCGCCATGATGGTCTTTTGGTCCGAGGTCACCGTAGAGGAAGCCGATATCGCCATCCTCACTCTCCTAGGTGAGACCGATATTCCGCTACCCCCCATGGTGGAGTTTTCCCGCCAGGTGCAGTGGCCGGGAATCAAGCGCTTTGACCTTGGTGTTCCGCGTGAATCCTTGGTCGAGGCCACGAAGCTACTGGAGGAATCTGGAGCGCGACTGGCGGGACTTATGGCCTTTACCGCCGAGCGTGTGCGTGCGCGCGAGCCGGAGCTGGCCGCGGATCTGGATAATAAGTCCATCCCCCACGAGGTACCGCACTGGATTAGCCGCAGCGCCGATAACCCAGCCCATGTTCACCTCGATAAGGGCTGCTACCGCGGCCAGGAAACGGTGGCGCGCGTAGAAAATCTCGGCCGCTCCCCTCGTCTCTTAGTGCAGCTGCATCTCGATGGCTCGGCCCCACAACGGCCAAATGTGGGCGATGACATTACTTTCAATGGACGTAAGGTGGGCCGCATCGGCACGATTGTGGATGACTGCGATTTCGGACCCATTGCTCTAGGCCTAGCGAAGCGCTCTGCGCTGGACGCCGGCACTCTCGAGGTGGGCGATACCGCGGCGTCTATCGACTCTTCCTCCATCCCCGAAGATGAGGGCCCCAAGGCTGGGCGCGAGGCGGTAAACCGGCTGCGCGGACGCTAAATCTCCCACTAGCTAGGGGGCGGTGCGGAATTTTTTCGTCACACAGGCTATTGTGTCTTACAGGAAGATACACAATAGACAAGCCGATGGGGCGCCCAAGAATCCCTGGCGCGCCCTACTAACCCAAGGGGGTCATGCACATGGGACGCGGACGCGCAAAGGCAAAGCAGACCAAAGTTGCACGCCAGCTCAAGTACAACTCACCCGAGATGGATATCGAGTCCCTACAACGGGAACTCGCTGCACAGCAAGAGGGTGACTCCCGCGATTATGAAGAGGATGACCCATACGCCGACTACGTCGACGAATGGGATGATGACGACCGCGACGAACGCTAATCTTCCGCTCGTCACCGGATAGCTCAAGGGCCCTAGGAAATCCTAGGGCCCTTCCTCATACTCTCCCCCCGGTAGGGCCAAGGCCCTGCTAGAAGTTTGGGTGCTCGCCGTGCATAACCACGCGCGGCTCCTCATCTTCAGCCGTGCGCACGGTGCCCAGCTCCCACGCATCGATGTGGCGAGCGGTTAGCATCGCCAGGGCCCGGTCGCGGTCTTCGGGGTTGACCACGGCAATCATGCCGACGCCCATGTTAAAGGTCTTTTCCATCTCCGCCAGCTCCACCTTGCCCACCGAGGAAATGAGCTTGAAGATCTGACCTGGGGTCCAGGTGGCGCGGTTAATATCGGCCGCTAGGCCCTCCGGGATGACGCGCTCGAGGTTGCCGGCCAGTCCACCGCCAGTGACATGGCAGAAGGTGGATACGGAGCACTCGCTAGCCAAAGCCAGGCAGTCCTTGGCGTAGATACGGGTGGGCTCCAGGAGCTTCTCCCCGAGGGGACGGCCGAGTTCCTCCACGTGGCCGTCGAGAGGCATCCCAGCCTGCTCGAGCAGGACGTGGCGGGCCAAGGAGTAACCGTTGGAGTGCAAGCCAGAAGAGCCCATGGCGATGAGCACGTCACCATCACGAACCTTGTCCGGCCCGAGTACGCCATCGGCCTCAACGACGCCCACCGCAGTGGCGGAAACGTCATATTCGTTTTCTTCCATCATGCCGGGGTGCTCAGCGGTCTCGCCGCCCAATAGCGCGGCACCGGCCTGCACACACCCCTCGGCGATGCCCTTGACTACCTCGGCCACCTTTTCCGGCACGACCTTGCCCACGGCAATATAGTCCTGCAAGAAAAGCGGCTCCGCGCCGCAGACGACGAGATCATCGACGCACATGGCGACCAAGTCGATGCCGATGGTGTCGTGCTTGTCCATGGCCTGGGCCACGGCCAGCTTGGTGCCAACGCCATCGGAACCCGCGGCCAAGATGGGCTCCTTATAATCGCCGAGCTTAAACAGGCCGGCAAAGCCGCCGAGGCCGCCAAGGACCTCGGGGCGGGTGGCGCGCTTAGCGTGCGGGGCGAAAAGTTCTACGGCGCGGTCGCCCTCTTCGATGCTGACGCCGGCTGCGGCGTAGGTATTGTCACTCATGGTTTCAAAAGTCCTTTGTTATTTGGTGCCGAGCAGGGTGCGCACGGCGTCTGCATTGGAGTTTCCGGCGGGCAGGCCGAGGGGGTACTCGCCCGTGAAGCAGGCGGTGCACAGCTCGGACCGGGGCTGCTCGGTGGCGGCCACCATCTCCTCAACGGAGACAAAGCCCAGGGAATCGGCGCCGATGGTATCGCAGATAGTGGCGCAGACGGTTTCTGGATCGTCGGAGGGGCTGGCATTGGCAATCAGCTCGCCCGGGGAAGCGAAGTCGATGCCGTAGAAGCACGGCCACTTCACCGGTGGGGACGCGATGCGCACGTGCACCTCGGCGGCACCGGCCTCGCGCAGCATGCGAATGAGCGCGCGCTGGGTATTTCCGCGCACGATGGAATCATCCACCACGACCAGCTTCTTGCCGTTGATGACCTCGCGCAGCGGGTTGAGCTTCAAGCGGATGCCCAGCTGGCGCAGGGTCTGGGTGGGCTGGATGAAGGTGCGGCCCACATAGGCGTTTTTAACCAGTCCGTGGGCAAAGGTGATTCCCGATTCGCGGGCATAACCCACGGCGGCTGGATTACCGGATTCGGGAACCGGGATGACAAGGTCCGCGCCCTCGGCCGGGTACTCGCGGGCCAGGCGGCGACCGATGTCCACACGGGAAGCATTGACGGAACGGCCATTGATATCGCTATCCGGGCGGGCCAAGTAGACGTATTCGAAGACGCAGCCATGACGCTTGGCCGGCGCAAAGTTCACGGAACGGATGCCAGCCTCATCGATGGCGACGAGTTCACCAGGCTCAATCTCGCGAATGAACTGGGCGCCGCAGATATCGAGCGCACAGGTCTCGGAGGCCACGACCCAGCCCTTGGCCAAGCGGCCGAGAACCAGTGGGCGCACACCGTGCGGGTCGCGGGCGGCGTACATGGTGTGCCCATCGGTAAAGGTCAGACAGAATGCCCCCTTGACGCGCGGGAGCAGATGGCGGGCGGAGTCAAAGACGGAGGTGTCTTCATCCACGCCGTCGGCAAGCAGCATGGACAAGCACATGGAGTCAGAAACGGACTCCTCGTGCGGCTTAATCAGGCCGCGTCGTACTGCTTCTTCGCGCAGCTCCAGGTAATTGACCAGATTGCCGTTGTGCCCAAGGGCAATATCTACCCCGGTGGAGGAGGTAGAAAACATGGGCTGCACGTTGGACCATTCCTTGCCGCCGGCGGTGGAATAGCGCGTGTGGCCCACCGCTACGTTTCCTTGCAGGGCGGACAAGGTGGATTCATCAAAGATATTGGCCACTAGGCCCATGTCTTTGAAAACAACGATGCGGTCATCATCGCCCACCGCGATGCCGGCGGCCTCCTGGCCGCGGTGTTGCAGGGCGAAGAGTCCAAAGTAGGTTAGCTTGGAGACTTCCTCCCCAGGAGCCCAAACGCCATAGACGCCGCATTCTTCGCGGGGCTCCTGCTCGTTGTGATCGTCAAGATTGGTGATACTAGGAGTATGTACTTCTACCACGGCGTTTATATTAGCCTGTCGCGCCGCTGGAAACTAACGGAATGAGCGGCAACCACTGCGCGATTTCGCCCGCACGGGAGCCGGAAGCATCGACGCGACCAGTACTTACGGCCTCTTCCCAGTCCGCTAATCCGGTCGCAAGGCGCAGCCAGGTTTCCGGATCAGTCTCCACCACATTGGGTGGGGTGCCGCGGGTGTGGCGGGGCCCTTCAATGCATTGCACCGCAACAAATGGGGGTACGCGCAGCTCCACGGAGTGCCCCGGCGCGTCGGCCTCGAGGGTGCGGGCGGTGCGCCGGACGGCGTCGGCAAGCAGGGCCCTACCTGGCTTATCGTGCTCCGCCGGGGCGGCAATCCAGTCTTTGATGGCCATGACGGCCGCGCGGGTGGCAGCGGGATCGACGGGCTTTTTCATAGCTACATCATAGCTACTGTTATGTTGTTGTTTATGTCACCTACGCCTTCCGTTGCGGAAACTCAGAAATCGCCGGCGCTGACGCTGCGCTTTATGGCATCGCCAACCGACGTCACCATGGCCGGCGCCCCCGGCATTAGCGGCGGACGCGTCTTGGAATGGATTGATAAGGCCGCCTATGCCTGCGCCGTGCAGTGGTCCGGCCAATACTGCGTGACCGCATATGTGGGCCATATCCATTTCACCCGGCCGATCCCTTCCGGGCACATCGTGGAGGTGCGCTCGCGCATCGCCATGACTGGGCGTTCTTCCATGCATATCGTCAATGAGGTGCTTTCGGCTGACCCGCGCGAAGGCATCTTCACTCGTGCCTGCGATTGCCTGGTCATCTTCGTAGCCAAGGACCCTGCCACTGGCAAGTCCACCCCGGTGCCGCCCTTCGTGCCGGAAACCGATGAACAGTGCCGCGTAGAAGAAGCAGCCAAGTCCCGCATTGAGCTGCGCAATGCCATCGAGGCGGAGATGGAAAAGCAAACCTATGACGGGCCTTCTGATGCGCCGCGCATGGTCAATCGTTTCCTGGCCAAGCCCACCGACGTCAACTGGGGCGGCAAGGTCCACGGCGGCACGGCCATGCAGTGGATCGATGAGGCCGGTGCGGCCTGCACCATGGAGTGGTCCGCAGAGCGCACCGTGGCTGTCTATGCCGGTGGCATCCGCTTTTACCGCCCGATTTCTATCGGTGACCTCATCGAGGTCGATGCCCGCATGATGCGCACCGATACCCGGTCGATGCAGATGTCCATCCACGTCCGCTCCGGCAATCCCCGCGGCGGCCGCGAGCACTTGCAAACCGCCATCCATGCCACCGTGGCCTATATCGCCCTAGACCACGATGGTCAGCCACAGGTGGCCCGCCCCTTCCATCCACATACCGAGGAAGATAAGCGCTTGGCCGAGCACGCCACCGTGCTGCGCGAGCTACGCGCGAAGTACTCCCCAAAGCCACTGGTGGTGGCGCCGTCGAACCAGCACATCGACTAGCTGCTCTCCCCTCGTTTCGGTGTTAGCAAGTCCATAGTGGCAGCGGCAACCCCGTTTTTCTGCTTTAGATGTACTTATACGCGGACGACGGTTTCCTGCCGTCTGCTTTCGTCTCCCACACACAGAAACGAGGGAATATGCACACCCCAACCTTGCGCCGCTCGGCCCGCGCCAGCCTAGCCTTGATAGCTTCGGCCTGCCTCTTGGCGTCCTGCCAGAATCCGGATAACCGCCCAGCGGACGAAACTTCGGCCGCAACGCCCGAGTCTTCCGCCTCGCACAGCCCCACCAGTTCTGGCCCCGCAACCACGGAGGCCACCAAAACCTCCGCCACGGAAAGCGAGGGTCCACGCGCCACCGCCGAGGGCCACGTGGTGGTCCTTTCTACCGGCGGAACTATTGCCAGCACCCACGATAAGACCGGCGCGGTGGTGCCTACCGTTACCGGCTCCAAGTTGGTGGAACCGCTTTCTGGCACCTTTGACAGCGACAAGCTCACGTTAGAGGTCAAAGACATTGCCAAGCTGGATTCTTCCGCGATGACCTTGGACGATACCGATAGCATCATCACGGCCGTACACAAGGAGCTGCAGCGCAAGGACGTCGATGGCGTTGTGGTAACCCACGGCACCGATTCCATGGAAGAGACCGCCATTGCTGTCGATACCTTCCAAGACAGTGAGAAGCCGGTGGCCTTAACCGGTGCAATGCGCCCCTTCGATGATCCGAATCCAGATGGCCCGGATAACCTGGCGCTCGCGGTGAAGACCGTCACCGATCCCGCCAATAGGGGCCGCGGCACGTTCATTGCCTTTGCGGATCATGTCATTCCTGCCCGCGGCGCTTTCAAGTCCGATACCTCCAAGGCCGATGGCTTTGCCAATAACAATGGCGAGAAGCAACCACAGCGCCCGAAGGCTCTGAAGTTTAAGCCGCTGGGCAATACCCGCGTCGATATTATCGCCGCCTACCCCGGCGCGCCGGCTGATCTCATCCAGCGTTCCTTGGACAGCGGCGCCGAAGGCATCGTCATTGAGGGCATGGGCGCCGGCAATATCGGCGACGAGCTAGCACAGGCTGCTCAGGCCGCGGCCAAGAAGGTTCCGGTGGTGCTCACCACCCGCGTGGATCACGGCCCGGTGGAGGGAATCTACGGCGGGGCCGGTGGCGGTGCCACGCTTGCCGACGCCGGCGTCATCTCCTCTGGCACCCTGCGCGCGCCCCAAGCCCGTATGCTGCTTGCCGCCGCGATTACGACCGATACCGATCCCGCGGAGCTTTTCCCTGACGCTGACTAAGCAGCGCCTTGGACTACGACCATCCACACCGCCACGAGGTGCACCACGGCGGCCGCGATGGTCGCGGTGTGGAAGTGCTCGTGGTAGCCGTAGTAGCGCGCATTGCGCCCCGGCCACTTAAAGCCATAGACCAGCGCGCCTAGCGAGTACACCACCCCGCCGGCAAAGAGCAGCCAGACCACCGCGGCCCCCGCCTGCGTCCACAGCGTGGGCAGAAGCGGCAGCACCAGCCATCCCAGCGCTAGGTAGACCACCACGTCTAACCAGCGCGGGTGGTTAATCCACACCAGGTTCAAAATCACGCCGAGAATCGCTCCTGCCCAGGCAACGCCTAGCATCCATGCCGCTTGCACCGGCGATAACACGATGAGGCACAGCGGCGTATATGTCGCGGCAATAAATACCGAGATGGTCGCGTGGTCCGCTCGCCGCCACCACTGCACCGCACGCGCGCTCGCCCACGGGTAGCGGTGATAGAGCGCGGAGACGCCAAAAAGCCCTACCAGCCCCACGCCGTAGACAGTCACGCCAAGCCCTTGCCACCAGTGCAGCGTCATCCATGCATAGGTAATGAGCACGGTGGAGGCAATCACCGACAATAACGCCGCTATTGCATGCCCCCAGCCACGGCTAAGCGGCCTAGGCCCGCGGTCCGCCATCCAATAGGTTCGCTGGACAAGACCCGGCCCCGGCGCGCTATCTGCATGCATCTGTGCCACGAGGTACTTCCCTTCTGCTAGCCGCAACCAACCCCAACAAGAAACTTACGATACCGTAAGTCTACGGGCGTGGCCGGAGGGCTTCAAGGAAAATCGCTTCGAAATGCTGCTAACTTTCCGCAGCCGAGCCTTCCTCTACCAGCCCATCAACAATGCGCACCGTCTCCATAGCCACGCGAGTGACCTTGCCAATTAGGTCCACGATGTAGCGCGGATTGCCCACCTCATCGGCCCAATCGTTCGGGTCATTGACAATGCCCGAGGCCTTATCTTTCTTGACTTGGTAGCGGTCAATCAACCATGCCACCGCTGAGCGCGAGCCCAGCATGTACTCACCCGACTCCGCAGGAATGCCAGGGATAGTCACGCGTTTGTTGTAGATCAACTTCGTCACGTCATTGACATTCTTGCCCGTCTCCTCGTCCTTGCGCTTGGCCCACTTCATCTTGAGCACGCGGCACGTCTCACGGTCAGACTCATCACCCTTGACCTGTATATCCAGCGGCCACCGCGTTCTTCTCTACCCACGCGTTGCGCTGCGGACATACTTTAAGGTCGAAATCGAAAGGGCGACACACACTAGGTCCAGCCGAGCACTAAAGGCTGCCATGGCGCTAGACCTAGAGCTGTAGTGGGCCTGCTTCCGGTTCCATTGAACTATGGAAACCATATGAGAGGCCGTGCCTTTAGGAAGCCGCCACTAAACGGTGATTCGAGAAGAACTTCCCAGTTTGTCGCCCCCTCAGTAATATCCTGCCGTTACTAAAAGGGAAGTTGGATGCCGAACTTATGTAGCAGACTTTCTATCTGCTGTCGGTTAATGTACACAGTTCCAACTGCAATAGTCAGTACGCTGACGAGGGCACCAACTACCGCCCACATCTTCGGCTGTGAAGAGGCAACGCTACTTCCTGGTTGTGGCTTGTACCCGCTGTCCGCTGTGGAGTCGATATGGGCTTGAGAGTGGTCAGAGATAGAACCAAGCGGCAGACAAGCGGACAGCTCATCGATGGTATAAAACGTCGAGCCCTCACTTATTGGCTCACACCCCTCCTTGAAGGGAATTTCCTTCTCGTTGTACAGCATGCGCACGAGGGTCTCGCCATTGTCATTCTGGAAGGCATCCCACTGGATATTTGCGCCCATCGGGGAGACCTTGTCGCCACGCCAATCCGAGTTCTGCCAGGTGTAGAGCTCTCCTGCGGGAACTCCCTTTTCAGAGCCAGGTGTTTTCAGCAATGCGGCGAGCGGAATGATGGTCTCCGCGTGACCAAACCTATATTCCGCAGCTATTTCACCACCGGCCGCGCGATTCTGTACGCCCTCAATCATTTCCTCAAGCAGTGGCTCATAATTGTCGTAAGAAACAGTGCGTCCCTCGATAGCCGGCCCCTTCTCATAGAAGTCTTCTACATCCAGTAGGTATGCAAAAGTAGGCCCGCTCGCATCGTCCATGTACTGATCAAATATCCACCCCTCAGCAGGGGTTTTCTCCTCATGAGCAAGTGCTGGAGCAATAATGTACAGGTTGTAGAACTGCAGCGCGGCGTCCACTATTCCTTCTACTGTCTTGCCATCCTTTTCACGGGCGCTAAAAGAAATGGACCCATCTTTTAGCTCATCGATAAAATCCGAGGTGAAAATCTTGGACAGCAACTCCTGCGATGCTTCTTGGGAGGCTGGCTTGGAATAAGCTTCCTGGATCTTTTCCTGTAGCTGCGGTGAGTCTTTCCACGCCGAATATTTTTCGTACGACGGTGACTTTTTATCTTTATGCGCATACATCAGGTCAGTGCGTGGCTCGATGGTGACATGACCATCGTTGGTTCCGTCCACAAGGTTGTCAGCAAGAGTGGGAGCTTCCTTCAGCCACGCCGCACCGAAATTCCAACCAGAGTCATTAGCGCGGTCCTCACCCGAAGAGATGAATTTCACCTTGGAGTCGTCCCTGTCGATGCTGTGCATAAGCTCAGCATTGCGTTGCGCATTGCGCTGACCAATCCCCCGCAGTTCTTCCCGCCCAACTGCGGTGAGGTTTCCGTATCCGGCGTCTTGTCCGGCGCCACCGGCCAATTCCTCATTCACGGAAATCATCGCTTCTACCTGCGGAATGAGCTTTTCTCCTAAATCCGTGAGCTCATCACGCTCCTGGGCATACTCCAGCATCTGCTGCGCGAGGTCGTCATACTTAAAGCTAGACAGTCCACGCGAGCCATGCCGGTTCACCGTGGAGGTATAGATCTGTCGGAATCCTGCGGGAGCTTCGGAGTACTCCCGCCCCTGCGGTTCATAGTGCTGCTTGGTGGAGTAATAGGAACCATGCTCGGCGGCGGTGGCTGGCACTGTTACACCAGCACACGCAACGGCGGCAATAAGAGCGAGAGTACGAATGCGCATTGGACGTTGGCTTCCATGAGTAGTGAATATTTTGAGAGGGACACACCCACGGTAGGCCGGTGACGTTACGGAAAGGTTGCTTGAAAGGAAAATGATTGAAAAGAACTCGTCCCGACACTGCTCTTTATTAGGCCGAGCCTTTGTCCCTGCTCCTAACGAGCATAAAAAGCCCGGCCGAAGCCGGGCTTTCAGCATTGTCGCTTGGTTGTGTGTGTCCAACGCCGGGAGTTTTTACTCCACCACGGAGTTAGCACCCACAGCATGGTCAAAGAGGTCCGGCAGGGTGGCGGACCAGGCGGAGACCAACTGGGAGATGGCGACGGACTCGCCGCCGAGGGTAAGGGCGCCGGTTTCGGTGGTCTCACCCACGATGGCGGCTGGGATGCCCAGCTCGCCGGCGCGGGCAAGCACCTGGTCGGTGCGGTCGGCGGTGGTGGCCACGAGCACACGGGAGGCGGACTCGGAGAAGGCGGCGACGAACTCGTCCTCGTGGACTGCGGAAAGGTCCAGGTTGAGGCCGAGACCGGCGCCGTCGGCAGTCGCACCAGCGCGCTTAGCCATCTCGAAAGCAGCCACTGCTAGGCCGCCCTCGGACAGGTCGTGCGCGGCGGTGAGCAGCTCATTGCCATGGAAGAACTCAGCCAGGCGCTTCTCGTTGGCCATATCCACCTGCGGCGGCAAGCCATTGAGGGAGGAAGCATCGGAAGTATCGGCGCTGACCTGCTGCCAGATGGAGCCACCGAACTCGTCCTTGGTCTCACCGAGGGCGATAAGTATTTCCTTTTCGTCCACGGTGCCCAGCTCGTTGCCAATGGCCTTGTGGACGTCATCGATAACGCCCAGCACGCCGACCACCGGGGTGGGCAGGATGGGCTCGCTGCCCGTTTGGTTGTAAAAGGACACGTTACCGCCGGAAACGGGGATGGAAAGCTCGACGGCAGCATCTGCAAGCCCATGCACCGACTCGCGGAATTGCCACATCACGTCCGGGTTTTCCGGGGAACCGTAGTTCAAGCAGTTGGTAATCGCGACGGGCTTCGCACCGGTGACGGCGACGTTGCGATAAGCCTCCGCCAGCGCGAGGCGGGCGCCCATATTCGGATCCAGCTTGGTGTAACGGCCGGAAGCATCGGCAGAAACGGCCACGCCGCGGCCGGTCTCCTCATCGATGCGCAGCACACCGGCATCCGCATGGTGGGACTGGACGGTATTGCCGCGCACGTAGCGGTCATACTGGTTCATGATGAAGTCGCGCGAGCACAGCGCCGGGGAGGACACGAGCTTCTGCAGGGACTCAACCAGGCCGCGCTTGTCGGTGCCCTGGTACTTCTGCAGCTCGTCCTGCCACTCCGGGCGAGCATAGGGGCGCTCGTACACCGGGGCCTCATCCGCGATGGTGCCGGCCGGGGCATCCACGACTACCTCGCCGCGATGGCGGATGACCAAGTGGTTGCCCTCGGTGACCTCGCCGATTTCGGCACAGGTAACGTCCCAGTGCTCACAGATTTCGCGGAACTTCGCCACGTTCTCCGGGGCCACAACGGCGCACATGCGCTCCTGAGACTCGGAGGCGAGGATCTCCGCCGCGGTCATGTCCTTCGCACGCAGCGGCACATTATCGAGGTTGACCTCCATGCCGCCATCGCCGGCCGCTGCCAGCTCCGAGGTGGCACAGGCCAAGCCCGCACCGCCAAGATCCTGGATGCCCACGACCACGCCGGCGTGGTAGAGGTCCAGGCAGCACTCGATGAGGACCTTCTCCGCGAAGGGGTCGCCTACCTGTACGGCCGGCAGCTTGCGCTCGGCACCGTCCTCGAAGGTATCGGAGGCCAACACGGATACGCCACCGATACCGTCCAAGCCGGTGCGGGAGCCGAAGAGCATGACCTTATTGCCCTTGCCGGACGCAAAGGCCAGCTTCAGGTCCTCCACCTTGAGGGTGCCCACGCACAGCGCGTTTACCAGCGGGTTACCCGCGTAGGTCTCATCAAAGACGGTCTCACCGCCAATATTGGGAAGCCCCAGGGAGTTGCCGTAGCCGCCAATGCCGGAGACCACGCCGGGCAGGACGCGCTTGGTATCGGGGGCATCGGCAGGCCCAAAGCGCAGCTGGTCCATCACGGCAATCGGGCGAGCACCCATCGCCATGATGTCGCGCACGATGCCACCCACGCCGGTGGCCGCACCCTGGTACGGCTCCACATAGGAGGGGTGATTGTGGGACTCCACGCGGAAGGTCACCGCGTTGCCGTCTCCGATGTCCACCACGCCGGCGTTCTCACCGATGCCGGCGAGGATCTTCTCCCCCATCTCCTCGGTCATGGTCTCGCCAAAATAACGCAGGTGCGTCTTGGAGGACTTATAGGAGCAGTGCTCGGACCACATAACGGAGTACATGGTCAGCTCCGCATCGGTAGGGCGGCGGCCCAAAATATCGTGGATGCGCTGGTACTCGTCATCCTTCAGTCCGAGCTCCGCGTAGGGCTGCTGCTCATCCGGGGTGGACTGTGCCTTTTCTACGGTGTCATTATGAACGGTCATTAAAGTGGCCTCCTTAAACCGCCGGCGTTTGGGCGACGGCCTTGATGGCGGATACGAAAAGTCCCAGTCCGTCGGTGGATGGGCCGGTCAGCGTGTCAATGGCGTGCTCTGGGTGCGGCATGAGGCCCACAATGCGGCCAGATTCATCGCTGACACCGGCAATGCCGTTGACAGAGCCGTTGTAATTATCGGTATAGCGGAAGACCACGCGGCCCTCGCCCTCGATGCGGGCAATGTCATCATCGCCGGCCTGGAAGCGGCCTTCACCGTGTTTGGCCGGCACCAGAATCTTCTGGTCTTGCTCAAACTCACTGGTCCACGCGGTAGTGGAATTGACCACCTCGAGGTAAGTATCGGTGCAGTGGAAATGCAGGCCCTTATTGCGGGTCAGCGCGCCCGGCAACAGGCCCGCCTCGGTCAAAATCTGGAAGCCATTGCAAATGCCAAGCACCGGCATGCCCTGCTTCGCACGGTCAATAACGGACTGCATTACCGGCGCCAGCGCGGAAATAGCGCCCGAACGCAGGTAGTCACCATAAGAAAAACCGCCCGGCACTACGACCGCATCCACGCCGTGCAGATCGGCATCTGCGTGCCAGAGGCTTTTCGCCTCTGCGCCGGCGGTGCGGGCAGCGCGAGCGGCATCCACATCATCCAGGGTTCCGGGGAAAGTGATTACTCCGATTGTTGCGGTCACTTACTTGACCTCCAGCCCAACAACCTCGTAATCCTCGATGACGGTATTGGCCAACAAGGTGGCGGCTACCTTATCTAGGTCTTCTGCGCTAACAGAGTCATCGACCTCGATTTCGAAGCGCTTTCCTTGACGCACATCGCTGACACCGGATACCCCGATGCGACCCAGCGCGCGGACGACGGCTTGGCCCTGCGGATCCAGAATCTCCGCCTTGGGCATGACATTGACAACTACACGAGCCATGAAAATATTTGCCTTACTGTATGGGGCTTTGGTCTGCGCGGCTTAGTTTAGTTGGCACCCCCGGCTTTTACCTAGACTCACCCCCGCAGTGTGGGTTTCACCCCGGTTGGGCAAACTCTACGTGAACCCCAAACAACGCTCTGGCAAACTCCGGCGTGCGCTCCAGCCTGCCCCGGCGCGGCGCTCTATTAATAGACATCGCTTACTGTCGCTCTCTTTTTAAGGTTGAATCTATGTCTTCTCGCCGCCTAGGCGCGCTGGCGCTCGCCACCGCGCTATCCTCTGCCGCCCTTGCCGTTCCCACTGCCACGGCTGCCACCGACGGTTCCGCCGCAGTCATCTCCGAGGTCTACGGGGGCGGTGGTAATAAGGGCGCTGCCTTCACCCACGACTTCATCGAGCTCTATAACCCCACCGATGCCCCGATTGACCTGACCGGCTATACCGTGGAGTATTTCTCCGCTTCCGGCAACACGGGCGGCAAGGTAGAGCTTTCCGGCACCATCGCCCCACATGGCTACTTTTTGGTGCAGGGAGCGGCCGGCAATGGTGCGGGCGATTCCCTGCCTGCCCCAGATGCCGAGGGCAGCCTCAATATGTCCGGTTCCAAGGGCTCCGTGCAGCTTGCCGACGCCACCGGAACCCCCATCGATGCCATCGGCTATGGCGCCGCTTCCCTCAAGGAAGGCACCGCTGCTGCGGGTCTGTCCAATGCTAAGTCCGCTTCCCGCGATGACAAGGGCACCGATACCGATGACAATGCCGCCGACTTCACCATTGGCGCTCCCACCCCGACTAATACCGGTAATGAGGCCCCCACCCCTCAGCCTGAGGATCCGGCCGAGCCCGAGCAGCCAGCTCCCGAAGGCGTGACCGCCATCGCGGATATCCAAGGCACCGGCACTGAATCCCCGCTCAAGGACCAGACCGTTGCCACCGAGGGCGTTGTCACCGGCGTGTGGAGTGAGGGCGGCCTTAATGGCTTCACCATCCAGACGGGCGGGACCGGCACCGAGGCTACCGATGCCTCCCAGGCCGTCTTCGTGTACATGGGTGATAAGCCGGCCGACCAGTACCCGGACCTCGAGGATTCCGTCGCGGTCACCGGCAAGGTCTCCGAGTTCTACGGTTCCACCCAAATCACCGCGGCCGAGGTCAAGCAGCTCGATACCCCGCTAGAGAAGGTCACCCCACTCAAGGTAGACAAGCTTCCCGATGGCAGCGAGGCTCGCGAGCCCTTCGAGCACATGCTCATCCAGCCAGGCGAGCACACCGTGACCAATAACTACTCCCTCAATCAGTCCGGCGAGATTGGCCTTGCCCCTGGCAAGGAAGCCTTCCGCCAGCCTTCCGATATCTTCTCCCCTTCCACGGATTCCAATTCCGATATCCAGAAGCTGACCAAGGACAACGCCGAGAAACTGGTCACCTTGGACGATGGCCGCACCCGCGACTACTTAAAGACCGACCAGAATACCCCGCTGCCATATATCGCCCAGGATGATGCCCACACCATCAAATCCGTGCGCACCACCGATACCGTCTCTTTCCAGCATCCTGTCATCGTGGGCTTTTCTCATGAGCAGTGGCGCTTCCAGCCCACCACCCCGGTTACCGGCAATACCAAGGGCACAGACCTGCCCATCTCTTGGGAGAACTCCCGCAAGGCTGAGCTGCACGCCATCGATGACGTCAAGGGCGAATACACCATCGGCGCCTTCAACGTTTTGAACTATTTCACCTCCCTGGGCGAGGAATTCGGCGGCAGTGCCTACACCGATCGCGAGGGCAATAAGGTCACCGTCAATCGCGGTAAGACCCGCGGTGCCTATACTCAATCCGCACTCGAAGACCAGGAACGCAAGATTGTCGCGGCCATCAACGGCCTCGATGCCGATGTCATCGGCCTTTCCGAAATCGAAGATGGCTACGCCGTCACCGGCGACTTTGCCCAGCGCGATAAGGCACTCAAGCATCTAACGGAAAAGCTCAACGAGGCCGCAGGATCCGAAAAGTGGGCCTTCGTTCCTTCCCCCTCTAAGGAGGCCGTACCGGATTCCCCGGATGTCATCCGCACCGCGTTTATCTACCACAAAGATGTGGTCAAGCCGGTCGGCGAATCCCGCATCTTCCAAGATGATCGCTTCACCGGCACTGCTCGCGAGCCCCTCGCCCAGGAATTCCAACCGCTAAAGGAGGGCGAGGAGTCCTTCGTTGCCGTAGCCAACCATTTCAAGTCCAAGGGCTCGGTGGCTAAGGGCGATGCCGATTCCGGCGATGGCCAGGGCAATAACCCAAACGTGCGCAACGCGCAGGCACAGGCCGTCCTCGATGCCCTCCACAAACAGGAAGACTGGAAGGATAAGCCGCTTTTCGCCCTGGGCGATTTCAATACCTATACCCACGAGACCGCGCTCGATGTCTTCCGCAACGATGGCTTTACCGTCCCCGCCGAAAAGTATGGCGCCGATACCTCCTACCAGTTCTCCGGCCTGCTTGGCACCCTCGACCACGTGCTGGCAAACGAGGTAGCCACCGGCACGCTTGACGACGCCCAAGTATGGAACATCAATGCCGACGAACCCGTCGCCTTCGAGTATTCCCGCCGCAACTACAACATCGTCGACTTCTACGATGACTCCCCGTTCCGCGCTTCTGACCATGACCCAGTCAAGGTCGGTTTCACCCTCGGCACGGACGACTCCGCCGGCCAGCCAGACGATCTTGCAGATGATCCGGCGGACAAGCCTTCCGATAAACCTTCCGATAAGCCAGAGGACAAGCCCTCAGAAAAGCCCGGTAAGCCTGGCTTCGGTTCCAACTCCAGCACTAGCTCTGTCGGCGCCGGTATCGCCGCTGCCATCGCGGCTATCGCCGGCCTCGTCGCCATCCCCGGCTTCCTGGCTGTGACCGGCAATCTCCAGAAGGCCATCCCAGCTCCCATTTGGGCCATGCTGCCGAAGGAAGTAAAGAACTTCATCACCAGCCTGCAGCGCTAACTGCCCACAGACGAAGACCCCGCTCGCTTTTGGGTAAATCCCAAGCGTGCGGGGTCTTATTTTTGGATTTCAACGATTTCGTCCATATATAACGCCTCCACCGTTGACGGAAATAGAGTTTTAGATGGACGAAATCGTGCTACCGGACATAGACACCACCAACCATCCCCGCCACGTTTGCTGGCAGAGCCTATGGCGAGGGAATGCGCTGACTACTTCGGCAGGAAGGCGCCATAATCTGCAGGGGTCGCCCCCGCGTTGATGGCGCGGTCGGCAGCTTTGACGAAGTCATAGATCACCTTGCGGTCATCTAGGTTGCGGCCGGATACGGACAGGCGGACGGTGTTGCCGCGCTGTGCGGAACGCTCCGCCGCGCGGATGATGTTCTTGCGCCACCACTTAGCTGAGCCAAAGCCCTCGCCAAAGGACAAGTTACGGGCTTGATGGAACTTGCCGGAGCTAATCTGCAAAATGCCGCGAGTAGAGGCGGCTACCTCAAACTGAAATTGTGGCAAGACCTGCAAAGTCCCCGGAGACATGCGCCAGCGCGGTGGCGCGAAAATTGTGGGCTCGAAGCCGATCTTGGCCATCTGGCGGGTAGCACCCGCGAGTCGCAGTTTTGCCTCGTGGGAGTCGAGATTAGCGAACTCTGCACGACGTCCCTGCACCGAGCGATCGAAACCGTTGAGGATGAGTATGCGGCCCGCATCGGCTTGGTCTCGGAGCCAGCTTTTGGTGTCTTTGTCTTTGGCAAGGTGCCAGTTGCCGTCGATATGCGGGGCAATAAGCAGGGAAACAGGAATCTCCTCTCGATCAAGGATCGAGAGGAGCCGGCTAGCCTGCTTCCGCGTGTCATCAAAGATGCTGGAGATAGATACCAGAAGGTGGCCATTCATAAGAAAAATTATCGCACAGGAATTCAGGATTCGCGCGCTGGCCCCCTATCCGGGTTTTACTTCTCCAGACCGGTGGCCTTATTAATCGTCCACGCATACTCGAAGGCGTTTTGGCGCCACTTTTCATAACGGCCGGACACTCCGCCGTGGCCTGCAGCCATTTCTGTCTTGAGCAGGAATTCGCCGCCGGTGGCCGTCGCCCGCAGCTGGGCAATCCACTTGGCCGGCTCGACGTAGAGCACGCGGGTGTCGTTAAGCGAGGTAATAGCCAGAATGTCTGGGTAGTCCTTGGCCTCAATATTCTCGTAAGGAGAGTAGGACTTCATATAGTCATAGACCTCAGAATTGTGGTACGGGTCGCCCCATTCCTCCCACTCAGGCACGGTAAGCGGCAGTTCCGGCATAAGGATAGAGGTCAGCGGATCCACGAACGGAACAACGGCTTGGATGGCGGTAAAGCGGTCAGGGGCCATATTGGCGATAGCACCCATGAGCATTCCGCCAGCCGAACCGCCCTCGGCCACCATTTGGTCTGCGGTGGTCACGCCGCGGGCGATGAGGTCATCGGCGACGTCGATGAAGTCGGTAAAAGTGTTCTTTTTCTTGAGCATTTTGCCATCGTCGTACCAAGTGCGGCCCATCTCGCCGCCTCCGCGCACATGGGCAACTGCAAAAATCATGCCGCGATCCATGAGAGACAGGCGGGTAACGGAGAAAGCCGGATCCACGCTGACCTCGTAGGAGCCATAGCCGTAGAGCAGGGTCGGGTTCGGCTGGGTGCGGTCAAGATCGGCGCGGTGGACAATGGAGACGGGGATGTCGGTGCCGTCGGCAGCCGTGGTCCACAGGCGATAAGCAACATAATCATCCGGGTTATAGCCGCCAGGAACCTCCTGCTCCTTAAGCAGGGTGTATTCGCCAGTATCCACGCGGTAATCGAAAAGCTGCGCGGGCTGGGTAAAGGACACATAACTTACGCGAAGCACCGGCGCGTCCCACTCCGGGTTACCAGATACGGACACGGTGAAGAGCTCCTCATTGAAGTTGAGCTCTTCGAACTCGCCAAAGCCGTCATTAATGCGCATGATGGCGGCACGGCCGATGCCACCGCGACGGTAACCCACCACAATTTGGTCGCGGTAAGTATCCACGCCCTCGATACGGGTGGTTTCCTTATGAGGCAGGAGCGCGGGCAGATCCCGAAGAGCGGGCAGGTCGCCTTCGGCCTTGGTATAGCCCACCTCGAAGTTGGGGCCGGTAGCATTGTGGGTGACTATCCAGTAGTCCTCGCCCTTGACGACGGCGTGATCAACGTCGTAATCCACGCCGGATTCACGCTCCCACAGCAGGCGGAATTCGCCCTCGGGGTTGTCCTCTTCGAGCACCCATACCTCAGAGGTCACCTTGGAGCTTATGCCAAGGAAGAGGTACTTATCAGAGCGGGCGCTGCCGATGCCGACGTTGAAGTGCTCGTCTTCTTCCTTAAACACCTGCACGTCCTCGGACTGCGCGGTGCCTACCTTGTGGCGCCAAATGGTATCGGGACGCCATGCATCGTCGACGGTGGTGTAGAAAATAAAGCCGTCTCCGGCCCAGGTAGCGCCATAGAAGATGCCCTCTAGGTGGTCGTCGAGAAGCTCGCCGGTCTCTAGGTCCTTAATGTAGAGCTCAAAGCGCTCATCGCCGGCAAAATCCACCGAATAGGCCAGGTAGCGGCCAGAATCAGAGATGGAGGCAGCACCGAGCGCGAAGAAGTCCTTCCCCTCGGCCAACGCGTTGGCGTCGAGGATAATCTCTTCACCGTCTGGGGTGCCTTCCTCAGGGATAATCGGGGCTGTCCAGGGATCAGAACCCTCCTCAACTGGAAGGCGGCAGGAATAGCCATAACTCTTACCCTCCTCAGTGCGACCGTAGTACCAGTAATCGCCGCGGCGGGAGGGCACGGACATATCAGTCTGTTTGATGCGGGACTTAATCTCCTGGAAGATATTCTCCGTCATCTCCTCCAAGTGCGCGGTCTTCGCCTTGGTGTAATCATTTTCGGCGTTGAGGTAATCCAGAGTTTCCTGGGATTCCTTATCGCGCAGCCACTCGTAGTTATCCACGAACTCCCGGCCGTGGAAGGAACGGGTCACGGGGTGGACGGCGGCTACGGGGGCGGAAAGATTCTCGTTGCTCATGCCGTCCCACTGTACGCGTGGCACCCCGTGGTGCGGGAACTTCGGCGGGGAGTTAGTCCTCGGGCGAGAGGAAATCAGCGAAATGCTTGCCGGACAGCCGCTCGTAGGCCTCGATGTAGCGCAGTCGGGTGGCGGAAACGACGTCTTCAGGAAGCTCGGGTGGGGTGCCGTCTGCGGCTTGGTCCCATCCGGAGGCGTCGGAAGTAAGCCAGTTGCGCACGTACTGCTTGTCGAAGGAAGGCTGAACCTCGCCCTCGACATAAGAATCTGCAGGCCAGTAGCGAGAAGAATCCGGGGTGAGGACCTCATCGGCCAACACGAGCGTGCCATCTTGATCGAGGCCGAACTCAAACTTGGTATCGGCGAGGATGATGCCCTTTTCCTCCGCAAGCGCGGCGGCCGTGGAATAGATGCGCAAGGTGGCCGCGCGTAGCTCCTCGGCGCGCTCGGCGCCTAGCTTGTCCACCACGTAGTCGAAGGACACGTTCTCATCGTGCTCGCCCTGCTCCGCCTTGGTGGCCGGGGTGAAGATGGGCCCGGGCAGGCGGGAAGCCTCCACGAGGCCATCTGGCAGCTCGATGCCGCACACGGTGCCGTTGGCCTTGTACTCCTTCAAACCGGAACCGGTGAGAAAGCCGCGGGCCACGCACTCGAAGGGCAGCATGTCCAGCTTTTTTACAACCATCGCGCGGCCGAGGCACTCGGCAGGAATGCGCTCATCATCGAGAGGACCGGCGAGGTGGTTGGGAAAATCGATGGAATCGAAGAAGAACTTCGAGGTCGCGGTCAGCACGCGACCTTTATCCGGGATGGCCGGCTCTAAGGCGTGGTCGTAGGCGGAGATGCGGTCAGAGACCACCATCAGCAGGGTGTTCTCGTCTACATCGTAGATATCGCGGACCTTGCCGGAGGCAAGATGGGTATATGAAGAAAGCTCAGGACGCATGGCTTTCATTCTAGCGCCCAGGGGTAGCGAGTAGGTTTCGATCAATTAAGCTCCGAATTCCGCGCGGAATTCGGAGCTTAATTGATCGAATTGCGAAGGGGGCTGGAAATGCGAAGGGAACCGGAAAATGCGAACTAGAGAATTTCGCCCGGGGTATAGGCGGCGGCCTTGGGGTGCTCGCCTACCAAGGCGTTAATGCGGTTGAGCACCTGGTTGACCTGGGACTCGGCGGCGCCGATGAAGGCGTGCTTATCGGCCAGGGCGGCTTCGAGGTCGGACTCGTCCATGGGCAGGCGGTCATCGGCTGCAAGGCGCTGGACCAAGTCCTGCTCGCCGCCGTTTTCGCGCATATTGAGCGCGACAGCCACGGCGTTTTCCTTGATGACCTCGTGGGCGGTCTCGCGCCCTACGCCGGCACGCACGGCCGCCATCAGGATGCGGGTGGTAGCCAGGAAGGGCAGGTAGCGCTCTAGCTCGCGGTCGATCATGGCGGGGAAGGCGCCGAACTCATCGAGGACGGTGAGGAAGGTTTCGAATTGGCCGTCGAGGGCAAAAAAGGCGTCGGGAAGCGCGACGCGGCGGACGACGGAGCAGAAGACATCGCCTTCGTTCCACTGCTGGCCGGCCAGGTCTGCGGCCATGGTGAGGTAACCACGGAGGATGACCTGCAGGCCGCCGACGCGCTCGCAGGAGCGGGCGTTCATCTTGTGCGGCATAGCAGAAGAGCCGACCTGGCCTTCCTTGAAGCCTTCGGTGACGGTCTCGTTGCCGGCCATCAGGCGGATGGTAGTGGCCAACGAGGACGGGGCGGCGCCGAGCTCCACCAGAGCGGAGATGGCATCGAAGTCCAGGGAGCGTGGGTAGACCTGGCCCACGGAGTTGAAGATGCGGTGGAAGCCCAGGTAATCCGCAATGGCGGTCTCTAGGGAGGCAAGTTTGTCTTCGGAGCCGCCCATAAGGTCGAGCATGTCCTGGGAAGTGCCCATCGGGCCCTTAATCCCGCGCAGCGGGTAGCGCGCAAGAAGGTCTTCGACGCGCTCGATGGCCAGCAGCATCTCATCGCCGGCCGTAGCAAAACGCTTGCCCAGGGTGGTGGCCTGCGCGGCCACGTTGTGGGAACGGCCGGCCATGACCAAGGACTGGTATTCGGCGGCGTGACGGCCGATGCGGGAGACCACGGCAATGGCCTTATCGCGGATGATCTCCAGTGAGGTGTGGATCTGCAGCTGTTCCACGTTCTCGGTGAGATCGCGGCTGGTCATCCCCTTATGAATGTGCTCGTAGCCGGCCAGCGCATTGAACTCCTCAATGCGGGCCTTTACATCGTGGCGGGTGACGCGCTCGCGCTCCGCGATGGACTCGAGGTTCACGTCTTCCACCACGGCCTCGTAGGCATCGATGGCTTTGGAGGGGATGTCTACGCCCAGATCCTTCTGGGCGCGCATGACCGCGATCCAGAGCTTGCGCTCCAGGATGATTTTATGCTCCGGGCTCCAAATATTGGACAGCTCTGCGGAGGCATAGCGGGAGGACAGGACGTTGGAAATCTTCTTCTTTTCAGCCACGTGGCTATTATTCCATGCCTGCCCCACCGCAGGGCGAAAGGTTAGAGAGAAATCTCACCGTCTTCTGCGCGCTTGCCGATGTCCCGGCGCACCAAGCTGCCCGCAAACTCGATGTCATCGACGGTGGCGTAGGCGTCGGCACGTGCCTCGGCCAGCGTGGAGCCCTTGCCCAGCACGCTAAGCACACGGCCGCCCGCGGTGCGGTAGGCCCCGTCGGTGTGAACGGTGCCGGCGTGCAGGACGCGTTGCGGATCATCCAGCGCAGCTCCGGAGATGGCATCGCCCTTGCGCGGGGAGGCCGGGTAGCCTTCGGCCGCCATGACTACGATAACGGCGAAGCCATCCTCCCATTCCAGCGGCGCGAGCTCGGCCAGGGTGCCAGTCGCGGTGGCGTGGAGGGCCTCGGCTAGTGGCGACTTGAGAAGGGAAAGCACGGCCTGGGTCTCTGGATCGCCGAAGCGGCAGTTGAACTCGACTACGGCCGGGCCCTCTTCGCCCCACGCCAAGCCGGCATAAAGCAGGCCGGAATATGGGGTGCCGCGGCGCACCATCTCCTTGGCCACAGGGGCGCAGACCTCGTCCACGATGCGCTGCACGCCCTCCTCCGGCAGCCACGGCAACGGGGTGTACGCACCCATGCCGCCGGTATTGGGGCCTTCGTCGTTGTCATAGGCGCGCTTGTGGTCTTGAGCTGGCAGCAGCGGGACGACGGTCTCGCCGTCGACCAAGCAGAAAAGCGAAATTTCAGGTCCATCGAGGAAAGACTCCAGCAGCACCGGATTGCCGGCGGCAAGGACGGCGTCTACGTGAGCGCGGGCAGCGGCACGGTCCGCGGTGACCACCACGCCCTTGCCACCGGCAAGGCCATCGTCTTTGACCACGAACTGCGGGCCGAAGCGGTCGAGCGCGGCCTCAATCTCTTCCTCGGCCGCACCTGGGCGTAGCTGTTCCGCGCGAGCGGTCTTGACTCCTGCCGCCTCCATGACGTCTTTGGCAAAGGCCTTGGATCCCTCGATCTGGGCTGCTTTCTTGTTAGGTCCGAAGACCGCGATGCCGGCGGCGCGCAGGGCATCTGCCACACCAGCAACGAGCGGTACCTCGGGGCCGATGACGACGAGATCGGCGGCGATATCCCGGGCCAGTTCTACCATGCGATCCACGTCATCTACCTGGGAGTATTCCGGGTGGACCGTGGCGAGATCAGACATAGCCGCGCTGCCTGGCGCGGCGTGGATTTCGGTGCTCTTCGGGTCGGCGGACAGGCCCTTGACAAGGGCGTGTTCACGGCCGCCCGAACCAATTACGAGAATGCGCATGCCCACCATCATAACCAGCGGGTAGCCTGGCACACATGGCTTCTGTATTTAGCAAGATCATTAATGGTGAACTACCCGCTCGCTTTGTCTACCGCGATGAGACCTGCGTGGCTTTCCTCTCCATCGAGCCGCTGCGCTACGGCCACACCCTGGTCGTGCCCATCGAGGAAGTAGATAAGTGGACCGACCTGGATCCGCAGACCTGGGCCCACCTCAACGAGGTCGCCCTGGAAATCGGCGGTGCCATCAAGACCGCGTTTGATACTCCACGCACCGGCTATATCATCGCCGGATTCGATGTCCCGCACACCCACATCCACCTCTTCCCCACCGAGAAGATGGAAGAGTATGACTTTGCCAAGGCCTTCGACGCCGATGCTACCGACGATGCCGCAATGGATGAGGCTGCTGCCCGCATCCGCCAGCACCTTGGATGCAACGAGGAAGGCTTCAGGGAGGACTAGGACTCTGAGGGGGCGTCGGCAAGCGCGGGCAGGCGCACCGTAAAGGTGGTGCCGCGGCCAAGCTCGGAGTCGACGCTAATGCTGCCATCGTGCTGCTCCACCAAGGAGTGAACGATGGCCAGGCCCAGACCGGAGCCGCCGGTATCGCGGGTGCGCGAAGTATCCGCGCGATAAAAACGCTCGAAGATATGCGCCGCGTCTTCCTGAGACATGCCCTTACCGTCATCGCTGACATCAACCAACACGTCATCGGCCTCGCGGCGCAGGCGCAGCGTCACCGTGGCATCCTCGCCGCCGTGGCGGATGCCATTGGTCACTAGGTTGAGCAGCACCTGGTGGAGGCGGCTGGCATCGCCGTTTACCACCGGAATAGATTTGGCGTCATTGGCTACCTTAATCTCGCGGCCGGGGAAGGCCGCCCGGGCGGAAGAGCCCACAGACAGGGCCAGCTCCAGCAAATCCACCGGATGAAGGTCGAGGCGTGTGCCCTCGGCGCGGGTGAGGGCTAGCAAGTCCTCCACCAGCAGGGACATACGCTTGGATTCATCATCGATCTTGGAAAAGACGAGATCCACGTCCTTGGTAGCACCGGAGCGATAAAGCTCGGTATAGCCGCGCAGGCTAGTAAGCGGCGTGCGCAGCTCATGCGAGGCATCGCCGACAAAGCGACGCATCTGTTCCTCTTTTTCCTGTGCGCGCACGACGGAGCGCTGCAGCTGCCCCAGCATGATATTGAGCGCAGCAGCCAACTGGCCTACCTCGGTGTGCAGCGGCCACTTGGGCACACGCTTGTCTAGATCGCCTGCCGCGATTTCCGACGCCGTCTTTTCCACCACCCGCAGCGGCCGCAACGCCCTACGGATAAACCAGAAACCCACGGCCGCAATGGCGGCTAGGGCGATGGCGGCGATGGTTACCTGCACCATGGCCAGGCCATGCAAAATTTCCTTTTCATGGGTCATATCCTTGGCGATGACCGTGATGATGCCATTCGAATCCGCAAAAGCGAGGGCACGCCATTTGGTGTTGTTCTCGATGGAACCAACGGTGGTGGGATAACCGCCGAGCGGAATATTCTCCGCGTTCGGGGTGGTCGAAGACGGCCCCGAATAGCGGATGGTGCCATTGGGAAGGTAGTTCAGCACCACGTATTCAGTAGGCGGCCGCTTAGTGTGATCACCGATAAAGAAGTCATTGCTGATATCGCGCGCCCACGTGGTCGAGGCGCTGCGCAGCTCATCATCAACATTGTTGATGAGCACATTGCGCATAATGGAATTCACCGCGAAGGATGAACCTGTAATGCCGAGTCCGGAGACCACGACGAGGAGGATGACCAGCCATGTACGCAGCGGCATTGCTTGCGGAATCTGGGAAAAAATCCGCCGCTTGGAGGACGTGTTCTCCCCTTCGTCTTGGCCCAGGCCCTCATGCCACATGGACTGCGGGCGCGCCGCCGCCGGCGCAGGTGCCTGGTCCTGGGTCTCCTGTGAATCTTCCATTACTACAGCACTTTAGGAGCGCGGGGTGCGCAGTACATAACCCACGCCGCGAACGGTATGGATCAACTGGGTATCGCCTGTATCAATCTTGCGGCGCAGGTAGGAGATATAGGACTCGACCACGTTGCCATCGCCGCCGAAATCGTAGTGCCACACGTTATCCAAAATTTTGGACTTGGACAGCACCACTTCCTTGTTCTGCATGAGGTAGCGCAGCAGGTTGAACTCGGTGGGGGAAAGCTCGATGAGCTCGCCGGCCTTGGTGACCTCATGGGTGTCATCGTTGAGCGTCAAATCCGCGTAGCTCATGGTGGCATCGTTGGTGGAATCTTCCGCCGCACCGCCGCGGCGCATGATGACGCGCAGGCGGGTAATGACCTCTTCCAGGCTAAATGGCTTGGTCACGTAGTCATCTGCGCCGATGGTCAGGCCGTGGATGCGCTGGTCCACGCCGTCTTTTGCCGTCAGATACAGCACTGGGCCATCTAGGCCCTCCTGACGCAGCTTTCCTAGCAGCTCGAAGCCGTCCATGCCCGGCATCATGACGTCCAAAATATAGGCATCTGGGTTTACCTCACGAGCTACGCGCAGCGCCTCATTACCAGAATTGGCGCTGTATACCTCGAAGTTTTGGAATTTCAACGATACGGTAAGCAGCTCCACAATATTGGGTTCGTCATCGACGACAAGAACCTTGGCGAGTTTATTGTCTTCCATGTTGTCCTCAGACTCCCTTAAAGGTTGTGATTTTCTAACACGTCATAATGGCACGCTTGCTTCCCAGCCTACTGAAGAGTTTCTGCCTGAATCCTGTGAACGTGGGTGCTCGCCCTAGTCGCCACATAAGAAAACCACGCCCCTCCCCTGTTAAGAGGAAGGGCGTGGTAGCTAGCGCGGCGCGCCTTTTAGAAGTCCTGCGGGCGCGGGATATTGCGCAGGTTGGACTTGGCCATGGTGATCATCTGGCCAACGCCGCCGTCCAGAACGGTACGGGTAGCCGCCTTAGAGAAGCCCATGAGCTGCTCGATGGTCAGCGTCGGCGGCAGGGAAAGAGCGTTGGGGTCAGTAACGACGTCGATAAGAGCCGGGCCGTTATAAGCCAGCGCCTTCTTAATCTGCTCCGGAGCTTCCTTAGGATCCTCGATGCGGAAGTGCTTGATGCCGGAAGCCTCTGCAATCTTGGCAAAGTTGACGGACTCATGGTCAGTCTCATGCTCTGGCAGCCCCTGCACCAGCATCTCCAGCTTCACCATGCCCAGAGAAGAGTTATTGAACACAAACATCTTGATAGGCAGGTTGTGCAGCTTCACGGTAAGCAGCTCACCCATCAGCATGGATAGTCCGCCATCACCGGAGAAGGTGATGACCTGGCGCCCCGGGTTAGCAGCCTGTGCGCCCAGTGCCTGCGGCAGGGCATTAGCCATGGTGCCGTGGCGGAAGGAACCGATCTGCTCACGCTTGCCGTTGGCGGTGATGTAGCGAGCGCCCCACACGTTGCACATACCGGTATCGACAGTGAAGATGGCGTCCTCATCGGCGTTCTTGTCAATGAGGTCAGCAACGTACTCTGGGTGGATCGGGGTGTGCTTGTCCACGTTGGAGGTATAAGCCTCAACGACGTGCTCCAGCTTGCCGTAGTGCTTCTTGAGCATCTTATCCAAGAAGGAGCGGTCCTTCTTCTCATCCACGTGCGGCAGGATGTTCTCGATGGTAGCGGCTACGTCGCCGGTAACCGGATAAGAAATCTTGGTGCGGCGGCCGATGTGGGAGCCGTTGATATCCACCTGTGCCACGTTGGCGTCCGGCAGGAAGTCGTTATATGGGAAATCGGTACCCAGCAGGATGAGCAAGTCAGCCTCGTGGGTGGCCTCGTGTGCTGCGCCGTAGCCCAGCAGGCCGTTCATGCCCACATCGAATGGGTTCTCGTACTGGATGTACATCTTGCCACCCAGGGCGTGGCCGATAGGAGCCTTAATCTTCTCCGCCAGCTTCAGCACCTGCTCGCGGGCGTCCTTAACGCCGACACCAACGAAAAGGGTAACGGACTTGGCCTCGTTGATGGCCTCGGTCAGGGCAGCGGCCTCGGCTGGGTCCGGGAAGACAACCGGGCGGCCGGTAGAGATCTTGGACTCGACAAAGGAGTCATCGTCCGCCTCCTGCATGGAGACATCACCCGGGATGACCAGAACGGATACACCATTGCCTGCCATGGTGGACTGGATGGCGTGGTGCAAGACAACGCCACCCTGCTCTGCGGAGTTGACCATCTCGCAGTAGCCAGAGCACTCCTGGAAGATTGCCTCTGGGTGGGTCTCCTGGAAGAACTTGGAGCCGATCTGACGGGAAGGAATGTGGGAAGCTAGTGCCAGAACCTTGGCGCCATTGCGGTGGGCGTCGTACAGGCCCTGGATCAGGTGGGTATTGCCCGGTCCGCAGGATGCAGCACATACAGCCAGCTTGCCGGTGGTAAGAGAGTCCGCCTCGGCAGCGAAGGCTGCTGCTTCCTCGTTACGGACGTGAATCCACTCGATGGAAGAGCGACGAACTGCATCCACAATCGGATTCAGGGAGTCGCCGACGAGACCATAAATGCGCTCGACACCCTGCTTTTCCAGGGTGTCAACTAGCTGTTCTGCATAGTTACGTGCCATTAAAAATCATCCTTAACTCTTAATTGGTGTTAATACCACTGTGCTACTTACACCGCAGGAAAGTCCACTTATCTCCTATACACTCACATAGTGTCCCCAGCTGTGAGGAAGGCAATACTAACCTATATTCGGCTACAAACTGTAACGACCGTTCGGTACTGTTTATTGCGCTATGAGTATCCACCCGCCTCGCGCACAAAGCCCCGCCGCTGCGGCCTCCACGCCTGCACAGCGGTGGTCTTTTTGCGCCGTCATCTCTCTGGGGTTACTCATGGTTGGGCTGGATAACTCCATCCTCTACACCGCGTTGCCGCAGCTATCGCAGCAATTGCATACCACCGATACCCAGCAATTATGGATAATTAACGCCTATGCGCTGGTACTCTCCGGGCTCCTTCTTGGTGCCGGCACGCTAGGTGATCGCACCGGCCATCGGCGGATGTTCCTCATCGGTCTGGCCATTTTTGGCGGCGCCTCCCTACTCGCCGCCTACTCTCCCAGCGCCTGGACGCTGGTCTTAAGCCGGGCTTTCCTAGGCTGCGGCGCCGCCATCATGATGCCATCAAGCCTTGCGCTTATCCGCCTTACCTTTCCCGATGAGGTAGAACGCAACACGGCCATTGGCATCTGGGGTTCTGTCGCCGTCATCGGCGCGGCGGCCGGCCCCACCGTGGGCGGCTTCTTTTTGGAGCACTTTTGGTGGGGCTCGGTCTTTCTACTCAACGCCCCCGTGGTCGCCGTTGCCCTCGCGTTGACCTTCCTCCTAGCTCCGCCAAACGCCCCGAACCCCCATAAACACTGGGACTTTCCGTCGTCCCTCTATTCCCTTATCACTCTTACCAGCCTGGTATTGGCCATTAAATCCCTGTCACACGCGTGGCCGGTGAGCGTCGCTGCCGCCGCCGTATTCATCTGCGGCGCACTCGCCTTCGCCCTTCGCCAGACCCGCTTATCAGATCCCCTCCTGACCTTCGATATCTTTGGCTCCCGCATCTTCAGCGGCGGTGCCTTAGCAGCCAGCGGCGCTATGTTTGGCCTATCCGGCCTAGAGCTACTTAGCACCCAAAAGCTGCAGCTTGTCGACGCCCTCTCACCCCTCCAGGCCGGCCTCATCATCTCCGCCATGGCGCTATCGGCCATCCCTACCTCTATCCTGGGCGGTGCCACGTTGCATCGGCTGGGATTCCTCCCGCTCATAAGCGGCGGATTTCTACTTATGGCCACCGGCATGGCCCTGCTGGTAGCAACCCGGGGCGGAGCGCTTGCCCTACTCATTGTCGCCCTCGTCCTTACCGGACTAGGCGCGGGCCTTGCCATGTCTGTATCCTCAACCGCCATCATCAATGCCGCTCCCCTCCACCGCACCGGCATGGCTGCCGGCGTAGAGGCGGTCTCCTATGAATTTGGCACCCTGATCTCCATTGCCCTGACCGGCACCCTCGTGCCCTTACTCATGGCCCGCGAACTGCCGCCTCACCTTGCGGAACTGGGAACCGACGCGCTGCATCACTCCGCTTCCCACACGGCAGCCGCCAGCGCCTACAATTCCGGTTATCTTGTCACCATTGGCGGCCTAGCTTGCTTTGCCTTGTTCCTTGCCGCGATAACCGCTTGGTGCTTCCGTGATAACCCCAAATCAGGAGATCCTCATGCCGCGACCAAACAAAAAGACCGCAGCTCTTGAAGCTGCGCTCGATATCATCGCTGCCGAGGATGTCTCTGCCCTCACCTACGACGCCTTGGCGCAAGCTACTGGGATGTCCAAGTCCGGGCTCATCTACCACTTTCCTACCCGCCACGACCTGCTAGTAGATTGTCACCGCTTTTGTGCTGAGCGCTGGGAAGACGAGCTCGAGCGCCTCGCTGGCGGCCGCCCAGCCAGCGAACTTAGCTGGGCCGAGCGCTCCCGCGCCTTGGTGCTATCCATGGGCAAAAACGACCCGCTCATTCAGCTCTTGATGTGCGTGCATTCCCAGACCCACCCAGATTTTTCTGCCCAATGGGCCGATGTGGATGCACGGTGGATGGTGGATCCTTCCGCAGCCTCGACGGACGAGGATAACCTGCTCATCATGCTGCTTAGCACGGGGCTGTGGGTGCACGATCACCTCAACCAGCGCAAGCTCTCCCCCGCCAATCGCCAGCGCATGGTTGACCGGCTTTTTGGGCTTATCGACGCCCCCTCAAAACACACCGAAGGCTAGGCCCCTCTAGGACCCAGCCTCCTTTTGAGCTGGAGACGAGACTTGAACTCGCAACCTACGCATTACAAGTGCGTTGCGCTACCAATTGCGCCACTCCAGCAGCGCGGGAGTAATCCCGCTCGTTGCATAGTACCCGAGCACTAGCACCAAAGGGAAAGTCGGTCCCCCATCTATGCATCGGGAGGGTTCAGGGGCTAAAGTTCAGGCAGAATCTATCCCACTTTCCCAGCGCTTTTTCGAGGGTTATTTCCGTGTCATTTTTGTCCGCTATGCGGGAGCGCCTGCGCCCCTCCTCGGGCCAAGTAGCCATCATCGACGCGGCTAAAGCCGCACCACCGCCATCCCCACTCGCTCCGGTCAATCTCCATGATGCCGCCCAAGTCACCGGTGTCATGGAAATCGCCGCTCGCATTGGAGAAATCCTCATCGGCGCCGGTACAGCCAACTCGGATGCCCGCGCCCAGGTGCACCTGGCGGCCTCTTCCTATGGCCTGCACTACTGCCACGTGGATATCTTGATGAATACCATCACCATCCACACCACCATTGGCACCGGCGAACAGCGCCAAAACCTGCACGTCTTCCGTGTGGTGCCGAGCATTGGCGTGGATTTTTCCAAACTCGCGGCCGTCGATAAGCTCATTCGCTCTATCCACTCCGGCCAGATGCCGCCGGCCATGGCCGAGCAGCGCTTGGATGAGATTGACCGCATGCCCGCGCCTTATAAGCCGTCCACGGTTATGCTCGGCTGGGGCGCGATGGGTGGCCTGATTTCCATGATGCTCGGCGGCGATCTGCTCGTCGGCGTGGTGGCGTTTGTGGTCTCCGCCTTCATCATGGGCTTAAACGCCTGGTTGGCCAATTTTCGCCTGCCGCCCTTCTATCAGAATGTGGTCGGCGGCTTCTTTGCGGTCTTCCCGGCTGCCATTTTGTATAACGTGGCGGCCTCATTCGGCATTAATTTCTCGCCAGCACAGATCATCGCCTCCGGTATCATCGTACTGGTGGCAGGGCTGACTTTGGTGCAGTCGCTTGTCGACGGCATCACGCGCGCCCCCGTAACCTCCTCCGCCCGCTTCTTTGAAGCACTGCTATCTACCGGCGCCATTATCGCCGGCGTGGGCGTGGGCATTCAGATGGCCGATTCGCTGGGCTTTGACCTGCCTCCGCTGGCTACACTGGCCCCACCGGTCTACCACCAGATTCCGCTGCTGGTGCTTCTCGGCGGCACCGGCTCCGCTGCCTTTGCGCTGGCCTGTGGCGCAGCCTGGATTGAAGTCACCATGTCGGGGCTAACAGCCGCGGCCGGCATGATTTTCTATTACTTTGTGGTGGTTCCCTTCGGCGTTGGCCCAGTGATTGCCTCGGGTCTGTCTGCCGTCGTCGTCGGCCTGGCCGGCGGCTTGATGTCGCGCCGCTGGGGCATCCCGCCGCTTATCACCATGATCGTGGGCTATACGCCGATGCTGCCAGGCCTCATGCTCTACCGCGGCATGTACGCCTCGCTTAATGAGCAGATGATTACCGGCTTTACCAATATGGCGATGGCACTGGCCATTTCCGGCGCGCTGGCGGCCGGAGTAGTGCTAGGCGAGCGCGTGGCCCGCCGCCTGCGCCGCCCGCAGTATTTCCGCCCCTACTCCGCTTTCAAGCGCATCGGCCGCTTCTCCTTCCACAAGGCCACGCACTTGGCCCGCAAGGCCCCGCGAATCCCGCGCGTGCCGATGTCCCCGTTTGCCCCGCGCGTTAACCGTCCAGAGCTGCCGCCCAAGCTGGGGCCGAAGCCGCCGCAGCAACACCCGCGACACGCAGCCCAAAGCCATGCGCCGCATACCCGCCCGGCCGAAGACCTATGGCCAGCGGGTTCCCAGTGGCCGGCGCAGCCGCAGCAGCGGGAGACAACCACCTATACCGTGCCGGGCACCGAATCATTCCAAGCCCAGAAACCGGAGCAGCCGGGGCCCGAATCCGGACCCGAACGGTCTTAAACGCCGCCGGTAGCGTACAATATTTGCTCTGATAGCTTTTCTTGCAAGCGCTTAAGTAGTTTCCACAACGTTCAGGAGGACACGTCGTGCCACCCAAGGTCCAAGACACCCACCCACAGGCTGACCAGAATCACGCCCTTGAGGAGGAGACCTCCCGCGCAGCCCGCCGCATCGTGGCCACTTATGCGCAGGACTTCCTCGACGGCGTGACCCTGATGTCCATGCTGGGCGTGGAGCCAAAGGGCCTGGTGCACAAGAAGGTCCTGGCAGAACAGGCCGACGCCGCTCCGAAGAAGTCGACCAAGAAATCCAGCAAGAAGTCCACGAAGAAGTCGACTAAAAAGTCCACCAAGAAATCGACGAAGAAGTCGACCAAGAAGGCTACAAAGAAGGCCACCAAAAAGGCGACGAAGAAAGCCTCCAAGAAGGCAACGAAGAAGTCCGCTAAGAAGTCCTAAGTTATCCTTGCACCATGAGTGATCGTGGTAATGACTTTGTGGTGGTGGCTAACCGCCTGCCGGTAGATCTGGAAACCCAGCCCGATGGCAGCCATACCTGGACCCCCTCGCCAGGCGGATTGGTCACCGCTTTGTCTCCAGTCCTCGAGTCCCACCAGGGCTGCTGGGTGGGCTGGCCCGGCGTGACTGACACCGCACCCGAGCCCTTCCGCACCGATGCCGGCGTGCTCCTGCACCCAGTCAAACTCACCGAGTCCGATTTCGAGGGCTTTTATGAGGGCTTTTCCAATGCCACCCTGTGGCCGCTTTACCACGATCTCATCGTCACCCCTACTTATGACCGCGATTGGTGGCACGCCTATCGCGAGGTCAACCTGCGCTTTGCAGATGAGGTAGCCGAGGTCGCCGCCGAGGGCGCCACCGTGTGGGTACAGGATTACCAGCTACAGCTTTTGCCCGGCATCCTGCGCCAAAAGCGCCCCGATCTCACTATCGGGTTCTTCTTGCATATCCCCTTTCCCTCCGCCGATCTCTTCCGCCAGCTACCGTGGCGCGAGGAACTCGTGCGCGGGCTGCTCGGCGCGGATCTCATCGGCTTCCACTTAGAAGCTAATGCCCGCAACTTCCTCGAGCTTGCCCGCCGCCACGGCCTCGACGTGGAAGGCGAGGCCAGCACCCGCGAGGTCACCGCGCAGATTCGCCTGCCGCAAGGACGCACCATCGGTGTGGGGGCTTTCCCCATCTCTATCGCCGCGAAGGACTTTGCCAGGTTCACTGCGGAGGATGAGCGGGACGTCGCCAAGCTGCGCAAAGAGCTGGGCTCACCCCAGCGCATAATCCTGGGCGTGGATCGCCTCGATTACACCAAGGGCATCCTGCAGCGGCTGACCGCCTTTGAGGAGCTGCTGGAAACCGGCGCGCTCGATCCAGAGGAGGTGACGCTGGTGCAGCTGGCTACCCCGTCTCGCGAGCGCCTCGACCATTACAAGGCCACCCGCTCCAAGGTAGAAGAGGCCGTCGGCCGCATCAACGGGCGCTTTGCCCGCGTGGGCCACCCGGTGGTGCACTACCAGCACCGGGGCGTGGCTAAAAGCCTGCTGCGCTGCTACTACCGCATGGCCGATGTCATGCTAGTTACCCCCTTCAAGGATGGCATGAACCTAGTGGCCAAGGAGTACGTGGCCTGCCACGACGATGGCACGGGCGCCCTAGTGCTCTCCGAGTTTGCCGGCGCGGCCGATGAGCTTGACCAGGCCTACTTGTGCAATCCCTTTGATATCGAATCCGTCAAGGCTGCCTTGCTCAATGCGCTCAAGGCTCTTGGCGACGCCCCCTCGAACATGTCCCAGCGCATGCTCAGCATGCACCAGCAGGTCACCGAGCACGACGTACAACTCTGGTCCCAATCCTTCCTGGACTGCCTGCACGAGACCGGCGCCGAGGAGGCCGGCGTATGATGTCTCGCTTCCCCCGCCTGGCTACCGCACCGCTCGCCGCCGCGTGTGCCGCAATGCTGCTGTCTGGCTGCGGCTCCGACGAGGAGACCCCACAGGCGCCCGGCGATGAGCAGATCCTGGATAAGCAGTGGCAGGTTGTCTCCATCAACACCACCCCAGATGCCGCCTCCACCATTCCGGAGTCCATTCCACAGGCACCCACGTTGAGCTTTGGTGAATCCACGCTGGTAGGCACCACCGGCTGCACCCAAATGGTGGGCAAGGTGACCTATTCCGCCGCTGAGAAGCGCCAAAATATCCGCGATGGCAATCGCCTTCACTTTGATGAGGTGGACTATGACGAGATCGCCAAGGATTGCCACGGCGCCTCCGTGTGGGCCGATAATCTGCTGCGCAACCTCATTTCCGCGGACCGCGATTTCCACTACACGGTCAATAGCAATAACCAGCTGGTCTTGGAGCTGGTCACAGATGAGGTAGACTCGCCGTCTATCAAGTTGGTTTCTCTGGGCGGTTAATTACGTAGGCTGGACGCCATGACGCTTTCAACCACCATCAAGGCCCTTGCCGCCGCCGAGCACCTCGCGGTGGTCTCGGACTTCGACGGCACGCTCTCCCCCTTCGCCACGGCCATCTACGACGTCGAGATGAACCAAGACTCCCTGCGTGCCTTGGATAAACTGGCTCACCTGCCGCACACCACCGCCGCCGTGCTTTCCGGCCGCCACCTCGCAGGCCTGCAGCGCGTGTGCCCACTGCGCGAGCCCGTACTCTTCGGCGGTTCCCACGGCGCCGAGTCCTCTTGGGAAGAAACGGATCTAACTCCCGCGATGCGCGAGCATCTGGCAGCCAAGGAAACCGAGATCCGCGCGATCATGGAGCGCTTCCCCGGCGCGGATATCGAGGCCAAGCCCTTCCAGCGCGTATTGCATCTGCGCGCGCTGGAGGATTCCGATCCTGAAGCTGCCGCTCAGGCTTATGAAGCCGGTCTCGCGCTCGATCCGGGCGGCTTCCCGCGCACGGCTGGTAAGTCCGTCGTGGAGTTCTCCGCCACCCAGGCCACCAAGGGCACCTGGATTGAGAACTTGCGCGAGCGCACCGGCGCCACCGCCGTGGTCTTCTTGGGCGATGACGTCACCGACGAGGACGGTTTCCGCGCCCTGCATCAGCCGCCGGACGTCGGCGTCAAGGTCGGCGAAGGCGATACGGCGGCCGTTGTGCAGCTTGCCGACGTCGATGCCGTCGCCCATTTCCTCACCGAACTCGCAGCAGCCCGCGCAGCCTATACAGACCGCTTTTAAGGCACCGGCAGTGCCTAAAGCGGCGGCGCTACCGTCCGCCCCTGCGCGAAGCGGGTCTGCAGCACGCGCCGCGGGACCGCAGGCATGGCCGCGGCCGAATCCTCCGCGCCGGCAATGAGCTTGGAGAGCATGTGGCCGGCGGCCGCACCTTTGGCCTTATTGGGTTGGACGATCGTCGTCAAGCCAAGGCGCTGCCCCGCATCGATGCCGTCGAAGCCAGTAACGGAAAGCTCACCCGGAATATCGATGCCGCGCTCGCGCGCATAGGTCATCACGCCCAGCGCCATGGAGTCGGTGGTGCACAGAACGGCGGTGAGATTTGGGTGGGCGTCGAGAAGCAACTGCGCGGCCGCCCGCGTGGTCTGTGCATCGTTGATGTGCTGAGTAACCACTGGCACGGTCTCCGGCGCGATACCTGCCTGCGCAAAGACGTCCATGGCGCCCATGACCCGGGCGCGCTGCACGTGCATGTCGGCGCCCTGCAACTCGTCCCAGGAAATGGGGCCATCGTGGCGCTCGCGCTTGAGACGAATCGCCAGCACCCCAATCTTGCGGTGCCCGGCCTCCACCAGTGCGCGGGCGGCCGGGGCAATCGCGGCGCGGTCGTCGATGCCCACGAACGGCAATCCCGAGTCCGTCGGCTGATCGCAGACCACCACCGGCAGCCCGCGCCCGCGTGCCGCCTCCAGATAAGCATCCCCGGCCGCCACGGAATAGACCACAAAACCATCCACCGCGGCCGATCCCACCAGGCTGGTAGCCTCCGCTTCGCCCTCCGGACCTGCTGGAATGAGGGTGAGCGTGGTTTGTGCGCCGGCCGAAGCCTCCGCCATGCCGGCTAGAAAATCTACCGAAGCCATGTCCTCGAAGGCATAGGACAGGTGCTCGGTCAGTAATACCCCCACCGAGCCCGCGCGACGGGTGCGCAGGCTGCGTGCCGTAGGGTCCGGACCGGGATACCCCCGCGCCTTTGCCGCAGCCAGGATGCGCTCGCGCGTCGCGGCTGAGAGCTGATCCGGCCGGCTATAGGCATTAGATACTGTCGTGCGCGAAACACCCAGCTCGGCGGCCAGCGAAGCCAATGTCTTGCGGGTGGGGCTGCGTTTCACCATGGCCGCAAGCTTACCCCGCGGCCGCGTTTTCAATACATATTCAATTGACAACAATTACCATCAACAGCACACTGGGAGCTATGCATAATTCACTTCGCGCAACCGCCGCCCTCCTCGCGGCCGGTGGTCTTTTGCTTACTGCCACCGCCTGCTCCTCTGATTCCGCGGACCCAGCCGCCGAGCCGGGCTCTCAGAAAAAGATCTCTATCGTCGCCTCCACCTCTATCTGGGCCGATGTGGCTCAGGCCGTAGCTGATACCGCCTCCGGCGTAGACATCGAGGTCAAGCCTATCGTCGAAGGCAACGGCGTCGATCCCCACCACTTCGAGCCTTCCGCGGCCGATATCGCAAAGGCCGAGGACGCCGACCTGCTCGTGGTAAACGGCGGCGGCTACGACTCCTGGATTTACCAGGCCGTCTCCGAGCAAGACAACATCGTCTCCGCCCTGCCGCTGACCGATCACGGCAAGCTGGCCGATGACCCCAATGTCATGACCATCGACGCCGCCAAAGCCACCGCCAAGAAAGACCCTGAGAAGGTCACCAATATCGAGGGCAACGAGCACATCTGGTACGACCCGGCCGCCCTCGACGAGGTCGCAGGCAACATCGCCGACCAGATCAATGAGCTCAATACCGATGCCAATGCCAGCACGGAGCACGTGGACTCCCACGTTAACCACCTGCGCGACAAGCTCAAGGAGCTGCCGGGCGACCTCTCCTACGCCCAGACCGAGCCCATTGCGGATTACATCATGAAATACACCTCCGGCAAGGACCTCACCCCAGAGGGCTATCGCAAGGCCACCATTTCTGAGGGCGAGCCCACCGCAGCCGACCTTGCCGCCTTCACCAAGGCCATCAAGGAGGACAAGGTAGACCTGCTCATCTTCAACCCGCAGACCGAAACCGATACCGCCGGCCGCATCAAATCCGCCGCGGAAGATGCGGATGTCAATATCGTCGAAATCGGCGAGACCCCGCCGGATGGCAAGGAGTTCTGGACCTACTATGACGAGGTCACCGATTCCCTGGGACAGCTCTAGTGCTCATCCATTTTCATGACGCAGCGGTTGCCCCGCTGTGGTCCAGCCTTAACCTCGCCGTTGACCGCGGCGAGTTTATCGCCGTTTTGGGCCCCAATGGCGTGGGCAAATCCACCCTGCTCGGCACCATCTTGGGCACCCGCAAGCTCACCGCCGGCAGCGTCGACGTGGACTGCCGCGTCGGCTTCATCCCACAACAGCGCATGTTCCCGGCCGACCTGCCTCTGCGCGCCCGCGACTTAGTCTCGCTCTCCCTGGCGCACGGCGCTTTCCGACGCCGCCGCCCGCCCCGCCACCGCGTCGACGAGCTCCTCGCCGAGGTCGGTGCTACCGGCCTGCGCGACCGCCGCGTGGGCCAACTTTCCGGCGGCCAGCAGCAGCTCATCCGCCAAGCCCAAGCGCTGGCCAACAACCCCGAGCTCATCCTCGCCGATGAGCCGCTGCTCTCGCTTGACCCGGCACGCCAGCAAGACACCGTGGACAAACTGGATGCGCTGCGCCGCGATCGTGGCACTTCCATCATCTTTGTCACCCATGGCATCAACCCCGTACTCGGCGTGACCGATAAGGTGCTCTACCTCGCCCCCGGCGGCCATACCTTCGGCACGGTGGATGAGGTCATGCGCTCCGATGTCCTTTCCGAGCTCTACGGTTCCAAGGTCAACGTCTTAAACGTCGATGGGAGGCTTATCGTTGTCTAGCTTTATAGAAGACACCCAATATCTGCTCAGCGTGGACTTTGTGCAGTCTTCGCTCATCGCCTCCGCGCTGCTGGGCATCCTGTCTGGCGTGATGACCTCGCTCATCGTGCTGCGCCAGATGTCCTTTTCCGTCCACGCCACCTCCGAGCTCGCGCTCATGGGTGCCTCGGCCGCACTGCTCTTCGGCCTCAACCTAGGTTTCGGCGCCGTGGCCGGTGCCATCGTCGCCGCCATTATCCTCGCCGTGCTGGGCTTTAAGGGCCAACAAGACAGCGCCATCGGCGTGGTCATGAGCTTTGGCCTAGGCCTCTCGGTGCTGTTTTTACACCTCTACCCCGGCAATGCCAATACCGCAATGACGCTTTTGACCGGCCAGATCGTCGGTGTATCTTCCGCCTCGGTATGGCTTCTGGCCGCAACCACCGTAGTCATCCTCGCCGCCGTCGCCATCCTATGGCGGCCCATGCTCTTCGCCTCGGCCGACCCGGTCATGGCCCAAGCGGCCGGCGTGCCTACCCGTTTCATTTCGGTCGCTTTCGCAGTACTCGTAGGGCTCGCGGCCGCGCAGTCGGTACAGATCGTCGGCTCGCTGCTTGTCATGGCGCTGCTCATTACCCCCGGCGCGGCGGCCGTGCAGATTACCTCCTCGCCCCTGCGCGCAGTCATGTGGGCCACCATCTTCGCCGAAGTCTCGGCCGTCGGTGGCTTCGTCTTGTCGCTCGCTCCCGGTCTTCCGGTCTCGGTATTTGTTACCACCATTTCTTTTGTCATTTACTTGGTATGCCGCGGCATTGGCTGGCAGCGCAATAAGCGCGCGGTGCGCGATGAGGTGGCCGCTCAACGCTTCCATGCCGACTGCCACACCACGGCCGAGGAGCACCACGCCGACTAGACTGGGCGGCTATGCACGTACACCGCTGCGCCGCGGATGTGGATGGCCGCACCCGCCGCTTCCTCGTCATCGCGCCAGATAGCCCCGGCCCGCACCCGGACCTCCTGCTGCTCTTTCACGGCTCGCTGCAATCCGGCAACGTGATGCGCCGCTTTACCAATGGCACCTTCGACGAGCTTGCCGATGCTACCAACACCATCCTCGTCTACCCCGACGGCATCGACCGCCATTTCAACGATTGCCGCGGCATCCTGCCAGTCACCGCCCGCGCGGAAAACGTGGACGACGTCGCCTTCGCTGCCTGCCTCGTCGAAGAAATGCAGCGCGAGTTCGGCACCGGCCGCACCTTTGCCTGCGGCTACTCCAACGGCGGCCAGATGGTACTCCGCCTGCTTTTCGACGCCCCCTTTACCCTCACCCGCGCTTGCATCTTCGCCTCCACCCTGGGCGAGGGCGATAACCACGCGCCCAGTAATCCGGACGGTTACCGGCCCACGCCGCTGTTGTTTTTCCACGGCACCGCCGACCCGTATGCGCCTTATGAGGGTGGCGTCGCCGGCTTGGATGCCAAACAGACCCGCGGCCGAGTGCTTTCCGCTCCTGCCACCGCAGAGCATTTTGCCCTAGCCAATGGCTGCCAGCCACCGCGCGACTACCACCCCACCCCAGATGTCACCGCCACCGAATACGCCGGCGATTTTCCCGTCGAACTATGGACCATGGAGGGCCTCGGGCACGTTATTCCCTCTAGCATGAAAACCGACCCACGCATAGGCCCAAATACGGATTCCTTCCGTGCTGTGGATAAGGTCCGCGAGTTCTTCGGCCTCGACACCGCCCAGTCCTAGTTATCCACAGCGGCGCGCCTTTACCCTCGCTCCAGCTCGCGTTCCGCACCTAATGTGTGGAGCCATGAACGCGCTACACACATTCTTGACAGGCCTGGCCGCCGGCATGGACATCATCGCCGACTGCCACGGCCTTTCCAAGCGCGCGCTTATCGACGCCGGCTGCCCCGATACCACCGCCGCCCGCCTCCTTGCCCTCGTTGATACCTACTTCGGCCCGACCGCATTTAGCCGCCTCCAACGTGAATCCATCGCCGCAGCCCGCGCCAACGGGCACAGCCTCACCGCGCTGCTGGCCATTGAGCGCCACGCCACCAAGCTGAAAAATAAGCGCCAGGCTTGGGCCTTGCGGCGAGAGCTGTGCGGGATGAAGGGGGATGCGTCGGACGTCGAAAAGCGGGGTCGCCAACGCGTGCGCGAGATTAAAGGTCCGCCGCAGCGCACACCCGGTGTCAAGCTGTATCGCCGCGCCGATGGACCGTGGACCATGACGATTACCGGCAAATCCGCCGATATTGCCGATATGCATGCCGCGCTCGATAAGGAGGCCCCGCTCGATTCGGTGCGCAAGATTTTCCAGGGCAAGGCCACCGCCTCCGGTGCGTCCGTGACCACGAATGTGGTGCTGCGCTTGGACGAGCTCGACCGCGTTGTCGACACCGCAGGCGATGACATCACCTTGCAACTAACCAACGGCGCCCGGATGACCGGCGCGGACCTGGTGCGCCGGGCATTTACCGCGCACGGCTATGTCACCCTTATCCATCCTGTGAAAGGTCCGGTAAACCTGTATCGCACCGAGCGGCTCGCCTCGCCCAAGCAGCGCACCATGGCGGCCGCGGAAAATCCCACCTGTCCATGGCCCGCCTGCAATTACCCCGCCGATGAATGCCAGGTCCATCACCTCACCGCGTGGCGCCACGGCGGCGAGACCAACCCCGAAAACCTCACCATCGCCTGCCCGTACCACAACGGCGTCAACGACGATGACCCCAACGCCCCGCCAGGACGCGGCCGCCTGGCAAGGGTGGACGGAACCATTAAATGGTTGCCGCCCTGGGCAGAAAGCGGCTAGAAACTCTCGCTAGAGACTACTGGGCCGCGCGGCGCTGGCGGGCGAATTCGGAAAGCACGGAACCGGCCGCGACGGAAGCATTGAGGGACTCGACCCAGTCCGTCATCGGGATGGACATAATAACGTCGCAGTTCTCGCGTACCAGGCGGGAGATACCCTTGCCTTCGGAACCGATGACGATGACCACGGGATCCGTCGCACCATTATAGCTGTCCAGCGTGTGCTCGCCGCCGGCGTCTAGGCCGACGACCTGGTAGCCGCTCTTTTGGAATTGCTGCACGGTGCGGGTGATATTCGTCGCGCGGGCGACCGGCAGGCGCGCCGCTGTGCCGGCCGAAGTACGCCACGCCACCGCGGTTACGGACGCAGAGCGACGCTCCGGGATGATGACGCCGTCGCCGCCGAATGCCGCCACAGATCGGATAACCGCGCCGAGGTTGCGCGGGTCGGTGATGTTATCCAGGATGACGAACATGCCAGGCCGCGCATTCTCGGCCGCACGGGCGATGAGCTCGTCTACATCGGCGTATTTATACGGCGGAATCTGCAGCCCGATGCCCTGATGCATGCCGTTGCCGGTCATGCGGTCCATTTCGTGGCGCTGCACCTCGATGATGGGGATATTGCGGGTATTGCACATCGCCACGGCCTCGGACAGGCGCTTGTCGTTGCGGGTGCCGGCCACGATATAGAGCGTGGTGGCCGGCACCTTGGCATGCAAGCACTCGATGACCGGGTTGCGGCCCACGACCATCTCGGCGGTCTCTTTCTGGTGGCGGCCGGAGTTCCGGCGCTCGCGCTCCAGCTTCGCCTTGTGCTTGGCGTGGTAAATGCGGTCCTCTGCCTTGGGCGTCGGGCCCTTGCCGGCCAAGCCCTTGCGGCGCTGGCCGCCAGAGCCCTTGGTTGCGCCCTTCTTATTGGTCTTGCGGATTCCCGCGCCACCGCGACCGTGGGTACGTGCCATAGTTTATTGTCCTTTCGGAGTGCTTAACGCTGCGCCAGCGACCAAGTCGGGCCGTCTGGGGTATCAGTGATGGTGATGCCGGCGGCCGCGAGGCGGTCACGGACGGCGTCGGCAGTAGCGAAGTCCTTGTCCGCGCGCGCCTGGGTGCGCCGCTCCAGTTCAGCCTGTACCAACGCGTCCAGCGCGGCATCCGCCCCGCTAGCTTGCGCTCCATCTTCCCACTCCAACGGGTCAAAGCCAAGTACGTGCGCCATCGCGCGCACCTGGCCGGCCAGCGTGCGTGCCTCGGCCTCCTTGCCGGCCGCCAGCGCCTTATTGCCGGCACGGACGGTGGTGTGGATCTCCGCCAAAGCCTTAGGCACCGCGATGTCATCATTCATCGCTTCTTCAAAGCCTTGCGTCCACTCGCCCAGCTCCAGGTCGTCGAAGTGAGCGAGGAAATCTTCGATGCGGCGGTAACCCGCGGCGGCCTCGGTAAGCGCGGTCTCGGAATACTCCAGCACGGAGCGGTAGTGCGCCGAGCCCAGGTAGTAACGCAGCTCCACCGGGCGCACCAGCTCGAGCATATTCGGAATCGAAAGGACGTTGCCCAGCGACTTCGACATCTTCTCGCCCGACATCGTCACCCAGTGGTTGTGCATCCAGTAATTAGCGAATTTATCGCCGGCCGCGTGCGACTGTGCAATCTCGTTTTCGTGGTGCGGGAACTGCAGGTCCAGCCCGCCACAGTGGATATCGAAATTAGAACCCAGGTAATAGGTAGACATGGCCGAGCACTCCAGGTGCCAGCCGGGACGACCGTTGCCCCACGGGGTAGGCCAGCTGGGCTCACCCGGCTTCGCGGCCTTCCACAGCGCAAAATCCTGAGGTCCGCGCTTTGCGGAATCCTCGCCCTCGCCCTGTTCCATTTCCTCTACCTTATTGCCAGATAACGAACCGTAATCCGAGCCTTCGGCCTTGGTCCAAGCGGTGACGTCGAAGTAGACGGAGCCGTTTGCGGGGTAGGCAAAGCCGGCGTCGATAAGCCGCTGCATATAGTCGACCATCTGGGTGACAAAGCCGGTCGCACGCGGCTCTACCGAAGGCGGAAGCACACCCAGAGTGTTATAGGCCTTGGTGAACTCGCGCTCATAGGTGGACACCCACTCCCACCAGGGGCGATTATTCTCGGCCGCCTTGGTGAGAATTTTGTCATCGATATCGGTGACATTGCGCACCAAAGCCACGTCGTAGCCCTGGGCGAGCAGCCAGCGGCGCAGGATGTCGAAGGCGACGCCGGAGCGCAGGTGCCCGATGTGCGGCTGGGCCTGCGGGGTGGCACCGCACAGGTAAATCGAGGCATGGCCGGGGCGGATCGGCTCAAAATCACGTTGGCTGCGGGTGGCTGTGTCATAAATGCGCAAAGTACTCACGCCACTTAGTCTAATTGACGCGTGCGCGGGGTTAGTGCGGTGGGCTAGGCGCGCCAGACGACGGCCGTAGCAACCGCCGCACGCCCCTCCTTACGGCCGGTGAACCCCAGGTGGTCCGTGGTGGTAGCAGAGACGGACACGGGGGCACCGAGGATTTCACTCAGCACGGCCTCGGCCTCTTCGCGGCGCGGCCCCATCTTTGGGGTCTGGCCGATGAGCTGGGCGGCGGCGTTGCCGATGATAAAGCCCTCGGATTCGAGCAGCTGGCGGCATTCGCGCAGCAGCTTCGCGCCGGAAACGCCATCGTATTCGGGGCGGCCGACGCCCACGAAGGAGCCGAGGTCGCCGAGGTGAGAGGCGGACAAAAGGGCGTCGACAAGCGCGTGCGCTACAACGTCCCCATCAGAGTGGCCCTCGCAGCCGTCCACGTCCTCAAAGAGCAGGCCGGCGATCCAGCAGTCCTTGCCGGCCTCGATTTGGTGGGCGTCGGTAGCGATGCCAACGCGCGGGATAATCGGGTTAGTCATGGTTCTCCTCCGTCAGGGCGTGGGCCAGGGTGAGATCGATGGGCGTGGTGATCTTGAAAGCCAGGGTATCGCCCGGCACGGTTGCCACGCGCTCGCCGTGCCATTCCATGAGGCTGGCGTCATCCGTGGCCGTAAATTCGGGCTGCTGGGCCCAATAGTCCAGGTTGGCCTGGCGCAGCGCAGACAGGCGGAAGGCCTGCGGGGTTTGCACCGCGCGCAGGCGGGAGCGGTCGGGCGTAGCGACGACAGCATCCCCCGCGATTTCTTTGATGGTATCGGCCACGGGAACCACGGGCACGGCCGCGGGGGCGCCTTCCAGCACGCTTTTGGCGACGCCCCGCACCATCGCCGGCGGCGTCAACGCCCGAGCTGCATCATGGATAAGCACCACGGCGTCTTCGTCCGGGATTGCTTGCAGGCCGGCCCAGACGGAATCGGCGCGCTCGCTGCCGCCGTGAACGAGGCGAATGGGGGCGGCGCTTGCAGCGTCAGTATCGCCAGTGGCATCGATGCGGCCGATGATGCGCTGGGCCTCGGGCTCCATATCCGGGCTGACCAGGACTATGACTTCATCGACCACACCGGAAGTCAGCAGCACGCGCACGGAGCGCTCCAAAAGAGTGCGCCCGCGCAGCTCGACATAGGCCTTAGGGACCTCGGCGCCGAGGCGGGTGCCTTGGCCGGCGGCCGCAATGAGCGCAATGACGCGCGGGTTAGTCTTCGTCGTCGAAGGAGAGGTCATCGAGATCGATGTCGTTGTCGATATCGGTGGTAATGGACTTATCGTCTACCAATCCGGCGGCGCGGTGGCGCTCGATGGTGGCATCGATTTCTTCCATCATGGTATCGGCCTTCTTCTCATCGACCGGCTTGGCCAGTGCGAGCTCACCCACCAAGATGGTGCGGGCCTTGCCCAGCATGCGCTTCTCACCGGCCGAAAGACCACGGTCCTGGTCGCGGCGCCACAGGTCGCGCACAACCTCGGCAACCTTATTAATATCTCCGGACGCCAGACGCTCCTGGTTAGCCTTATAACGGCGGGACCAGTTTCCGGCTTCTTCGACGTCCTCATCGCGCAGCACGGAAAAGACCTTTTCAAGGCCCTCCTTACCCACGACGTCGCGCACGCCGACGTTATCGGCATTCTTAATGGGCACGCGGACGACTAGGTCGGACTGGTTGATGTGCAGCACCAGGTATTCCAGCGTCTCGCCGCCCATCTCGCGGGTCTCGATATCCTCGATGACGGCCGCACCGTGGTGCGGGTAGACGACGACCTCGCCGACCTTATACTCCATTGCCACTCCTTGTGTTCCCGATTTATCCCGGTTGACTAAGGTCGCTATTTTATCACGCGCGAACGCCCCGCCTGCGGATACCCCCGTATACCCCCACGGTCTACCCGCCCGGTTTGGTATTAACTGTGTACTTTAATGCGAAAGGGACTAGGCTAAAGCGTTGACAAGCCCTGTGATCGCAATTGATGGAGGATGCTCAACGTGCAGTCCCTGAAGTCCGCCGCCCGCCGCGGTGCCATTATTTCCGTTACCGCCGTCTCTGCTTTGGCGCTGGCTTCTTGCTCGGCGGGTCAGGTAACCCAGACCGCTGACAAGGTGGCTGCGGTCGATGGCGCTTCTGCAAGCACGGAAGACAACAAGGTTGCAGTTCGCGATGTCACCATCTTGGTAGAGCCGAACGGCACCGCTGCCTTGAAGTTCAGCGCCGTAAACCAGGGCTACGACACCGATGTCATCTCCCTGGAGTCCGTCAAGGTCGACGGCCAGCGCGTAGAGATGGAAAAGGCACAGCCGCTGCACCGCGACCAATCCATCGTTGCGGATTCTCAGAAGAACCTGGAGGCCCATCCTCAGCAGGATTCCGAGAGCGTCCAGTACATCGCCACCAACCTGAAAAACGATGACTTTGGCTACGCCGGCGACCGCCCGGTTACCTTCGAGTTCTCCAACGGTTCCATCGACGTGGACGCCACCATCGCGGCCACCCAGATGCAATCTGGCGAGTTCGACCGCGACGTCGAGTCCTCCGAGGGCTACACCTCCGAGGCTCCGAAGAACTAAGCCACACTACTTTCCAGCCCCGCTCCCAGCCCGTTTCGGACTGGGAGCGTCTGTGTGTTTTAGGCTAGAAACCATGGCCAAGAAATCTCGCCCCATCCACACCTGTTCCGAATGCGGCTATGTCTCGCCAAAGTGGCTCGGACGGTGCCCAGACTGCGGGTCGTGGGGCACGTTGGAGGAAAAGGCACCGGCGGTGGTGGCGGGACCGGGGGCGTCGGCAAGCAAGGGCGTAGCACCGGCAAGCCCGGCGCAGCCAATTACCAAGATTGGAGCGCAAGCGACGAAGACGGTGCGCACTGGTATCGGCGAACTAGATCGCGTGCTGGGCACCGGCATCGTGCCCGGCTCAGTGGTGCTCATGGCCGGCGAACCCGGCGTGGGTAAATCCACGCTACTGCTGGAAGTAGCCTCGCGGTGGGCACAGCTCGGCCGCACCGTGCTCTATGCGACGGCCGAGGAATCCGCCGGCCAAGTAAGATCGCGCGCCGAGCGCACCGGCGCGCTGCAGGAAAAGCTGTACTTGGCGGCCGAGTCCAACCTGGATGCGGTCTTTGGCCATGTAGATAAGCTCCAGCCCAGCCTCATTATCGTCGATTCGGTACAAACCATGCACGCCGTGGGCGTGGAAGGCGTATCGGGCGGCGTGGCACAATCACGCGCGGTGACGGCCGCGCTGACCTCGCTGGCGAAGTCCACCGGCATACCGGTGCTGCTGGTGGGCCATGTCACGAAAGACGGGAACGTGGCCGGGCCGCGCGTGCTCGAGCACCTTGTCGATGTCGTTTTAAACTTCGAAGGCGACCGCCAATCCAGCCTCCGCATGCTGCGCGGCATCAAAAACCGCTTTGGCGCCACCGATGAGGTGGGATGCTTTGAGCAGACGGCCGGCGGCATTCGAGAGGTGGCGGATCCCTCGGGGCTCTTCCTTTCGCACCGAGGCACGACGCCGGATGGTTCGGCGGTCACTGTCGCAATGGACGGCGTGCGGCCGATCCTGGCGGAGGTGCAGGCGCTGACGGTGGACCCAGTGGCAAAGAACCCGCGGCGCGTGGTTACTGGCCTAGACTCCAACCGCGTACCGATGGTGCTCGCCGTGCTGCAGGCGCGCGCCGGCCAGCGCACCAATGATAAAGATGCCTACGTCGCCACGGTCGGCGGCATGCGAATTACGGAAACCGCGACGGATCTGGCCGTCGCGCTGGCGACGTGGTCTTCGTTGCATGAGCAGCCACTGCCAGCCAAGACGGTAGTCATTGGCGAGGTGGGCCTGGCCGGCGAGTTGCGGCCGGTGCCAAATGTGGAGCGGCGCTTAATGGAAGCCGCGCGGCTGGGCTACAAGAACGCCATTGTCCCGCGCGGGGATATCGAGCCAGTCGACGGCATGCGCGTGCACCAAGCCGGGACGCTGGGACAGGCTATCGCCGCGGTGGCGGGTTAGCGCCTAGCGCAGCGTGAAGTCCTGTGGCGGGGAGGAGTTATCGCCGATGACCGTATGGGCGAAATAGGCACCCGGTTCGGCCGCGGGGCGGTCGGTGCATTCGCCTGGCTTAGAGGCTTGGCGGGACCATTCGGCCTCGAATTTTATGTCCTTGCCGGCCGGGAAGGTCTGCGAGCCGGTCTGCACGGAAGCGTAGCAATCCGTATCGGACCACACGCGCTCATTATCGGCCATCTTGTAGACCTCGAAGCGCAGCAGGTTCTTGTCTAGGTCGATTTTGCAGTCTGCGGCCGTGGGGTTGGTAACCGTCATGAAGAACTTCGGCAGCTCGCCCTCCGGCACGGAGTAGTTCAACATGGAGGTGCGCACCTGGAGGTCCGCGAGATCACAGGTTTTCTTCGCCGCCTCGGAGCTTGCGGCCGGCGAGCTAGATGGCTCTCTTTCGGCAGACTTGCTTTCCGAGGCCCCCTCGGCCGACGCCTCCGACTCCGAGGAGACCTCGGAGGTTTCCGGCGCGGCCGAAGATGAGGTCTGCTCCGGTGTAGGCGCGGGTGCGGCGGTATCGGCCGACTTATCACTATTTCCCCCGAAGGCGGCCACAGCCGCCCAGATCAGCACCACGGCCAACACGAGCACGATGATGAGCGCCGCCACGCGGCGGCGCTTGTAGATCTCTTCAGGTAGGGGCTTTTTCTGCGTCACGCTGTCAATTTTAAGCGGTGGGCACGGGCCGGTGCGCTAAGCCCGTGCCGCGTGTCTGGCCGGGTTATTTCACCCCGAGGGCCTGCAGGGTCTCTACGCTGGAATCTTCCAGCAGGTAGCGCGCGCCGATAACACCCAAAGCGCCCTCGTCTAGCAGGCGGCGTACGTTGGGCACGCTGGTGACTAGTTGGGCGACGGTCTGGCGAGTGTGTTCCCGTTCGACGTCGTCAGTCGTGGCTGTCCGGCCCGCCACAAGTGCAGAGGCGGCCACCTTCTCGATGATGGGGCGCTGCAGGCCGGTGGGCAGCTCGCCGCCCGACACAAAACTGGTAGCCGCGCCCACCGCACCGCAAGATTGGTGGCCGAGTACCACCAGCAGGTTGGGCTTTAAGGCGGCGAGGGCATAGTCGAGGGAGGCTAGGACGGCGTCGTCAAGAATGTGGCCTGCGGTGCGGATGACAAAGGCATCGCCGAAGCCGATATTGAAGACGTGCTCGATAGGGGCGCGGGAATCGGAGCAGGAAATGACCACCACGCGGGGATCCTGGCCGTGGGTTAGGCCCTCGCGGTTATAAATCTCGCGCACGTCGACGGTCTTGCCGTCCAATACGCGCTGATTTCCCGCCTGGAGGGCCTCCCATACGGCCTGCGGTTCGTGGGCAATATTACGTAAAGGCATAGGCCACATTCTAATGCCTTAGACTATCTCCCACGATGGATTCGCAAGCTCTTCTTTCCTGGTTCGATGCCAATGAACGAGACCTGCCGTGGCGCCGGCCTGGCACGAGCGCTTGGGGCGTGCTGCTCAGTGAGGTCATGAGCCAGCAGACCCCAGTCGCCCGCGTGGCTCCGGTGTGGGAGGAATGGATGCGGCGCTGGCCCACCCCGGCAGATTTTGCCCAGGCCACTCGAGCGGAGGTGCTGCGTGCTTGGGGCAAGCTGGGCTACCCACGGCGCGCGCTGCGCCTGTGGGAGTGCGCGGCCGCCATTGGCGCAGGCGAGGTACCGGCGGACGTCGATGAATTGTTGCGCCTGCCTGGCATTGGGGATTACACCGCGCGCGCTGTGGCCTGTTTTCACTTCGGGGTAAACGTACCGGTGGTCGATACCAATGTGCGCCGGGTTTATGCCCGGGCGGAGGATGGCAAATTCTTGGCGCCGCAGCCGTCGAAGCGGGAGCTGGCGGCCGTGGCAGAGCTTTTGCCGGCCGAGAATGGGCCGCGCTTCTCGGCCGCACTCATGGAGTTGGGCGCGCTGGTATGCACGGCGAAGAATCCCGCCTGCGAGCAGTGTCCGCTGCGCGAGAGCTGTGCATGGCAGTTGGCGGGTCGGCCGCAGCCGAGTGCGGAGGAGCAGGCGCGGGCGAAAAAGCGGGTACAGAAGTTTGTCGGCACGGACCGGCAGGTGCGCGGCAAGATTTTGGATGTGCTGCGCGCAGCGGAGGGGCCGGTTCCGCAGTCCGAGATTGATGTGGTCTGGCCCGATGCGGCACAGCGCTCCCGCGCGTTAGCTTCACTGCTTGCCGACGGCCTCGCCGAACAAAACAACGCCGGCCTATTCCACCTACCCATTTAGGCGACTAATAATGGCCGGCTATATTCGCAGGTCGCGATCCTGTGGGTGTGATCTGTCTAACGCCAACGTCCACGGAAATTGAAACCACCGGGCAGATTCACCCACATGCCGCCGCGAGAATTGAAGGTGACCGGTCCTACCTTGGTAGACATCGACGCGCCGGAGCCGGAAACATTGATCCAGCTATTCTTGCCGGTCTTTTTCCTAGAACGATACTGAAGTCCCATAGGCATATATTTTAGCAATTCCGCCTCCACCGTTCCTACTACCCAGTAGGTTTTTGATATGGAAAAGATTTGCATCAGACTTTTAGCCGTTTGTTCGCTCATCCTCGGTTCCCTGCTAGTTCCACCTGCAGCGCAGGCTGCGGTAACTTCGACCCGTCCATCGCCGCACGTACTCGACGGGGCCGGCCGCGGACAAGTATTCACCTAGTACACCACCACGGATGGCGGCCAGTCGATTCAGGCCTCGGCAACGTTGTACGAGCCCAATGCGCCGTGGCGCGGTAAAGGCGAACGCCCCACCATCATCTTTGCGTCCGACCCCCGCGGCGCTGGCGAGCAATGCGCACCATCGCGGGCAGGCATGGGCCTAGGCTAGGTGGGGCTCAGCAAGGTCGGCTCCCCCACCATCAATGCTAATTACGAGTACGGCTTCTACATGGGTACTCTCCACCATGGCGCCCGGGTGATCGTCGCGGATCTCATCGGCTTGGGCATGCCCGGCCACCACACCTATGTCAATCACATTGAGGAAGCGCACGCCATGCTCGATGCCGCCCGCTCCGGCTTGGAGCTGGCCCACGCTCCGAAGGACGCCCCTATCGGCTTTGCGGGCTACTCGCAAGGCGGCGGCGCCTCGCTTGCCGCGGCGGAGTTTGCCGATTCCTATGCACCTGAGCTCAACGTGGTCGGCACCTACTCCGGCGCCCCGCCGGCTGACCTACCCAAGGTAATGAAAGCTATCGGCGGGTCTTCCATCGTCCACGTGCTGGGATACGCCATCAATGGCTTTGCTGAGCGCGACCCTAAGTTCCGCGATGCGGTACTAGAAGAATTCAATCCTCGCGGCATCGACTTCTTGCGTTCGGCGGCCACCAGTTGTACGGGTGAATCCATCCTCATGTGTGGTTTTAGCAGTACCCGCCAGCTCACCCGCACCGGGGAATCGCTATCCGAGCTGGTAGAGCGCAAGCCCATCTTCAAAGAAACCTTGCTGCGGCAGAACCAAGGCAAGCACCCGCTGAAGGGGCCGGCCATGATCGCTAGCTCGCCACATGATGACCTCATTCCACACGAGCAGATCCGTGCAGCCGCTGGGGCGTATTGCCAGATGGGAGGAACAGTGGTCTTCATAGCCGCACCCGGCACCGCAACGATTCCAGGCGCAGGCGCCGACCACGCTTTACCGCTGTATATCAACATCCCGGTGGGCTTGAAGTATCTCTTTGACCGCTTCGACGGGAAACCGGCACCATCCAATTGTGCGGGCTAAGGATCCCGAGCATAAGAAAACTGCACACAAAGAAAACCACCCAGCTTCACAGAAAGCGAGAAGCTGGGTGGTCTTAATTTTCCGGTTTACATCGGCTGGCCGGCGCCTGCTGGTGGCGGGTTGTGGCCGTCGTCATCGGAATCGGAGTTGGACTCTAGGTCAGTACCGGCGGCGGTGGAACCGCCGTCGCCTGGGACATCGGGGGTGATGGGGTCAGGCTCACTGGAGTCGGTGGACTCGACGTCGTTGTCGCGTACCTCGGCGTCGTCAAGCTGAGGCTCCTCGGTATCCTCCGGCAGAGGCTTCGGGCGTGGGCTGAAGGTGAACTTCGCACCGGTATTGTCCTTAGACTCGCCGTCCCAGCCCTCGACGTCGACGGTGATGATCTCACCGGCACCAATCTCGCCGTAGAGGATCTTCTCAGAGAGCTGGTCCTCGATCTCGCGCTGAATGGTGCGACGCAGCGGGCGAGCACCCAAGACTGGGTCAAAGCCCCGCTTTGCCAGCAGGTCCTTGGCCTTCTGCGTGAGCTCGATGCCCATGTCCCGCTCGTCCAGCTGCTTGGCCACGCGGCCGATGAGCAGCTCGACCATCTCCACGATCTGCTCCTGGGTGAGCTGGTGGAAGACAACGATGTCATCGATACGGTTCAAGAACTCCGGGCGGAAGTGCTTCTTCAGCTCGTCGTTGACCTTCTGCTTCATCCGGTCGTACTGGGCGTCCGCGTCGTTTTCGGAGGCCCCGGTAAAGCCCAAGCCCACCGGCTTCGAGATATCCTGCGTGCCCAAGTTCGAAGTGAAGATGAGGACGGTGTTTTTGAAGTCAACGACGCGTCCCTGGCCGTCAGTCAGTCGACCGTCTTCCAGCACCTGCAGGAGGGTGTTGTAAATCTCCTTGTGGGCCTTCTCGATCTCATCGAAAAGCACGACGGAGAACGGCTTACGGCGGACCTTCTCGGTCAGCTGGCCGCCCTCTTCGTAGCCCACGTATCCCGGAGGGGCGCCGAAGAGACGAGAAGCGGTGAAGCGGTCGTGGAACTCACCCATATCGATCTGGATGAGGTCATCATCCGAACCGAAGAGGAAGTTAGCCAGAGACTTCGATAGCTCGGTCTTACCCACACCGGACGGGCCGGCGAAGATGAAGGAGCCGGATGGACGGCGCGGGTCCTTGAGACCTGCACGGGTGCGACGGATGGCGCGGGAGACGGACTTGACCGCCTCGTCCTGGCCAATGATGCGCTTGTGCAGTTCTTCTTCCATGTTGAGCAGACGGTTGGATTCCTTCTCCGTCAGCTTCAGCACAGGAATACCGGTCCAGTGCGCCAGAACCTCTGCAATCTGGTCTTCGCCTACCTCGGCGATTTCCTCAAGGTCACCGGAGCGCCACTGCTTTTCCTTTTCCGCGCGCTCCTCGCCCAGCTTGCGTTCCTTATCGCGCAGGCCGGCTGCCTTTTCAAAGTCTTGCGCATCGATGGCCGCTTCCTTTTCCTTGCGGACTTCCGCGATGCGGTCATCAACCTCGCGCAGGCCCTTCGGAGCCGTCAAGCGCTTGATACGCATGCGGGCACCGGCCTCATCAAGAAGGTCGACGGCCTTATCCGGCAAGAAGCGGTCATTGATGTAGCGATCCGAGAGGGAAGCTGCGGCGTGCAGCGCTTCGTCAGTGTAGGACACGCGGTGGTGTGCTTCGTACTTATCGCGTAGGCCCTTCAAAATGAGGAAGGTGTCATCCAGGGAAGGTTCGTCGACCTTCACCGGCTGGAAACGGCGCTCCAAGGCGGCATCCTTCTCGATGTGCTTGCGGTATTCCTCAAGGGTCGTAGCACCAATCGTCTGCAGCTCGCCACGGGCCAGCTTGGGCTTGAGCAGCGAGGCTGCGTCAATGGCGCCTTCGGCCGCACCAGCACCGACTAGGGTATGGATCTCATCGATGAACAAGATGATGTCGCCCCGCTGGTTAATCTCCTTGAGCACCTTCTTCAGGCGCTCCTCAAAGTCACCGCGGTAGCGAGAGCCGGCTACCAACGAGCCCAAGTCCAGCGAGTAAAGCTGTTTATCCTTGAGGGTCTCCGGAACCTTACCGTTGACGATATCGAGCGCCAGGCCCTCGACCACGGCGGTCTTACCAACGCCCGGCTCACCAATGAGGACCGGGTTATTCTTCGTGCGGCGAGACAGCACCTGCATGATGCGCTCCACCTCGGACTCACGGCCAACGACCGGATCCAGCTTGCCATCCTTGGCAGCCTGGGTGAGGTTGCGGCCAAACTGGTCAAGCACCAGGGAATTGGAACGCTCGCCGGAACCGCCGGAGCCACCGCGGCCACCCGCGCCGGCGCCAGCACCAGCGCCCGCACCGACCGGACCGGAGCCCTGACCATTGGAGGAACCGCCCTCCTGCTGGCCACCTTCATAGCCGGATAGCAGCTGGATAACCTGCTGGCGTACGCGTGGCAGATCGGCGCCGAGCTTGGTCAGCACCTGGGCAGCGACGCCGTCCCCCTCGCGAATGAGACCCAGCAGCAAGAACTCAGTACCGATGTACTTGTGTCCCATCTGCAGGCCCTCACGCAGCGAGAGCTCCAAGACCTTCTTGGCGCGTGGGGTAAAGGGGATGTGGCCGGTGTGCGGCTGGCTGCCCTGGCCGATGATTTCCTCGACCTCTCGGCGAACATCCTCCAGGGAGATACCCATGGATTCCAGCGCCTTGGCGGCCACGCCTTCGCCTTCATGGATAAGGCCGAGCAGAATGTGCTCGGTGCCGATGTAATTGTGGTTAAGCATGCGTGCTTCTTCCTGCGCCAAGACGATGACGCGGCGAGCACGATCGGTAAACCTCTCGAACATGATTCCCCTATACTTTCGCTTCTAATGTGGTACCCACTCTAACGCGGCAATCAACCGATAATTTCCGGTTTTGACCCCAGAAGCCCGCAACACCGCCAGAATTCGCCATATTCGCAGCTCACACGGGTGTACGCCGGTAGCGAACAGGGGCATGTGCATGTAATCTAGAATCGTTTTATTGTTCCCTGCCCCTCGTTTGCACTGTTTAAGGAAATCTCCACCGTGCCCCAACTTCCTGAGTTCTTTACCACCCAACACAACCTGCACGAATTGGCAGTAGTGGAGGAAGCTTCTTCCTCCACGCTCTTCGCTGTGGAAGACGGAGCCACGCACCAGACGTTGAGCGTGGAGATTTTCGCCCCAGGAATTACCGGCATGGTGGAAAAGTCCACCGCATTACATGGATTGCACCACCCAGCTATCGCACCGCTGGTAGGCACGGGCACTACCGCAGACGGACAAGAGTTCATTGTGCGCGAAGGGTTTGTCGGCACCCAGCTTTCGCAAGTACCCAATAATCTCAGCCCCGCAGACGCGGCGGAGATCTTCGGCCCCCTGGCCGGTGCGGTGGACTTTTTGGTCTCTCGCAAGCAGGCAGACTTTGCGGTCCATGGGCTGAGGGAGGCCCGGGTAGGCGTCGACAAGCACCGGCAGCTTTCGGTGCTGACCGCAGCCGGCCCGCCCCCCCGAGTCGCACGGCAATGCGGTAGAGGCATTCGAGCAACTTGTCGCGCGCAAGTGCCCGGAATATAAAGCCACTGGCACGGCGGACAGCGCCAAGGATGTGGTGGCTCAGCTGCGCCCGCAGCGGGAGTTTGATACCGCGCAGATCCCGCGCGTGCAAGCCCCAGAACCGCGCCCCCAGCAGCAATTCGCCCCGCCACAGCCACAGGCGATGGTCCAGCCGATGGTGCAGCAGCCCATGGCGCCCGAGCAGAAGAAGGGCAAGGGCGGCCTCATTGCGCTGATCACTGTGCTGGCTGTGGTTGCGATTGCTGCTGCCGCCGCGCTGTGGTTCTTCCTGTCTTACCCCAGCTGGAATGACAAGGAGCAAAACCTCGCGGATGCGTATCCGGACTTAGTGGGGTCCCGCAGCGGCCAGGACGGCTTCGATGGGGCGGAATGTTCCTCGCGCGAGCCGGAGTCTGGCCAGGAGGCCAAAATTACCTGCGCGGGCGATGGGTTCAGCTATATCGTGACCTACTACCCCAGCGTGGAGGAGCGCGATGCCATGCTTCCCGACGCCGAACCGGTCGAGCTTTCCAATGACCAGTGCACCATCCAAAGCTATGAGACCACCGCGGATGTTCCTACCTACGTCATGGCCGTAGAAGGAACGCAATCGGCATTTTTGGTGTGGGGCGATAAGGCTGAAGAAGGGCGGCTGAACCTGCCGCTGTGTGCCTCCTAAATCGCACCCTAAAATCTAAGGCCCGCAGGCTTTGCGCTGCGGGCCTTTCTTCTGCTCCGGAATCTAGTCCGCGGATGGCACGCGCTTGAGGAATGGGGCAAGCACGACAACCACCAGCGACAGCGCGCCGGCGAAAAGGAAGGCCCAATGTGCACCGTGGGCGGTAGCGGTGGCTTCATTCATACCTTGAGTCACACCGGACTTGGTCCCGCGGGCTAGGAAGGTCATCAAAATGGCGGTACCGGCCGCACCCGCCAGCTGCTGCAAAGTATTAAGGATGGCGGAGCCGTGCGAGTAGAGCTCGTCTGGCAGGGAGGCTAGGGACGTCGTCATCAGCGGCGTCATCATGAGCGCAATGCCGAGGGCAAAGAGGATGTGCATGCCAATGACCATCCATACCGCGCTCTCTTCACTGAGGAGAGTCATCAACCACGTGCCTGCAGCAAGGAGCAGGGCACCGGGGATCATGAGAGGACGGGGCCCATGGATGTCATAGAGGCGGCCGACCAGCGGCGAAATGCCACCTTGGAGCAAACCGCCGGGCATGACGACGAGCCCGGTAACCAGGGAACTTACCGCCAGCGAGGTCTGCAGGTAGATGGGCAGGATATTGACCACGCCGAGCAAAAGCCCGAACATGAGCAGCATGCCAAGTACCGCCACGGTGAAGTTGGGAACTGTAAACGGGCGCATATCCAATAGGGCGCGGTTGTCTTTGGCTAGGCGCAGCTGGCGGCGGGTAAAGATGACCAAAGCCACGAGGCCTGCCACGAGAACGATGATGTCTATGAGGCCATCGCCCTCCAGCATGTTTTCTAGGGACGATACAGCATAGACCAACCCGCCGAAAGCGATGACGGACAAGATAACGGAAGGGAAATCCAGCGGGGTATCGCGCTTATCTCCCACATTGACCAGACGGAAGTAGCCGGCGGCGCAGATGCCGCCAAGCATCGGCACCATAGTCCAAAAGATGACGTGCCAGCTGGACATGCTCAAAACGAGACCACCCACCGTAGGGCCGAGCGCTGGGGCCACGGAAATGACCACGGAGATAATTCCCATGACACTGCCGCGACGCTGCGGCGGGACGAGAGTCATCGCCACCGTCATCAGGGTGGGGATCATCAGTGCGGTGCCGGCAGCCTGGAACACGCGTCCCGCCAGCAGCACGCCGAAGGCAGGGGCGAGTGCCGCTAGCACCGTGCCGGCAAGGAATACGCCCGAAGAGGCCAGGAAGATCTGCCGGGTGGTGAACTTATCCATGAGAAAGCCAGTGGTCGGGATGACCACGCCCATGGTGAGCAAGAAACCGGTAAGCAGCCACTGGGCAGAGGTAGCGGGGATGCCAAAATCCGCCATGATGGTAGGCAGCGCCACCGAAAGGGCGGTTTCGTTCAAGATCATCACCATCGCGCCAAGGACGAGAATGGTGAGGTTGATCTTTACCTCTGCGGAAATGCGGGAATCTGGGTTCTGAGACACCCAGACAGGATACTGAGTTCGCGGGTACGGAGAAAGTCGAGGAGTATAATCTTAGTGTCTTCTTCCGCGCGGTGAGCCCGCGCTACCCGAGTACGAAGTGAGGTAAACCCCCAGTGCGTTTTCTCAATGATTCCCGCCCGCCGTACGAATTGACCTACTCCGATGTTTTCATGGTGCCCAGCCACTCCGAGGTGGGATCGCGCCAGTCGGTGGATCTCACTACTGAGGACGGCACTGGAAATACCATCCCGATCATCGTGTCCAATATGACCGCCGTCGCCGGTCGCCGCATGGCCGAAACCATAGCCCGGCGCGGCGGGCTGACCATCCTGCCACAGGATCTCTCCCTGGAAGCGGCCGCAGAGACCATTGCCTCTGTGAAGGCAGCGGACTTGGTCTATGACACCCCAATTACCGTGAAGCCGCACCACACCGTGGGCTATACCAACAACCTTTTGCATAAGCGTGCCCACGGCGCCGCCATCGTGGTCGACGGGGACATGCCCATCGGCATCATCACGCCGAAGGATCTGCGCGGGCAGGATAATTTCACCGCCGTTGGACAATTAATGACCACGGATCTGGTGACGTTGCCGGTGGGCATTGACCCGCAGGAGGCCTTCACCAAGCTGCGCAAGACCTCCCGCAAACTAGCCCCGGTGGTCAACGCGGATGGCACCCTGGCCGGAATCCTCACCAGGAAGGGGGCGGTAAGGGCGAAGATGTATAAGCCGGGCGTCGACAAGCAGGGCCGGCTGCACATTGGTGCTGCGGTGGGGATCAACGGCGATGTGGAAGGCCGCGCCCGCGCCCTGGCGGAAGCCGGTGCTGACGTCCTGGTCATCGATACCGCGCACGGCCACCAAGCCAGCATGCTCACCGCGCTGCGCAAGGTAAAAGCACTGGATCTGGGGCTTCCCATTGCTGCCGGCAATATCGTCACGGCCGAGGGTGTACGTGAGCTGGCGGCGGCCGGCGCGGACATCATCAAAGTCGGTGTGGGCCCAGGCGCTATGTGCACCACCCGCATGCAAACCGGTGTGGGCCGCCCGCAATTCTCAGCCGTCCTGGAGTGCGCTGCGGCAGCCCGCGAGGTTGGCGCCCACGTCTGGGCCGATGGCGGCGTGCGAGACCCGCGCGATGTCGCCCTTGCACTGGCCGCAGGTGCCTCCAATGTCATGATCGGCTCCTGGTTCGCCGGCACGTTTGAATCTCCAGGTGACCTGCACAAGGGCGCCGATGGCGCGTTTTATAAGGAATCGTTCGGTATGGCCTCGCGCCGGGCGGTGCGCGGCCGCAACTCCGATACCGAGGCATTTGAGCGCGCCCGCCGCGAGATGTTTGAAGAAGGTATTTCTACCTCTCGCATCTACCTCGACCCCGAGCACGGCGGAGTAGAGCACTTGGTAGACCGGATTGTCTCTGGTGTGCGTTCCTCATGTACTTACGCCGGCGCGGATTCCTTGGCGACGTTCCACGAGCGCGCCACCGTAGGAGTGCAGTCCGCTGCGGGCTTTGCTGAGGGGCAGCCACACGCCACGAATCGTTAATAGGCTGCATGCTACGTTGACAGATATGTTGACTCGCTATGACCAAGCGGCCTCCCGCGCGGCCGCGCAGGTTATGGGGCAGTACTCCACCAGCTTCTCCCTGGCCACGCGGCTTTTGCGCGGACGGGTGCGCGCCGATATCCGCCACCTGTACGCGGTGGTGCGCATTGCTGATGAGCTTGTCGACGGCGCCGCCGCCCAAGCCCACACCAATCCCGCCACCGCGCTGGATGCCTACGAGCAAACTATCCTGGCCGCACCGCAGCAGCGCCTGCACACTGATCCTGTGGTACATGCTTATGCCATCACTGCTCGTCGCTGTGACTTCCAGCGCGAGCACCTTGCTGCTTTCTTTAACTCTATGCGCGCGGACCTTAACCATCGCGCATATTCCCCGTCGGAGCTGCAGGACTATATCTACGGCTCAGCGGAAGTTATCGGGCTTTTGTGTCTACAGATTTTCTTAGCTGAGGAAAACGTCTCCGCTACCGACCGCACAGCCATGGAACGCGGTGCCCGCGCGCTGGGTTCGGCATTCCAGAAGATAAACTTCCTGCGTGACTTGGGCGAGGATAGCTCCATTTTAGGCCGCACCTATTTTCAGCAGGCCCCATCCGGCCGGATTGATGAAGCCACCAAATCCGCGCTCATTGCGGAGATCCGCCAGGAGCTCGCAACCGCCGCGCTCACCATCGACTTGCTGCCGGCCTCCACGCGGGTGGGCGTGAGCGCGGCGGCGGATATCTTTGCCGAGCTCACCAATCGCCTCGCTGCGACGCCAGCTACGGACCTAGCTACCGCACGGGTATCCGTACCGAATCACACCAAGGCTTGGCTTGCGGCCCGCGCCGCGCGCCGCCGCGGCCGCACCCCGCACCCAAACTGGGATTAAGGAGAACCCCATGCACGCCGTTGTCATTGGAGCCGGCATCGCCGGTCTCGCCACCGCCGCCTTGCTTGGCCGCGAGGGTTACTCGGTCACCGTTGTGGACTCGCTGGATGAGGTGGGCGGGCGCGCCGGCAGCTATGAGGAAGCCGGCTTCCGCTGGGATACTGGCCCGTCCTGGTACCTCATGCCCGAAGCTTTCGACCATTTCTTTGCGCTGTGCGGCACCTCCACTGAGGTGGAGTTGGACCTAGTGGACCTCTCCCCCGCCTACCGCGTGTTCCACGGCGACTCCCTAATAAACGTGCACTCCGGTATCGAGGAAGTCACCGCGCTATTCGAGTCCGTGGAGCCCGGCGCGGGAGAAAAGGTTCGCCAATACTTGGCGCAAGCCAGCGATACCTATGACATGGCGCTCAAGCACTTCCTCTACACCACCTTCTCCGCGCCGCTCAACCTGGTCCACCGCGATATTCGCACCCGGATTTCTCGCCTCGTAGCACTGCTTATGACGAGCCTGAAGCAGCATGTGGGCCGGACCTTTTCCGATGCCCGCCTGTGCCAGATTCTGAGTTACCCGGCGGTCTTTTTATCCTCCGAGCCGGCCGCAGCTCCGGCGCTGTATTCCCTGATGAGCCACACCGACCTGGTGGAGGGAGTGCGCTACCCGCAGGGTGGTTTCGCCGCCGTGGTCCAGGCCATTTACCGGCAAGCGAAGAAATTTGGCGCCACCTTCCGTTTGGGCGAGGAGGTTACCTCCATCAAGGTCTCTAATCGGCAGGTAACGGGCGTGCGCACGAGCAAAGGCGCCATCCACGCCGATATCGTGGTCTCCGCGGCGGACTTGCACCACACCGAGACCCAGCTTTTGCCGCCGCAGCTGCGCACCTACCCGGAGCGCTACTGGGGCCGACGCAATCCGGGCCTGGGTACCGTGCTCATCTTGGCCGGGGTGAAGGGCGAGCTGCCCGAGCTGGCACACCATACGTTGCTCTTTAGCAAGGACTGGGATCCGGATTTCCGCGCCGTTTATTCCGGCCCAGAGTCCTCTCGGCCGTTGGGAGCCTCCGAGTCCATCTATGTGTCCAAGACCTCCGCCACCGACCCGAACGTAGCCCCCGCGGGCCACGAAAATCTCTTCATTCTGGTGCCGGTGCCGGCCGCGGAGGCACCAGGGTTTGGCAATGCCTATCACGCAGAGGAGTCCGATCGCGTTGCTGCGATTGCCGACGCCGCCCTCAACCGCATCGCAGCCGCGGCCGGGGTGCCGGATTTGCGAGAGAGGGTCGTCGTCAAGCGCACGCTCGGCCCGGCCGATTTTGCCGAGCGCTACCATGCCTGGTCGGCCGGCTCCATCGGCCCGGCGCACACGCTGCGGCAGTCGGCGTTTTTGCGCGGGCGCAATGCCTCGCGCAAGGTAGCAGGTCTCTACTATGCGGGGGCTACCACCGTGCCGGGCGTCGGCGTGCCAATGTGCCTGATTTCGGCCGAGAACATCATTAAGCGCCTGCGAGGTGATAAATCCGCCGGCCCACTGAGCCGTTGAACTACTGCTCCGCTGAGCCGCACAGAAAACGGCAAGCCGCCAGCCTCGCGCGCTGACGGCCAAGCGAGAGGACGCTAGGTGCTACTTCTGCTCAGGTTTGACCAACGGGAAGAGCACGGTCTCACGGATGCCTAAGCCGGTCAAGGCCATAAGCAGACGGTCCATGCCCATGCCCGTACCGGCTGTAGGCGGCATGCCCTGCTCCATAGCGGCGAGGAAGTCCTCATCCAGCACCATGGCCTCGTCATCGCCACCGGCGGCTAGGCGAGCCTGGTCCTCAAAACGCTCGCGCTGAATAACTGGGTCCACCAGCTCGGAATAACCGGTAGCCAGCTCGAAACCGCGCACGTAGAGGTCCCACTTCTCAGTCACGCCCGGCTCGGACCGGTGCTGGCGGGTCAACGGGGAGGTCTCAACTGGGAAGTTCTTGACAAAGATAGGGCCTTCCAGCTGGTCCTCGCACAGGACCTCCCAGATTTCCTCCACCAGCTTGCCGTGGCCCCAGCCACCGTCCTTCGGGACATCAAGGCCGATGACGTCTGCAATGCCCTTGAGCGTCTCGACGTCGGTATCGATGGTGACCTCCGGCTGGCCCGGGAACTTGCGCTGCAGGGCCTCATTCAGGGAGGGGTACATCTCGATCTCCGGCCATTCTTCGCCGCCGAAGTCAAACTCAGTGCCATCGGCAAGGGTGACGGTGGTCGAGCCGAAGACATCGCGGGCAACAGCCTGGATGGACTCGCGCGTCATGCGGGCACAATCATTGTAGTCGCCCCACGCTGCGTAGGTCTCCAGCATGGCAAACTCTGGCGAGTGGGAGCGGTCAACACCCTCATTGCGGAAGTTGCGGTTGATTTCAAAGACACGGTCAATGCCGCCCACGACGGCGCGCTTCAAATACAGCTCTGGAGCAATGCGCAGGTAAAGGTCAATATCCAGCGCATTGGAATGGGTAATAAACGGGCGAGCGGCTGCACCACCGTGCAAGGTTTGCAGCATCGGGGTCTCAATCTCTACGAAATCCTGGCTTTCCAGGTAGTTGCGTAGCGCGCGCATGACCTTGACGCGGACCATGGCGTTCTTGCGGGCATCTTCGCGGATAATGAGGTCGTTATATCGCTGGCGCACGCGAGTATCTTCTGCCATATCGGCAAAGGACACCGGCAGAGGGCGCAGGGACTTAGCGGCCATGGTCCACTCGGAGACCATGATGGACAGCTCGCCGCGGCGCGAGGAAATCACGCGGCCGCGCACGGAGATGAAATCGCCCAAGTCAACGTCGGACTTCCAGGCGTCGAGGCGCTCCTTGCCCACCTCCGCGAGGGACAGCATGGCCTGCACCTGGGTTCCGTCACCATCCTGCAAGGTGGCAAAGCACAGCTTGCCGGTATTGCGCATAAAAATAAGGCGACCGGCAATGGCGTGGGTGACCTCGGTTTCCTCACCAGCGGCCAGGTAGGTTACGCCTTCTTCGTTGCCTGGCTCTTCGCCTTCCGCCACTACGCGGAAATCATGGCGCAGATCCTTTAAGGAGATGGTGCGCTCAACGGTTACCGGGTAGGCCTCTACGCCGGATTCCAGCAGGCGATCGCGCTTCTCGCGACGGATGCGCAGCTGCTCAGGGACATCGTTTACTTCATTATTCTTCTGCTCGCTCACGTTAGCCTAGGGTAGTCGATCCCCACCGCAGCACGCGATTTAGCCCACGCCACCCTGACCCGGGAAAAGTTTTACTCATAATTCACTTCACTGTCACCTCGGGGTCAACGCACAGTTACAAAGATTGTCTTTTATATATGGCTGTCCCCGTGTCTAAACAATTTCTTCGACTATCTTTGGAGCAGTACTAATGGCGCTTAAAGGCCGCAACCTTCTCTCTAGTCTCTTTGCATCTTCCCGTTCTAGCCTTACCTGCACCTACAAGTGCGGTAATGCTTGCTTTGGTGAGTGTGAGAACAAGTCCGATAACCCGTACTTTGGTGACCAGCTCTCCCGCCGTACCGCCCTGCGTGCGGGCAGCCTGTCCGTCGTAACCGTCGGCGGTGGCGCCGCCCTAGCGGCCTGCTCCAACCCGGATGATGCCTCCAACGAGGCTTCTTCTTCCGAGGGCAAGGGCGGCAAGACCTCTGAGGCGAACGTTGAGCTTACTTCTGCAGAGGGCATGAAGTTCGACCCAGTGCAGCCAAACGAAAAGGACGAAGTAGTCATCCCGGATGGCTACGAGCAGTCCGTGCTCATCGCTTGGGGTGACCCGCTGTTTAAGGACGCACCGGAATTCGATGACAAGAATCAGACCGCCGAGGCGGCTGAGAAGCAGTTCGGCTTCAACAATGACTTTGCGGGCCTTATCGAGCACCCGGACGATGACAACCGCCTTATCTACGTCTGCTCCCACGAGTACACCACCGAGCCGCAGATGTTCCCCAACTACGATGCGGATAACCCGACCGAAGAGCAGGCCAAGATTGGCTGGGCTGGTCACGGTCACTCCATCGTGGAAGTATCCAAGGTTGGCAACACCGGTGAGCTCAAGCGCGAGTTCGGTCCGCTCAATCGTCGCATCACTGCCACCACCGAATTCACCCTGGTCGGCCCCGCAGCCGGCTCCGACTATGTCAAGACCTCCGCCGATAAGACCGGCAAGAAGGTCAAGGGCACCCTGAATAACTGCTCCGGCGGTATCACCCCGTGGAACACCATGCTCTCTGGCGAAGAGAACTTTGACCAGTACTTTGCACACGCCAAGCTGGATGACAAGAAGGCACAGGAGTCTCTGGAGCGCTTCGGCATGGAAGACGGCGAGTCCCAGCGCAAGTGGGAGCGCTTTGATAAGCGTTTCGACGTCTCCAAGGAGCCGAACGAGCCGAACCGCTTCGGCTGGATCGTAGAAATCAACCCGCTGGATCCGAAGTCCACTCCGGTCAAGCACACCGCACTGGGCCGCTTCAAGCACGAAGCAGGCAATATTCACATCGCTTCTGATGGCACCGTTGTGTGCTATTCCGGTGATGACTCCCGCTTCGAGTACATCTACAAGTTCATCTCCACCAAGAAGTACAAAGAGGGAGATATCGAGCACAACCTCACCATCTTGGACCACGGCACCCTGTACGTGGCCAAGGTAGAGGGCAACTCCCCAGCCGACGAGATTGACGGCTCCGGCGTACTGCCAGAAGATGGCGCTTTTGATGGCAAGGGTGAATGGATCAAGCTGCTGACCTCCGATACGGAAAACAATAAGTTTGAGTCCCATGTCGATGGCATGTCCGCGGAAGAGGTTGCTGTCTACACCCGTGAGGCCGCCGATAAGGTGGGCGCGACCAAGATGGACCGCCCTGAGGATATGCAGGTTCACCCAGACTCCGAAAAGGTCTACGTGTCCCTGACCAACAATAAATACCGCGGCGCTACCGGAGAGAACGCCAAGAAGAACAAGGAAGAGCCGATGGAGTGGGCTCCTATCAAGGAGAACAAGAACGGCCTGGTCATGGAAATTGAAGATGACCACGCTGGCGAGAAGTTCACCTGGAACCTCTTCCTGGTCTGTGGTGACCCGAAGGAGGCTAATACCTACTTCGGTGGCTTTGACAAGGAGAAGGTATCCCCGATTTCCTGCCCGGATAACCTGGCCTTCGATAACCACGGCAACCTATGGATCTCCACGGACGGCAACGCCCTTGAGTCCAACGATGGACTCTACGCCGTGACCACTGAGGGCGATACCCGCGGTGAGCTCAAGTGCTTCCTTACCGTTCCGGCAGGCGCCGAAACCTGTGGCCCCATCGTCACCGATGAGCGCGTCATGGTCAACGTCCAGCACCCAGGTGAAACTGATGACGCCACCTTTGAAAAGCAAACCTCCCACTGGCCAGAGGGCGGCAAGTCCACCCCTCGCCCGGCAGTGGTTGTGGTGTGGAAGAAGGACGGCAATATCGGCGTCGATAAGAAGTAAGCACTGCAGAGTTTAAGCCCCTAACGCGCGGCCCTTGTTTCTACTCGAGCAAGGGTCGCGCTTTCGTCTCTCCACGGCGGGCTGCTCTATTAGCTGTGCTGCAAGCAGCTTTAAATATAAATCCACCCACAGCTCTCCCCCGCGGGCAAATTCATATGTGAGTTATGGCATACTATTCGCACCTGTGATACACGCCACCCACTCGCCTCCGAGGAGACGCACACCATGAACTCTCTTGCCCTCGCCATCATCGGCATTGCGATGATGGGTGCCGGCTACCTGCTCTACTCCAAGTTCCTGGGAAAGAGCATTTTCCGGCTATCTCCGAACTACTCCACCCCGGCCCACACCATGGAAGACGGCGTGGACTATGTTCCCACCAATAAATACGTCTTGTGGGGACACCACTTCACCTCCGTGGCGGGCGCCGCTCCCATCATTGGTCCGGCTGTAGCCGTCATCTGGGGTTGGGTACCGGCTTTCCTTTGGGTAACCATCGGCACCGTCTTCTTTGCTGGCATGCACGATCTCGGTGCACTGTGGGCCTCGCAGCGTCACAGGGGCCAATCCATCGGCACCTTGTCTGGGCGCTACATAGGCAAGCGCGGCCGCAACCTCTTTCTCATCGTCATCTTCCTGCTGCTTTTGATGGTAAACACCGCCTTCGCCGTGGTAATTTCAAACCTGCTGGTATCCACTCCCACGGCCGTAATCCCCACGTGGGGAGCCATCGTTGTCGCACTGCTCATCGGTCAGGCCATCTACCGCTTCAACTGGAACCTGCCGCTAGTCTCCATCGTCGGCGTTGTCGCGCTCTACGCGCTAATGATCCTCGGCGATCGCGTCCCTGTCGTCCTGCCGGACACCGTCCTGGGCATCCCCGCAAATGGCGTATGGATAATCTTGCTATTCATCTACGCCTTTATCGCATCTATGCTGCCCGTGTGGGTGCTACTGCAGCCGCGCGATTACATCAACGGCCTACAGCTTTTTGTGGGCCTGGGCATCTTGTACTGTTCCTTCCTCATTACCCGGCCGGATATTGCGGCACCGGCGCTGCGCGATACCGTGCCGGAGGGCACCCCAGGTATTTTCCCGTTGCTCTTTGTCACCATCGCCTGCGGCGCTATCTCCGGCTTCCACGGTGTGGTGGCCTCCGGTACCTCCTCCAAGCAGATTGATAAGGAAACCGATGTACGCTTTGTCGGCTACTTCGGCGCTGTGGGCGAGGGTTTGCTCGCGCTGGGCACCATCATCGCTACTACCGCCGGCTTCAAGACCGCCGCGCAGTGGGAAGAGATCTATTCCGAATGGAATGCCGGCGGCGTGGAGGCCTTTGTGCAAGGCGGCGGCGCACTCATGAATGAGGGCATGGGGATTCCCACTTCCCTCTCCGGCACCATCTTGGCCACCATGGCCGTTCTCTTTGCCGCGACCACCATGGACTCGGGCGTGCGCCTGCAGCGCCTCGTGGTGCAAGAAATTGGAGAAATCATGGGAGTACGCATCAAGGCCATAGTGTCCACCATCATTGCGGTGGGCCTAGCCTTCGGCCTAACCTTCTCCGCCGGTGCGGATGGCTCGGGCGGCATGACCATTTGGCCACTATTTGGCACCACCAACCAGCTCATGGCGGGTCTTGCTTTGGCCATCGTGGTAGTCATCCTTACCCACCTGCGCCGGCCGACGTGGCCGGTTATCATCCCGCTCATCTTCGTTACCGCCATGTCCCTCTGGGCTGCGCTACTGCAGCTAAAGTCCCTGTTCATCAACCAGAACTGGCTACTATTCTGCATGGACGTCATCATCGTAGTAGCTGCCATCTGGGTGATTGTAGAAGCCGTTGGCGCTATCTCCCGCGCCCGCAAGCAGGCCCCGCTGGAGTGGTCTGATGAAGACGTTGACGCCCCGCTGCCTGAACATGCTCGATAAGCTAAGAGCCCTCGCGACTGGGCTCAACGAGTTCTACCAGGCCCCGTACCGCGCCAGCTTCGCCAAGGCCCAGCAGCAGGAAGACGATCTCTTCCTGATGCTGGTTGCCTCGGAGGCACTTGGCATCCCCAACCCAGCCAGCTACTACACTCTGGAGCTTTTACCGCTGGTCTATGAGGATTTCCACGCCTGGCATACCCGCATGGGAATGGATCGATCCCCGCTGGAGAATTTCCAATGTTGCTAGAGACCGCCCCCATCATGTTCTTCGGTGGCAAGGGCGGGGTGGGTAAAACCACCTTGGCTACTGCTACCGCACTGCGCCTATCTCATGCCCACCGCGTCTGCCTGGTCTCTACGGATCCGGCGCATAACCTGGGGCATATCTTTGGCACTTCGCTTGGCGACGCCCCTACTTCCCTCACCCCTACCCTCTCCGCCATCGAAATTGACCCGGCGCGCACCACGGAGCAGCACCTAGCGCAGGTGGGAAAATCAATGCGCCGCTTCATGCCCGAGCATTTACACGGCGAGGTCACCAAGCACCTCGACTTGGCCAGGCAGTCGCCGGGCACGCAAGAGGCGGCGCTGCTGGAGCGCATCGCAGCACTCGTCGTGGAAGAACCTGACTTCGATTATCTCATCTTCGATACCGCCCCTTCCGGGCACACTTCACGGCTCATGGCCCTGCCAGAAATCATGGCGGCCTACACCGATGGGTTACTCTTTCGGCGCGAAAAATCCGATAAATTCGGCTCGCTGGTGCGCGGGATGTCACAAGGCAGCGGCGCAGAGAATGATCCTGTTGACCGGCGTAACCAAGAAATTCGCGCGACCTTATTCCAGCGTCGCGAACGCTTTGCTCAACTGCGCGCCGCACTCACCTCCCCGCGCACGGTCTTCCATATCGTGCTCACCGCCGAACGCCTGCCCGTGCTGGAATCGGCGGAATTTCACGCAGACCTCACCGAAAATGGCGTGCACGTGGGTTCCATGCTGGTTAACCGGCGCACCCCTGCGAACCAAGGAGAGTTCCTTGCCGCCCGGCGCGCTGCTGAAGATGAGGCACTCGCGCTTTTGCGCGCCAAGCTCCCAGATACCCCGGTGCGCGAGGTTCCGTGGCTGCCGGAGGAAGTAGGGATTCCGGGGGTCGTCGGCAAGCTGGCGGCACATCTCTAGCTCCACCCGCCCGCGCTGCTGTGGGCCCGGGTCTGCTAAAACCGAAACTATGACTTTGCTCACCACAGAATTTCTATCCCACTTGCGCACGGAGGCTGCGGCCGATTCACGGCTGCGCATCGCGCGCAACGCCATCACCAATGTCGGGGCTGCCAAGGCAGCCTTGGACCGCGACCGCATTACCGCCCTGTACCCCACCACCGAGGTCAAGCTGGATAGCTTGGATGTCTCGGACCAGAAACGCTCGGGCCGTTGCTGGATGTTTGCGGCATTGAACGTTTTCCGCCACCGTGCAGCCAAGGCGCTCAACGTAGATAGCTTCGAGTTTTCCTTTACCTACCTGCAATACTTTGACAAGCTGGAGCGCGCCAACCTGGTGCTTAACCAGTTACTGGATAAAAAGGACGCCGGCTGGGATGACCGCACCGTCGCCGCAGTCTTAGACCACGCCGGGGCCGATGGCGGCTGGTGGTGCTTCTTTAGCAACCTAGTGTCCAAGTACGGCGTGGTGCCTGCCGAGGTCATGCCGGAGGTACGTTCTTCTGGCAATACCGCGGAAATGAACCGCGATCTTGCCACGGTGGTGCGTCGCGCCGCCGCGCTAGATGGCCCGCGCGAGGACATCCTTGCTCAGGCGCGCAAGGATTTCCACCGCATCCTCGCCATCCACCTAGGCACCCCGCCGGAAGAATTTACCTGGGCGTATCGCACCAAGGACGAGCAATTCGTGCGCCTGCACTCTACTCCGCGCGAATTTGCAGATAAGTACCTGCCGAAGCTGGACGAGTACGTGGTGCTGGCCGATGACCCCCGCTCCGCCAACCCCAAGCATCGCGTATTTAGCAGCGCCGAAGAGACCAATGTACTGGGCGGCGCACCGCAGGAGTACCTCAACGTCAGCGCGGCCGAATTGAAAGAGACCGCCCAGCGCAGCTTGGCCGCCGGTGAGCCGGTGTGGTTTAGCTGCGATGTTAACCGCCAATTCTCATTCCTTAACGGCGTATGGGACGAAGGCTTAGTGGATACCGATGGCCTCTACGGCATTGATTCCACCATGACTAAGGAGGAGCGTTTTACCTCCGGCGAGACCGCACCTACCCACGCGATGGTGCTCACCGGTGTTGATGGGGACCGAGCTTGGCGCGTCGAGAACTCCTGGGGCTCCAAGCCACCACGCAAGGAAGACGGCGAGGATGTGCCGGGCAAAGGGTTTGCCACGATGGCCGATGCCTGGTTTGACCAGAACATCTTCCATATCGCCGTGCGCAAGGAGCACCTGAGCGAGGAGCTCGCCCAGGCGCTAACCACCGAACCGATTGAGCTTCCCCTTTGGGACCGGATGAACTAAGGAGAATCGAGAAATGACCGAGATTAAACCGAACGAGGTTCATGCCGCCAATACTGAGCTCGCCGGCGATGCCACGCTACGTATGCTGCGCAATGGGGTGGCTCAAGAAGGCGTCGACAAGCTCAGCCTCGACCGCGAGGTACTGCACTCCCTTAACCGGGTAACCAGTCATAAGCTAGATTCCTGGGGTGTGGCCGACCAGAAGGCTTCTGGCCGCTGCTGGATTTTTGCCGGCCTGAATTCCCTGCGCGGTGGGTTGATGGACAAGGCCAAGCTTAAAGATTTTGAGCTTTCCCAGACCTATATTTACTTCTTTGACAAGCTCGAGAAGGCCAACTGGTTCCTCACTGCCATGGCTGAGCTGAAGGACCGCGATCTTACGGACCGCACGGTGACCAAGCTCATGGATGACCCCATCGATGACGGCGGCCAGTGGTCCATGTTCGTTGCCCTGGTGGAAAAGTACGGCGTGGTACCGCAGTACGCCATGCCGGAGACTGCGTCCTCCGAGGCCACGGCGATGCTCAACCGCAACCTACAGACCGTGCTGCGCCGCGCCGCACATCGTATCCGCAGCGGCGAAGAGGGCGCGCATGAGCAGGCGCTTGCCGACGTCTACCGTATCCTCACCGCCAACCTTGGCCTGCCGCCCGAGGACTTCGTGTGGCAGTACCGCGATAAGGACGATGAATTCCACCGCGCAGGCACCTATACCCCGCAGGAGTTTGCTAAGGAATACCTGCCGGCGGATCTCAGCGAGTACGTGTGCGTGGTCAATGATCCGCGCAATGCCTATGGTGAGCTCTACACCGTGGATTATCTGGGCAATGTGGCCGGTAAACGCGTGACCTACCTCAACGCCCCAATCGAGGTGCTGCGCGATGCCGCCCGTGCCTCCATCGAAGATGGTCAGCCGGTATGGTTCGGCTGCGATACCGACCAGCAATCCGATGATGAGCACGGCGTATGGGCCAAGCACCTGCACGATTATGAGGCCTTCTACGGCGTGCAGATGGATGTGGACAAGGCGCAGCGTCTACGCCTGCACGAGTCCTTGATGACGCATGCGATGGTCTTAACTGGCGCCGATATCGCTGAAGACGGCACCGTTAACCGCTGGCGCGTGGAAAATTCCTGGGGCTCGAAGAAGGCCGATAAGGGATTTTGGACCATGGCGGATGATTGGTTCGACGAATTCGTCTTCGAAATCGCCGTGCACCCCTCCCGCCTGCCGGAGCAATACCAAGCGGCGCTGCAGTCCGAGTCTGTGACCGCCCTGCCGGCCTGGGACCCGATGGGGGCGTTGGCGCGCTAGGTCTGCGGTGCACCCAAGCGGCGCACATAGAGCATGCACACCAAGTCGCGGTCCTCATTGACCGCGATGGTGCGCTCGTCCACCTGAGTAAAACCGCGGCTGTCGTAGAACTGATAAGTACAGCCATCATCGGTAAATAGGTAGATATTCTTTCCCGCGTGGCGGGCTTCGAAGGCCTCAAGCAGCGCGGTGCCCACGCCGCTCACGCCGGAGTTAGGGTCAGCTACCAGGAAGCCGATTTCGCCGTCAATGGGATGCTCGCCCAAGTACTTGAGCAGCATGTCCTTATTGGCAGAGTCATAGTCATCACGGTGCCCGCCGGGGCGCAGATTATTGAAAATTTCCACCGCGTGGACATAAGCCTTTCGCCACCATGGATACGGCAGAGCGGGCTTGCCCTTCATGGAGGCCAAAAGCACGCCAAGAAAGCGGTCTCCATCATAAGCGGCCAGAATATCGGTGGCCTTGGCGCACTCTAAATCCCAAAAATAACGGCCATAGGCCCGCTCGAAGCGCCGGCTTTTTACAAACCAATGCAGATGCATACCTTCGATGGCAAAAGAAATGGCCGCGGGTTCATCGCGCGGGTCAAGGTCGCGGATCTGGATATCGGTCATTAGTCCTCCGATAGCTGCTGAAAAGCGGCATCTTGTGCGCGCTGTTGCTCGCGTTGCTGTTCGCGCTCGAGCTCTGCCTTGGCTTCGTGTTCTTCAATATTATTAAAGCCGATGCCCAGCGGCAGGCCCACATTATCGATGAGCCGGACGCCGCCGATGGTAGCCGCAACAAGCAGGCGGGCATCGCCCTCCTCGGGAGGGGTTCCTAAGTCGCGGCCGCGCACCTCGAGGTACTCGGGCTCAACACCCGCTGCGCGCAGCACCTCCGCGGCGACCTCACGGACCTTGTCTGCCCCTGCCTCGGCTGCATGAGCGCCGGCGGTCAGCGCTGCCGATAGGGCCGCTACTTGATCGCGGGATTCGGCGGGCACGTTGGTATTGCGCAGGCTCATTACCACGCCATCGGGCATACGCACGGCCGGAACGCCTTGCACGCGAACCCCCAGGTGGAAGTCCTGGGCTGCGTGGTGGAGGGCAAGGAGGAGCTCGTAGTCTTTCTCGCCGAACAGGACGTCGGTAGGCGAAAGCGTCAGAATGAGCGCAAGGTAGAGCGTGAGATCCTTGCTGAGATGTGGCTCCAAGGTGGTCGCGGCGTTGGCTGGGGTCACGGCAATGCGGCGGCCATGCGGCCACAAGGATTCGGGCGAGTAGTCCCACACGATGTCCACGCCCTCAGCCCGCAGGAGCTCAAGGCCCTCCTCGCGCGGGGACTGCAGGGCCACGACGGTGACCGCACCGCGGATATGCTTGGCCGCGCGCACCAGCGCAATATGGCCAGCGTGCACGCCCGTAGTCAGCGGCACTAACGCCACTGGACGGCCGGTCTTATGAAAAGCGCTGCCGACCATGCGGATGCGCTCAATCTCGCTTATGACGGTGGCGTTTCCTAGCTCTAGGCTCATCGGCTCTCCTCTTGTAGGGCCCACATTTCTAGCTCTTCGCGGCCATCCACCTCGCCTAAGCGGCGGGCAACCTCCACGTAGCTGCGCCGTAGGCCGGGATCGGTGGCGCCGCGATAGGCGGCGATGATTTCTTCGGTGTCCATGTCCTCCCCCACCAGGGGCGGCTCTTCTGAAGGCGAGAGGAAATGGGCATCAACCGCTGCAGAGATATGCAAGTGCCGAAGCATTTCGGCGTAGTAGGCGCGGGCGGCAAAGGGGGCACGTTCGGCGTCGGAAAGTGCCACGGTCTCTGCGCGAAACTCGGCGATATTAAGTTCCACCACGGTCTCGCCCAACTCATCCAGGGTGGTCACTGCCCAACGCTTAAGTGTAAATGGGGCGAGCGCCGCGACAACACAGCCGTGAGTTTCTAGCGGATCCAATACCTGCACCCCACGTGAAAGGCAGGTGTGGAAGACGATTAGCCCACGATGAACATGGGGTTCGAGCAGCTCCACGGTGGCTTCCAGGCGGGCATCGCCCACGGCGATAATGAGAGTCTCGAAGGAAGCAAGCTCGGCTGGGTCCGAGAGCATCTGCACTTCATGGCCGGCGCGTTCCATGGCATTGGCCAAGGTAAAGCCGGCCAGACTGCGGCCGAAGAGAGCTACCCGCATGCGTGGCGGGCGCATTTATTTATCCTTCTTTTTCTTCGCCTGGGCTAAAAGCTCGGCCACGGATACCGCGCCCTCGCGCTTATCATCGCTGCGGCGGCGACCGCGGGAATCGGGCTCTTCGGTGGCCGCGCGATGGTGCGATCGGGCCGCCTTCTGGCGTACCGGCTCGAACTTCTCTGCGGCCACGTGCTGGCCAGAGCCCGGGTACTCCGCGCGCTCATCGTGCTGCGACGCCGGCTGCTGCGGGATGTCCTGGGTCTCATCAGTGGCTGTGGTCGCAGCCTCCGGCTTGCGGTGGCTACCGTGGTGTTCGCTGGAGGCGGAAGCGTGGGTGGTCTTCAAGGAGTCATCTCCGCCGGTATCCCAGCGCACCGCCTGGAAACCGCCGGTATCAAAGGTGGAGGCGCCAGAAGCCTTGCCGGAGGTGCTCTGCGCGCGGGTCTTTTCGCTAATGATGTCATTGAGCGGGTTGGACTCGGCATGCGCCGCGGACGGCTGGTTGCCTAGACGGCCGGCGATAGCATCGGCAGACGGAGCACCGGAAGAGGACTGGGTGAAATCCACATTGCCATCGTCCGCACTCGGACGCGCGGCGGCTGCGGTCTGGGCCTCCAGCTGCATGATGCGGCGGGCCTCAGCATGCAGGGCGGCTGGTTCATAGGTGAACTCGTGGCCGGAGAGGTCCTCAATCTGCTTGCGGATGGAGGAGAGCTCGGTACGGATCTCATCGAGCAATTCCTGGTCCGGCAGAGGCTGCCCATCGGCGGCGCGGGCTTGCTTCAGCTCGGCTCGGTGGGCACGCTCCTGCAGTTCTAGCTTGGTGACAGACTCCTGGGCCTGGCGGCGATAGCGCATCACCAGGAAAAATCCGAGCACGGCGGCCCACAGGGCGGCAATGAGCGCGATCTTAAGCGCTGCGGCAGAACCGGAAATCAGCATAACGATGCTGGCGAGTACAGCCAGCACCACAAGGACGATGAGCCCAATCTGGCCCAGATCCGGCTTGGTCGTCTTGGCGGGAGTATTGCTAGAAGAAGAGCGCGGCTCAGTCATGCTCACTAATGTACCGCCTGTACCCCATCAGGTGGGGGCGGGGTCTCGCAGTGTCGCTCCAGACGCAGGCCAGCAGCGGCCATCGCAAGGCCACCGAGCGCAGAGGCGATGACCCCCACCAGGTCATCGGAGGCAGCCGCGAGGGTGCCGGCGTTGGGGATGACGTAGACGGCAATGCCGACATAGATACCACCTACTATTGCGCCGGTCCACGCCGAGGCTTTGCCCACCAGCATGAACTGCGTGATGGTCATGGGGTTGAGCTGCGAATTATCCAGGCCAATGCCGTGTTCGTCCGCGGTGGCTTGGTCCACCTTCCAGGTCAGCACTAAGCAGATGACGGCCATGAGCCACAACGTGGCTGACACCGTTACCGGGATTTGCACCATGGAGCCATAAAACCGCGTGGTGAGGATTGCCGCTGCGGCGGCAAAGAAGACCCCGGTGCCAATGAGGGCACCCAACGAGGTCCGTTTCATAGCTCCTCCATCATGCCCAGCCGGCGAATATCTGCGCGCTCCTTCGGGTCGAGTGCTGCTACCCGCTTGGCGACGCCCTCCCCACTCAACCTAGCACCGCCATCGGCCGCCAACCACGGAATCAGTACGAAGGCGCGCTCATGGGCATAAGGATGCGGGACGGTGAGCTCCGAGTCGTCGGAGGTGTATCCCTCGATATCGACGATATCTACGTCCAGCGTGCGCGGTCCCCAGTGGCGCACGCGCACCCGCTCGGCGGCCTCTTCGAGCTTCTGCCCGCGGCGCAGGAGTTCTTTGGGTGACTCGTCGACATCCACGATGAGTACGGCGTTGAGGAATTCATCTTGGTCCGTTACTCCCCACGGCGGGGTGGCATAGACCGGCGAGGCGGCGACAATGTCGCCGGCGAATTCCTCGAATACCGTACGCAATAGCTCCACGCGGTCATCCATATTGGATCCGATGGACAGCACCGCACGCATTAGAGCGTCCTCGCGTGCTTGCGGGAGCGGCGGGCGACCACGGCGACATCGGCAAAAGTGCGCGGAATCGGTGCCTTCGGCTTGTGGAGCGTGACCTCAACGGCGTGCAGGCCTTCGAAGGTATCCATGACAGTTTCGGCAACCTCGCTGGCCACGGTCTCGATGAGATCGCGGGCGGGGCCCTCGATGATATTTGCGGCGACGTCGGCAAGCTCGGCGTAATTGATGGTCTTGGTCAGATCATCGGTTGCGGCGGCCTCGGCGAACTCGGACCAGCAGGTGATATCCACGATGAACGGCTGGCCGGTACGCTTTTCTTCCTCGAAGACGCCGTGGTAGCCAAAGCATTCCAGGCCGGTGAGCTCGATGCGGTCTGCCATGATTTACTCCTCAGGGTTGCGCGGTAGGGCGGTAGATTTCATGGTGCCGTTTCCATCGGCACCATTGTTATAACTGCCACTGGCATTGCCTCCGCCTGTATAGCCCTCGCCGGCGTTCCATGCTGCCGCTACATCTACGGCGTCGCGGGAAACGGCGACCTCATGCACGCGCACGCCCCACGCGCCCATTTGGGAAGAAATGGCGGTTACGGCCGCGGTAGCAGGGTCGGCCAGCAGCGGGCTGGATTCCACGCCACGATCCTCCCGAATGGCGGCGAGGAAGCGCTTTCGCGAAGCACCTACCAGCATGGGGAATTCAGCGTCGAGGAATTCCGGCAGCGCCTTGAGCAGCGCCCAGTTATCCTGCGGGGTTTTGGCAAAGCCTAGGCCCGGATCGAGCACAATATTATCGCGGCGCACGCCAGCCTCGAGCGCGTTATTCGCCAGGCGCTCGAGGGTCTCGTGCACATCGCGCACCACATCACCTCCGTGGTCGGCTTTGCCGGCTGCGGAGCCAAACGCGCCTTCTTGCAGCGTGCGCCAGTGCATGAGGCACACGGGCACACCGGCCTCGGCCATGGCGCGATACATCTCTGGATCGGCCAAGCCGCCGGAGACATCATTAATCATGTCTACACCGGCTGTTGCCGCCGCACGCGCTACCGAAGCGCGCATCGTATCCACGGAGGTGCGGATGCCCATCTCACTCAGAGCCTTAATGACGGGAACTACGCGGCGCTCCTCGACGTCCGCCTCCACGCGGACCGCACCCGGGCGGGTGGACTCGCCGCCGACGTCGATCATGTCCGCGCCGTGGTTCACAAGCTCGCGGGCGTGGTTAATGGCGGCATCGAAGTCCAACCACCGGCCGCCATCGGAGAAGGAATCCTCCGTGACGTTGACGATGCCCATCACGAGCGTGCGGTTGGCGATGCTCAGATCCGAAACCGAAGTTGCCTGCTGCATGGCGTGCTCCTTATCGCTGGAAGTGGTGAACCGGGGGTTTAGCTGCGAATCAGGCTGAGCACCTCAGCGCGGGAGGCGGCGTTATTTTTGAATCCGCCACGCACCGCGGAGGTAGTCGTCGTCGCGCCGGGCTTGCGGATGCCACGCATGGCCATGCACAAGTGTTCGCACTCGATGACCACAATGACGGACTGCGCGCCAAGGACCTCCACGAGCGCATCGGCCACCTGCTGGGTCAGGCGCTCTTGCACCTGCGGGCGCTTGGCGTACATATCTGCCAGGCGGGCGAGCTTGCTCAACCCGGTGACATGGCCGTCCTTACCCGGAATGTAGCCAATATGCGCCACCCCGTAAAAGGGCACCAGATGATGCTCGCAGGTGGAATAAATGGGAATATCGCGCACTAGGACCAGTTCTTGGTGATCCTCGGCAAAGGTCTTGTGCAAGACCTCAGTTGGGTCTTCGTGCAGGCCGGCGAAGACCTCACGGTAGGCGCGGGCCACGCGGGCCGGGGTTTCGCGCAAGCCCTCCCGGTCGGGGTCTTCGCCCACCGCAAGGAGGAGCTCGCGCACCGCCGCCTCTGCCCGATCCTGGTCGAAGGGGGCGCGGGCGGGAATGTGATTATCAGGCATTAGTTTTCTTCTTGCTTGTCGTCCTCGCGCGCATAGGGGTTCTTGCGGCGATCCTTCTCATCCCAGCCAGGGGTAAACCACTGGCGGGTCTCAGCCTCAGTATCTCGGTCGGCATCCGGCTTGTGGTGCTTACCCCCGCCGGTGGCGGGACGCGCCGTCGGACGCACCGCCGGACGGTCGGCAGCTTCGGCAGCCTGAGCGGACTGGGTGTCACGGGCCGACTGTGTCGGCTGGTCGGGCTGGGTGGGCTGGCTTGACTTGGTGTCTTTGCTTTCCTTGGTGGGGCGGCTGCCTAGCTCGCGGGCAGTATCCGGATCGACATAATCGCCGGCGTGCTGGCCAAAGTTGAAGCCCACCTCGCCCTTCGGCTCTTCGCCGGCGAGGCGACGCTCGCGGGCAGCCCGGGAGGCATCGAGAAGCGTCATGCGCTTAGGCAGCTCCTCGCCGCGCTCCTTGGCCAACTCGACCGGCGTCTTCACTGGGGCATAACCAATCTGGCGCGGGAAGCGATCATCTTCACCTGGGAAGACGTCAAAGGCCTCGCGCGGCTCAATACCATCGAAGATGCGCTCCAGGTCGGGGCGGCGCAGGGTTTCCTTCTCCAGCAGAGCCTCGGCCAGCTTATCCAGGTAGTAGCGGTTATTGCGCAGGATGTCATAGGCCTGCTCGTGCGCGCGCTCGAGCAGGTAGCGCATCTGCTCATCAATCTTGGAGGCAACTTCATCTGAGTAATCGATGGAGCCGCCGCCACCCATCTGGCTGAAGGGATCGCCTTGCTCCTTGCCGTACTTCACGGTGCCGAGCTCCGGCGAGAAGCCGTACTCGGTGAGCATGGAACGAGCAATCTTGGTGGCGTTTTCGATATCGGAGGACGCACCGGTAGTCGGCGCGCCAAAGACCAGCTCCTCGGCCGCACGGCCGCCCATGGCAAAAACCAAGCGGGAGAAGAGCTCGTCGCGGGTGTACATGCCCTTATCATCTTCCTGCGAGGTCATGGCGTGGCCGCCGGTACGACCGCGGGCCAGAATGGTGACCTTGTAGACGCGCTCGATGTCCTTGAGCGCCCACGCAGAAAGGGTGTGTCCACCCTCGTGATAAGCGGTGACCTTCTTCTCGTGCTCGGAGATGATCTTGCCCTGGCGGCGCGGGCCGCCCACCACGCGGTCGGTAGCCTCTTCCAAGGCGTCATAGGTAATGACGTTGCCGCCGATGCGAGCGGTAAGCAGCGCGGCCTCGTTGAGTACATTGGCCAGGTCCGCGCCAGACATGCCGGCGGTGCGCTTTGCCAGCTGCGCTACGTCCACCTCTTCTGCCAGCGGCTTATTCTTCGCATGCACGCGCAAGATCTGCTCGCGGCCGGCCAGGTCCGGGTTAGTGACCGGGATTTGGCGGTCGAAGCGGCCCGGTCGCAGCAACGCCGGATCAAGGATGTCCGGGCGGTTGGTAGCGGCGATAAGAATAACGCCCTCGCGGTCACCAAAGCCGTCCATTTCTACTAGGAGCTGGTTAAGCGTCTGTTCGCGCTCATCGTGGCCGCCGCCGGTGCCGGAACCGCGCTGGCGGCCGACGGCATCAATCTCGTCCACGAAAATGATGCAGGGGCTATTTTCCTTCGCCTGTTTGAATAGGTCGCGCACGCGGGAGGCGCCTACGCCGACGAACATCTCCACGAAGTCGGAACCGGAGATGGAATAAAAGGGCACACCAGCCTCGCCTGCCACGGCGCGGGCGAGCAAGGTCTTACCGGTGCCCGGAGGACCATAAAGCAGCACGCCACGCGGGATCTTAGCGCCCAGCTCGTGGTAGCGGGTCGGGTCTTCCAAGAAGTCCTTGATCTCCTGCAGCTCGTCCACGGCCTCGTCTGCGCCGGCCACATCCTCAAAGGTATTGGTCGGCATATCCTTGGTCAGTTCCTTGGCCTTGGAACCGCCGATACCAAACATGCCGCCGGCACCTTGCTGCATGCGGGACATGAGCCAGAAGAGCACACCGAAGAGAATGATCATCGGCAGCAGCATGCTCAGCATGGAGCCTAAGAAGGATTCCTGCGTGACATTGGTCTGGTACTTCTCGGCACCGGAATCCTTGACGGCGTTAAAGACCTGCTCGGAGGCGCGAGCCGGGTACTTGGCCACGATCTCCTGCACGCCGTCGCGCTCGTCTACCGTGATTTCGTCCTTGAGCTTGATGCGCAGGCGTTGCTCGCGGTCATCGATTTCCACCTCATCGACGTTTTTGTCTTTGAGCTGGGTCAGCGCAACGGAGGTATCCGCTTGCACGTAACCGCGGGCATCATTGCTAAAGAAGGTGAAGGCATACAGCGCGATAAGGATTAAAGCCGCAATCCCGCCGTAGCGAAGAATCTTGTTGTTTTTCATTACTGCGCGATTTTAGTTGGTGGTATAGACATCGGGATGGAGGGTGCCCACGTAAGGGAGATCGCGGTAGCGTTCCGCATAGTCCAGCCCATAGCCGATAACGAATTCATTCGGGATATCAAACCCCACGTCCAGCAAATCGATTTGGGCCTTGACTACTTCCGGCTTGCGCAGCAGGGTAACCACATTCAGCGAAGCGGGGTTTCGCCCCTTTAGGTTCCGGATAAGCCATGACAGGGTGAGGCCGGAATCAATGATGTCCTCCACGATGAGCACGTTGCGCCCAGCAATATCGCGGTCCAAATCCTTCAAAATGCGCACCACACCGGATGACGAGGTGGAGGCTCCGTAGGAGGACACGGCCATAAACTCCAACTCGGAGGGAATGGAAAGCTTGCGCGCAAAGTCTGTAAGGAAGAATGCTGCGCCTTTGAGCACACAGACCAAAAGCAGGTCTTGCTCAGAGTCGGCATACTTTTTAGAGACCATATCCGCGAGTTCTTGGACGCGGCTTTGTAGTTCCTCTTCGCCAATGAGGATTGCTTCTACATCGTCACCGTAGCGGTTTGCGGGAACGGCGAAGTCTTTCTTGTCGTGCACGTGTGCGCTCCTTTAATGACCAGACAATAGTGCCAGTTTGCCACCTATACGGGCTACTTCCAACCTCTGCCCCACCTGCTGCGCCGATCGCACGGCCACCGGCCCTTGCCCGTGCCAGTGGGTACACAGCTTAGCGACGTCCCCCACTCCCCTCCGCGTAACCTCTACTCCCTCGCTGACCAGCCATGCCGCGATCGCTCTCCGCCGCCGCGGTTCCGCCATCGCAGCCAGTGCCGCGCAGTCCGTGGTGGGTGGGGTGTGCAGGGCGGCGTCGTCAAGCGCGGCGTCGCTTGCCGCTTGCGCCAGCGCTGGCACCGCATCCCCGCCGATGATGTGGCTCAGCTGCGGGATAACCTCGCGGCGCAGCGCCACCCGGCGGAAATTTGTATCCGCATTCTGTGGGTCCTGCCATACCGAAAGGCCCAGCTCTGCGCAGGCGCCCTCGGTATCGGCGCGGCGCACGTTCAGCAGCGGCCGCACCACGTGGACGCCCTCCACCTCGCTGCGCTCACTCATGCCGGCCACTCGCCCACGCAGCGCGCCCAGCAGCAGCGTTTCGGCCTGATCATCGGCCGTGTGCGCCACGGCTACCTCTAGCCCTTCGGCCGCACAGGCGGCGGCTAGGGCCCGATAACGCGCCACCCGCGCGGCCGCCTCCATCGACTCCGGGCCCGCCCCCGCGCCGGCCTTAACGCTGAGCACCTGCGCCCGCGCACCTAGCTGTCGTGCCTGCTCGGCCGCGCGCTCGGCCTGCGCCCTCGATCCGTCCTGCAGTCCGTGATCCACACACAGCGCAAGCACGTCATGTCCCTCCGCCACGAGCGCCGCCGTGAGCGCCAGCGAGTCCGCGCCTCCAGAAAGCCCCACCGCCACGGCGGGGTTGAGGGCTGCAGTGCGCACGCCGCGTCGACAAGCCAAAAAGTGCGGAGAAACCCGCGGCCAGAAGGGCTTTTTAGAACTCATGCAGAACAGAAGCCAACGCGTCCTGGGCCTTGCGGGCGGCCAAGATATCGCCGTCATTGACCAGGAAAGCAAAGGCATAAACGCGACCCGAATTGCCCTGTGCGGTGCCGGCCAGGGCCGAAACCCCAGTCAGCGTGCCGGTCTTGGCGCGCACATAGCCCCTGGCCGCGGAATCCCCGTAGCGCTCGTACAAGGTGCCATCACCGCCGGCCACTGGGAGGTAGGAGACCAACGGGCGCTGGCGCGGATCCTCAACCGCCCCATCAATAAGCTGCGCCAAGAGCCCGGCCGTGAGCCGATTGTCCACCGAGAGCCCGGAATTGTCCTTAATATCCACACCCTCGACATCGAACCCCTGCTCCCGCAGAACCGCGAGCGTAGCCTGCGTGGCACCTTCAAAGCTCGCCTCCTTACCGCGGGACACGGCCAACTCGCGCGCAATGGCCTCGGCCATGACATTATCCGAGTGCCGCACCATCTCTCGGGCGCGGTCCGACAGCGGCGCTGAGTCCACACTCGCTACTTCCTGCGCATTCTCGGCCACGGAGCCCATGCCCACCTTGCCTGCGCCAAGGCGCTCGCCCAGTTGCTTAGCGACGTCCAAAGCCGGCGTGTGGCTACGCGGCACATCCCCCGTCGTCGCACCCAAGCGCCCGCCGTAGAGCATGGCCGGCTCCATCGGCGCGACGAAGCCGCCATCCACGTTTTCCGGGTCCCAGCCCGGGGCCTGCAGCTCGCCTTTCCACGCAGAAGTATCAATAAACACACCATCGACGTGATCGATGTTCTGAGAAATCTGCTCAGCTAAGTCATCGAGCTGTTCGTGCGTCATCCAAACATCGCCCGCAGCCTTGATGACCACGTTCTTCTTATTCGCACCGCGGTAGACCTTAGTGGTGATTTTCTCGTTCTCATCCAGCGCCAGCGTCGCCGCCGCGGTAGTAAGCACCTTCGTGGACGAGGCCGGGGTCAGCCTCTTATCCGCGCCCCGCTGCCACACCACGTCCCCGGTCTCGGTATCGATTACCTCACCGCCGAATGTGGCGAGGTCCTTATTCTTAGAGAGCCCATCCAGCTTCGCACGGAGCGCGTCGAGGTCCGTCTCTCCCGGCTCAGCAGCGCGCAACGGCTCCTCCGGAGCCTGCACCGTCTGTGCTTCTCCGTGTGAGAGATCGCCGTATTCGCGCTGGAGGGTAACGCCCAGCGCAGCCGTACCTCCGACCGCTGCCGCTACCACGAGCGCAGTCGCTGACCACCAAACATGCTTTGCTTTCATTGCCTTTAACCCTAGCGCGAATCCACAACGCGCTAGACTATGGGCAGTAATTGATACCCAATCCCCCATGGAGGACATCGCTGTGAGCGTTGAAGTAACCATTGAAATCCCGAAGGGCTCCCGTAACAAGTACGAGGTTGACCACGAGTCCGGCAAGGTCTACCTCGACCGTTACCTGTTCACCCCGATGGCCTACCCCGCTGACTACGGCTTCATCGACCACACCCTGGGCGAAGACGGCGATCCACTCGACGCTCTGGTCATCCTCCCGGAGCCGGTCTTTCCAGGCGTTGTCGTCGAGGCCCGCATCGTCGGTGTCTTCAAGATGACCGACGAGGCCGGTGGCGATGACAAGCTGCTCGCCGTCATCGATGATCCGCGCTGGGAGCGCTACCAGGACATCAACGATGTGGAGCAGCACATCAAGGACGAAATCGAGCACTTCTTCGTCCACTACAAGGACCTAGAGCCGAACAAGGAGGTTACCGGCTCCGGCTGGGGCGACAAGGCCGAGGCAGAGAAAATCCTCGAAGAGGCAAAGGCTCGCTTCAAGTAAGCTTTCTGGGCTTGGCGCTGGCACTGGGCTAGGCCTGGGGCGTTTCCTAGGGCGTCTCCCCGGGCGTTTCGATCAAATAGCACCGCGAAAGCGGCGGTTTCCAAAGCCATATTTGATCGAAATGCCCCTTTTTTATCCCTTTTCCCGCCCACTCGGCACTCGTCGCGACATCACCCCGCCCCGCAGTAGAATTCGATCACATAGCAGGCCGAAACCACCGGCCTCGGGGGACTTAAATGATCGAAATGAATGCCTAGGGGTGGGCACATGAGAATTTTCGCCACGCGCACGGCCGCGCGCCGCGCTACCTGCAATCAAGCCGTGAAGATCTGCCACGGTCTCTACACCGATAGGAAGCCTTCGCCGCAGGAACTCGCGGAAATCGTCTCCCGCCGTTGGCCCGATTCAGCGCTCGACGGCTACTCGTGCGCCCGTCACTACCTTGGCCACGCTTTAGGATTTCCCCTCTATTTTCTGCGCGCGGGAACAATGGCCTCCAGTCCGTACTTTCGCACCCGGCGCGCTCGGCCGAAGGCACTTGGCCAGCTCAACGGCATTAACGTATGCAATCCGCTGCAGGCCACAGAGGTAATGGCGGAAGAAGATGCCGTCGCCTTCCTTGAGGCTTACTTCGCCGGCCAGTACGGCGCTTCCCAGATGGAGGGCCACATGCTCGACTTCCAGCGCTTCCCGCAGCGCACCCGGCGAGTGCTTGAAAGCACAATCCTCGGCGCCGATAGCGTTCCGGAGCGAAGCCTCACTCGCGGGCTCCGGCCCCATGTCACTGTCCACAATAACCGGTACATAGGCCCGTACCGGTGGGATTTACTCTTGGAGGAGCACAAGGTGGCTATTGAGGTCGACGGCTACTCCTACCACCAGGGCGAGAACCGGCAACGCTTCGAAATTGACCGCCAGAAGCTTAACGACGCCGTCCAAAGGGGCTACAAGCCCCTCCACTTCACCGCTGCCACAATCGAGCACCACCTCGACGTAGCCATAAGCCAGGTACTCGCAATAGCTCACGGGAGGGGCGACGTTGTTCCTCCTCCATGGCGGTGGCACCACTATTGGCGTTTCCAACACTGACGCAGGGGCATCGCTCGGCTGACCCAAATCACGCGAGTTACTAAGGTAAGTGGCATGAAAAACGTTCAACCAACTGAAGTACCAGAAGGCGCACAACTCATTGACGTCCGCGAGAACGATGAGTGGGCGGTAGAGCACGCGAAGGGCGCAACCCATATCCCGATGAGCGAGATTACGGGTCGTATCCAGGAAATTGACCCGGATAAGGATATTTACGTCATCTGTCACGCGGGCGGCCGCAGCATGCAGGTATGTCAGTATCTAGAGCATGCGCTGGGCTGGGACACTATCAACGTCGAGGGTGGCACGGATAATTGGAAGGCGACCGGACTCCCCCTCGAGACGGATTAATTGGCCTTAACCAATCTTTTGGGATTATGATGATGGTATGTCTTCCACGAATAATTCTGTAATCCCAACCGCCCTGCTCGAATCCCCGTCTTTCCAGCTGGAGCGCCTCCGTCGCCGCACCCGCGATGGCGTTGAGGGCGCCCTGCAGACCAAGCAGACAACGCTGCGCGAGTACTGGGTCCTCACCTGCCTGGTGGACGCGGATGCCGCCTCCCAGTCCTACCTTTCCGAAACCCTAGCCATCGACGCCTCTGACATGGTGCGTCTTATCGACGCCCTCGAGGACCGCGGCTGGGCCAAGCGCGAGCGCGATCCGAAGGATCGCCGCCGCCAGATCGTCGCGTCCACCAAAAAGGGCGCGAAGGTCCATAAGGACTTAGCAGAGCTCGTTTCCGCCGCCGAAGACGAGGCCTTGGATGAGTCCACCAATAAGCAGCTCAAGCACCTGCGCAAGTTGGCTAAGTCCATCATTGCCGCAGACGAAGACGAGGCTTAAATGGCGGGCCCCGAATCGCTCGTCCCGCAGCAGTACCTCCTAGGTAGCGCGGCTCCGCGGCCGCGCACGCTGTGGGACATCATCACCACGACCGCGGAGATAAACCCAGACGCCGCCGCGCTTGATGACGGCGAAATCATCACCTACTCCGAGCTCATCCACGAGGTCGAGCTGTGGGCCACCGAGCTGCACGCCAATGGCGTGCGGCGAGGCGATCGCATCGGCATCCGGATGACCTCTGGCAAGCGCGAGCTCTACCTCGCTATCTTGGCGACCTTGGCGGCGGGCGCGGCCTACGTGCCTGTTGATGCCGATGATCCAGACGAGCGCGCCGAGATGGTCTTCGGCGAGGCGGATATCGATGGCGTTTTCACAGATGACGGCTTCCGCTTCCTGCGCGATTCCGCGCGCCCTGACGCCCCAGCCGAGGAGCCGGCCGCTCCGCGCCCAGAGGACACCGCGTGGATCATCTTTACCTCCGGTTCTACCGGCAAGCCCAAGGGCGTGGCCGTAAGCCACCGTTCTGCGGCCGCCTTCGTGGACGCGGAGGCGAGCCTCTTTTTGGTCAACCACCCGCACGGGCCGCTGGGCCCGGAGGATCGCGTGCTTGCCGGCTTGTCCGTCGCCTTCGACGCCTCCTGCGAGGAAATGTGGCTGGCCTGGGGCCACGGCGGCTGTCTAGTCCCAGCCCCGCGGTCGCTGGTGCGATCCGGCATGGACCTCGGCCCATGGCTCATCCGTCGCGATATCACCGTCGTGTCCACCGTGCCTACCCTGGCGGGTCTGTGGCCGGCCGAGGCGCTGGATAATATCCGCCTGCTCATCGTCGGCGGCGAAGCCTGCTCGCAGGAGCTGGTGGACCGCTTGGCCACCGAGGACCGCGAAATGTGGAATACCTACGGGCCCACCGAGGCCACCGTCGTCGCCTGTGCGCAGCAGATGCTGCCGGGCCGGCCGGTGTCTATTGGACTGCCGCTTAACGGTTGGGATTTGGTGGTCGTCGATAAGCAAGGCATGCCTGTGGAAATGGGCGGCGTCGGCGAGCTAGTGATCGGCGGCGTGGGGCTGGCCTCCTACCTGGATCCGGCCAAGGACGCGGAAAAATACGCACCGCTGGAGTCCATGGGCTGGCAGCGCGCGTATCGTACCGGTGACCATGTGCGTCTGGAAGAAGACGGGCTGTACTTCGTCGGCCGCGTGGATGACCAGGTGAAAATTGGCGGACGCCGCATTGAGCTCGGCGAGGTCGAAGCTAATGTCGCGGCCCTGGATAATGTCTACAACTCAGCCGTGGCCGTGCAAAAGACCCCGGGCGGCGAATCCGTCCTGGTGGGTTATGTCTCCCTCGACGATGAGGCCAAAGGCTTCGACCACGAGGCCGCACACGCGCGTCTGGCCGATACCATGCCAGCCGCCCTCGTCCCGCGCATCTGCGTGATGGAGGAGCTACCGGTGCGCACCTCCGGCAAGGTAGATAAGAAGGCCCTGCCGTGGCCGCTGCCTGGAGTGGGCGTGGAATCGACCACGCTGACCGAGACCGAAAAATGGCTCGCGGAGCTGTGGGTAGAAACCCTTGGTGTGTCTGTGGAGGATGAGAACGCTGACTTCTTCTCTCTCGGAGGCACGTCGCTGGCGGCTGCAACCCTGGTGGGACATATCAGGGAGCGCTACCCCACCGTGGCCGTGCGCGACCTCTACGACCACCCGCGCCTGGGCTCACTGGCCGAGCTCATCGCCGGTGCCGAGCCGCGCCCCGCGGCTGCCGACGTCCCCATGCGCGAGGTCACCAAGGTCGGCTTTGGCACCCGCCTCGCCCAGACCTTGATTCAGGTTCCGGTCATGACGCTGGCCGCATCCAGCTGGCTGGCTTGGCTCATGTTGGGCTCCACCGTAGCGGCATCACTAGGCTTCGAGTGGGCCACGGCTTTCCCGTGGTGGCTGGTTATCGCCATGCTCATTGTCTTTGTCACCCCAGTGGGACGCATCCCCCTCGGCGGCTACGGTGCGCGGCTTATTACGGCCGGCATTCAGCCGGGCGATTACCCACGCGGCGGTTCGACGCACCTACGCATCTGGGCGGCTGAGCGCTGGGCTAATGCCTCCGGCGCAAGCTCCCTGGCGGGCGCCACGCGCGTGAATAACTACGCCCGCGCGCTGGGCGTCAAGGTCAAGCGCGGCGTGGACCTGCACTCCCTGCCGCCGGTTACCGGCCTGCTCACCTTGGGCAAACACGCCGCCATCGAGCCCGAGGTGGACTTATCCGGTTACTGGTTGGATGGCGATATCCTGCACGTGGGAGCCATCGACATCAAGGAAGGCGCCCGCGTGGGCGCACGCTCTACACTGTTGCCCGGCGCCGTGGTGGGCAAATATGCCCACGTGGAGGCCGGTTCCACCGTCACCGGCCGAAAGAAGATCAAGGACGGCCAGCGCTGGTCCGGCTCACCCGCCCAAAAGGTGGGCCGCTCCAAGCACCGCTTCCCGTCCCATACGCCGAAGCGTCGGCCGTGGTGGGTGGCCATTTATGATGCCACCTCCGTCCTGCTAGCCATCCAGCCCATCGTGGCGCTAGCGGTAGGCGCGGCCGTCGTCCTCGCCCTCGTGCATTCCACCGGCGGCGATAGCTTCGTCGGCGCGATTTTCTTCGCGCCCGTAGGTGCGCTGGCAGCCTTTGCCACCTATATGCTGCAGACCTGGCTGGGTGTGCGAATACTCTCGCTCGGCATTAGCCCGGGCGTGGCGCCCGTGCGTTCAGCCAAAGGTTGGCGCCTGTGGGCCATTGAACGACTCATGGATGAGGCGCGCACCAAGCTCTTCCCTCTCTATGCTTCACAACTGACCCCAGCATGGCTGCGTTCGCTCGGCGCGCAGATCGGTGCCAATGTGGAAATCTCTACTGCAGTGATGATTCCCAAGCTCACCGAGGTCAAAGAGGGTGCCTTCTTGGCCGATGACACCATGATCGGTGGCTATGAACTCGGCGGCGGCTGGATGCGCACCGGCGAGACCAAGGTGGGCAAGCGATCCTTCGTCGGCAACTCCGGCATCACCGCGCCTGGCCGCAAGCTATCGAAGAACTCGCTGGTTGCTGTGCTTTCTTCTACTCCGAAAAAGACGAAGACCGGCGCCAACTGGTGGGGTGCTCCGCCAGAGCGCATGCGCCGCGTGACCGTAGAGGTGGATTCTCCCGCAAACTCGGGTGAGGCACTGACCTATAACCCGGGCTTTGCAGTCAAGGCTGCCCGCGGCGTGGTGGAAACCATGCGCCTTCTGGCACCGATGTTTTCTGCCATGCTGCTCGCGGCGACTCTCGGTGTGTATGCATCGCTTCTCGACGCCTGCGGTTTCCCCCTCACCTGGCTGCTCTCCGGCCTCGTCCTCATGGGCATGGGTGCTGTGGCCATGGCCGTAACCGTCGCAGTGAAGTGGATCTGCGTGGGCAAGCACCGCGCGGCCGACCACCCGCTGTGGTCCGCCTTTGTCTGGCTCAACGAGCTGCAGGACACCTTCGTAGAGGTCGTCGCCGCGCCGTGGTTCTTCCAGCACACTTATGGCTCCGGTGAGATCAACTTGGGCTTGCGAGCCCTCGGCGTGGAAATCGGACGCGGCGCGTGGATCGACTCCTATTGGTTCCCGGAAACGGACCTCATCCGCGTCGGTAAGGCCGCTACCGTGGGCCCCGGCACTGTGGTGCAAACCCACCTTTTCCAGGACCGAGTGATGAGCTTGGATACCGTTACCATCCAGGATGGCTCTACTCTGGCCGCGCATTCGGTGGCACTGCCGGCCTCGCTCATTGGCAAGGCCTCTACCGTGGGTCCAGGCTCACTGGTCATGCGTGGCGACCGGGTTCCCACCAACGCCGTATGGCAGGGCAACCCCATCGAGCCGTGGCAGCGATAGGTCCCCAGCAGGTACCTGCAACCTATCGAGCGAAGTCCTGATACTTAATCATTTCGCCGGACTTGAAGTCCCAGGCCTCCACCCGGACGCGGTCAGCATAAACCTTGACCCGCAATCCGGTGGAGGCCTCTTCCTTTTCCTTGACAATTGTCTCGTCATTATCGCCATCCGGTAGGTACTCATTGAGGATGGCGCCGGTGTTGACCACGGGGAAGCCGGTGCGCCCAGCTTCGCCGGTACCGTCGTAGCGGCGGGTCCCCCACCAATTATTTTGGCGCAGTGAAGAGTGGCTATGGCTGCTAAACCACACGATATTGTTGTACTTATTGACCACGTTGGAGAGCGCCTCAAGGTTCTCAAAGTCATTCTGGTACCACGCCGAATGGGACATAGATACAGTCTGCGGGAGCAGCGGATGGCTAAAGACCAGTGCCGGTGTGCCTTTGGCATCCCAATATGCAAGGCGCTCATCTAGCCAATCGAGTTGCTCCTTACTGAGGCGTTGGAATGGCTCCTTGCCGTGGCGCAGGATATCGGAATAGAACTCAGTATTTACCGAGATCAGCGGTACTCCATCCACCACTTCTTCCTTCCACGGCTTTTCTTGTCCGGAGTACTTGAGGAAGCGGCTCAGGTAAGTCTCGGAGCCCTCTTTGCCATACATTTCGTGGTTGCCGATGGTCCACAATTCCTTACCAGAATCGTGCGGGACCTCGTCATGCGCGGCGAGGAAATCATCCCACTGTTGCTGCGAACCATCGTCTACTAAGTCGCCGTTGAGCACGAGCGCCCCAGCCTTATTATCCATGGCGTTCAACTGGCGCACCGCGTCTTTGTAGTCTTGGGGGTCGCCCTGGACGTCGGAAAGCACGTCTACTGTGGCTTGCGGCGAGCCTTTAAGCTCACCGAGCGGCTTGACGACGCCCACGTTATCCACCGCCCACCACCAGTCATCATTGCCGTTGTTGTAGCTGAAACTGACCTGCATGTTCCTCGCGCCAGCCGGCACATCGACGCCGATGGACTCGTGCTTGGAAAACACGTCCTTATCAAAGGCGGCGATTTCCTGTGCTTCCCCACCATCAAAGGACACCGTCACCGTGGCATTCTGCTCATTTTTGCCTTGGCGGTAATGGTGATCGAATTCCACGTTCACGCGGTTTTGCCCCGCCACCGCAATAGCCGGACTTTTCAGTCCCGCGGTCATAGAATCGCCCTCAGCCAGGCGCTGTTGTTTGTTGTCAATGATTGCGAAGGTGTCATGCGCTTGGGTGAAATAGTGACGCATATCGGTGCCGGCAGCCCAGGTCCAGTGGCGCATATCGCCAAAGGTCCAGCCCTTCCAGCGGGCCTCGCCCGAATCTACGCCTTGTACGTTCGAGCTCCACCCCTCCGGAGCTTGGTGCGTGAACCAGGCTGGGGTGTCCACCCCGTCGAAGCTTTCCTGCCACAGGACCCGAGACTCAGTGGCTTCCGCATCGTCTCCTGCGGAGGATCCGTGAGAGGAGCCGAATGACGACCCCAATGAAGAACCAAAGGACGAACCTGGAAGCGAGGACTGGGCCGCAGCTCCAGGCGCGCCAACTATTGCGGTAAGCGCCAGGACAGAAGAGAAAGCATAGAGTTTATTTTTCATAATTCACTTTCTATCTGCCCTGGGCAACGCGGCGGTTACATATACGTAAACTCTTGGCAAGCACTAAATGCCTACCAAGAGTTCTAGCCTTAAGTTCCAGGCACCCTATGCGTGGCGGTCCAACCAATCCACGACGGTATCGAGGGCTTGGTCGGCCGCCGGCTCATTAAAGACCTCATGCTTCTGGCCCTCCCAGGTCACGTACTCCACGTCCTCGGAGGAGATGGAGTTATACCAATCCTGGGAGAAGTAGGGTGGCACAATACCATCCTTGGTGCCGTGCATGATTAGCGTCGGAGCGGTGAAGAGGTCTGCATTGACGGCGTCGTAGTTCGCAATTGCCGCCAGCTGCAGGGCAGTTCCTGCGCTGGTCTTCTGCGCAATGAGCGGGCTCGAAGCATACTCGTCCTTTACGGCCTGGCTGGTAGAGATTCCATCGGTAAATGGATTAGAGAACATGATGTCCTTACTCCACTCCGGGGATTGCGCGCCGATTTTAGTACGGTGCGGAATTAGGTTCTGCGCGTAGTGGGCATTGAAACTGGTGAGCTGGGCCAACGGCAGACGCTCGAAGATAGTGGGATCCAGCTCCTTCTGGGTCTGAGAAATATCATCCGGGGTGATATTCTTTCCGGCCACGTTCTTGCCCGAAAGGTTCAGCGGCGCGCCTCCACCGTTGGTGATGATGCCATCTACCTTGCCAGGCTCACGAATTCCATAGGCCTCCACTGTCAGCGAGCCCATCGAGTGGCCCAGCAGGAAGGTCTTCCCGCCTTGGTTTTCTTCCTTGGCCATGTCCACCACACGGTCAAAGTCATCCAAGATGTACTGGAAATTATCAATGTGTCCCAGCGGTACGCTGCCGCCAGCGGACTTACCGTGCCCGCGGTGGTCTACACGGTAGACGTTGTAGCCAGCATCCAGCAGGCGTTTGGCGACGTAGTCGTAACGCCCCGAGTGCTCAGACACACCGTGCGCCAAGACCACCGCACCACGCGGGTTGGCCACCTTTTGAGTGCGGTAGTAAATCTTGACGCCGTGGCCGTGTGCGCTGTCGAAGTAACCATCTTCATCAGATACCTGCTTCTCTGAGACAGTCGGGCGTCCCAACACATCTGGCTTTTGGTCCGCCGCTGACGCAGGTGCTGGGGTTTCCTGTGCAATTGCTCCTGCTGTAAGTGTGCCGGGTACTGCCACTGGTGCCGCCAATACTGCCGCTGCCGTTAGGCAAGCGGTTAGGTGCTTCTTCATCATCACTGTCTCCTTGAAGTGTGTTAGCTCATAGCAGTTTGCCATATGAGATTGAGATAACATCGATACTAAATGTCGGACAACAAAGGGTACAAATAGTTTTCAGTAATGCCACCTACGATTGCGTAACATAACCGCACGGAAAGAAGCCTTTAGAAATCAACAATTCCCCGAAACCTTTTGCCCGCATTCACCCCCTTTTAGTACCCCTAAAGCAAAAAGCGGGAAACTCGGAGTTACCAAGTTTCCCGCCTATATTGCGGCCAATCTAAACCAACCTAGTCACCAATCTGGTCACGACCCCGCTTGACGATATTCTCATCAACCTCGCCCACCAACTCGTGGTCCTTGTTCGTGTACTCGAACTTGGAAAGGACATAGCGCATGGCATTGATACGGGCACGCTTCTTATCATTGGACTTAATGGTAATCCACGGCGATTCTTCCGTATCCGTGTAGCGGAACTGCTCTTCCTTCGCACGGGTATAGTCATCCCACTTATCCAGCGAAGCCAAGTCCATAGGCGAAAGCTTCCACTGACGCACCGGGTCAATCTGGCGAATGGCGAAGCGGGTGCGCTGCTCCTTTCGAGTAACCGAGAACCACAGCTTAGTCAGGGAGATACCCGAGCCAAGGATCATATTTTCCAGCATCGGAACCTCGCGGAGGAATTCCGCATGCTGACTTTCGGTACAAAAGCCCATAACGCGTTCCACACCGGAGCGGTTATACCAAGAGCGATCAAAGAAGACGATCTCACCACCGGCGGGGAAATGTTCGATATAGCGCTGGAAATACCACGAGGTGGACTCACGCGGCGACGGCTTTTCCAAGGCCACAGTGCGAGCACCACGCGGGTTCAGGTGCTCGTTAAAGCGCTTGATAGTGCCGCCCTTGCCTGCCGCGTCGCGGCCCTCAAAGAGGATAATGTGGCGCTGGCCAGTTTCCTTGGTCCAGTTCTGCCACTTCAGTAGCTCAATCTGCAGGGCGCGCTTCACAGACTCGTACTCATCGCGAGTCATCCGCTCATCATAGGGATAATTTTCCCGCCAAGTCTGAACCGGGGAACCGTCCGGCATAATCAGAGAGGGATCATCCTCATCGGTTCCGTCGACGACGTAGCCGTCAGTTTCTGCCAGGTCGATCTCGGGAAGGTCGTCGTCTTTAATATCAGCCATGCATTAAGTGTAACCCGAATATAGACATCAAGCGCGCTAAATTTTCGCAGTTACCCCTACCCAGAATGAGTCACAAAACCAAAAGAAGGCCTACCGATTCGGTAGGCCTTCTTGCTTCAGTGAGCGTTGAAGCTCAGAGCTGAAGGGAGTTCTTATGCGAACATGCCGAGCAGGTCGGAAGCGCCCTCAGCAACCTTAGTCAGCGGCTCAATAAACTTGAAAATCTCGTTGAACACGAAGGTGATCGGCTGAATGAAGTCCTCGGAAGAAGCAGTGATGAAGTCAGACATTTTGTCACCTTAAATTTTTAGGGAAGGTGTTTTTACTTGGAGGACAGGTCGGAAAGACCCTCAAAGGAAGCGATGGACTTGCCGAACTGTGCATCATCGCCACCCAGGAACAAGTTCAGGAAGTTGGAAACACCGTTGATGATGTCGTTCCAGCCATTCCAGGTGTCAACGAAGTTGTCCAGGTGGGTGATAACGTCAGAGAGATCTATGCTTGAACTCCTAAAATAGATCCGAAGCTATCTTGCCCCGGAGGGGTTTGCAGTTTACAGACACCCTCAGTGGACGTCACACGAATTATTTCGACACAAGTTCGAACGAAAGCAAGTCAAATTCGCATAAAAATTACGGCGCGCAGGCAACTTGATAAGGGTGGGTCATATTCTATAGGAGCTATTAAAAACACCTTTTACCCCAGATCAAGGCCTGCTGAACTGGGTTTTCCACCACACACCAAATAGTTAGATGAATTAAAACTTAACACTGTAATACTTTTCGGTGTAACCAACGATAGATAGTCCTGAAACCCACCTCGGAAGCGGAAGATTTTTACAAATCTCTACTCTTCAGCTACCCCTATACGGGGTCTCTGGGACGTATGATTTAGGTATTAAAAGCTGTGGCGGTAATTATTACGCCATCCACCGCAGTAAAGTTCCAAGGCATCCATTAACCTGCAGCCCAAATCGAAACCAGCTATGACAAGCATTTTCGGACAGCTTTCTCGCCTGGACGAGGCGTCGCTTTATCGCACCACTCAAGCAAAATTGTGCAGACACGCCGGAGCGCCCCGCATCATGCGCTCTAAAGCACACAAGCGGGGCGCTTAGAAGGGACTAGGAGGCCCTGAGGGCCGTGTCCTAGATCTTATCGGGTCTTTCCCTAGAAGCCCATGCCACCCATAGCGTCAGCATCCGGCATAGCATTGTTGGCGCCAGCCGGCTCAGGCTTGTCAGCAACAACAGCCTCGGTGGTCAGGAACAGAGCTGCAATGGAGGCAGCGTTCTGCAGGGCGGAGCGGGTGACCTTAACTGGGTCATTAATTCCTGCTTCCATGAGGTTGACGTACTCACCGGTAGCAGCGTTCAGGCCTTCGCCTGCTGGCAGGGAGGCAACCTTGTCAGCAACAACGCCAGGCTCCAGGCCAGCATTGTGTGCAATCTGCTTCAGCGGTGCGGACAGGGCCTCGCGGACAATCTTGACGCCGGTAGCCTCGTCGCCCTTCAGGTCATCCAGGGAGTCCAGAACGGAAGCGGCCTGCAGCAGGGCTACACCGCCGCCAGCGACGATGCCTTCTTCCACGGCAGCCTTGGCATTGCGGACTGCGTCCTCGATGCGGTGCTTGCGCTCCTTGAGTTCAACCTCGGTAGCGGCACCAACCTTAAGGACAGCAACGCCGCCGGAGAGCTTAGCCAGGCGCTCCTGCAGCTTCTCGCGGTCGTAGTCGGAATCGGAGCTTTCAATCTCGGCACGGATCTGCTTAATGCGGCCGTCGATCTGCTCCTGAGAGCCTGCGCCCTGGACAATGGTGGTCTCGTCCTTGGTGACGACAACCTTGCGGGCCTGGCCCAGGTACTCGAGCTCAGCGGTCTCAAGGGAGAGGCCGACCTCTTCGGAGATAACCTGGCCGCCGGTAAGGATGGCCATATCCTGCAGAGTAGCCTTGCGGCGGTCGCCGAAGCCCGGTGCCTTAACGGCAACAGACTTGAAGGTGCCGCGGATCTTGTTCACCACGAGGGTGGACAGGGCCTCGCCCTCGACGTCCTCGGCGATGATCAGCAGCGGCTTGCCAGACTGCATGACCTTCTCCAGCAGCGGTACGAGATCCTTAATATTGGAGATCTTGGAAGAGACCAGCAGGATGTACGGATCCTCGAGGACTGCCTCCTGACGCTCCATATCGGTAGCGAAGTAGCCGGAGATGTAGCCCTTATCAAAGCGCATGCCCTCGGTTACCTCGAGGTCAACGCCGAAGGTATTGGACTCTTCAACGGTGATAACGGAGTCCTTGTTTACGGAGCCGTTGCCCACGGTGTACATAGCCTCAGCGATCTTCTCGCCGATGGCGGGGTCAGCAGCGGAGATGCCTGCGGTGGTAGCGATCTGCTCCTGGGTTTCTACTTCCTTAGCAGAAGACAGCAGGGAGTCTACAACCTTCTTGGTCGCGGTCTCGATGCCGCGCTTGATGCCCATGGGGTTGGAGCCTGCGGCTACGTTGCGCAGACCTTCGCGTACCAGTGCCTGTGCCAGCACGGTTGCGGTGGTGGTGCCGTCGCCTGCGACGTCATCAGTCTTCTTGGCAACCTCCTTAACCAGCTCGGCACCGATCTTTTCATAAGCATCCTCGAGCTCGATTTCGCGAGCGATGGAAACACCGTCGTTGGTAATGGTTGGAGCGCCCCAGGACTTTTCTAGGACGACGTTGCGGCCCTTGGGGCCGAGGGTGACCTTGACGGCGTCGGCAAGCGTGTTCAGGCCGCGCTCAAGGCCGCGGCGGGCCTCTTCATCAAAAGCGATAATCTTTGCCATTGTGTTTGTGCTCCTTGGTTTATTGAGGACGACACTCACGTCTTTCTCGCTGCGGACGCCCGCGACGGCATGGCTGGTGAGTGTGAACCAACCTCAACCACAACGATGTAGATATATCTGGCACTCGTACTGTGCGAGTGCTAACGACCATTCTGGCACTCTCCTACCGCGACTGCAAGAAAAAATGGCGCCCCCGCGAAGGGACGCCACTAGATAAGGAATGGATCAGAAGCTAGGAGCTCTTCACTGTGCGCTTGGTCCAGCGGTAGATAAAGGTCAGCGCGACAATAAAGAGAATCAGGCCAACGACGGTGGCAGAGGCCCCACCTTCAAAGATCTCGAGTGGACTCTCGCCGCCAGCGGCGGCGATAATACCGGCGTTGACCACGCCAAAGAGGGACTCACCCACGATCAGGCCAGTGGCCAGCAAGGTGCCCATACGCTTGGCAAACTCGGGGCGGACCTGCTTCGCGGCCCACTTATCGTAGAAGGTTCCCAAGATAGCGCCGATGGGGATAACGATGGTCAGTGCGGCCGGTAGGTACATACCCATGCCAGCGGCCAGCGGGGACAACGAGTACTTATTGGTGAACTTGCGCAGGAGTTCGTCAATAATAATAAGGACAGCACCAATCGCCATGCCGATAAAGATGAGGTTCCAATCCAGCGAACTGTCAAAGATGCCGGAAGCAACCGAAGACATCAGGGCGGCCTGCGGGGCGGCCAAGGCATCTTCGCCGGCGCCTTCCATTCCTTGAAAACCAAAGCCATGGAGCATGACCTGCAGAATCGGCGGAATAACTAGGGAGCCGAAAACGACGCCGATAATGAGCGCCACCTGCTGTTTCCACGGAGTTGCACCGACGAGCTGACCGGTCTTGAGATCCTGCAGGTTGTCATTGGAAATGGTGGCGATGCCAAAGACAATGGCCGCGGTAAAGAGCGTGTAGGCCACCAAGGACAAAGGATCAGCGCTGGTGCCGCGGGTAACGGCGGCAATGATCAAAGAGGCCGCAAGCACGGCGATGATGCCGATGGAAGAAATCGGCGAGTTAGATGCACCAATCAGGCCGGCCATGTAGCCGCAGACGGAGGCGATAATGAGGCCCACCAAGAGGGTAAAGAGGACGGAGACGGTAATGAGCGCGGCCATGTGGTCGTGAATATCGGTACCGCGGACGAAGTCCCATAAAAGCAGCGCGATGGGCACCATGAGCGCCACGATGGTGGTGGCGACATAGGGGAAAGGAATATCGCGTTCGGTGACATCCACTGCGGAGCCGGACTTGCGGGCGCGGGAAGAAGCTAGGGACTGGCGGATGCCCACAGCAATGGGCCCGGCAATTTTCAGCAAGGTCCAAATAGCGGCAATGGCCATGGTGCCTACGCCGATGAAGCGGATGTCATCGGAGAAGGTGGTATCGACGACGTCGGCAAGCGCGGTGGCGCCCGTGACATCACCGGCGGTGAAAATAGGCAGCAAAATGAAGTAGGAAATCACAACGCCAACCAGCATGGCAATGCCCACCGGCAGGCCTACTAGGTGGCCCACGCCAATGAGGGCGGTAGACAGGCTCGTGCCCAGGGTGGTCGCACCGGCACCGAGCTTGAAATAGGCGGTGGCCTCGGAGGCTGCGGCCTTCATTGCGGTCAGCAGCGCCATCACGGCCGAGGTAATGCCGCCGGCGACGATAACCCGCAAGCCCTTGGCATTTTCTTCCTGGCTGTTATCGGAAGCATTTTCATCGCCGACCTTGAGGACCTCAGCCGCGGCCACGCCCTCCGGGTAGGGCAGATCGGAACCGGTGACCAAGGCACGACGCAACGGGATGGAATACATCACGCCCAGCACGCCGCCGATGATGCACACGCCGGCCGTCTGCAGGAAGCCAAAGCCCTGCCAGTACCCCACCATAACCAAACCGGGAAAGACGAAAATGATGGCGGATAAGGTGCCCGCGGCAGAGGCAATAGTCTGCACAATGTTGTTTTCTTTAATGTTGTGGCCCTTGAACCGGCGCAGCACCGCCATGGAAATCACGGCGGCCGGGATGGAGGTAGCAAAGGTCAAGCCCACCTTCAGGCCTAGGTAAACGTTGGCAGCGGTGAAGATGAGGGTAATCAGGCCACCGACGAGGATGCCGCGCAGAGTCAGCTCGGGCAGGGAGGCCTTGGAACCTGCGGCGGAAGTTACGTTCGCCATGCCAGGTCCTTTCTATTCTCGGCTATGAAAGTTTCTTGTTTCACCCACGCAGCGGGCCGCAGCCAGCCAGGTCCGTTTCTGCCTGTTTGGCGCCGGTTTCATTCCCGGATTGGGTTCGAACGGACAGAATCCGCACAGGGTGGAATGAATAAATTTTAGTTCACCACCCCAGCGTTTTCCTATTCCGGTTGCTCTATAGCTTGGGGCGGGCGGGTACCGTAGAGACCATGACTGCACTTACTGAAAGCATCCGCAACGACCGCGAGACCATTTTCCGCCAGCTCAGCGAGCTCGTGGCCTTCAACTCCGTCCACGACGAGGAGAGCTTGGAGGAGCAGACCAAAGGCGCAAGCCAGTGGGTTAAATCCGCTTTGGAAGAGGCCGGGGTTAGCGTCGAGACCATCACCACCGCCGATGGCTCCACCGCCATCTTGGGCGAGCGCAAGGGTGATGAGGGTGCCAAGACGGTTCTACTTTACTCCCACTATGACGTGGTGCCGGCCGGCAACCGCGAGGCTTGGGAGTCCGATCCATTTACCCTTACCGAGCGCGAGGCCGCCGATGGCTCCACCCGCTGGTATGGCCGCGGCGCCGCAGATTGCAAGGGCAATGTGGCCATGCACCTGGCCGCCCTGCGCGCAGTGGACCATAACGGCGGCACCAAGGTCAATCTGAAGTACCTCATCGAGGGCTCTGAGGAGCGCGGCGGCGAGGGCCTGTCCCAGCTGATCAAGGACCGCCCGGAGCTTTTTGCTGCCGACGCCATCCTCATCGCCGATGCCGGCAACGCCGCCGTGGGCCAGCCCACCTTGACCACTTCTCTTCGCGGCGGCGCGCAGATTGGCGTGCAGGTTGATACCTTGGCTTCCGCTGTTCACTCCGGTCAGTTCGGCGGCGCGGCCCCGGACGCCGCCAAGGCCCTGATGCGCGCCATCGACTCCCTGTCCGATGAGTATGGCCGCACCGTTATTGACGGCGTAGAGACCACCGCCGAGTGGTCCGGCCAGGAATACTCGGCCGAGGCTTTCCGCGCCGATGCACAGCTTCTGGAAGGCACCAAGATCATGGGCGAGGATGACCCAGCCGGCCCCACCCCGGTGGCCAATATGGTCTGGTCCCGCCCAGCCATTACCGTGACCGGCTTTACCTCTACCCCGGTTGCAGAAGCAGTCAACGCCGTGCCCGCCACAGCTTTAGCGCAGCTCAATCTGCGCGTGCCGGCCGGTGCCGATGCCGCTGCGATTGCCGACGCCGTGTGTGAGCACCTCCGCTCCCACACCCCATGGGGTGCCCAGGTCAAGGCCGAAGTGCTCGAGTCCAATGCCGGCTTTGCCACCGATCCGAAAAAGCCCGCCGCTGCCTTGCTGGGCGAGTGCCTTTCCGAGGCCTACGGCTCGGAAACCGCCGCACAGGGTATGGGTGGCTCTATCCCGCTGACCACCGAGCTACAAGAAGCTCACCCGAGCGCAGAGATCGCCCTTTATGGCGTGGAGGAGCCAAAGTGCACCATCCACTCTGCTAATGAGTCCGTCGACCCCACCGAGATTGAAAACATCGCCGCCGCGGAAGCACTCTTCTTGCAGCGCTACGCCTAAAGGCTCGCTTCTGCTAGCTGCCGCGGCCACTATGATCTAGTGGCTCACCCCAACCCCGCATCCCACGCCACTGGGATGCGGGGTTTCCTTCTGCCCTAAAATACTGCAAACTAGCGGCATATAATACAGCGCATAAAATTATTCCTTTCGATGCCGTGGAAAAACCGGTAAAGTGGCAAAAAGTTAGCCCCGCGCTCGGCCATGTTGCTTGCACTGTGCCGCCGCGGTGTACTCAGCGGCGCGCGGCCTGTGAATGTTCTCGCCTCTCATCAGTTGTGGCGCTCGTGGTATTCGCGGCAGCGGGGCACGGGAACGCGACACAACCATAAGGAGCGCAGTAACCAACGTGCTAATACTTTTGGGTGCCCTCATCGCCGCGACCGTGACCGCACCGCTACTAATCATGCGGATGGGGCGCCCGGCTTTTGGAATTTTGGCACTGGTCCCCGGCGCAGGGTTTGTGTGGACGCTCATTCACTTCCTGCGCGGCACTTTCAATGACAACGGTGAGATCCAGCACACCGTGGAATGGATGCCGTCTGCCAACCTCAGCTTTGATCTCCGCTTAGACGGATTAGGCGCGCTGTTTAGCCTCATCATCCTGGGCATGGGCGCGCTGGTGTTGGTGTATTGCTGGGGCTATTTCGACGGCACTCGGCGCCGCCTAGCCATGTTCGCCGCGCAGATGGTGGGCTTTGCCACCGCCATGTTTGGCTTGGTGGCCGCGGATAATTTCCTGCTGATGTACGTGTTCTGGGAGATTACCTCCCTGCTGTCTTATCTCTTGGTCAGCTACTACGCAGAGCGCGCCTCTTCTCGCCGCGCCGCGCAGCAGGCGCTTATGGTCACCGTCTTGGGCGGGCTTTCTATGCTCATGGGCATTATTTTGCTGGGACGCCAAACCGGCGCGTGGACCTTTAGCGATATCGCAGCCTATGAGAATTTTGCGCAAACCCCCTATGTCACGGTAGCCATCGTGCTCATTTTGGCGGGCGCGCTGACTAAATCCGCAATCGCTCCGGCGCACTTCTGGCTACCTGGTGCCATGGCGGCGCCGACACCGGTCTCTGCCTACCTGCACTCCGCTGCGATGGTTAAGGCAGGTATTTATCTAGTCGCGCGGCTGGCGCCGTCCATGTATGAAGTCGCCACCTGGCACGTGGTGGTTATCTCCCTCGGCGCATTTACCATGCTGCTCGGCGGTTGGATGGCGCTCAAGCAGCGCGACCTCAAGCTGGTTTTGGCCTATGGCACCGTCTCCCAATTGGGCTTTATCACCTCCATTGCAGCCGTGGGGTCGCGAGAGGCCATGCAAGCCGGCCTCGCGCTAACCTTTGCGCACTCCCTGTTTAAGGCGGCGCTGTTTATGGTCGTCGGCGCTATCGACCACTGCTCGGGAACAAGAGACATCAGCAAGCTTTCCGGCTTGGGGCGCAAAGAGCCTTTCCTTTTTGGTATTGCCATCATCTCCGGCCTATCTATGGCCGGCGTCCCACCGCTGTTCGGCTTCGTGGCCAAGGAAGCCGTGCTGGAAGCCACCATGCACGAAGAGCTCCTGGCCGGAATGCCGCGCAATATGATGCTCGTGGCCTATGTCCTCGGTTCCATCCTCACCATGGCCTATACCCTGCGCTTTTTGTGGGGCGCCTTCGCCACCAAGCAGGAAATTAATGGTGCGGAGCCAGCAGAGGCCGTCGCCAAGATGCATCCCGTCACGATAGGATTGTGGCTCTCCCCTGCCCTGCTCACCGCCCTAACCGTGGCACTTGGCGTGTTCCCCAAGCCACTCTCCGCGGCCATTGACCAGCACCTCAACTCCACTTTCGGCCCAAAGGAGCATAGCGAGCTAGCCCTGTGGCATGGACTTACCGTGGCACTTGGTCTCTCGGTACTCATCATTGTGGGCGGTATCGTGCTGCACTGGCAACGCCAGACCTTGGTCAAGTGGCAATTCGCCTATCCCGCGCTGGGCAATGCGGATGATGCCTATGATTCGGTCATCGCTCATCTGCGCCAGCTCTCTCTGCGCACGACGGCAAGCACGCAGCGTGGCTCCCTGCAGCTGAACTTGACCGTCATCTTTGCAACGCTGATGCTGCTGCCGCTAGCTATGCTCATCAAGGGCGATCTCACCGATATCCGGATGATTGTGGCGGAAAATCCCTGGCAGATAGTGGCCGCCTTCATCATCATGGTGGCCGCGGTGGCCGCCACGGTCACCGATAACCGCCTGTCCGCCGTCATCATCGTTGGTGTAACAGGCTATACGCTCGCGTTTATCTTTGCGCTACACGGTGCACCAGACCTAGCACTGACCCAGCTGCTCACTGAGACCATCGTGATGGTTCTTTTCATGCTGGTCTTGCGCCGCATGCCGGCCTCCACCGAGTGGAAGCAAGATCCCAAGATGGGGCGCCTGCGCGCCTGGCTTTCCGTGGGCGCCGGCCTCACAGTCACCGTGGTAGCGATGTTTGCTATTAACGCGCGCCAATCTAAACCCATCTCCGTGTTCATGCCGGATCTGGCCAAGGAGATCGGACACGGCGCCAATACCGTCAACGTCTTGCTAGTGGATCTGCGCGCGTGGGATACCTTCGGCGAAATTACGGTCATCATCGTTGCCGCACTGGGCGTGGTCTCGCTGATTTACCGCACCCAATCCTTCGGCCGCCAAAGCCGGCGCCCCACCCTGCGGGTTACCGGCCGGCGCTGGCTGGCCGCCGGGGTGGAATCTGAGAAGGCCCTCAACCGCTCGCTGATGATTGACGTTTCCACCCGCGTGCTCTTCCCGTCCATGGTCGCGCTGTCCTTCTACTTTTTCTTCGCCGGCCACAACGCCCCGGGTGGCGGCTTTGCCGGCGGTCTCGTCGCTGCGCTGGCGCTCATTCTGCGCTACCTAGCCGGCGGGCGCGCGGAGCTGGAAGAGACCCTGCCCATCGACGCCGGCCGCACCATGGGTACCGGCCTCTTCCTGTCCGCTCTGGCCGCGGTGACCCCCATGTTCTTTGGGCACCCGCCGCTTACCAGCGGATACACCTCGCCGGAGATACCGCTCATCGGCAAGGTATCCCTACCTTCGGCTTTGGTCTTTGACGCCGGCGTCTACCTCATCGTCGTGGGGCTTACGCTCTATATCCTGAATTCCTTGGGTGCCAAGCTGGACGAGGAAGAGGATATGCGTAAGCAACGCGCCCGCGACCGCGCCCGCTCGCTGGCCCGGCAGCAACGCCAACGCACCGCCAAACAGAAGGCACAACGGGCCCAACGCAAAGAAAAGAAACAAGCCGCCACCACAAGCACAGCTACTACGACCGGAGAGGAGAAATAAATGGAAGCCAACCTCTTCCTCCTTCTGGCCGCCGGCGTGCTCGTCGCAGCAGGCGTCTACCTGCTGCTCGACCGCGCCATGACCAAGATGCTGCTGGGCTTGTTGCTTCTAGGCAATGGAGCCAACCTCTTTCTGCTGCAGTCCGGCGGCTCGGCCGGTTCCCCTCCCATCGATGGCCGCGAGTCGGAGCCTTTCGGCGCCGAAATTGCAGATCCACTGGCACAGGCGATGATCCTTACCGCCATCGTCATCTCCATGGCGCTAACGGCCTTCATCCTTACCCTGGCCTACCGCCAGTACCGCTACCGTACGGACGATGTCATTGAAGATGACGCGGAAGATACCGCTATTGCCGCCAAGGCTGCGCGCCCCGGTAATGCGGCCGCTAGCCCGGACCACGATGCCTCCAATGATCCAACTACGGGCCGCGCCACCAAGCAAGGCGATAACTTCGGCCCCGCATCCTTCGAGGAACCGGTAAAGGGGGCCCACGATGAGTGAGACCGTACAGCCGCTTGTCGATGTCCTCTTTCCCTACATCGGCTACCTCATTCCGCTGCCGATTATCATCCCCGCGGTGGCCGCAGCCCTCGCATTGATCTTTTGCCGCACTCCCAATGCGCAGCGCCAGATCGTGTTTTTCTCGCTGCTCATTACCGCAGTGGTCAATGCCCTTCTCATCCTCATCGCGGATTTTGAGGGCATCCAAACCCTGCAAATAGGTGGCTGGGATGCCCCAGTCGGCATCACACTGGTGGCAGACCGCCTCTCCGCGGTGATGCTTTTTACCTCCTCCGTGGTGCTGTTTTCTGTCATTTGGTACGCCATTTCCCAGGGCGTACGCGATGGCACCAAGGACGAGCCAGTGGCCGTATTCTTGCCCACCTACATGCTGCTGACCATGGGCGTTAATATCTCCTTTTTGGCCGGCGACCTCTTCAACCTTTACGTGGGCTTCGAGGTCTTCCTCGTAGCGTCTTATGTGCTGTTGACCTTGGGCGCCTCGGCTGGCCGTGTGCGGGCCGGCGTGGGCTACGTGATGGTGTCTATGGCCTCATCCATGATCTTCTTGCTCGCTTTGGGATTTGTGTATTCCTCCGTGGGCACGATGAACATGGCCCAGATTGGCCAGCGCATGCAGGACATCCCGGAGGGAACTCGTACCGCCATCTTCGCCACATTGCTAGTCGCATTTGGCATTAAGGCGGCCGTGGTCCCACTGGACGCCTGGCTGCCGGATTCGTACCCCACGGCGCCGTCGCTAGTCACGGCCGTCTTCGCCGGCCTATTGACCAAGGTGGGCGTTTACGCCATCATTCGCGCCCGCACCTCCGTTTTTACCGCGGGCGGGCTTGATACCGTGCTCATGTGGGTCGCTCTAGCCACCATGCTGGTGGGTATTTTAGGCGCGATCGCGCAGTCCGATGTTAAGCGCCTATTGTCCTTTACCCTGGTCAGCCACATCGGCTACATGATTTTCGGCGTCTCCCTCGGCACCGCACAGGGCCTATCCGGCGCCATCTTCTACGCCGTGCACCACATTCTGGTCCAAACTGCGCTGTTCCTGGTGGTTGGACTGGTCGAGCGTCAGGCCGGTACCTCATCGCTGCGCCGCTTGGGTTCGCTAATGTATTCCGCTCCGCTGATCGGAATTTTGTACTTCATCCCTGCTATTAACCTGGGCGGCATCCCGCCGTTCTCCGGTTTCTTGGGAAAGATCATCCTTCTGCAAGCGGGTGCGAATAAAGGCTCCTGGATGGCGTGGGTACTCATCGCCGGTGCCGTAGTCACCTCGCTGCTTACGCTCTACGTCATGATGTTGGTATGGGCCAAGGGCTTTCAACGCGACCGTGCTGATGCCCCTGAAGGCAACGTGGCGCTCGCCCGCCCGGCCCCGCTTTCTGATATCACCGATGAGGTGGAGTTTTCCTCCCGCCAGGATGTGGGCAGGGTGCCCTTTGGCATGATCGCCTCTACTACCCTGCTGGTAGCCGCGTCGACCTCCATTACCTTCCTGGCCGGCCCAATATCTGGTGTAACCTCGCGCGCTGCCGAATCCGCACAGGATACGTCCATCTATCAGTACGCGGTACTGGGCGACCGCGCGGATGTTCCCACTCGCCACCTCAACCAGAAGGAGCGCTACACCGGCGGCGCGGATTCCTATAAGAATCGCCGCAGCCTTTCCCCGGACGCGGAGTCCTCGGCCTCGCCGGGCCTGGATTCCCGCACCGATCCGGAAGCCGGTGGCCGTGATTCGCATTCCACCACCGTAAAATCTCCGGACGCCGCCAAGAGGAAGGATATTAGCGATGACTAACACGCGCTTTTCCGGCCTGCGCCACCGCTTCCGTCCGTGGTTCATCGTCTGGCTCATCATCATGTGGTGCATGCTGATGGGCGAGGTTACCGTGGGAAACTTGGTGGCGGGACTCATCATCGGCGTCGTTATTGTCTTTGCCCTGCCGCTGCCGGCCATGCCGATTACCGGCATCGACGTTTCCTGGGGCAAGCTCATTGCTTTTATGCTCCGCTGGTTCTGGGAGTTGTTCTACGCCTCGCTCAAGGTGGGCTGGTTGGCCGTGCGCCCACAGCCAGTGCCCAAGACCGCCATCTTAGAGCTGCCCATGCGCCTGGATAACGAGTTCGTGCTTTCACTAGCCGTGACGCTGTATAACCTGCAGCCGGGCGGCACGGTAACCGATATCGATATTGCTAACCGCATGATTACCGTCCATATCTTGGATGCCCGCGATGAGGCCCAAATACAGCGCGAAATCGGCGCCGTGGCCCACCTTGAGGCCTCCTTCATCGACATCTTTGAAAGGAGCCACCCCTAAATGGATCCGCAGATCTATAACGCGATTTTGCTGGTGGCCGCCGCGCTGCTGGTGGTCTCCTTCCTCATCACCCTCTGGCGCATTGTCACCGGCCCCAACTCGCTGGATCGCTTGATAGGCATGGACGGCTTTACCGCCATGTTCCAATGCGCTCTGGCTACCTACATGTGCTGGTCCCTCAATACCACCGTGGTCTCGGCCATGCTGGTCATCGCCCTCTTAGGCTTTATCTCCACCGTGTCCGTCACTAGGTTTAGGAAGAGGGATAACCAATGAGTTGGTCCTTTATCGCAGATGTACTCTCGCTCATCCTCATCATTGGCGGCAGCGTCCTGACCTTGGCCGCGGCCATCGGTATCGCCCGATTCAAAGACACCATGTCGCGCGTGCACGCGGTGAGCAAGCCACAGACCACCGGCCTAATCCTCACCATCCTTGGCGCGATCATCCGCATCACGGGCGCGGAATCCTTCAGCGTGGCCGAGCGCGGGGATTTAGGTATGCTCATTTTGCTGGTACTGTTTGCCATGTTCACTAGCCCGGTAACCGCGCAGCGCACCTCACGTATTGCACGCCGTGAGGGCCTGTACGGCACCGAGGAAACCATGTCCCGCAACGACCGACCCGCCGCGAAGTCGCTGCGCCGCAAGTAGGAGACGCTTTTCACCGTGAAAAAGCTTTATGGGCTTCCCACTATGGTGACTTTGCTCGCCGCTCTCGTCGGCGCCATCGTCTACCGCTTCAGCATCTATGACGGCAATAGCGCCTTTGTGTGGCGCGTTCCTTTGGATCTGAAGATTTATTGGCTCGCCGGCGGTGAGGTGGCCCAAGGCGCAGACCTCTACGATAACGCCTATATTGGCGACCTTCCTTTTACCTATCCGCCCTTTTCCGGCACCCTTTTCAAATGGCTCTCGCCGCTTGCCGACGACCCCCTGATCCTCCTCTGGCAGGGTGGCACTGCTCTCGCTTTGTTTACGGTTATCATGCTGGTCCTGCGCGAGCGCGGGCTCAAGCTCTCCCCTGCTATCTGGCTGCTAGGCATCCTGCTACTGTGCTGCACCCCGGCGAATGAGCCGGTGCACGGCACCTTATTCTTTGGCCAGATCAACATCTTTTTGATGCTGCTGGTGGCCCTAGACATTCTGCCGCGCAAGCGCGCCTTGCCGGGCATCGGTATCGGTTTGGCCGCGGGCATGAAGCTCACCCCGGCTTATATGGGGTTGGTCTTGTTATTTCAGAAGCGTTGGTGGCAAGCAATCATCGCCATCCTCACCTTCGCGGTAACCGTGGCCATTGGTTTTGTAACCATCCCAGACGCCGCAAATTTCTGGACCGATGCCATTTTCAACTCCTCTCGCGTGGGCGAGCACACCAATCCTGGTGCGCAGTCCATTCGCTCCGTGATGGTTCGCGCGTGGGGAATCGACGGCGGCTTGCTCTGGCTCGTCGCCGTAGTCGTGGTCTTCATTCTGACCTGCCTGGCGCTACGCACCGCAATGAAGCACCGCAATAATTCCGCTGCACTCGCGCTTGCCGGCATTAGTTCTTGCTTGGTCTCGCCCTTTTCCTGGTACCACCACTGGGTGTGGACGGTGCCGCTGGCCGTCGTCGTGTTGGTCTCTGTCAACCAGGCGCTGGGCAAGCGCATGACCGGTTTCCTCGGTGCGCAGTTTTCAGGGCTAATTTCTGTACTCGCAATGTGCGCCGTAACGATGCCGTTTATTTCTGCAGCCGTGTGGCTTTCTGCGGCCAGCCGCTCGCTCAATCACTGGGATTTGCAGCCGTGGGGCATGCTGGCTTTTACCGGCGCCGGTGTCCTGTATATCGCCTTCTACGCAGTGTGGGGCTTTATCCCTGGCACCCAACCGGCCGAGGAAACGACCGCCCCTGGTAACCCCCAGCAGCTCGCGCAACCTTCTGTCGCGCAACCCGCTGCCGCCGCGACCGCGGCCCGACGAGCGCGCTCCTTGAGCACCGAGTCTACGACCCGGGGCGGTCATTCACAGGCAACGCACACTATCAGCGATGAGACAGCAGAAATGCCCGCGGTGGGCCCCGAAACGCGTGCTTTTCCTGCGTCCCAGGACATCACCGACATCCCCGATACCCCGGCCTACGGGCGTCACTCTCGCCCCGAGGACTAACCCCGGGCCAGCAGCTTGTCCGCCGATTTAAAGCGGGCGGAAAGTACGCAACTCGCTGCAGGTCTGCTCGACCACCTCGCGCCAGCTGCCGGTTTCTCTAAACAGCCGGCGCTGCCGCTCATAGCCGGCGCCGCCCTCAATAATCTCGTAGATGAGGCGCAGTTCATTGACGCATCCCAGCTCGCGGGCGATGGGAGTAAGTTCCTCAACCATCTCCGCCAGCTCATCCTTCACCCAGGCCTCATCGGTCTCGCGGGAGGTAATTACCAGCGCATCCATGCCGTAGCGGGCGCCGCGCCATTTATTTTCTGCCACATGCCAGGGCTGGAGGATGGGGAGGGGCTCCGCGGCGTCGATAAGCCGGTCGAAGTAGACCACCAAGCAGTGGGTCAGCGCCACGATGGCGGAAAGCTCGCGCAGATTCGATGTCGCATCGGATACTCGGACCTCCACCGTGCCCCACTTGGACGCCGGCCGAATATCGAAGTGCATGGAGCCGGTGTGATTAATAACGCCGGAGATTGCCTGATCGCGCATATAGGACTGCCACTCGGCCCAATCGCGGAATTGATACGGCATGCCTGCAGTGGGCAGCTGCTGATACAGCATGGTGCGATTAGAGGCATAGCCGGTATCTAAGCCCTCCCACCCCGGCGAGCACGCGGAAATGGCCAGCAGGTGGGGGTACTTGGTCATCAGCGCATTAATGATAGGCCACACGCGATCTTCATGGCTGATACCGACGTGCACGTGCGTGCCCCAGAGCAGCATCTGCTTGCCCCAGTACTGGGTGCGCGCGATGATTTCTTGGTAGCTGGGTTTATCTGATAGCGGGTTCTCACGGAAATCCGTAAACGGATGACCGCCGGACGCCCAGATATCCACGCCCAGCTTATCGGCAGCTTCTTCCACCACCTGCAGAGAATTGCTCAGGTCAGCGATAGCTTCCGGCACGGTGTGGCAGATTCCAGTGACCAGCTCCACCGTGTTTTGGAGGAATTCCTTTTCTAGGTGGATCTCAGGGTGGGCTGCAGTGGCGAGGTCAATCAATTCCGCACCGCGCGGAACGAGGTCTCGCGTTGCGCGGTCCACGAGCGCCACCTCCCATTCCACGCCAAGCGTTGGTTCGGGAGAGCGGGCGAATTGTTCTGCCGGGATCTTCACCCATTCAGCTTAACGGGTGACAGGTATTAACACGTGAATTTTATTTACCCTATCTACTTCGGCGAAGGTAGAGGCATTCACTGGTTTAGATCAACAAAGTCCAAGGACATCCGGCGGGAGAATAATGGTGCTCCTCTTCGGCCGGACGGCCTTGGACTTTAAGTCAGGTGCGCAGCAGGCTTAGGCCTGCGGCACTGCTAGAGCAACGACGACGGCGCCATCATCGGTTGCTTCCTTAGGCAGGTCGCGGTTCATTGGGGCGACATCGGCCTGGTAGCGGGCGGCTACCTCCTTTGCCAGTGCCTCAGCGGAGGTATCGCCTTCTGGGAAGAAGACGGTGGTCTTCGGAACTGTGAGGACATCGCCAGGCAGGTTGCCAACATAGCCCACCTTGAAGCCGCCGCTCTTGAGGGAATCGGCTTCCTTCTTGGCCTTGTCTACCTCACCGGAGTTATTAAGGACGCTGACCTTAATATCGTTGCGGTCGCGTGCGGCGGAGTGAGCGTTCTCCTCGCCTGCGTCGGCATTCCCCTCGGCTGCGGCTTTCTCCTCGGCAGCGCCGGAAGCAGCCGGGTCGCGTGGGGCATCGCCCTCACCCGAGGCCGGTGCCGGTGCAGGCGCGCTTGCGTCCTCGGAAGCACCCGGGGCGCCAGGGGCACGGGAACCCGCAGCGTCGGGACCAGCGGAACCTTCGGGAGCGGCACCGATGGTGGAACCGGTGGAGTTTTCCTGCTTGCTCTCCGACGCCACGGTGGAATCATCGTCGCCCGAAGTCATGGAGTACAAAGCCCAGAGCCCAAGCATGACGGCCACGGCGATGAGAACCATTGCCAAACCGCGCAGCGGGAGGCCGCCTTTCTTTGCGTGGGCGCCGCCACCAGCGGGGCGCTGCTTGCCAGCACGGGAAGCGGAGGTGCCGGCAGCAGAGCCGGCGCGGGTTTCGTCGGATACCTTGTCGGTCGAATTTTCCGGATTCACATTAGTCACATACGCAACACTAGTACTCAGGATTAACTGGATGGGGGATTTCCCCGCGCGGCGCGCCGTGTGTTTTCTCGCTCCTCGCGCAGGCGGCGCAGCCGAGCGACAAGGAGGGGATGGGATTGGGCGGCCACGGGGGCGTCGAGAAGCAGGTTAAGGCGCTGGTGGTAGCGCACTGGGGAGATATCCAGTTGCGCACGGATGGCCTCTTCCTTGCGGCCAATGCTGCGCGGCGCGGTTTCCTCGAAGTCCAAAATGGCGGCGTCTAGGTCAGACAAGGGGTTCATGCCTAAACTGTAAGGCATGACTATTCGCCCCATCGTTATCCACGGCGAGCCCGTGTTACACGAACCCACCCAACCAGTGGAAGAATCTGAGATTTCCACCCCGGAAATGCAGCAGCTCATCGCGGACATGTATGAAACCATGGACGCCGCCAATGGCGTGGGCTTGGCCGCAAACCAGGTAGGAATTGGCAAACGCCTCTTTGTCTACCACTGCCCCGATACGGACGGACCTAATGGCACCGAGCTGCCGTCCGAGAAAGCCGGCATGCGCAAGGGCTGCGTTATTAACCCGGTCTTGGAAACCTCCGAAATTCCGGAAACCATGCCTGCCGACGACGGCTCCGATGACGAGGGCTGTCTCTCCGTGCCGGGTGAAGGGTTTCCCACCGGCCGCGCAGACTGGGCGCGCGTGACCGGCAAGGACGAAAACGGCAACGATGTCTCCATCGAAGGCTATGGCTTCTTCGCCCGCTGCCTGCAGCATGAGACCGGCCACCTTGATGGCTTCTTGTACACCGATACTCTCATCGGCCGCTATAAGCGCCAAGCTAAAAAGGCCATCAAGCGCAATGGATGGACCGAACCGGGATACTCCTGGATACCGGGCGAGGATGCCGATCCCTTCGGACACGACGACTAATGCCACGCATCTTCCGCTCCGATGCCGCCCAGGTGGGCGAGCGCGTGGTAGCCCGGCGCGACTTCGGCGGCGTACACAGCGATGTGATAGGGCACGTGCTTAGCCTCAATCCGCTGGTCATCCGCCCGCAAGAGGTAGGCGGTTACCCCTCCGACTTAGATGCGGTAGAAATCCCGCCGGAGCAGCTGAAGATCATCAAGCGGCTCTCCCCGCGCATGGTCCGCAATTCCGATATCCGCGCCGTGGAGGTTGCCGCAGCCGCGGCTTTCCCTGGCGGGGAGCACGCGTGGACCAGCGATGGTTCTTGGCTCATGCGCGCCGGCGAGGGCGATACCAGCCACTCTAACTCGGCCGTACCCGTGGGTCCTTCGGCTGGCTTTACCCCGGTGCCGCTGGAGGAGATTAAGGCTTTTTACGCTAGACACGGCCTGCCGGTGCGCCTTTTGGTCCCAGAGCGCATTGGCAAACCGGCCGAGCGCCTGCTTGCCGACGCCGCTTGGGAGACCGAGCCAGAAACGCTCGCTATGGTTCTGCGTGATCTACCGACATTTGCCGGCGCCGCCGCCTCCCCTACCTTTCACATCGAAGACCATCCCGATAAAGAGTGGCTGGCGATGTACGAATCGCGTAAGGAGACCCTTCCGCCTAAGGCACTGAAGCACCTGAGCACCTCAATCGAGGGCACACTTGGCTTTGGCCGCCTGACATTAGAAGGCGAAACCATCGCCATTGCCCGCGGCGCTATTAGCGAATCCGGCGATGGCACGAAGTGGCTGGGACTGTCTTCCGTCGAGGTAGCAGAAGACTTCCGCCGCCGCGGACTCGGCACCCTGCTGCTTCAATCCCTGCTGCAGTGGGGTCACGACAACGGCGCCGAGCACGCCTACCTCGCCGTGCAAGCCTCCAATACCGCCGGCGTGCGGCTATCTGAAAAGCTCGGCTTCATTGAACAACACCGCCGCATCTACGCTCGCCTGCGTGACTAGCTTTCCGCGCCTGTTCCTTTCGGGCTAGGTGGTGAGCCTTATGGGACTGCCCGCTGACCTCGCTGCAGCGGGCAGGTACTGTATGTGGCATGCGCATCGCCACGTGGAATATTAACTCCGTTCGTACCCGCACACAGCGGGCGCTGGACCTTATCTCCAAGCACGACATCGACGTCTTATGTCTGCAGGAAACTAAGGTAAATGACGATAAATTTCCACGCGAGACCTTTGAGGAAGCGGGCCTGCATGTCACCTGCCACGGGCTCAACCAGTGGAATGGTGTAGCCATCGTGTCTACAGATGCGCCCGAGGAGGTCTTGGTAGGCTTCCCAGACCAACCCGGCTTTGCCAAAGATCCAGATAAGCCACAGGACCGTGAGGCCCGAGCGCTAGGGGTCCGCATCCGTGGCGTAGAAATTTGGTCCCTCTACGTGCCCAACGGCCGCGAGATTACTGACCGCCACTACGACTACAAGCTGGACTTTCTCTACCACTTGGCACGCTATGCGGAAAATAATGCACAGTCTAAGCTGCTTTTGACCGGTGATTTCAATATTGCTCCGCGCGATGAAGATGTGTGGGATATTGAGGCATTCCGGGGCAAGACGCATGTCACCGAACCAGAGCGCGCCGCATTCCAAATGCTGGAAGAAGCCGGGCTCGAGGAGGTCACCCGTCGGTTCACGGAAGACCAACGCTATACCTACTTTGATTACAAGAGCATGCGTTTCCAGAAAAACGAAGGCATGCGCATTGACTTCCAATTGGCTTCTGCCCCGCTTGCCCAACACGTGACCGGCGCGCAGGTAGACATGGTTGAGCGCGCAGGCGATAAGACCTCTGATCATTGCCCGCTTCTCGCAGATTTTGATCTGCCCGATTTCGATTCCGTGCGATAGATGTCTTGGTCGCTTGATCTCAGCTTCTGGCAACTTCTATTCCTGATCCTGGATTACGGAATCAAGATCATTGCCGTCGGCTTCGTACCCGAGGGCCGCCGTCCTTCCAGTTCCACCGCGTGGCTCTTGGCTATTTTGGTGCTACCGTTTATCGGTCTGCCGCTGTTTTTGCTCATGGGCTCGCCGTATATCAACCGGCGCCGCCACCGCATCCAGCAAGAGGCCAATGAAAAGATTGAAAACGTCACGGCCCGCACCCCTGACCACCCCCAGGGGCTCCTTTCGCCGGAAATAGAATCGGTCATCCGGCTCAACCGTGAGCTGACCGGATTCCCAGCGTTGGTGGGCCATAACCTTGGCCTGCACGCAGATTATGACGAATCTATCCGCACTATCGCCGCCGCCATTGATCGCGCCGAGAAGTACGTGTCCATTGAGATCTACATCCAGTCCTGGGATGAGGTCACGGACGTCTTCTTCGAGTCGCTGCGCAGGGCTACCGCCCGCGGCGTGAAGGTACGATTGCTGCTGGATCAGATCGGCAGCTTCAAATATAAGGGCTATTTCAAGCTAGGCAAGCAGCTGACAGAGATAGGCGTGGATTGGCATCTCATGCTGCCTATTCAACTACACAAAGGCCGTTTCCGCCGTCCAGACCTGCGCAATCACCGCAAGCTGGTAATCATCGATGGCAAGGTGGGCTTTATCGGCTCGCTAAATATGATTAAGCGCCAGTACAAAACCAAGGACCGCTACTGGATCGACTACATGGTGGAGCTCTCCGGGCCGATTGTGACTTCCATGTCCGCGGTCTTCGCCGTGGATTGGTACCTCGAGGCAGACGAGAATCTTCCGCTCGATGAGCTGCCTTATGACGACGCCCAAACTGCCGACGCCAACCACCTCCAAATAATCCCCTCCGGCCCTGGTTATACCACTGAACCAAACCTGCGGATGTTCAACTCCTTGGTGCACCACGCCAAAGACCGGCTGGTTTTGTGCTCGCCCTACTTCGTTCCGGACGAGTCCCTATTGGAGGCCGTGACCACCGCCTGCTACCGCGGCGTGAAAGTGGAGCTCTACGTGTCAGCAAAGGCGGACCAGATTATGGTCAACCATGCCCAGTCCTCCTACTATCAGGCACTGCTAGAGGCAGGTGTACACATCTACCAATTCCCCTACCCTTTTGTGCTTCATTCCAAGTTCATTATCACCGACCCGGATGATCCAGGCCGCGATCCGCTGTGTATGTTCGGCTCCTCCAATATGGACCCGCGTTCCTTTGGCCTGAACTATGAGTCCACCATGTTGGTGGCCAAGGGAGACCTCATTGACCAGTTCAACCAGCTCGTAGCCAATTACCGCGCCGTGTGCCATGAGCTAACTTTGGAGGAATGGAATAAGCGCGGCTTTATCCGCCGCTACGTGGATAATGTCATGCGACTTACCTCTGCGCTGCAGTAGAGCGAACACGGACCACCTCGGTTGCAGCGAAGATAGTCCGAGAACAAGAAACCGCCCCGGCGGGCAGCGAATGAGCTGCCGGCCGAGGCGGTGAAGCGCCTAAGCAATGGGGGCTTAAGCGTTAGAGGTGTTTAGGCGTCGCGCTTTTGCAGGACGATGACGCCGAGGACCCACAAAAGGAGAGCCCAGGCAATAAATACCAGGCAAAATACCCAGTTATCTTTCCAGGGAGCATCAACCGGATCTATCTCCCACAGCCAAGACTGGAAAGACTTGAACGGCATAAAGTTGACCAGCTTGCTACCAAACTTGGGAAGGGCAGCCACAAGATTATCCACGCCGAGGAAGAGGATGAGACCAATGGCCACGGAACCAGCCGTCGAGCGCAATAACAGTCCGAGACCTTGGGAGAAAAGGACGAGCAGTGCGGCGGCTAGAGGATACTTCCACAGCTGCTTCTGCCCCATCTCATCGTCCCAAGGTTGAAATTGTGCGGCTACCTCATCGTGAGCAAAAAACTCGGTGAGTAGGTAGGCACCCACCACGGCCACAAAGGTCAATGCTGCGGCGATAACCGCGTACATGAGCAACTTGACCACAGCGACCGACCAGCGGCGTGGGGTGGCCATGAAAGTGATGGTCTGCGTACCAAAGCGGTACTCAGTGGTGACAATCATGATGGCTTGGATCATGAGTACAGGCAGGCCAAGGGAAAAAAGGAAAGACACTGCGCCATCTGGGGTGATAACACCCATGCCCAACGCTGCATCCTCGGGGGTTTCCGCTGGCTGGGTAAGGCGAGCATTCAAAATGGCCCAGCCCCACGCAAAGAAGAGGAAGATGAAGGTGGTCCACCAGAAGGAGCGGGTGGTGTGCAGCTTGGTCCATTCGGACTTCAAGGTATTCAGCATGGCGAATTAAACCTCCTGCTGGGTGGGTCGAGCGAACGGAGTGGCAGCACCGGCCCCGGCACTGGCAGCGGCACCGCCGGCGGTGGGGTTACCGGTAGAGCCGTGGTACTGGACGGCATCGCCAGTAAGCTCCATGAAAGCATCCTCCAGGGAGGCGCTCTTGAGGCTGAGTTCATTAAGCGGCACACCGGTGGAGTAGGCTAGCTGGCCCACGAAATCCGTGGTCTGGTTGGCAATCACCAAGCGGGGGCGGCCCTCCTCGTCGGTGGACTCGGTAAAGGAGATTCCCTCGTCGCGCAGAGCCGAGCCAAACGCATCAAGGTGATCGGAGCGCACCAGCACGGAAGACTGCGAGTGGTCCTTCACAAAGTCATAGGTGGGCTGGTCCGCTACCAAGCGTCCCTTACCAATGACCACGAGGTGATCGGCGGTTTGAGACATCTCCGACAGTAGGTGGGAAGAAATCAAAATGGTGCGGCCCTCTTTGGCTAGGGCACGCACAAGCTGGCGGACCCAGCGAATGCCCTCTGGGTCGAGGCCATTGACCGGCTCATCTAGGATTAGGATGCCTGGGTCACCGAGCAGCGCGCCGGCTAGACCCAAGCGCTGGCCCATGCCGAGGGAGAAGCCGCCGACTTTCTTACCGGCGACGTCGGAAAGCCCTACCAGCCCCAAGACCTCGTCCACGCGGGAAGTAGAAATGCCATTGGACTGCGCGATCCATTTCAGGTGATTGGCGGCGCTGCGGTTGCGGTGCACTGCCTTGGCATCGAGCAAGGCACCCACCTCACGCAGGGGCTGTTTGAGCTCGTGGTAGTGCTTGCCGTTAATGCGCGCCTTGCCGGCCGTGGGAGCATCCAAGCCGAGGATCATGCGCATGGTGGTGGATTTGCCCGCGCCATTGGGCCCTAGGAACCCGGTGACCATGCCGGGTTTTACCTGAAAGGTGAGATCATCAACGGCGCGGACAGACTTATATTGTTTAGTCAGTCCTTCTACTTCGATCATGGCACTAGAGTGCCATAAATCTGGCAACTTTACCTGTTCAATGCTTCCATGCGCTCCCGCAGGGTGGGAAAGGAGCGGCGGAAGGCAGCCAATAATGGGAGGCCTTCTACCTCGTCAAAAGGCACCCAGCGCAGCTCATAGGACTCTTCATTGGCTGTGGTAGGCAGTGGGGCACCAGTGCGCGTGCGGGCAAGCACGGTGGTGTAGGTCCACTCCCCCGGTAGATCCCCCGCTGCGGGATAAGGCCCAGCCGTGACTTGCGCATCAAGTACCTCTACATCGTGGGGCGCAATCGCGCATTCCTCCTCGGTTTCGCGCAACGCGGCTTGGGTAGGCGACTCCGTAAAATCACGGGCCCCACCCGGAATCCCCCATGTATCGCCGTGATTGGTCCACGCGGCACGGTGTTGGAGAAGCACCTTGCGCCCGGCAACAAGGAAGAGGCCGGCGGCACCAAATTTTCCCCAGACGCGAATGCCGCCGGGGCCTGCCGCCCAGCCGTCTCCACTGTGAGGGTTATGCATGTTGCCTATCCTAGCCACACACGCGGGTATATGGTGGCGCCCAGCACACTGGGGGCGCTATTCTAAGTGAATGACCGAGCAGGCAGTCCGGGCAGAAAGCGTGCACGACGAGCACGCTCACCCGAGCGATCACTGGCTCGATGAGGTCACCGCGCCCACCGGCCCGGCCTTCAGCGGGCTCAGCAGCCGCGCCATGGAATGGTTCGCAGGCCCGGCGCGCCTGTTGCGCCGCTTTTATTACTTTGCCTCCACCACCCCAGGCAAGCTTTTTACGGTCACGCTCATCCTCACCGTGGCCCTAGGCGCCGCAGGCTTATCGATGTCCCAGTCTTCCGCCGCCCGCCATTCTGACCTGGACGAGCTGCTGAGCACCACCGAGCCGATGTCTAATGCGGCACACCACCTTTATAGTTCGCTCTCGGTGGCCGATACCGTGGCCACCACTGGCTTCGTGCAGGCCGGCGTGGAATCGGAACAAAACCGCGATAGCTATAACGAGGCTATCGATGCCGCCTCAGTGGCGGCCACCGAATCTGTGCTTGGTACCACCCAAGAAGATGGCCGCGTGCGCGAGCTGGTGACCTTTATCCAACGCGAGCTTCCTGTCTATACCTCGATGGTGGAAAAAGCCCGCACCAATCACCGGGCGGGCAATGCGGTGGCCAATTCCTATATGTCCAATGCCTCGGCGCTGATGCGGGAGCATATTCTGCCGGCCGCCTCCGAGCTATTCCAGCTGACCACCGCCAAGGTAAACCAGCAACAACAAAAGCTCACCTCCCCACAGTGGGTGCCGCTCTCCGGACTCTTGGCGGCGCTCTTCTTCCTCGCCGTGGCCCAGTGGTGGCTGTGGCGCCAGACCCGTCGCCGTTTTAATCGCGGCTTCTTAACGGCCAGCGTTTTGCTTTTCTTGGCTATCTCCTGGGTGGCGCTGTCCAACCTCGCCACCTGGTCCACCGGCCACCAGGGCTTTGAAACGGCCTCGCGCCCCTGGGATTCATTGACGGCCTCCCGGATCGAGGCCCAACAGGCCCGCACCTCAGAGACCTTGGCACTGGTGTTGCGCTCTTCCGAAAAGGATACGATGGTGCGTTTTTCCAGCTCCATCAACTCCATCGAAATGGCTTTAGAGGACTATGAGGATGCGCTCAATGATGAAAACGTGGAGGTCACCGATCCGGAACTCATCCACAGCGCTCGGGCGGCCGCCGAGCAGTGGCGCGACAGCCACGACAAGCTCATGGGCGCGCTCAAGGATGGCGACTATGACGAGGCTATCTACCAAGCCACGGCCACCGAGCCCAAAGATGGCGAAATGACCGCGGCGCGTTCCTTCGACGAGCTCGACGCCGAACTTTCAGATCTCATCGGCCAAGCGCGCATCGCCATGCGCAGCTACTTAGAGCGCGGCCTAACCGCCATGACCGCGGTGTCCTCAGCCGTGTTCCTGCTAACCTTGTGCGCCATTATCGCCGTGTGGCTAGGCATCCGTCCCCGACTGCAGGAGTACCTCTAATGCGCCGCTCACACGCCACCGTTGCCTATCTCGCCTGCGTCTGCCTAGCTTTGCAGCTGGTCTCCTGCGATGTTCGCTCCACCCCGCCGCTAGAGGCACCCGCCGAGCACGCCCTCGACTCCAGGCCTGGCCCACCGCTGCCGGAAGAAGCAGAAATTGAAAAGGCCGGATCTACCGCAGCGCGCCGCGCCTCTGAGGAGGACATCAAAGGCAGCTACCGCCCAGATGATAAGAAGGCGAAGGAGCGAGTACCGGATATCGTCAAGCGGGGCCGCCTCATCGTGGGCGTGGACCGTTCCAATAATTTGATGAGCTACCGCGACGCCGCTTCCGGTGACGTGCGCGGCTTCGAGGTTGATATCGCCCATGAGATTGCCCGCGATATTTTTGGTGATCCCAATAAGGTGGACTTTCGCTTCGTCGAATCCTCCAACCGCGTCGATGCCCTTAATTCGGGCGCGGTAGACATGATTGTGCGCACCATGACCATTAGCCCGGAGCGCGAGCGGGAAGTGGCCTTTTCCATTCCTTATATGCGCACCCAAACCCGCATGCTGGTCCTTAGCAATTCCGGCATGAAGTCCGTCAAGGACGCCGCCGGTAAGACGCTGTGTGGTGTGGGCGCATCCACCGCGCTCGAAACCATCCGCGAGCACGCCCCCAAATCCGATATCTTGGTCACCCGTTCCTGGGGCGATTGCCTTATGGCTCTGCAGCTCAACCAAGCCGATGGCATCGTCGTCGATGACGCCCTACTCTCCGGGATGGCCGCCCAGGATTCCTATACCTCCATCGTGGGCGAGCCACTGGAGACCGAACATTATGGCGTGGCCGTGCGCCGCCCCAGCAAGCAACATGACACCCGCCCGCTGCTGCGCCAAGTAAATTCCACGCTCGAGCGCATCCGCCGCGACGGCACCTGGTCCAAAATCTTCGATGAGTGGCTGGGCGCCTACCTGGAGGAGCCCACGCTGCCGGCCGGCAAGTACATCGAGGAGGCTAAGCCATGAGCCATAACCCGAACTTTAGCGATGACGAGCTCGAATACATCGAGCCGGAGAACCTCGATACCCAGCGTGCCTTCCGGCAGCCCACCAATGCCGCCAACTCGGCACAGGAGCCGGAGGCGCTGGGCGAAGCCCCTTCTGATGACGGCCCTGCCACCGCCGCTGTGGCCTTCGACCCGTTTGCGGACGAAGACGAGGAAGGCACCGCCGCAGTAGCCTTTGACCCCTTTGCCGACGAGGATGGGACAGGCGAACCCACCGGCACCTCCGCGGTCGCCTTCGATCCTTTCGCAGACGATGACGAAGACGGCGATGGCTCCATCGACCCAGACCATATCTCCACGCTCCTGGCAGACCTGGACAATATCCGTGCCCAGCGCGAACAGCAGCGCGCCCAAAAGGCCCAGGAAGATTCCTCGCAGCGCTCCCGCCGGCGCGCACTCGATACCTTTCGCGAGCGCCGCGGCACCCACCGCACCGAGCGCCGCGTGGCCGATGGCATGGTGCGCCTGCCGTTTATCACCCCAGCCGAACCGACCGACGCCCTGATCGACCCACACGAGGCATCCTCCGGTAAAAAGATCCCGCCACCGCAGTTACAGCCTGGTGACATGGTGGCCGGCCAGTACGAAATCTTAGGCGTTATTGCCCACGGCGGAATGGGCTGGATTTACCTGGCCAATGATCACTTTGTCTCCGGAAGAGTGGTGGTTCTCAAAGGTATGCAGGCCCAAAAATCAGTCGATGAAACTGCCGCTGCGGTGGCAGAACGCGAATTCCTTGCGGATATTACCCACCCTGGAATCGTCAAAATCTTCAACTTCATCGATGATGACCGGGTACCCGGCGGCTTTATTGTCATGGAGTACGTAGGCGGGCCGTCGCTTAAAAACAGGCGCAAAAAGCAACCGGATAAGCTCCTGCCCGTCGATATTGCCATCGCCTATATCTTGGAAGTCCTGCCCGCATTGGAATACCTGCATTCCCGCGGGGTGGTCTATAACGACCTAAAGCCCGATAACATCATCGTCACCGAGGACCAGGTCAAGCTCATTGACCTGGGCGCAGTTTCCGGTATCGGCGCGTTTGGCTATATCTACGGCACCAAAGGCTACCAGGCCCCCGAAGTTGCCACCGAGGGGCCTTCCATCGCCAGCGATATCTACACCATCGGCCGCACCTTAGCCTCGCTGTGCCTCAAGCTTCCTACCGAGGACGGCGTCTACCTGCCGGGTATCCCCACCCCCACCGAGGAGCCGGAACTGCGCCGCTTCCTGTCCCTATACCGCCTCCTGCAGCGCGCCACCGACCCGGATCCGGAGCGCCGCTTTACCTCTATCAAGGAGCTGCGCGCCCAGCTCTACGGCGTGCTGCGCGAGGTCATCGCCATCCGCGACGGCCTGCAATACCCGTCGCAGCATTCGCTCTTCTCGCCGCAACGTACCACCTTTGGCACCAAGCACCTGGTCTTTCGCACCGACCAGCTTATTGACGGCATCGATCGCACCGTCCAAATCACCGCCCCCGAGGTTGTCTCCGCCCTCCCAACGCCGCTGGTGGACCGCGATGACGTGGGCGCCGGCCTGCTGCAGGGTGCATCCTATGCGGAACCACAAGAAGCCTTGGAAACCCTCCGCCAAGCCATGCAGACCCCCGAGTACGAGCACTCGGCCGAAATCCCGCTAGGCGTGGTGCGCTCCATGATTGACCTTGGCTATACCGGCCAGGCCCGCCAGTGGCTTAGCTCCATCGAAGACCGCCTCGGCCGGGACTGGCGTTTCCAGTGGTACGCCGGCATCACTGAATTGCTCCACGATGACTACCGCGACGCCCAAAAATACTTCTCCGCTGTCCTCGACCTCCTGCCGGGTGAGGCCGCCCCCAAACTTGCCATCGCTGCCATCAACGAGCTCATCTTGCAGCAGCTGGACTATAGCGATACCTCGCTCATTGCCCCCACCGTGGCCCGCGCCTGCTCCAATATGCATTCCACCCTGGCCGATCTCCCCAACTCCGCCTTCGAAGGGCAGCCGGAAATCTGGAACCACGTCACCCAGGACCCGGCCGCTTTACGCTTTAACTCCATGCGCCTCTACGGCATTGTGTGGTCCACCAACCCCACCACCGTCTCCTCTTCTTTTGGCCTCGCCCGCCAGCTGCGCGCCGAGGGCCAGGTGGAGGTAGCCGTCGTGGTCCTAGACAAGGTTCCCAATGCTTCGCGACACTACCGCATGGCCCGCTTGACGACGATCCTTCAGCTCATCGTCCACGACCTCTCCGAGTCCCGCATTCGCCGCGCTGCCCGACGCCTCGAAGAGGTTCCCACCAACGAGCCGCGCTTCCTACAGATCAAGATCGCTGTCATCTCCGCCGGCCTAAATTTCCTGCGCAACGCCGACCTTTCCCGCGCCGCCTCCCCCAACGATCTCTTCGAATACGCCTTTACCCAGCGCGGCCTGCGCACCGGCCTCTCAGAGACCCTCCGCGCCCTCGCGCGCCAAGCACCGTTTAACCGCCACCGCTATGCGCTCGTGGACCTGGCCAACCAGGTCCGCCCCGTCACCACCTTCTAATCGCCTTCCTGCTACCTAGCCCAGAGGTGCCGAAACAAAAGGACGCGCAGCCCTTGTGGACCGCGCGCCCTTCGTTCACATTCCAGCTAGTAGCTGGTCGCGAAAGCCTACTTGTACAGGCCAGCCTCACGCGCCATAGCAGCGATCTCGGCGGACTTCTGGGCGATAGCCAACTCCTCATTAGTCGGCACGACAAAGACCTTGACCGGAGAATCCTCGGTGGAAATCATGCGCGGCTGGTCGGAACGGACCAGGTTGCGCTCCTTATCAAAGTGGATGCCGTACATATCCAGGTTGTACAGGGAGTCCTGGCGAACCTCGGTATCGTTCTCGCCCACACCAGCGGTAAAGGTGATGGCGTCTACACGGCCGAGAGAAATCATGTAAGAACCGATGAAGCGGCGCAGCTGGTGGATGTAGATGTTATAGGCCAGCCAAGCGTCCTGGTCCTCGTTATCGATGCGCTCGCGCAGCGTACGGAAGTCATTAACACCAGAAATACCCTTGACACCAGACTGCTTGTTAAGCAGGTTGTCAATCTCATCCACGCTCATGCCCGCTTGGCGGACAAGGTGGAAAATGATGCCCGGGTCAATGTCACCGGAACGGGTACCCATGGCCAGACCGGCCAGCGGGGTCAGGCCCATCGAGGTATCGATGGCGCGGCCGTTGCGGATAGCCGCGGCGGAGGCACCGTTGCCCAAGTGGAGGGTGATCTGGTGGGTGTGCATCGGGTCTCGGCCCAAGAGGGCCGGCACCTGCTGGGAGACGAACTCGTGAGAGGTGCCGTGGAAGCCGTAGCGGCGGATATCGTACTTGGATGCCACTTCATTGTTGATGGCATACAGCGCAGCTGCCGGCGGCAGGGTGTTGAAGAACGCGGTATCGAAGACGGCAACGTGCGGAATATCCGGCAGCATCTTGCGGGCCACGCGGATGCCGTCCAGGTTGGCCGGGTTGTGCAGCGGAGCCAGCGGGATGAGGTCTTCAATCATGGACTCGATCTGATCCACGATGAGCTGCGGCTCGGAGAAGAGACGGCCGCCGTGGACAACACGGTGTCCAACTGCGATAACATCCACGTCGGTCGGGCCAACGTTGTGCTCGCTCATGATGGCAAAGGCGCGCTCAAGGCCGAAGGAGTGAGTAGGGATCTCCAACTCTTCCTTATACTTCTCGCCACCGGTCTTTACCGTAACTGCACCGAGGGGTTCGCCAACCTGCTCGACCAGGCCAGAGACGAGCGGGGTATCCGTGGCGCTGGACTCGGGATCGACCAGCTGGAATTTAACGGAGGAAGAACCTGAGTTAAGGACCAGAACGTATGACATTTATTTCTCTCCAGCCTGAATAGCGGTGATTGCAACGGTGTTGATGATGTCCGGAACGGTCGCACCACGCGACAAGTCGTTAACCGGCTTGTTCAGACCCTGCAGGATCGGGCCCACGGCGAGCGCACCGCCGGTGCGCTGTGCCGTCTTATAGCCGATATTGCCGGCCTCTAGATCCGGGAAGACGAAGACGTTAGCCTGGCCGGCAACCTCAGAATTCGGCATCTTCTTCGCAGCAACGCCTGGGTCGCAGGCGGCATCGAACTGCAGCGGGCCATCCACCTTGACGGAAGAATCCAGCTTCTTGGCAGCCTCAACGGCGGCTACGGCGCGCTCAACATCCGGGCCGGAACCGGACGTACCGGAGGAGTAGGACAGCATAGCCACGCGTGGGTCGATACCGAACTGGGAAGCGGTCTGCGCGGAGACTACGGCGATTTCGCCCAGCTGCTCGGCGGTGGGGTTCGGGTTGACGGCGCAGTCACCGAACGCCCACAGGCGGCCGCGCATGACCATCAAGAAGATGGAAGAAACCACGGAAGCATTCGGCTTGGTTTTAATGATCTGGAAGGAAGGCTTAATGGTGTGGGCGGTGGTGTGAGCAGCGCCGGAGACCATGCCATCGGCCAAGCCCTTGTGGACCATCATGGTGGCGAAGTAGGAGATATCCTGCATCGTTTCGCGCGCCTGCTCGAGGGTAACGCCCTTCTTCTTGCGCAGCTCGGCAAAGTCGGCGGCAAATTCCTCTGCCAGCGGGGACTCGAGGTGATTGATGATTTCGGCATCAGCCAAGTCGAGCTTGAGCTCTTCGGCACGGGCCTTGATTTCAGCCTCGTTGCCCAAGATGGTCAGCTTGGCAACCTTATCGCGCAACAGCACGTGAGCGGCTTCGAGGATGCGGTCATCGTCGCCTTCTGGCAGGACGATGTGTGCGCCGGCGGCACGGGCCTGGTCAATGAGCTGCTTTTGGAAGAGGTCTGCGGACATGACCGGGGTGACGTCGCCAAGCGAGGCAAGTGCCCCCGGAACCGCTTCCAAATCGGTGAAGATGCCAGCCACGGTGGCGCCCAAAGATTCCGCATTGTGCTGTGCCAGCTCGCCGGTGCGCTGCGGGGCGCCGGAAATGATGGCAAGCGGCAGGCCGAGGGCGGCGGCTACCTCAGCATCAAAGGCGATATCGCCGGTACCCTGCGCCACGATGTTCTCGGCAGCAGGAGCCTCAGCGAGGACGGCGGCGACGGTGGCATCGAAGTCTTCGAGGCGGATGAACTCCGCGCCTAGGTCTTGAGCTAGAGCGGACATATCGAGGCCATCAAAGCCGCGGCCAATAGCGCTAATAACTGCGGAATGGGATGCAGACATGCAAATTACCTTTCATTCACGGTCACTTGAACACAATTAACGCGTGTCATAACTTCATGTCATACGTCACAGTTATTAACACGCGGTGACTATTCCACTGTACGCGATTTACCCCCTCTTATGCCCTATCGTGACCTCCCTAAACTGGGGTTAGTAATGCTGTGGTTTTTATCGCATAGTGACCGCGTAGAATATGCAGCACAACGAAAGAAAGGACACCCTAAGCACATGACTAACCCAGTGCGCGTTGCCGTGGTCGGCTCCGGCCCGGCAGGCATTTACGCCTCTGACCTCCTAGTGAAATCCGACCTTGATGTGCAGATCGATCTTTTTGAAAAGATGCCGACGCCGTTCGGTTTGATCCGCTACGGCGTGGCTCCGGATCATCCGCGCATTAAGGGCATTGTGCAGTCCCTGCATAACGTTATGGAAAAGGAAGAGATCCGCTTCCTGGGCAATATCGAGGTGGGCAAGGATATTACCGTCGAGGAGCTGCGCGAGTATTACGACGCCATCATCTTCGCCACCGGCGCCACCGCCGATAAGCGCATGGGCATTCCAGGAGAGGATCTTAAGGGCAACCACGGCGCAGGCGAATTCGTAGGCTTTTATGACGGCAACCCCAACTTCGAGCGCGATTGGGATCTTTCCGCAGAATCCGTCGCCGTGGTGGGCGTGGGCAATGTCTCCCTCGACGTCTCCCGCATCCTGGCAAAGACCGCGGACGAGCTGCTCGTTACTGAGATCCCGGATAACGTCTACGCCGCGCTGAAGAAGAATCGCGCCAAGGAGGTCCACGTCTTCGGTCGCCGCGGCCCAGCGCAGGCCAAGTACACCCCAAAGGAGCTCAAGGAGCTGGACGAATCCCCGACCATCGAGGTCATCGTCGACCCAGAGGACATCGAGTATGACGAGGCTTCTGTGGAGGCCCGCCGTGCCGCCAAGTCGACCGACCTGGTGTGCCAGACCTTGGAGTCCTATGCCATGCGCGAGCCAGGCGATGCCCCGCACAAGCTCTACATCCACTTCTTTGAATCCCCGGTGGAGGTGCTGGGCGAGGACGGCCACGTCACCGCCATCAAGACCGAGCGCACTGAGCTCAACGGCGATGGCACCGTAACCGGTACCGGCAAGTACACCGAGTGGCCGGTCCAGGCCGTCTACCGCGCGGTGGGCTACCACCCACAATCCGTCGACGGCGTGCCTTTCGACGAGACCAAGGCCACCATGCCGAACGACGGCGGCCATGTGCTGGCCAATGTCGACGGCGAGAAGATCCCCGGCCTTTACACCACTGGCTGGATTAAGCGCGGCCCGGTGGGCCTGATTGGCAATACCAAGTCGGATGCCAAGGACACCACCACCATGCTCATCGCCGATTACAAGGCTGGTGACTTGGAGCCTGCCACCAAGCGGGACCCGCAGGACATCCTGGACTTCCTGGCTTCCCGCGATATTGCCGTGACCACCTGGGAAGGCTGGCACCGCCTGGATGCTGCCGAGCGCGCCGCCGGCGAGCCGCACGGCCGCGAGCGCATCAAGATCGTCGAGTGGGACGAGATGGTCAAGCACGCCGGTCCGCAGGCCTAGCCCATGCCGCATTTCATTTCCGCCGCGCCCTTGGGCCAACTGGCGGCCTTGGACGTCCACCAGCTCTACAAACTGCGGGTGGACGTCTTTGTGCACGAGCAGCGCAGCCCGTACGCCGAGATTGACGCCACCGACGCCGACCCCCGGACCGTGCACCTGCTGGCCTGGGATACGGACTCCCACGAGCTGCTCGGCACGGCCCGCGTCTTTCCGGCTGCGCCTGCCGACGACACCGCGCTTTCCGACGCCACGCCTACCAACGCCCCGACCACCGGCGCACAAATCGGCCGCTTCGCGCTCGCGCCGGCCGCACGCGGCACGGGGCTCGGCCGCGAGCTACTCCAGGCGGCCATAGACCTCGGCGAGCGCATGCGCCCAGGCCAGCCACTCTATCTGGAGGCGCAGGCCGGCCTAGTGGACTACTACGCCTCCTTCGGTTTCACGCCGACTGGAGAGACATTCGATGACGAGGGAGTCCCCCACCAGCCGATGTCGCGCCCCGCCAGCTAGCCGCATAGCCAGCCAGCCGGCTACTAGTCGGCGTCGTCCACGCCGGAGGCGAGCTTAGGGTCGAGCTCCACGCCGCCCTCGTATTCCACGACCTCAATATCGGGAACATTCTCGGTTTCTGGATCGATGCCGCGGGCGCCGCCTTGCGCCAGCAAGCCCGGCGTGGAGGTCACCTCGATCTTGTGCGCCGCTAGTGCTGCGCGGTCGCGCGCCTCCTCCGCGCTTTCCGCGGTGGCAGACACCAAGCCCATGCGACGGCCCTTGTAAGTCCCGGGCTTGCCAAAGAGCTTGACGTCCGTCTCCGCGTAGCTGAGGGCGGAGGCGATTCCGGTATAGGCAACCTCCCCCAACTCCTCGTCCGCGTGGATTACGACGCTAGCGCCCGGGGTGACCAGGGTGGCGTCGATGGGGTAGCCCAAAATCGCGCGCGCATGCAGGTCAAAGGCGGAAAAACGCTGCGTATAAGAGGTAAGCATCGCCGTATCCGAGGGTCGCGGGGATACGGAGGAAAAGTACACGTCATCGCCCGCAACGAAGAGCTCCACGCAATACACACCGCGCCCGCCCAACTCATTAGAGATGCGTGCGGCCACCGAGCGTGCGTTTTCCAGCGCGATCTCGCTCATGCCGGTAGGCTGCCACTCCTCCACGAGGTCACCGCGCTCATGGCGGTGACCGATGGGCTCGCTAAACCACGTGGCCAACTTGCCCGTGGCCGGATCGATGGAACGGATAGCCAGCAGGGTGACCTCGAGGTCAAAGTCCACGAAACGCTCGGCCACCACGCGCTGCGAGTCCGAGGACACCCGCCGCACGGTCTCCCACGCCACGCGCACATCGTCCTCATCTCGGGCAATCATGTGGCCCTTCCCGGAGGTGGAGACATCCGGCTTAATGATGCACGGAAAGCCCAGCTCCGAGACTGCTTCTTCCAGCTCCTCCACGGAGCTAGCAAAGCGGTACGCGGAAACCGGCAATCCAATATTCTCCGCCACCTCGCGCACGCACTGGCGGTCTTGCGTCATGGCGCAGGCACGCGCGGAAGGCACGACGATGGCGTCGCTATGCGCTTCCATCTCCTCCAGCGCTTCTACCGCAACGGTTTCTACCTCTGGAACCACAAAATGCGGCTGAATCTCTTGTGCTAGCTGCAGGATGCGCCCAGCATCCTTGATATCGGCAACGTAGCTATACTGCGCCACCTGGTGCGCCGGCGCGCCCGCATACGAGTCCACCGCGTGGACCTCAAGGCCCAGGTTCTGGAAGGACATGGCCAGCTGCTTGCCCAGCTCGCCCGAGCCCAGCAGCAATACCTTGGTGGCATTGCTGGTCAGCGGCGTGCCAATATGACCGGCGATCTCGCCTGGATTATCCATGATAAATGCTCCTTCTAAGCCGCAGGCCGCGGCAGATACTGCCCCAAATTATCTCATATTTGGGCCCCAACCCCACTACCTACATGCCAGGTGCCAGGGATAAGAAAAGGCGCCCTGCGGGATAATTCCACAGAGCGCCTAAAGACTCAGCTAGGCCGCGGGCGCCTCAGCCGGAGCTTCCTCTGCCGGCTGCTCGGCGGGCTGCTCTGGCTCGCCTACCGGCTCCGCTACGGTAATGATGTTGTCCTCATAACCCAGCGCGCCGCCAACGAACTGGCCGCCGCAGGTAATAAGAACCAGGCGGTTTTCGCCTTCCTTATCGTTGACCACATCCGGGAATCCGGAGCCCTTAGGCAGGCGGTACGGTGCCTCGGTCACGCGGAAAGTACGCTCCTGGCCGTCGATGACCACGGTAAATTCCTGGTCCTTCTTTAGCTTGGTGAACTTCTCCGCATAGCCGGTGCCCTGACCCTGGTAGTTAATGTGGCCGGTAATCACACTCGAGCCCACATTGCCCGGCTCGCCCGGCACAGCAGAAGCGGAGTACCAGCCCACGCGGGTGACGTCGTGTGGCGGCAGCAGCACGCCCTGGTCAGTGACCTGTACGGGGTCCACAGCAGCATACTCGCCATCGATCCCCACGGACATACCCTCAAAGCCCTTGAACTCACCAGGCGCGGCCTCGTACTCGTGCTCCTGCTCGCCCGAATCATCCACGAAGGCATCGGACTTCGGGGCAGAATCCTGCGCGCTCTCGCTAGCTACCGTCTCCGGCGCGGAGCCGGCCTCATCTTCATCATCGCGTGCCAGGTACAGCACTACCTGCAACAAGACCAGTGCGACGACGACCAACGCCGCGACAATAGCGATCAGCTTGCCACGACCCATGCCTTGCTTGCCGACGCCTCCTTCTTCCCCACTCGCCGGATACTGCGAAGCTCTATTGTCTTCCGGCTGCTCTGTTTCCTTGTGTATTCCCATAGCTAGCTTCCTTTACTTCCTCAATTTGCCTACGCTGTGCAGGGTATATGCAAATCCCCCCCAGCGTGTGCAGTCACACCCTGGAGGGGATTTTTGGTGTTTAAGTCTCAACCCCGGCGGGGCGGCCTGTAGGCCACCTCACCGATGCTTACCGGACTACTTGATGTAATCCTGCATACCCGGCTCAAGCTTAGTTGCGCCGGAAGGTACGGACTTAATCTCAACGCGCTCGGCGTTGGATGGCAATGCGTTACCAATCTCTTCAGGTTTCTGACCCTGGCCTTCGACGCCGCGGCCGTTTCCATTGTCAGAGTTGCCGCCCTTAGGAGCGTCCTGATCGTGCACCTCGTGGGAGGTCACGGTCTGGTTGTCATCATTGATGTCCTTGTGCTCCGCAATGTGGTTCGGATTCTCCGGAGTAGTACCCGGAGTCTCCTCGCCCTTGTCATTGACCTCGGTGGAGGTGAGCTCTTCGAAGGCAACCGCAGCCTCAACAGGCTCCGTCACATCATCATTG
>NZ_JAKMUZ010000030.1 GCF_027570195.1 Corynebacterium yonathiae
TTTAGACCTTTAGGACATCCTGAAAACAACCAAACCCCCCGAGATTGGGCTCTCTCGGAGGGTTGTTTTGCGGCTAGTGTTTAGAAGCCGAGGATGGAGCGGTTAAACTCATTGAGTGCGTCTGGAATGAGGTACGGCAGCTTACGGAAGAAAAGGCTTGCCTGCTCCAAGATGTCCCAGCCGTTGGAGACGGCTGCGTGGGCTGCTTCCTGGGCGTTAGTTAGCAGATCTGCAATCATTTTGATTTCCTTTCAGAGTAGGGAAAATTGCGCACTCTATTTGTGCACATTCGCCATTCTAGCTGCACTAGTGGGCTTCAAAGCAAATATTAGGACTAGTAGAATTGAGTTAGCTTTGTTTCTTAACTGAAGTGTCCCAGGTTTTGTGAAGTGTCCCAGTTTTTGTTCCGTCTGAGTAGATGGGAAAATCTGGAGCATGCCAAGGAAATTTGACCAGAATGCGAAGGACCGCGTGGTCCGTCTCGTGGAAGATCGCATCTTGGCGGAAAACATGTCGATGCAAGCCGCATGCCAGGCAGTAGCCCCAAAACTGGGGGTTTCATGGCACACAGCTCGTCAATGGACTTAAGCCCTGCCCGCCGTGCGGGAAACACCCCAGAACCCGTGCCTGAAGACTTGGCCGCCGAAAACGCGAGGCTACGCCGTGAAAATTACCAGCTACGCGACATTAATGAGCTGCTGAAGGCTGCCTCAGCTTTTTTCGCGTCGGAACCAGGCCCAAAAACGTTAAGAAATGATCCGGTTCATCGATGAACACCGGAGTAGTTTCACTGCCCGAGTTCATTTGTAAGACGTTGAAAAATAAACGGGCCGGTGGGTTTATCACCTCGCGTGGATATCGCCAATCCAAGGCCCGTGGACTAAGTGCTCGTCGCCTTCGCGATGCTGTGCTGGTAGAACGCATTAGTGCTGTTCACCGGGATAATTACGGTGTTTACGGTGTGCGTAAAATGTGGCATGCTCTTCACCGTGACGGAATTGATATCGGTCGTGAACAAACTGCTCGGTTGATGCGCCTGGCCGGTGTTTTGGCAAAGGCACAGGCGGATCACCTATCACAACCCGTAAGTCTAACGTGCCGGATCTGCGCCCGGACTTGGTCCGAGCGTGAGTTCAAAGCTCAGGGTCTAAAATAAACTGTGGGTGGCCGACATTACGTATGTGCGCACGAAGAAAGGCTTTGTGTACGCCGCGTTTGTCACCGACGTTTACTCCCGACGGATCGTTGGGCGGGCGTTATCAGATTCCATGCGCACTTCAAGCACTGCTGCTGCAAGCTCTCAACCAGGCGATCGTGTGTGCTGAGGAAACGACAAGTCTCATTCACCATTCGATCATGGGTCGCAGTATGTCAGCGTGGTCTACAACGAGCGACTTGCCCAACACGGCATTACCGCTTCTACCGGAAGTGTTGGTGACTCCTTTGACAATGCTTTGACTGAAAACGTTAACGGCTCCTACAAGAACGAACTGATCCATACCCGCAGGTGGGATGATGTTGTAAAGAGTAGAAATCGCGACGCTCAAGTGGGTGTCATGGTGGAACGAGACAAGGCTTGACCAAAGCTTGAGATACCGAAACCCGGTCGAGGTCGAAACTGAATTTTGGAAGCAGAACCCGCCACAGGCAATGATAGAAATCAAGGCAAATGTCTAGGAACAAAACTCGGGGCACTTCACTCAATGTCGAGCGGGGTTAGGGCTGCTGTGCCGAAAAAGTTAACTCATATATCTACTGAACGGTGTTCAACTCTTCGGTACTATCTGTACATGGATTTTTACTCTGTGCGTATGCGCGCAAACACAGCAGGTCAGCACATATCCGGTGCGGAGGATATCGTCAGCGCCAATGACGTGGCTGCGACGTGCGCGGCCTTGGCACAACGCGCTCTTGACCACCCCAAAGGCAGCGCGGAAAACACAACCATCACGGTAGAGGCCTTAAAGGAAGAAGAGATTTGGCGAGTACCCCAGGTGAGCATTAAAAACCTGGAGGTGGAATCTCCGGAGCACGCGCACACGGTTATACGGGCTTTGTTGCGCGGTCATACCCCACATGTGGAACGCATCATTGAAACAACCTTTGCGGTCCGCGATATGCGCGGTGCCATGCTTATCGACGCCGCCCAAGCCGAGCGCCTTGAACCCGATCTGCAAAGGGGGATACGCGTGAGCCATATCGGTGCTAAGTTGGCCTTTTCCACGGAGCGCGTGGGTAAAAACGCGGCTCTCGAGGCGGTAATTCTCGCCAGTAAAGTTGCTGCGCACCCAGATGTTCTAGCGGAGCTATGTATCTCCGATGACCCCGCATACACCACGGGCTATGTTTGTGTGGCTGGCACATATCATCGGGTGCCGCACATCAAAGAACCTGGTTCGCGGGCTGGAGGTCGCGCTTTTATTATCCGGCCAGGAGCTGATGTCTTAGCGCTCATTGAATATCTGGAAAACCATCCCGTCCTAGTAGAAGTGAACTCGATAGCATGAACCCTAGTGTTGAACAGGCCGTACAGGTTCGACTCCAAAAATGGGATGAGGACGGCCTTCGGCGGAGTCCTTCTGTCTTTGCAAGTGGGCAAACCCCTAATGCGATAGTGCAGCAGGCGGGAGACCACTGTGTCCGCGAGGCGATTCTTTTTAGCTCTTCTAACTATTTGGGCTTAGCTGAGCACCCAGACATCGCTAATGCGGCAAAAGAAGCCATCGATGAATACGGCGTTGGATCAGGCGGCTCGCGGTTGACCACTGGCTCGGGAAAATTGCACCTAGAAGCGGAAGCTGCTGTAGCAAGCTTCACCGGCTATCCCGATGCGGTGCTTTTTGCCAGTGGCTATCAGGCCAATATTTCTACATTGCAGGCGCTAGCGTCACCAGAGCTGACTATTGTCTCAGACGCTCGAAATCACGCCAGCATTATCGATGGCTGCAGGTTGGCCAAGGCGAACGGCGCGACCGTGGTCGTGACCCCGCACCGCGATGTAGAGGCCGTGGACAAGGCTTTATCCAGCAGAACAACCGAATACGCACTCGTGGTTACAGATGGCCTGTTTTCTATGGATGGCGTGCTCGCCCCTTTGCCCGACCTGTATAAAGTCACAGACAACCACGGGGCTTGGTTAATGGTGGATGATGCCCGCGCCTTTGGCACTATAGGAACTACTGGTCGTGGGCTTCCAGAGCACTTTGGCATTCGGCCCGATATTCAGCTCATTACCGCCAGTAAAGCTCTCGGAGCTGAAGGCGCCTTTGAGGCAGCAAGCGAGCCAGTAGCCCAACTATTGCGCCAGCAAGCGCGTTCTTTTGTGTTTTCAACTTCGCCCACGCCGGCTAATTGCGCCGCTATTACTGCGGGTGTAAACCTACTGGGAACCAATCCGAATCTAGTCGGCGGTCTGCAGGACAATATTTCTTATTGGCATCAACGCAGGGGAACCTTGAAGCGGGAAGGGCCCATCATTCCTGTTCGCGTGGGGGATGAATCTGTAGCGATGGAAGCAAGCGCTGCGCTGCTGGAACGAGGATTCATAGTTCCGGCAATTAGGTGGCCTACTGTATCTCGCGGAGCCGCAATCTTGCGGGTGACTTTAATGGCTACTCACACCAAGACACAGATTGATGCGCTTTGCAATGAACTGGAATCTCTCCATCTGTAGGCCGGTGGTGTGCCAGCAGGCATAAAAGAGGGCCCACGCGGCGCACATTGGCGCGGCGTGGGCTGGGGGGAGGGAAGACTAGGAATTAGTCCTGCGCAACACCAACGTTGACTTCGATGTTGCCGCGGGTGGCCTTGGAGTAAGGGCACATCTGGTGGGCGGCGTCGGCAAGCTCCTGTGCCTTGGCGTCCTCAACGCCTGGGATGGTGACCTCGAGGTCAACGCCGAGGAAGAAGCCCTCGTCGTTCTTGCCCAGCTTAACGCGGGCGCCGACGGAGGAATTCTCCACGTCAACACCCTTGTCCTTGGCCACTGCCTTGAGTGCGGAGTGGTAGCAGGCGGCGTAACCGGCAGCGAAAAGCTGCTCCGGGTTAGCGCCCTCACCGCTGCCGCCCATTTCCTTTGGGGCGGTCATGGTGAAGTCCAGATCGGAATCCTTGACTACGGCGCGGCCGTCGCGGCCTGCTCCGGTGGACAGTGCTTCGGTGGTGTATACGGCGTCCATAATGACTCCTTTTCTATCGGGTCTTTGTACGTCCGCCGATTGTACGCAAGAATTCTAGTCCTCGACGACGTTGACGGTGACCTCAATATTGCCCCGGGTGGCATTGGAGTAGGGGCAGACCTGGTGGGCGGCGTCGGCAAGCTGCTGAGCTGTGGCCTTGTCTTGAGCTGGGATGGAAACCTCCAGGTCCACTGCGAGCTGGAAGCCTTCGCCCTGCTTTCCGATGCCCACTCGTGCACCCACCGCAGAGTCACCCAACTCGACCTTCTGGTTGCGGGCCACGGCCTGCAGAGCGGAGTGGAAGCAAGCGGCGTAGCCGGCGGCAAAAAGCTGCTCTGGGTTGGCACCTTCGCCGCTGCCGCCCATTTCCTTCGGGATGGCTAGGGCGAAATCGAGGTCAGAGTCCTTGACGGTGGCGTGGCCATTGCGGCCTGCTCCGGTGGCTAGTGCCTCGGTGGTGTACATGGCGTCCATGATTGCTCCTTTCGATTTTATAATCCGATTTTAATATCCACTTTTGATTGTACACAATTAAATTGCGGACAATATTTTCTTGGCGTCTATACTTTTGGCTATGAATGACGCGCCCACTGATTACCTTTCTCTCGATAGTCAGCTGTGCTTCTCGATTTACCGTGCGAGTAGGGCGGTAGTGCGTTCCTATCGGCCACTCCTCGATGAGCTGGGGCTGACCTACCCCCAATACCTGGTCATGTTGGTGCTGTGGGAGGCCGACGAACCGGTGCCACTTAAATTCATTCATTCCCGCCTCGGTCTGGATAGCGGCACGCTTACCCCGCTGCTTAAGCGCCTAGAAAAGCAGGGGTACGTGGAGCGACGCCGTGATCCCGCCGACGAGCGCCGCACCCTCGCTAGCCTCACCGCCGACGGCGACGCCCTGCGCTCCCGCGCCGAGTGCATCCCCGAAGCAATGGTTGAGGCCTATGAGAAGTTGGGCCTCGACCTAGTGGAATTTAAAGAGTCTCTCGATGTCCTTGCCGCTACTCTCGTCGACGTGGAGCTGCCCTGGCGCCCCGAAGATGACTTTGTGAGGTAGGGGGGGCTTAGTTCGTCGTGGCCACGCGCCTGGACCATATGCTTTTGTCGGCGGTTTCGAATGAGGCGCGAACTGTTTTGTCTCCGGGCTTTTCGCACGTGAGAACTCGCTGGTCGCTGCCCATGCGGCAGTCAAGGTCATAGGATTGCTTGGTCACCGGGCTGCTGGCGGAGACATCCGCGTGGTATACCGATGTCACCGTGGGATCTGGGGAGCGCAGAGTGTAGCTGGCCTGCATCGCGGCATCAAAGACCGCGGCGGCGAATTCGCAGGAAGTCGCATCGCCGGCGTCGATGGAATCGCCTGATGAAGATGTACCGCAGTAGCCGCCAATCTGGCCTACATGGATTTTGTGTTTGCCGCCGGCCGGTGGTGTGGGCTGCTCTGGGGCTGCCTCTTTGGTGACCGTTTCGGTGCGACGTTGCTTCGTTTCCTTCTCCGGGCTGGTTTCTTCTGCATTTTCACCAGCCGGGGAGTTGCTATCTTGCGCAGTGGAGAAGGCTGGCTCTTCTGCCGGGGCGGAATCAGAGCTGGAGTCTGAACCGGAGCCGCAGGCGCTTAGCGCAAGACCGGTAGCGAGGAGGACGGACGCGAGAGGGTATATGGAAGGGCGCTGCATAGGGACACTGTAGCGCCCTTCAAGGCGTGGCGCGCGGCTAGTGATCTATGCGGGGTGGAACTGGTGCACCTTCGGGTGGCAGAACCTTCGGGTACTTCTTGGCTGTCCCGGAGGAAGTGGCCGCGCCGGTTGCACCGCTGGTTGCGGCGGCGTCGGCGTTGCTGATGGGGGAAGGGCGGTGGGGAGTGGGGTCCCAGTGGGCGTCGACAAGCTTGCGCTGGCATACCCAGCCCAAAGCCAAAATAGCCAGCGCGATGAGGGCAATGAAGATAAGCCCGAGCGCACTGCCGGCATTGGTGGACCATCCCAGCAGCAGGCCGAGCCAGCCAAAGTCGGCGTCACCAAAAGTGGTATTCGCGGAGCCGAAGGAACCAAGAACACCGAGGAGGAATGCCGGCAGGAACGTAATGATGAGGCCATTGACAAAAGCGCCGAGCGCGGCACCACGGCGGCCGCCGGTGGCATTGCCATAAACGCCTGCTGCACCACCGGTGAAGAAGTGCGGCACCAAACCAGGCAGAATCAACGCAATGCCAAAGGCTGGATTGAGCCAGGTGGAAAGGACGGCAAGGCCGACAAGTCCGCCGAGGAAGGAAGAAATGAACCCGATGAGCACTGCGTTCTGGGCATAAGGGAAGACGATGGGCGCATCCAGTGCTGGGATCGCGCCGGGTACCACCTTGGCAGCGATTCCCTGGAAAGCAGGAACGAGCTCGCCCAGGATGGTGCGGACGCCAAACAGGATGACGGCCACGGCTACGCCGAACTGGAGGCCTTGGGTTACCGACTGCATCAAGAAGTTGCCCACATCAGTAGCACCATCAGGGAAAGCCGTGAAGGCTTCCTCGGAACCAGCGCGTGCAATGAAGAGCACGGCGAGGACTACGTACATTAGCGCCATGGATAGTGCAGTTGCCACCATGGAATCGCGCAGGAAGCGCAGGCCCTCTGGTAGCTTCAGGTCCTCAGTGGAGGGCGACATTTTCTCACCCTTGCCGCCCACCAGCTTGCCGACGCCGCCCGCAGCCAAATACCCCGCAGTGCCAAAATGTCCGATGGCCACAGAGTCATCGCCGGAAATGCGGCGGGTAAATGGGTGCGCGATGGCGGGGAGCGAAACCATAAGAATGCCAAGGAGCGCTGCGCCGAAGGCGATGACAATCCACGAAGAATACCCGGCTGGTGCAAGCACCATGGTGAGAAGAGTCGCCATGAAGAGAACATGGTGGCCGGTAAGAAATACGTAGCTCATTGGCGTAAAGCGGGCGAGCAGCAGCGAAACCACAAAGCCTAAGATCATGATCCAAGCGACCTGGCTGCCGAACTGATCTTGCGCAATACCTACGATGGCTTCATTGGTCGGAACCACGCCCTGGGCCCCGGTCGCGCCCGTGATCATGGCCCCCAGTGGCTCTAAGGAACCGGTGACTAGGCCTGCACCGGCGCCGATAAGGAGAAAGCCGAGTGTGGCTTTGATGGCGCCGCCAATGGTTTTGCCGGTTCCGCGCCCCATTGCTGCCAGACCCACCGCAGTGATGATGCCGATGAGGAATGCTGGCACGGAGAGAATCTCATTAACAAGGAAGTTCGCTATAGCAAGAAGAAAGTCCATGAGGATGCTCCTTAGATGTCGTAGAGCTCGCGCAGAGCCCCATCGATTTCAGACATGGAGGTGAAGTCTTGGATGACGTAGACAGGAACCCCGACATCGCCGAGCGTTGCAGCGATTTCGCCAGAGGTGAGCAGGAAATCTGCCTCGCCTGCGCGGCCCTTGGCGGAGATGGTGTCCGTAGCTTCCACGGTGAGGTACGGCCCCCAACCCCACTCATCGAGCACCTGCTCTAGGGTGTTTTTGAGGAACAATGACGTACCTAGCCCGTTGCCGCATACCGTGAGGATTTTTCCTTTGGAGGCAACAGAATCGGTGGCCGTTTGCTTCGCTGGTTGGACCTTTGGCTCCGACGGTGCTGCGGAAGCTGCGCGTTTCTTTGTCGGAGTTGATGCCGTGAGAACTGCGCGGAGCTCATCTTCAGATTCTGCGCGATTAAGCGCGTCGCGTTTGGTGGCTAGCAGCTTTGCTAGCTGCTTCATTGCTTGCAGATGCTCGGAGTCACTCCGTGAGGCAAAGGCGACGACGAGGTCTACAGGGTCATTGGAATCGTGCCCGAATTCCACCGGATTATCTAGCCGGACCCACGATAGAGAGGTTTCTTTTACCGTCTTCGAAGGGCGTGCGTGCGCAAAGGCAAAACCAGGAGCCACGACAATATAGGGGCCCGTTTCTTCCACGGAGCGCACCATTGCTTCCGTGTAGTCCGCGGTGATTGTGCCAGCTTCTTCAAGCAGTGATCCCGCCAGCCGGATGGCTGCTCGCCAGTCCTTGGCGGCGCCGTGCAAGTCCACGGCACCGGGCGCCAAGAGGGAATCTAG
>NZ_JAKMUZ010000031.1 GCF_027570195.1 Corynebacterium yonathiae
TGGTGATGATGTTTGAGAACTCAATAGTGTGCCAATGTACTTTTTATTTTTTGTGTGCATGGTTGTGTGTTGATTGGTTTGTCTGCCGATGGGCCTGTGTGCTTGTTGGTTGGTGTGTGCCGGTTGGGTATGTGGAACACGTACCTTTTTGAATGCTGTTTGGTGTTTCGGCTGCATTGAGATGGATTGGTTGGCATGTGATTGTGTTCAACTTTGTGGTTTCCTCTTTTTCCCCGTCGGGTTGAGGGAACTGTTTATTTTTCTTTGTAGTAATTTTTTGGACGCCAGCATGAGCCTTTGTGTGGTTTGTGGTGGTTTGTTCTTTTGTTGGGTTTCGGGCTTTTCACGGCCTGTTTCGGATGTTGTTCTGAAATTTTTTTGTGGAGAGTTTGATCCTGGCTCAGGACGAACGCTGGCGGCGTGCTTAACACATGCAAGTCGAACGGAAAGGCCCTGCTTGCAGGGTACTCGAGTGGCGAACGGGTGAGTAACACGTGGGTGATCTGCCCTGCACTTCGGGATAAGCCTGGGAAACTGGGTCTAATACCGGATAGGAGCCATTTTTAGTGTGATGGTTGGAAAGTTTTTTCGGTGTAGGATGAGCTCGCGGCCTATCAGCTTGTTGGTGGGGTAATGGCCTACCAAGGCGGCGACGGGTAGCCGGCCTGAGAGGGTGGACGGCCACATTGGGACTGAGATACGGCCCAGACTCCTACGGGAGGCAGCAGTGGGGAATATTGCACAATGGGCGCAAGCCTGATGCAGCGACGCCGCGTGGGGGATGACGGCCTTCGGGTTGTAAACTCCTTTCGCTAGGGACGAAGCTTTTTGTGACGGTACCTAGATAAGAAGCACCGGCTAACTACGTGCCAGCAGCCGCGGTAATACGTAGGGTGCGAGCGTTGTCCGGAATTACTGGGCGTAAAGGGCTCGTAGGTGGTTTGTCGCGTCGTCTGTGAAATTCCGGGGCTTAACTCCGGGCGTGCAGGCGATACGGGCATAACTTGAGTACTGTAGGGGTAACTGGAATTCCTGGTGTAGCGGTGAAATGCGCAGATATCAGGAGGAACACCGATGGCGAAGGCAGGTTACTGGGCAGTTACTGACGCTGAGGAGCGAAAGCATGGGTAGCGAACAGGATTAGATACCCTGGTAGTCCATGCCGTAAACGGTGGGCGCTAGGTGTGAGGGTCTTTTCACGACTTTCGTGCCGTAGCTAACGCATTAAGCGCCCCGCCTGGGGAGTACGGCCGCAAGGCTAAAACTCAAAGGAATTGACGGGGGCCCGCACAAGCGGCGGAGCATGTGGATTAATTCGATGCAACGCGAAGAACCTTACCTGGGCTTGACATACACTGGATCGCTGCAGAGATGTAGTTTCCCTTTGTGGCTGGTGTACAGGTGGTGCATGGTTGTCGTCAGCTCGTGTCGTGAGATGTTGGGTTAAGTCCCGCAACGAGCGCAACCCTTGTCTTATGTTGCCAGCATTTGGTTGGGGACTCATGAGAGACTGCCGGGGTCAACTCGGAGGAAGGTGGGGATGACGTCAAATCATCATGCCCCTTATGTCCAGGGCTTCACACATGCTACAATGGTCGGTACAACGCGCAGCGACACTGTGAGGTGGAGCGAATCGCTGAAAGCCGGCCTTAGTTCGGATTGGGGTCTGCAACTCGACCCCATGAAGTCGGAGTCGCTAGTAATCGCAGATCAGCAATGCTGCGGTGAATACGTTCCCGGGCCTTGTACACACCGCCCGTCACGTCATGAAAGTTGGTAACACCCGAAGCCGGTGGCCCAAACTTGTTAGGGAGCCGTCGAAGGTGGGATCGGCGATTGGGACGAAGTCGTAACAAGGTACCCGTACCGGAAGGTGCGGGTGGATCACCTCCTTTCTAAGGAGCTTTATTTTTGGGCACAGTTGTGTCTTTGCCTGCCACGGTTGTGGTGGGTGGTTGGTTGAGTGTGCGAGTGTCATGCTGCCAACGTTGTTTGTTTAAAAATTCCGGGTGGAAGATACACCTTTAAGACATGGCCGAGTGTTTGAATGGCGCTTTGTGACACACTGTTGTCCATGCACAGTGAAAAGTAATTGTTTGTATGTTGGTGCATTGTTGGGTGTCTGGGGCATTATCCCCCTTTTTTGTGCCTGACCATTTGGCTGGTGGACATGGTTTGTGTGTGCTGGTTGTGGTTGGGGTGTTGTGTGAGAACTGTATAGTGGACGCGAGCATTAAACACGTAGGGCATGCTGCGCTTTGTGTGTGGTGTGTTGTGTGTGTTTGTGTGATTTCTTTTTTCTTTGTGTTTATTTTTTGTCAAGTTCACTTGTGTGGCCACTGCGTGCATTTTTTGTGTGTGGTGGTTTGTGTGTTCGTTATTTAGGGCGCATGGTGGATGCCTTGGCATGCTGAGCCGATGAAGGACGTGAAAGGCTGCGTTAAGCCTCGGGGAGTTGTCAATTAAGCGTTGATCCGAGGATGTCCGAATGGGGAAACCTGGCCCTGGTTATGTGGGGTTACCCTTCAGTGAATTCATAGCTGTTGTGGGGGTTTACGCGGGGAAGTGAAACATCTCAGTACCCGTAGGAGGAGAAAATAATAATGATTCTGCTAGTAGTGGCGAACGAACGTGGATGAGGCTAAACCGTGTGCATGTGATACCTGGTAGGGGTTGTGTGTGCGGTGTTGTGGGCCCTGATGTGCGGTGACTACCATTGCCGCGTCTGCGCATTGTTGTTAGGTGAAGTGGTTTGGAATGGCCTGCCGGAGTAGGTGAGAGTCCTGTAGCTGAAGATGATGATGTGTGGGTTGTTGGGTTGCCCGAGTAGCAGCGGGCTCGTGGAATCTGCTGTGAATCTGCCGGGACCACCCGGTAAGCCTAAATACTCAGTGTGACCGATAGTGTATGAGTACCGTGAGGGAATGGTGAAAAGTACCCCGGGAGGGGAGTGAAATAGTTCCTGAAACCATGTGCTTACAATCCGTCAGAGCACCGTTTGTGTGTGATGGCGTGCCTTTTGAAGAATGAGCCTGCGAGTCAGCGGCATGTCGCGAGGTTAACCCGTGTGGGGTAGCCGTAGGGAAACCGAATCCTAATGGGGTGTCAAGTGGCATGTCCTGGACCCGAAGCGGGGTGATCTACCCATGGCCAGTGTGAAGCAGCTGTAAGAGGTTGTGGAGGCGCGAACCCACGTAGGTTGAAAACTGCGGGGATGAGCTGTGGGTAGGGGTGAAAGGCCAATCAAACTCCGTGATAGCTGGTTCTCCCCGAAATGCATTTAGGTGCAGCGTCGTATTATAGCTTGGTGGAGGTAGAGCGACTGGTTGGTTGAGCGGGACTACAATCTTAGCAATGTCAGCCAAACTCCGAATGCCACTAATTGTGTTGTACGGCAGTGAGACTGTGGGGGATAAGCTTCATAGTCGAGAGGGAAACAGCCCAGATCGCCGGTTAAGGCCCCTAAGGGTGTACTAAGTGGAAAAGGATGTGGGATCGCGAAGACAGCCAGGAGGTTGGCTTAGAAGCAGCCATCCTTGAAAGAGTGCGTAATAGCTCACTGGTCGAGTGGTTCTGCGCCGACAATTCAGTGGGGCTCAAGTACACCGCCGAAGCCGCGGCAACTTTTTTAGTTGGGTAGGGGAGCGTCGTGCATGGGTTGAAGCGTTACCGTAAGGAGGCGTGGACTGTGTGCGAGTGAGAATGCAGGCATGAGTAACGAATTGATAGGTGAGAATCCTATCCGCCGGATGACTAAGGGTTCCTGGGTCAAGTTCGTCTTCCCAGGGTGAGTCGGGACCTAAGGCGAGGCCGACAGGCGTAGTCGATGGATAACCAGTTGATATTCTGGTACCCGTACATGCGCGCCCATGATAAAGCACTGATACTAACCACCGCGGATGCACTGCTAGGCTTCTTTGAAGTCTGGTGGTGTTGATGTCGTGGGGCCTGATGTGTGGTTCAAGTGATGGGGTGACGCAGTGAGGTAGCCACGCCACTTATTGGATTGGTGGTGTAAGCGTGCAGACCGTGTGGTAGGTAAATCCGCCACGCATTGTGGTTGAGGCGTGATGCGTAGACCCGTTGGGGTTGATGGTGGTGATCCTGTACTGTCGAGAAAAGCCTCTAGCGATGTGTGTGTATGGCCCGTACCCGAAACCGACACAGGTGGTCAGGTTGAAAATACTAAGGCGTTCGGGTGAACTGTGGTTAAGGAATTCGGCAAAATGCCCCCGTAACTTCGGGAGAAGGGGGGCCTCATGGCGTGAGCACTCTTTGCGGTGTTAAGCGTTGTGGGGTCGCAGAGAATAGAGGGAAGCGACTGTTTATCAAAAACACAGGTCCATGCGAAGACGTTAAGTTGATGTATATGGACTGACGCCTGCCCGGTGCTGGAAGGTTAAGAGGACCGGTTAGTAGTCTTTGACTGCGAAGCTGAGAATTTAAGCCCCAGTAAACGGCGGTGGTAACTATAACCATCCTAAGGTAGCGAAATTCCTTGTCGGGTAAGTTCCGACCTGCACGAATGGCGTAACGACTTCTCTGCTGTCTCAACCACAGGCCCGGTGAAATTGCACTACGAGTAAAGATGCTCGTTACGCGCGGCAGGACGAAAAGACCCCGGGACCTTCACTATAGCTTGGTATTGGTGTTTGGTTCGGTTTGTGTAGGATAGGTGGGAGACTATGAAGCTATCACGCTAGTGGTGGTGGAGTCGTTGTTGAAATACCACTCTGATCGGATTGAGCATCTAACCTTGGCCCATGATCTGGGTTGGGGACAGTGCCTGGTGGGTAGTTTAACTGGGGCGGTTGCCTCCCAAAATGTAACGGAGGCGCCCAAAGGTTCCCTCAGCCTGGTTGGCAATCAGGTGGTGAGTGTAAGTGCACAAGGGAGCTTGACTGTGAGACAGACATGTCGAGCAGGGACGAAAGTCGGGACTAGTGATCCGGCACCTACTTGTGGATGTGGTGTCGCTCAACGGATAAAAGGTACCCCGGGGATAACAGGCTGATCTTCCCCAAGAGTCCATATCGACGGGATGGTTTGGCACCTCGATGTCGGCTCGTCGCATCCTGGGGCTGGAGTAGGTCCCAAGGGTTGGGCTGTTCGCCCATTAAAGCGGCACGCGAGCTGGGTTCAGAACGTCGTGAGACAGTTCGGTCTCTATCCGCCGCGCGCGTTGAAACTTGAAGAAAGCTGTCCCTAGTACGAGAGGACCGGGACGGACGTACCTCTAGTGTGCCAGTTATCCCGCCAGGGGTATCGCTGGTTGGCTACGTACGGAAGGGATAACCGCTGAAAGCATCTAAGCGGGAAGCCTGTTTTAAGATGAGGTTTCGTTAAGGTCCCCTAAAGACGATAGGGTAGATAGGCCAGACCTGGACGCACTGCAAGGTGTGAAGGCTACTGGTACTAATTGACCACAACAAACACCAACACACACTATGTGTGCTGGCAAAACAAACAACAAGAAGAAGAAACAAAATATTGTCACTGTCGTGACCGCGTCCACTATGCAGTATCTGACACAACACCCGAAAGCACACCTAAGGGTTGGAATGCTTCGTATGTTTGTCGGTGGTCAATAGCTGCAGGGAAACGCCCGGTCCCATTCCGAACCCGGAAGCTAAGCCTGCACACGCTGATGGTACTGCAACCGGGAGGTTGTGGGAGAGTAAGTCACCGCCGACACCAAACAACAA
>NZ_JAKMUZ010000032.1 GCF_027570195.1 Corynebacterium yonathiae
CGTCGGGCGCATTTTTATTTGAGGGGTCCTTTCCTGATTCCGATGGAGTGGTTGTATTCGGTTGGGATAGCGTTGTCATAGAAGGCTGGTCGACCTGTTTCCTGGTCGGCTTTGTTGTGGTCTTCTTCGGCAAGATTGTTGACTTTGGCGAGTTGGTCTTGCCCGAAATTGCACTGCCTGGCGATTCCGAGAGGATCGTCAGGCAGCTGCGTTTTGGAGTGGAGGTACCACTCGAGCATTGTGCGTTGGCGCTCTCCTGTCCTGCCGCGGTGAGCGTCGGCGATGCGTTTGAGTTGCGCGTTGACTCCGCCCTCCAGACTGTTGGTAGTTGCGACCCACCGGTCTGGTTCGAGCGCGTGCGGTGTTGGCTGCAGGTAGGTAAACAACCAACCTTTCCGCGAGAGGTGCAACAGCGAGTTGTACGCCTTGCGTACCCGCAGGTGGGTCCATTCCCACCGGTGGTTGAGGGTTCTGCGTTCCTTCGGCACCGGTGTTTTCTCGTTGAGGAAACTGGCATAGACGACCCCGAAATCGTGCAGGTTCAGCGTCCATTCGCGGGCCTGTTCCACGGTGGTGATCCGCGTCAACTTCAACGTGAGCGCGTGAATGGCTTGGCCTGAACTGGTGCGTGGTTTAGAGGTGGTGTAGCGGCGGATAACGCGCTGGGTATGGACGACCACACAGCGCTGGATCTGTGCATTGGGCCAGCACGCTTTGATAGCGGTGTAGGCGCCTTGCCCGCAGTCAAGGACAACGCATAAAGGTTCTGCGATCTAGTTTAAAAGCTGCGTGTAGGCGTGGTCGGTTTCGCTTTTCGCCCAATGCCAGGCGATGACATGGTCATAGCTAGCGGCGACGAGCAAGCACCCGGCAGCGGTATATGTGCCGTCGATGAAGATCTGATCGTAGACGCGGTGAGGCTCACCGGGGTTGGGTACCTCTATGAGCCAAAACGGTATAAACCGGCGATCAAGCGTCCACCTGCTTACACCTTGCTGGCGGGCTACTTCAGCCAGTGTTGCGGTGCACGTGATGTAGGAGTGGAAGGCTTTGAAATCGCGGGTGTGGCTCAAATCGGTGCGGGTGCGTGTCGTTGAGTTGCCGCAGTTGGGGCTTTTGCACCGCCATCGTGTCGCTCCTTTGGATGTGGTGCCGTTTTCTTCATTTGCCCAGCACATTCGGGGCATCGTGGTCGGTTTCGTCTCACCCGGAAAGCACACCAACTGCCGGGTACCACATGCAGGTGCCATTCCGGTGGATTGACGAAGAAACAGGTCTATATACGGCTGAGGTCCTTATATAGACCCGATTCAACTACCCTGAACAGCGGAAACGCTGAAACTCAGACACACTTTTTGCTACTGACGCCTCAAAATTCAGCTAGTTCCAGTACTGAAAGAAAAGATATTTACTTCGTTGACATGCCACCGATTGGGCGACTTTGCTAGTCCGTAGGCTCCTTCAAGCTTTACGGAAACAAAGCAATCAGATAAAACAGCGTAGCCGCAGAAGATTGGTCGACTTGAACCAGTTTTCTTTTTCAAAATTCTACTGCTTGTCAAGCTATATCTAGCTATATCGAGCCGTTAGACAATTCCGTTTGCGAGTGGGAGAGCCATTCGAGCAATCTTCTCTGGTGTTCTCCTCCCCTGCGCTCGACGTTTGAGCTGCGCTCTTACCCCTCCCCTAAACTGCTGTTCGTCGCCGTAGGGTTTACGTTTCGGACAGCGATTGCAAGTCCGCAGAAAACCTTTTCTTCTTTGTGTACTGGAGCGATGTTTCATAGGCTTCGCAGACCACAGCTGCACCTATTCCCACTGCTATTTAAGTGCACATCGATATATCAGCTCGCATATACGCGGTGCTACTTCAGAACACTCGGACCAGAAAACTCGCACATGTCACAAAAGGACAAACGGTACTCTCACAGACTTGCGAGTGAAAGGTTCTAAAATCCCACGCCTCCCAATTTTCACCCCCATAACAGGAATTACCACTCTTAAGAATTGGAATTTCTCTATATAGACACTATCTTAATCAAGGTGATGGACTGAGATCACATACCTCTATTGTTTCCACCCCCTAGGACTATGAAAAATCTAAAAATCAAGATCACGGCCAGCCTCCTCGCCCTGACCGCAAGCTTTTCCCTTGCCCAAACTGCCAACGCGAGCCAAGGCCAAGAAATGGTCACCTTCGGCGATTCCTTTACCGCCAACGGCGGAGCACCTGGCAAACGCTCTTCTGCAAGTCCCTTCAAGCCCTTCATCCCAATCCACCCCTGCTTTAATGACAAAAGGAATTGGGCACACCAAACCGCCGGTAACTTCCGCTACTCTCTCGCAGATTACTCCTGTAACGGAACCAGCTACCAGATCGACGCCTACGTAAATGACGCTATCCGTACCGGCAATATCGGACCCAACACCAAAGAGGTCGTATTCATGTACGGAGGCCTTCAGCCAGACACCCATATAGATTCCTTAGCCAACGCCACCCTCCCAAACATTCCAAAGGCATCCAACTATCGAGGATTGCTCAGATTTGACTTCGACAAAATCCGCCGAGTTGCCCCCAAAGCTCGGATCACTATGGTCAACTACCTGCCTATGACTGTAAATGACACGCTGTGCGCATTTAACGATGGCACCAGGGTTGTCCCTATTTCTTTCCCAGGCGCCACTACTGCGGAAGCCGAATTCAATCGTGAAATCGGGCGCGCAGCGCAAGCGCTCGGAGCCAACTTCATCAACCTCTATGACCAAGCCAAGACCCACGACACTTGCCAACCTGATCCCGCTCAGCGTTGGACTGTAGCGATGAAGACCCGAACGGCACCTTCCGTCATGCCCATGCACCCAACAGATGTCGGACACGACGGAATGGCCGGAATCATCACCAGAGAACTTCAAAGGCACTAACCAGAAGAAATCCCAGAAAGAGCCTAAGAATGCGACTCCACACAAAAATCGTTGCAACTACCGTCACGGCCGCAGCTCTCATGGCAGGAAATGTCACTGCAACAGCCGCAATACCAGGCAACACTGTCCTCACTGGAGACAGCGTAGTAGCAAACCCAACACTCCCCGATTTCTTGCAAAATAAGGCCAAAGCCAAGGCAAATACCGGTGTAGGCTGCGTCACCGACGGCTCCATCGCCGATGAAATCGCCAACGCTTCTGGGGGTACCCACGTCGATCAGTACCAATGCGCAGGCGCTTCCTTCGCAACTGGCGGTATACACATTGAAGATGCGCTTCGGACTGCGGCACATCGCGGCGATCTTAACCCACAGACCAAAAACGTGGTGATTGTCGCAGGCGCCAACGATACATACCCATACGGGGCTGATGTTGCTGCTTCGGATCACGCGATCCGAGCCGGTCTGCGTAACGCCATTAACGTAGCCCATCACCATGCTCCAAAAGCTAAAGTCATTGTTGTCGGTTACCCGCATGTATCTTTCAATAGCGTGTACTGCTACAATAGTGGACTGGGGTCATCAAACCCCTTTCCCGTCCCCGCTGTGAGCATCGAACAAACCGAGCAGCGCCTGCAAAAGACACTTAGGGAAGTCGCGCAGCAAAACAATGCCACTTTCCTCGATGCCTGGCCGATGTCTTTAGGACACGAAGCCTGTTCTCCAGACCGATGGTGGGTAAACCTTGTCGATATTATGCCGCCCGCTCCTGGCAATCTCCCTCTGCACCTTAATGCCAACGGCACTCACGCTTACGGCCAACTAATCGGCCACAATATTGTTCACTAGCCCCCCACACTTCAGATTCCCGTGTAGCACAACATACACACGGGAATTTTTATCTGAATTGAAAGATATGAAATTTCTTAGACTCTCAACTGCACTCCTCACCGCCGCTTTGACAAGTGGATTGCTAGCACCTTCCGCGCAGGCGCTTGAGCCGGGGAGCAAGTATGTAGCTCTCGGAGACTCCTACGCCTCCACGGGAACAATTACAAGACCCGTCCCCGGCAGCACTCTAGGCTGCGTTAAAGATCAAGACAACTATCCGCACGAACTCGCCAAGCTTCTTGATCTCAAGCTCGACGACGCATCTTGCGCATGGGCATTCACCTACCAATACGACAATCCTCAACACCACGCACTCCCGCAAACCGCCCCAACGCCACAGAAGCAACACCTCACACCTGACACGGGGCTCGTTACTATCAGCTTCGGAGGAAATGATGCAGGACTAGCTCCGCTATTTGCGGCTTGCGCACCACACATTCAAATCCCACGACTACCCGACTGTGCTGCCGCCAAGCCTATTACCGATGCAAGCATTCATAACTCCGACATTGCCGGTCGAAACCTAAAGCAACGCCTCATCGACATAGCAAACGACGTCAAGAGGCGCGCACCTCGCGCCCAGATAATTTTTACCGGTTACTTCACAGCAGTCACACCACAGGACCATTGCCCCGAAAGTGGCTACCTCTCTTTAAATGACCGCAAGTACATCAATGACTTTCTTACCGACGTCAACAAGACCATCGAACAAGCAGCGCAAACGACACGTACAACCTACGTCGCTCCTCCTAACGATCCAAAAGGCTGGTGCGAACCTCCCCAACAACGAAACTCCAATTTCTATGGACTACCTGAAGGCAACCTTATCGCCCACCCCACAGCACGAGGTCAATTGCACATGGCACAAGAAATCGCACGACACATTCGCTAATTTTAAAGCATTTCGCTCAGAATGTTCCCGGGTGCGTCCTTTAGCGTAGTGTAGCTGTAGCCTGCGGTAAATTTCGTGCCGGTACATAATGAGGCGCCCATCACGGATTACTTTTCGAAGATAAGTAAA
>NZ_JAKMUZ010000033.1 GCF_027570195.1 Corynebacterium yonathiae
TTGCACACCTGACCGATAAATCCCGCTACGTCCTTACCGTGGACGGTGTTGAGGCGGGCACGTGCCACTACGTTGACGCCGGCACTACCCGCGAGTTCAACCACACTGTCATCAAGGATGCTTTCCGCGGCCAAGGGCTGTCTGCGCCGCTGATTAAGGCAGCGCTTGATGATACCCGGGGCGTCGGCAAGCAAGTCATCGCTTCCTGCTCCGCCGTGGCGCACTTTATAGAAAAGAATCCCGAATACCGCGACCTGCTGCGGCCAGAAGGCATGTAAAAAGCGGCCCACAGTTGCCTGTGAGCCGCTGGAAGAGAATTTAGATGTAGTAGTCGGGGTCGACCAGTTTAATGCGCTCATTTGGATTGCGTGCGCGGTTCTTCGCCGGAATTCCTACCGCGATATGTTCTGCGGGAACATCCTTCGTCACCACAGCATTGGCGCCAATGGCCGATCCTTGACCGATCGTAATTGGGCCAAGCACCTTGGCGCCTGCGCCGATGACTACATTGTCTTCGACGGTGGGGTGGCGCTTGGTCTGAGTGAGTACCTGGCCACCGAGGGTGACACCGTGGTAGAGCATGACGCCATCGCCAATCTCGGCGGTTTCACCGATGACGATGCCCATGCCGTGGTCAATAAAGAAGCGACGGCCGATAGTGGCACCCGGGTGAATTTCTACGCCGGTAAAAAAGCGGTTAATTTGCGCTAATATGCGTGCGGGCCCGCGTAGCCCACGCTTCCACATCCAGTGGGAAATGCGATGAGACCACAGCGCGTGGAGGCCGGAATAAACTATTGCATTTTCGACGTCGCCGCGCGCGGCCGGATCGTGATCTCTAGCATTCGCTAAGTCTTCACGGATGTAGCTCATAATGTTCATGCTCACATAGTACTGGCATAAAAAAGGCACCCGCCAAGGTTGGCGGGTGCTTTTATTCATCCGAAGTGATTTAGGCCTCGCGGATGTCCTCGAAGAGGATGGTGGAGACGTAGCGCTCACCGAAGTCCGGCAGAACAACCACGATGGTCTTGCCCTCGAACTCTGGGCGCTCCGCCAGCTTCAAAGCTGCAGAGACGTTAGCGCCGGCGGAAATACCTACCAGCAGGCCTTCCTGGGTGGCCAAGTCACGGGAGGCCTTAATGGACTCCTCGGTGGTGGCGGTAAAGACCTCGTCGAGAAGCTCGCGGTCAAGCACCTCAGGAACGAAGTTAGCGCCAATGCCCTGGATCTTGTGCGGGCCAGCGTGGCCTTCAGACAGGACCGGGGAGTCAGATGGTTCAACTGCGGCTAGGTGCAGATCCGGGTTCTTGGACTTGAGGAAGCGGCCGACACCGGTAACGGTGCCACCGGTGCCTACGCCAGCAACGAAAGCGTCAACCTTGCCCTCGGCATCTTCCCAAATCTCTGGGCCGGTGGTTTCCTCGTGGATCTTCGGGTTTGCTTCGTTGCCGAACTGTGCAGCCAGGATAGCGTTGTCGTTCTCGGCGACGATTTCATTTGCCTTATCGACGGCGCCCTGCATGCCCGCCGCACCTGGAGTCAGCACAATCTCTGCACCGTAGGCGCGCAGCAGTACCTTGCGCTCGTTGGACATGGTCTCCGGCATAGTCAAGATGACCTTGTAGCCCAAGGTGGCGCCAGCCAAGGCCAAGGCGATGCCGGTATTGCCGGAGGTGGCCTCCACGATGGTGCCGCCCGGCTTGAGCTGGCCAGACTTCTCAGCGGTTTCCACAATGGCCTTGCCGATGCGGTCCTTCACGGAGTTGGCCGGATTAAAAGACTCAACCTTGGCAAGCACGGTAGCGCCCTTGCCCTCAGTAAGACGGTTTAGGCGGACCAGTGGGGTGCCGCCGATGGTTTCCATAATGTTGTTGTAGACAGCCATTCTGTGGACTCCTTTGGGAATCAGATTTGGATTCAAATCGCGTACAACGCAAGCGTACACTACACAAGTAGACCAGTCAGTATATTTATTCTAGACTGGGCATTCGGGCATTCCATGTGGGATTGCAGCGCCGGATAAGCCGATGGCGATTTCGAATTACCCCCACTTGCTGTCTATACTTCCATTCAGTTGCCCGCTGATCCCCAAATTCCCGGGGGAGGACGGGTACACCTGCTTGGTTACCCCCGACGAGGAAAGAGTCTCATGGAGTCCCATCGCCTCAAAGATGATGAAGAATCCGTACGCGCGGCCCTGTCGTCCCTGAAGACCGCTACAGGTATTCCGGTGACGATGTACGCCACGCTGCTACCAGATAATCGCCTGCAGATCACGCAGTGGGTGGGCCTACGTACCCCAGCGCTGCAGAATCTGATCATTGACTCCGGCGTCGGCGTAGGTGGGCGAGTGGTCAGCACCCGCCGTGCAGTAGGTGTCTCCGATTACACTCGCGCTACCACCATCTCGCACGAGAATGACCGCGTAATCCAAGACGAGGGCCTGCACTCCATCGTGGCTGTGCCAGTTACCGTGCAGCGCGAGATTCGCGGCGTCCTCTACGTAGGTGTGCACTCTCCGGTCCGTTTGGGCGACAAGGTCATCGAGGAGGTAACGATGACAGCGCGCACCCTTGAGCAGGACTTGGCTGTAAATTCCGCAATGCGCCGCGCCGACGGGGCCAAGGGTGGAGCCGCCCGTGGCCATGTCATGAACGGTGCCGAGTGGGAACAAGTACGCTCCACCCACTCCAAGCTGCGTATGCTAGCTAATCGCGTGGAAGACGAGGAGCTGCGCAAGGAGCTAGAGACTCTGTGTGACCAGATGGTTTCTCCGGTGCGCGTGAAGCAATCCACTAAACTTTCTGCCCGTGAACTCGACGTACTTTCTTGTGTGGCCCTGGGCCACACCAACGTGGAAGCGGCTGAGGAAATGGGGATCGGCGCAGAAACTGTGAAATCTTATCTGCGTTCGGTAATGCGCAAACTCGGCGCCCACACCCGCTACGAGGCGGTCAATGCCGCCCGTCGCATCGGCGCGTTGCCTTAAGAACCGGTAGCGTAGGCAGTTGTGAAAGATCAGTTTATTGTTTCCGGCGGTGCCCGCTTGGAGGGCACCGTTAAAGTAGATGGCGCGAAAAATAGCGTCCTGAAGCTCATGGCGGCATCTTTGCTGGCGGAGGGCACTACGACGCTGACCAACTGCCCAGAGATCCTGGACGTCCCCCTCATGAAGAAGGTCCTCGAGGGGCTTGGCTGCGAGGTAGTTATCGAGGGAGCTGAAGTCCGAATTACTACCCCCGCGCAGCCACAATCTAATGCGGACTTTGATGCAGTCCGCCAGTTCCGTGCATCAGTCTGCGTGCTCGGGCCGTTAACCTCTCGCTGTGGTCATGCCAAGGTAGCGCTGCCCGGCGGTGACGCGATTGGTTCCCGCCCGCTCGATATGCACCAGACGGGCTTGGAAAAGCTGGGCGCGACCACCCGTATTGAGCATGGTGCCGTCGTAGCGGAGGCTACGCATTTGCGCGGCGCAAATATCCGGCTAGATTTCCCTTCGGTGGGCGCAACCGAAAACATTCTGACCGCTGCGGTTCTCGCTGAAGGAGAAACCGTCCTCCACAACGCAGCCCGCGAGCCGGAAATCGTGGATCTGTGCACCATGCTTAAGTCCATGGGTGCTGACATCGAGGGCGAAGGTAGCTCGGTAGTAACTATCCGCGGCGTCGATAAGCTGCAGCCCACCCAGCATGAGGTTATTGGTGACCGCATTGTGGCAGGCACGTGGGCTTATGCGGCTGCTATGACTCAGGGGGACATCACGGTGGGCGGAATCTCTCCGCGTCACCTGCACCTGCCTTTGGAGAAGCTGAAGTCCGCCGGCGCAGAGCTGGAGACTTATGAGAACGGCTTCCGCGTGCGCATGGATCAGCGCCCACAGGCCGTGGACTACCAGACCCTGCCATTTCCGGGATTTCCTACCGACCTGCAACCGATGGCGATCGGTATCTCTGCCATCGCGGATGGAACTACGGTCATCACGGAGAATGTCTTTGAATCCCGCTTCCGCTTTGTAGATGAAATGCTGCGCTTAGGTGCCGACGCCCAGGTTGACGGCCATCATGTAGTAGTCCGCGGCAAAGAATGCCTTTCGTCCACCCACGTGTGGAGCTCGGATATCCGCGCTGGGGCGGGCCTCGTACTTTCCGCATTGTGCGCGGATGAGACCACTACGGTGCACGATGTATTCCACATCGACCGCGGTTATCCCAACTTTGTAGAAAACTTGCAGCGCCTCGGCGCTACGATCGAAAGAACTCAAGAAGAAGAGCTCTTTTAACTACGTCCCCAGCACACCGTTTCCCATTGTGTGCTGGGGATTTGTCTTTTTTGTTCGGGGTGGACTACATTAATCC
>NZ_JAKMUZ010000034.1 GCF_027570195.1 Corynebacterium yonathiae
TAAATGGATATAATTAGACCCATGTTGATTTCAGGTACCGCTTTCTTGCGGTTGCGCACCAACCGCTAAGGCGGTTTCCTACCCCGTAGGTTAAAAACCGCTCCGGTCCTTTAGCCGGGCGGCTATTTGTCATGCCCGGCTCCCTTTCAAATCCAAGGAGCACACCTGATGTCTGCATACGGACACGGCCGTCACGAGCATGGCCAAAATTTTCTCACCAACCACAAGATCATCAACTCCATCATCGACCTTGTGAAACAAACCTCCGGCCCCATCATTGAGATCGGACCAGGAAGCGGTGCCCTCACTCACCCGATGGCCCACTTGGGGAGGGCGATAACGGCAGTTGAAGTGGACGCAAAACTAGCTGCCAAAATCACACAAGAAACCTCCTCGGCGGCGGTCGAAGTGGTCCATGATGATTTCCTTAACTTCCGGTTACCCGCCACTCCCTGCGTCATTGTGGGAAACATTCCCTTTCACCTCACCACTGCCATTCTTCGAAAGTTGCTGCATGCGCCAGCATGGACTGACGCTGTACTCCTCATGCAGTGGGAAGTCGCTCGCCGCCGGGCCGGGGTAGGCGCAAGCACGATGATGACGGCTCAGTGGTCCCCATGGTTCACATTTCACCTGGGTTCTCGGGTACCAAGGACTGCTTTCCGGCCACAGCCAAACGTTGACGGGGGGATCTTAGTGATCCGCCGGGTGGGTGACCCGAAGATTCCGATAGAGCAGCGCAAAGCCTTTCAGGCGATGGTGCACACCGTTTTCACTGCCCGGGGACGCGGGATAGGGGAAATTCTCCGAAGGGCAGGGTTGTTTTCATCACGTTCAGAAACACAATCATGGTTGCGCTCGCGAGGAATCGACCCCGCGACCCTACCTCCCAGATTGCACACCAACGACTGGATCGATCTCTTCCAGGTGACTGGTTCCTCTCTACCTCACCATCGACCCATTTCACCATCGGGAAGTAGTCAACGACCTCCTCAACGGAAAAACCGAAGCCGGCGGCGTTAATCCCCACCAAAACCGAAATCCACCAGTAGTACTAAAAGGGCTCTTCCGGTTTTAGAGTGCATTGATTAGTTCGCCGGGGGTTCGGGCGTGGCACAAGATATTGGGGTCCTTGGCTTTGTAGGAAAAAGGTATCTAATCCATCCGTACAAAACTAAGGACCTACTGTGCAGCCTAACGGAAATGTCATCGTCGATACCATCTGCCGCACCGCAAAACTAGGAACTACTATCACCGGTGCCACAGAAAACGGTGACGTCACTGTTATTGAAGCCGAACCCGTCGAGCCGATCAATGAATGCCCTACCTGCGGGCAGCCTGGAGTATTCCGCGACCACGTCATCCGCAGCCTGGTCGATCTGCCCATCGTCGGCCACCCAACAACTTCATGTGCGCCTTCCACGCTACCGGTGCACCAACAAGCGTTGCTTGCAGAAGATCTTCCGTGCTGGCCTTGCCTGCGCGCCCGACAATTCAAAGACCACGGACCAGGTGACCCACTGGATCCTGCAACGACTCTGCCTAAATCGGATGAGCGTTGCCGCTGCACCCAAGTCATTAGGCCTGGGGTGGGATATGAAGTGTCCCAGGTTTTGTTCCGTTTGATGAAACCCGTTTTTGAAACAACGTACGGAGCACAACGCACGCCGATGCCAAAGCTTCCGCAACATCGACTACCTCATCAAACCCACGACAGTGGGATTCACACCCTCAATCCCCACGCGTGCAATCTTGCTTTGGACATAAAAAAGCTCCCAGGCATCCCCGGGAGCTTGTCTCGGGCATCCCCGAGACGTCGGAATAACCGAAAGGAATCAGTTAAACACTCGACACGATTGATCGTAGAAAACGTAGCCGAAAAAAGCAACAAACTCCCACGTGAGACGTAAAATCAAAGCTCCCAATTAAACATATGCCAAGACATATGTTTAAGCATATGGCTTAACATATGGCAGAACATATGCTAATATGAAACCCACAGCTCAAAGGACACTTTGAGAACACAACACTCGACACCTAAAAGGAGCAGCCATGCCCGTAATTTCCTGCCTCAACGCCAAAGGCGGAACCGGAAAAACCACCAGCGCAATCAACCTCGCCGCCGTCGCCGCCTACCGTGGATACACCGTCCACGTCCTCGACGCCGACGCCGAACAAGGCACCGCCTCCGAATGGATCGAATACGCCAACGACGCCTTCGAAGAAAACCCCAACGCCCCCCACGTTGACGTCGAAGTCGAAGCCGTCAACCGAGGAATCCTCGCGCGCAAGGTAAAAAAATACAGCGACGACCTTGTCATCATCGACGGCCCACCCAGCAATCACAGCATGTCTGAACTCATCATCGAAAACTCAGACTTCGTCGTCATTCCCACCACCGGCACCCACACGGATATGGCACAAACCTGGAAAATCATCGACGTCATTCCAGAAGGCAAACACTACGCCGTACTGCCCACCATCTGGGACAAGCGCAAAAGCACTGCCGACCGCGCCCGGAAAGTCCTTGAAGACGAAGGAATCCCAGTCATTTGGCCCGGCGTAGAATCCCGCGCCTACTTCGACCGCCAATTCGGACACTGGCCCCGCAACAGCGCCAAAGAACTACACGGCTATCCCGCAATCTTTGACAAAATCATCGCCCAAATCACCAACTAACCACACCTTAAAAAGGAGCAACCATGAACGACACCCCAGGACTGGCACGCCCGAAAAAGAAGCAAACCGACGCCCAAGGAAAACCCACCCTCACCAAAGACACCGGACTTAATACCACCAAGGTCACAAAGGCCACCAAGAAAGAAAAGCCCCACCGCACCACCGTCAACCTGCCCTACTCCATCTACAAAGAACTACGCAGAAACTGGGCAGAAACCAGCACCCCTATCTACCGCCAACTTCTAGAAGCCTGGGAACTAATCACCGACCACGGCGCGGACTACCAGCCCGCAGACGCGACCTACAACACCGACGAGCTCACCCGCACCACCACCGTCTACATCCCCAAAGACACCCTGAAGGCCATGCAAAAAATCCGCAGCAAGTATGGAGCCTCCATCGCCGACCAGCTCATCTCCTCCTGGGCTCAACAAACCGGCTGGGAAGGATAACCACCCGCGACACCAAGGAGCCACCATGTCCCACGAGACTCCCCACATCGCCGACCACGCAGACAACGACCCGCGCGAAGACCCCGAAGCGCTACTTATCGCAGCCCTGCTCTGGAACCGCGACACCACCCAAGCGGTAAACCTGACACAAACACTCACCCCCGCCGACTTCTACTCCACCGACTACGCCGCAATCTTTGCCACCATCAGCCAACAACTCAAAAGCGGCAGACCCTACGACCCCGCCAGCGTGCGCACAGCCCTACACGCCGAAGGCGACCAATCCGGCATACTCACCGATAACATCGACGGACTTATCACCATGCTCACCAACCTAGAGCACATACCGCCGAAAATAACCGACTACGCCGAAGCCGTAGCCTCCAACTCGTATCGCCGCCAATACCGCCACATGGTCGAACGCCTTAACCGCCAGGCGCACACCGCACCAGAAAAAGACCTCTACCCACTGCTAGTAAAAGAAGGTAAAAAACAACGCCGCATTAAAGACCGCTACTACCGCAATCACAAAGACACCCCGCAAGAGCGCCACTAAACCACACCCACCCCACGGTGGCCTTCGCTCCAATTTCCTCGCTTCGCTGCGGGAATTTCCACGACCTTCAATCATGGCCTGACCACCCCACCGCGCACCCGAGCGCAACTCCCGTGGAAAACAACCCCCAACACCACCGTGAAAGACCAGCCACACAGCCACACGCCGCAACCAGTGTCCGTTTCGGCAGATACGCTTTCATCTCCGCCTTCGGCAGCTTAACCCGCCTGTGGCTACGGTCAAGAACTTTCGCGGCATAAACCGCTCCCGCGCGCCCCGAATGAACTGCTCCCCATTAGTTGGACTGAGAAATCAGTTGCCAACAACTAGTGG
>NZ_JAKMUZ010000035.1 GCF_027570195.1 Corynebacterium yonathiae
AAATCAAAATTCAACGACCGATAGGGAAGCGCCCCATCAAGGCGTTCCTCAACCCTCACACGCGAAGAATCAAACAACTCTTTGACGCCACCATCGGGATGAGTCAACCGCATCACCGCCGAGTTACCCAACTCCATAAACGACACCGACAGGCTCACCCCATCCGGCGAGGAGACAGTACTCATCGACAGCCCAGACCACGACTTCGACTCCTCAGCATCCACCGACGTATCCACCGACACCCCATCAGCAGACACATAACCAGCAGGAACCATGCTCGCCCCCGGCAAACGACGCAGCGGCTCACTCGCCGACAACGGCACCGCAAAAGGACTCGACACCGGCTGGCCAATCCAAGCACCACCACCGGCAGAAATATTCGGCACACCGTGAACAAGATTCCCCCGATTACGCATAAAACCCCCAAAATAGCGTCACAATACAACCCCTAGTATAAAACACAGTATCGACCACCCCGAGCCCCGGCAGCCGACCAACACACAAGAATAGGGGCCGAGGGAATACACCCTCAGCCCCTACTCGACTGAATCTGATTAAGCAGTCAACGCACCCACAACCAGATACGCGACCACCATCAACGCTACCGCGTCGCCGATAAGAACGCCCGGCTTCAGCGCCAGCGGAGTCAGCACAGTCTTCAGAACGCGCCAGTTTGCAAACAAACCAGCGGCCAAAGCCTCTACACCGCGTAGACCTAAGCCGCGCACCGGCAAATGACCCAGCTGAGGCAGTCGCGACAGCAAGAACACGTTGAAGAGGATGCGGCCGATGTTCAGCCCATTGAGAATCTTCAACAGATTATTGCCACGTACCGCAACGCGAATCGGGGTAGACAGGACAAGGAAGTCCACCGCGGCGCGAACAGCCTTGACCACGGCCTTAGTGTTAAACGCTGTCAGTGAGTTAATAAGCACCTCGTTAAAGACGTGCAGCAGAGCCTGACGCACCTCATGATGATTGAACATCTGCAGCGCAACAACAATAAACGGAAGCTTCTTTGCTGCCTTAAACTGCGCGATAACCGGAGCAGCCAGAAGGCCCTTACCCGCGGTAAACAAGCCCTTGATAAGAGCAGCCTTCACCGCCACGCCCAAATCAACAATGCTCTTAACCGCCTCAGCGCCCTGGGCAACAACAGAGCCCGCTGCCAAAGCCACAGCCAGCAAAGGAGACAATCCCTCAGCAGCCTTCACAGCCTTGCGCACAGCCTCATCAGCGCCCAAGGAAGCCAACTCGCCAATGAGCGCTTGCCACCACGCTCAGTGACAGCGTCAAAGTGCTTCGCCAGCTCATCAAGCTCATCCTGTCGCAGCTTGGCCAAAGCCTCCAACACATGGCCAGGCAGTGCACCGCCAGGCAGCTTCTTAACCACCTGTGCAATCGGTGCCGAAGCATTCAGCGTATCCAACGCCTCAGCAAAGTCACGGGTAACAGAACGAATCTCAGAAAGGTCAGAGACCTTCTCCAGACCAAGATCCTTCAGCTGGCCCTCAAGCCCATCAACGAGCTCATCAGCCGCGGACTTAAAGTCGGCAACCTTCTTCAGCGGGTCCGGCTCATGAATAGCGGTATCAATATTCGCCTTGAGGGTATCCAAGACTTCCTGTCCGGTTTCAGCTTCATCCACCAGGGTAGAAATAGCCTTTTCCACTTCACTGCGAGTATCGTCACCCAGGTTCAGCAGTGCGCTAGAAGCCTGGGTGAGTGCGTCTGCCATTTCGTGTGGAATAACGCCGGCCGATTCGAGGCGGTCCACGAGGTGGGTGGGGTTGAATTCGCCGTAGTTATCGCGGTCAGTGTACTTGTATTCCATTACTTTTCCTCCTTGGTGTCCTCGTTGAATGCGCGCAGAATGTTGATGAGGGCAGCACCGATTGGCTGGGCGGAGGAACCAATGCCGGTGACCAAGTCCGTGAGCTTCTTGCGGTCAGCCTCGGGAAGAGCGTCAAACTTGCTTACTAGTTCTGGGAAGCCATCGCCCGGGGTGATTCCGTCGAACAGCTTCTTGGCGTAAGAAGAACCAACGAAATCGTCCACAGCGGAACCGACCTTGCCGGCGTGGTCTGCTAGTTCTTTCACATGTTCTGCGGTCTTGTCGGGGAGAGCTGCAGCATCGCCGAACTGTTCGGCCACGAGGTCATGCAGGCGAGTCTGTGCGTCTTCGATGCCCTTGATAGCTGAAGGAACGCCAGTGCCTGGGAAGACCAATGGTCCGCCGAGAATCTGCTTGAGGTCATCGGCAAGGGTCTTGGCGTCCTTGACAGTGCGCCCCAGCATGGAGACCTGCTGCGGAATGGATTCGGAAATCTTGTCGATGATGGTATTGAAATTAGAGAACATGCCGGTGAGAGAATCAGCGGTGTCCTTTTCCACGCCGCCTTCCTGCTGCAGGTCGCGGATGGAGTTAGTGATTTGAGAAAGCAGGCTGTCGTTGTTGGCCATGAAATATTCCCCCAAAATGTAGTGTTTGAAATTACCCGAATAGGTGAGTGTTTAGATGATGCCGCCGGTTAGGTCATCAATGGTTTGACGTCCGCCGGAGCCGGTGAGCAGGTCTACAACTGCTTGGGCCCAACGGTTGTGACGATTGAGCGGAGTAAACGGTAGTGCTTCCACGTCCTTAATCAGCGTGGCGGCGTCTTTGCCTTCCAACAGGTCGGAAATCAGCTGCAGCAAATCGTCCACGCCGTTAAGCGGTGCCAGGTGCGTAGTGAGCTTTTCGATGAAATCAAGGTTCAATCCGCCCTTACCGTCAATGAGCGAGTAGAAAAGACCCGCAACCAAATCCGGCGAGATTGGCATACCATCGAGGGCATTGCGGACAATGTCTTCAATTTCTGCCAGGGATACAACCGGTAGCCCATCATCTGGGAAGCGGTCATCGTCATCCTTCTTGACGTTGCGGCGGTCGATGTAGGTGTAGAGGTTGTTTCCGTTTTCATCCGGGAAGCACTCAATCGTGGCGTCGAATCCTACGACCTCACCTCGCGAGAACACCTGGTCGTCGAGCTCGGTGACGCGACCATTCGGGATGAACAAGCGTCCCTTCAGGTCTTCGCCGCCGTGAATGTCAAAGATGAATGAGCGGTACGGAGTTTCCGTAGCGTTGTCAATCATCTGGACTGCTCGTCCATCGTGACGGGAACGGAAGTTGCCTTCGCCCATTACGGCGGTAGCAACGTGAGAATTGACAATCTCGTGGAACTTGCACTTGATTTGCACCGAGTGGTTGGACTGCAACACGGCCATGGTGTCACCATTCCAGTCCACGACCTTTTCGGTATCACGGTCGACAGTCTTGGTTAGTCCGTCCTCGCTGATGTAGCCAGCTGGGCTGAACTTGTTGACAGTTGGTAGTGCAGCCACCCTGACAGATGCAGAGTGTGGTGTCTGTAGCGGGTTGATTCCCGCCATGCCAATCCATGCGGCGCCGCCGCTTTTGACCTCGGGCGCGCCGACAACAATGTTTTGTCGCATACGTGACATGCGATTTCCCCCAAATTTTTTTACCCCGAGTAACCACCCCAAGCAGGGCAGTTACCACATACTATACATGAAAAATACTTAACTTAACGCTGTCCATAATGTGCCCGCGCCCTGCCACCGCACCGCAGATGGCCTATCTGGGTCAGGGAAAATATATGGGTCGGTATCAGTATCCCAATCCAAAATATCCCCCTCAGCACGGTAAGAGACCTCCATACCCTCCAGACAGGCGGACAGTAAGTCCACGCAGTACTCATCGTCGGTGCCGTAGACCTGCAGCATGATGCGAGTGCGGTCCGTAACCGGTGTCTCTCGGTCAGGAGCAGCAGCATCAACCCGAACCATAGGACCAACAAACCCATCCGGAACCTTGGTAGCCACATGCACT
>NZ_JAKMUZ010000036.1 GCF_027570195.1 Corynebacterium yonathiae
GGGGTCGTTTGCGGGAGGGGGCGGAATCCTACGCTAAGGCTTTGGCCAGCGATATTCTCCGGTGAGATTGATGTGTTCCCATCCGAGCGGCGAAACATGGGCCAAGAGATCGGGCGATAGCAGCTTTCCATCGCGTTTCTGGTTTGCAACGACCTCGCCGAGCTTCATGGTGTTCCAGAAGATGATGATGGCGGCGAGCAGATTCATGCCGGCGATGCGGTAATGCTGGCCTTCGGCGGAACGGTCGCGGATTTCACCGCGGCGGTGGAAGCTGATTGCCCGCTTCAGCGCATGATGAGCTTCGCCTTTGTTGAGCCCGATCTGGGCACGCCGTTGGAGTTCGGCATCCAGAATCCAGTCGATCATGAACAGGGTGCGCTCGACGCGACCGACTTCCCGCAGGGCTGTCGCGAGCTCGTTCTGCCGCGGATAGGAGGCGAGTTTCCGCAGAATCTGGCTTGGCGCGACGGTCCCGGCAGCAATGGTGGCGGCGATGCGCAGGATGTCGGGCCAATTGCGCTCGATCATGGCTTGGTTGACCTTTCCGCCGATCAACGCTCGCAGGTGCGCCGGGGCGGCCGACGGATTGAACGCGTAGAGCCGTTTGGATGGCAGGTCGCGGATGCGCGGAGCGAACCGGTAGCCGAGAATGGCACATGCGGCAAAGACGTGATCGGTGAAGCCGCCCGTGTCGGTGAACTGCTCGCGGATATGGCGTCCAGCATCGTTCATCAGCAGGCCATCGAGGATGTAAGGCGCTTCGCTTGCCGTTGCAGGAATCACCTGGGTTGCGAACGGCGCATATTGGTCGGAGACGTGGCTATAGGCTTTCAGGCCCGGGGTATTGCCATATTTCGCGTTGACCAGGTTCATGGCCTCACCTTGCTCTGTAGCGACGAAGAACTGTCCGTCGCTCGAAGCCGACGTGCCCATGCCCCAGAACCGGGCCATGGGTAACGCTGCCTGTGCCTCGACCACCATGGCCAGCGCCCGGTCATAGGCTTCGCCCTCGACATGCCACCGTCCAATGCGGATCAATTCCCAGAAGGTGTGGGTGTTTGTCGCATCCGCCATTTTGCGCAAGCCGAGGTTGATCCCTTCCGCCAAGATAACGTTCATTAGCCCGATCCGGTCAGCGCAGGGTGCTCCTGTGCGCAGATGGGTGAACGCTTCGGTGAAGCCGGTCGCCGCATCCACCTCCAGCAGGAGATCGGTGATGCGCGTGGGCGGGATCTGCTTGTAGAGATCGAGCACCAGATCTTCGGCGCCTGTCGGCGCGGCGGCTTCGAGTTTCTCGATATGCAGAACGCCGTTTTCAATCGACCCGCCCGGGATCGTGCCTGCGCGAGCGGCACGGCCAAGCTCGCGCAACCGCATGTCGAGGCGAGCTTGCCGGTCTGCCAGCCATTCCTCCGGCCGCAATGGCACAGCGAGACGACCGCCTTCCGCGATGGCTTGTGCCGGAACGAGTGCGTGTTTCAGATCGCCATAGCGCCGGGACCTAGTAAGCCAGACATCTCCGGAGCGGAACGCATCGCGCAGATGGAACAGCACCGCGATCTCCCATAGGCGAGCGTCGCCAGCCCTCTGGGCCCGAAGGTGGCGATGCCATTTCGAGCTGGGCCGCAAGAAGCTGGTCATCGCGGCATCGTTCAAACCGGTACGAAGGGCCGTCACCGCTTCCAGAAGCGGCAGTGCAACGGGCGCAGCTCGCAGATCGAGCAGGCGCAACATGCGTGGAGCGTATCGGCGGAAGCGGTGATAACCGTCGAGCACATGATTGAGCGGATCGTCGGCCATGGTGGCGGTCAGCCTGGTTGCCATTGCAACAAGGGTTTTTAAGCCGTCCCACCCTGACCCACTCGCGATGACATCGCCCAGCGGCTGGCCATCATCCTGTGCATCGACCAGGGCGCCCCCGATCTCGGCGAAGGATTTCAGGGTGTCACGCACCACCCCCGCTTCGTCTGCGACCTTTGCATGGCAAATACGCTCCGAAGCACGGTAGAGACGGCCGACGATCCGGTCGTGGGTTTCGACCACTGCGTCGGCCAACATCGCCTGCCATTCCGAGACGCAAACAGCCAAGATCGCAAGCCGCCTGTCCTCCGGGAGATCGCGCATGCCGTCGGCATAATACCGTTCACCCTGCCTGCGCAGACGAGTCACCCGATGGGCAGGAACGCCGGCAAGCAGATCCTCGGGGAGATCGACGCGTTGCAGATATTCGAGCCGGTCGAGCAGCCGGTTGGCCGACGAAGAGTTCGAGCCAGGCTCGAACTGGCGCAGCCACACAAAACGGGTCACCCGATCATCAGCCGTCTCCTCGAGCAATGCCAGCAACTGTTCTCGGATCGACATAGGCAGCCGACTGGCGATCCTCGTCTCGATGCGTCGCTCGGCATCGACGAGAGCCGCGGCACAAAGCCGCTCGATCGTGGATGTCGCGGGAAGGACAGTGCGGGTGCGTCGGCACTCGGCTACGAAGCGACGGGCGATATCCTCGTTCGACACCGCCATCTCGGCTTCTCGGAACAACCATTCCTTCAGCTCGCTCGCACCACGTCCGGAGAAGGTGCGGAAGCCGTAGAGCCCCCGTAACTCGGCAAGATGCTCGTGCCGTGTTTCCTCGCGGGCAGCATAGTCTACGAGATCGTCGGCACCCAGGCCAAGCTGCGCTCCGATAAATTCGATGACCTCTGCAGGGATCAGTTCGCCTGGAGCCAGCACCCGGCCGGGATAGCGCAGGACACACAATTGCAGGGCGAAGCCGAACCTGTTGTGAGCGCGCCGACGCAGCCTGATATGCCCAAAGTCTTCATCACTCAGCGTATAGTGCTTGAGCAAATCCGTCTGTGAAGTCGGCAAGCGCAACAGCGCGTCTTTCTGCCGATCGGTTAGAGTGACGCGACGCGGCATACATGTTCCTTTTTCAAAATCTGATAGCGTTCAAGACGCTTTGTTTATGAAGCTGGTTGAGATACATTTCCAGAGGTCAATGCAATCGTGGCCGAAGCGCCGCCTCAAACCAACGTTTGTGATACATGCTGATCGGATATGCCCGCGTCTCCAAAGCCGATGGCTCGCAGTCTCTCGACCTGCAGCACGACGCCTTGCGCGCCGCAGGTGTCGAACGGGACAATATCTATGATGATCTTGCTTCCGGCGGTCGTGATGATCGCCCTGGCTTGACTGCCTGCCTCAAGTCATTGCGTGACGGCGATGTGCTGGTGGTCTGGAAGCTCGATCGCCTCGGACGATCGCTTGCCCATCTGGTCAACACGGTGAAGGAGCTGTCAGACCGCAAGATCGGCCTGCGGGTTCTGACTGGAAAGGGCGCTCAGA
>NZ_JAKMUZ010000037.1 GCF_027570195.1 Corynebacterium yonathiae
TGCGGCGATCGTGGCCGGATAGCCGCAAAGATGGGGTCGTTTGCGGGAGAGGGCGAAATCCTACGCTAAGGCTTTGGCCAACGATATTCTCCGGTAAGATTGATGTGTTCCCAGGGGATAGGAGAAGTCGCTTGATATCTAGTATGACGTCTGTCGCACCTGCTTGATCGCGGCCGCGATAGCTAGATCGCGTTGCTCCTCTTCTCCATCCGCGTTCCAAGCTGCGGAAAGGCACCCATAAGCGTACGCCTGGTCGAGCAGGCGACGCGGATCGACGTCCAGCGCACGAGAGAATGCGTCCGCCATCTGTGCAATGCGTCTAGGATCGAGACAAAGGTCGTCTCTGTCAGCCGGATCGTAGAACATATTGGCGGCGCCAAAGCCCACTTCACCGACCAGACCGACGGGATCTATCACCAGCCAGCCGCGACTGGAGAACATGATGTTTTCATGATGCAGATCGCCATGTAGCCCACGCAGTTCCGAGGCATTGCTCATCATTTGATCGGCTATAATCGCCGCGTGGACGTAGTCAGTTTGACAACCTGCGTTTTGATCATCGCGCGCCCGCTGAAACAAAGCTGCAAAGCGATCCCGGATCGGGAGAAGGGCAGAAGGCAGGGGTTCCTCAGATGCGGCATACAGCTTCGCCATTAGTTCCGCTGCAATTTCGGTCGCCTGGTAGTCGCCGTGCTCGGCAACGATGTGAGAGAGCATTCGCTCCCCGGCATATTCGAGCAACATCAGATTGTTCTCACGACCGAGCAACCGGACTGCTCCCCTCCCATTGCGCCATACCAGATAGTCGGCCCCGCGCAGTTCATCAGCAATGTCTTCTATAGGTTTCAATCCCTTGACGATTGCAGGAGTCCCGTCTGGCAATGAAACTTTCCAAACGAGGCTGGAAAAGGTGTCCGCAATGAGAACAGGTTGCGAAACGTGCCAATGAGCAGGAAAAACAGGCGGCATGAACATCAACCCCAAGTCAGAGGGTCCAATCGCAGATAGAAGGCAAGGCGTTCGCGGTCGGGGGCTTCGATCCCCAATACATTGAATAGGACAGCGAAGGCGCGCTCTGCTTCATCTGGCGCTGCCCAGTTCTCTTCGGCGTTAGCAATCATGAGTGCCAAATCGGCATAGCGATCTGCTGTTCCGAGCCGCCCAAGGTCGATCAGACCCGTGCATTGAAGAGTTTTAGGGTCCACCATGAAGTTCGGCATGCAGGGATCACCATGGCAAACAACCATATCGGTGCGCTCTTGGTCGAGCCGCACCGGTAGCTCTCGTTCGACACGAGCCAAAAGATCGAGCTGCGGCGTACTCTTGTCCTCGTCCGGTAAGAAGTCGGGATTGACGGCATTGCGGGACACCACATCAACGGCGCGTCCGAACATTCGCGACAGCCTGCGCTCAAACGGACATTGATCAACCGATAGGCTGTGAACAGCGCCAAGTTGCTGCCCCATTGACGGCCACGCTTTGAGCAAATCCGCTCCAGACAGATCAGCCGCCGGTACTCCCGGAATTGCCGTTATCACCAAGCATGCACCCTCCTGTTCCTCCTGCCAGTTGATCACCTCGGGGCAAGCCACACCTCGACCTTTGAGCCAAATGAGGCGGTCACGCTCTCCAGCGAGCTCACCGCGGCGGGAAGCAGGTGCGATTTTCGCGAAGGCATGCCCGTCACCACGTCGAAAAACAAAATCACCAGATTCTCCGCCTCTGACAGGCAACCAGTCAGAATGCGATTCACCAAAAAAAATATTAGTTCGATTCAATGGAGGTTCCTTCAGTTTTCTGATGAAGCGCGGAGGTGGCTCAACCTGCGAAAAGAAACGAGTTGCTACGTAAGTCCGAGAACATGCTTTCCATGGTCTCTGAGCTCGCCTTTGGGACCGACATATCGGTAGAGAGTGACGCGCTCGATGCCGAGTTCCTTGCAGAGATCGGAAACTGAAGTATCGCGCTGGGCCATGGCGGCTTGCGCGAGACGCACCTGAGCTTTGGTGAGCGCGAATTTTCGTCCGCCCTTGCGACCGCGCGCTCTCGCGGAGGCGAGACCCGCCATGGTGCGCTCTCGGATCAGATCCCGCTCGAACTCGGCCAAGGTGGCGAAGATTCCGAACACCATGCGACCGGACGCAGTCGTGGTGTCGATCTGAGCG
>NZ_JAKMUZ010000038.1 GCF_027570195.1 Corynebacterium yonathiae
CGGAACCATAGTCGGCAAGAATGTTCCCGCCCGATCTCTCGGCACATCAACGGTAACTGGCCCGTAGTTAGAATCCACGGTCTTTGGATACGACCCGTTGCGGTAATTATCTGTCCCAGCAGCAGCTTTGCCGTTCCTGTCGCCAGACTCGTAGCCTAGGTGGGCATCCATTTCAGCATTCAAACCCCTAGTAATCGAGGCTTGCAGCATACCTCGAACCAGGTCATTGGCATCCGTTGTTGACGTGCCTAGGTCGTCAATTAGTTTTGCGATTCCAGGGTTAGCAAGAAGCTTCTGTTCAATCGCATCAATCTTGGCCTTATCAGCCGGATCTCGTCTCGCCACAGTAGTCATTCTGGTCCATCTCCTTGTGCAGGTTAGGTACCCACACACAAACCATCAGACACTCTCCAACTGAGCGACCGCTCTCTACAAAAATCAGTGGAGGGCCCTTTAGACAACAAGGGTTTCCCTTGCGACACACTTTCCGTAGGGATATTTTTATTTGACCCCATGTGCTGGCCTACACCCCACCAGATGCAGACCACATCCTTTACCAAGTCTGCATTGGCGCCACCTACACCGCGGCTACTGCATACCTACCATGCACTGCACGTCACGAGCATCGCTCCCCGTTAAGATCCTACTTATATGCCAACGGCCTACACAGAGATATAAGAGTATGTGACGAGATCTAGCGTCCACATATACCGCAAGTTTCTCTTTCTAACCTCCTTCAGACCGCTATCATCCGACTCAGACATCGAAGGGAACGAGCTAACCCAAGCTACAATAACTCTGTCCTACGTCAAGGTGGTGCAACAATCTTCTGAACTCAAGATAGCAATTGTTTTAGTAAACGCTTTGTTTACTTCGGAGGCACTACATAGCGTATGGTTCGCTCTACTTGAGCGCCCATTTGCAGACTGGTTATCAACACCTAGGCTAAGATCAGCTACACAATGACGTAGTACCGCCTAGTCGGAAATCATGACCGTAGGATAGACATACCGCTTGCGGGCGCGCTTCGCGTGCCACGAGGTCGACGTTGCGAGTGATCGCGACGTAGTGCAGCAGCGACTTCTTTTTCGACTCGTATTTAGCCTGGGAAAATAAAGGTTGATAAATCCTTTCAGGACACACGTACGTAGCCTCATCACCGGGATAGCAACTACGCAACCACCCGCACATCTGCTGCGGCAAGTACCTATCTTTCACCATCGCCCAGACCGTCTCACGCAAACGTGAATTGGCATCAATCTTGCGCTTCCGGCGTAAACATACTCGACGCCGATTTACGGTGCGCATACGTGGGAAGATACACCCCAAACTCGTCCCGGTTACGTTAAAGCTTCTTGCTGATAGTGCTTGCAGAGTACTGAAAACGCCAAGCTGTCTCACACACGCTTTTACCCTGCCGGTCAAGATCAAAGATGAGCTCACGCCTTCTACCTACAGGTAGCGCGAAGAAATACGCCTATCAATACGCTCTTGTGGAATAGCCGGGCCAGGGACCGCTTGGCGGCCACCGAGACACGGAATTACTTACATAAGCCTGTTATACAGCGCCAAGTCCGGGCTTGCCGGGACAAAGGCACATGCCCAGTGGAAATTTTAATAACTTCTGGTCCATATCAGCAACATCACGCGGATGAATACCACAAGCTAAAGCTGCATCTTTCGACCTAAACATTCACGCAGCTGCATATAACCACACCGGCGCGTAGTTACACATCTTCGCGAGCATGCGGATTGCGCTTCCACAAACCAAGCTCATTACCAGTCCGATAAACCG
>NZ_JAKMUZ010000039.1 GCF_027570195.1 Corynebacterium yonathiae
CCTAGGGTGGTTGCCATGTCTGGCGTTCCTTTCGGTTGGTGTCGAGTGGTGCCGCGTGTGTGGTGGAAGATGTCTCTTCCGTGCGGCGTGCCTTTAGTTTAACATATGTTTTAACATATGGCAAGACATATGTTAGGCCATATGCTTTAGCGTATGTTAAGGCATATGGCAGGCGGGTTAGTGCGGTTTATGGCCTGTGTGCTGCTCTTATGCGAGCGCTTGGCGTAGCTGATACCCGGCCAGCAGGACCCAAAACCCCGCGGTTGCTAGGGCGATAAAGAAGACAGTTTCGGATGCGGAGTATCCCGTCAGTCGGAGCACGACGGGTGGGACTGTCCAGAACACAGCCGGGACGGCCAGGCCGAAGAGGGCGATGTCCGCGCGCTCATTAGCGTCGCTGAGGGCGAGGATCGTCAAGGCCAGGAGGGCGGCGAGAGTGAAGGCGGCGAGGGTGTATGAGGCCATGGCGGCAAGCTTCCTTTCGGTTGAAACTTCGAGGACGCTTTTGATCGTATCGGCGGGGTGTGCACACCCTGCTGGGCTTAGAGTGTGGTGATGTCTTGGTAGCGTTGCCAGGCTTTGCGTTGGCCTATGCCGTGGTTGATCATGATGTCGAGTAGTTCGGCTTCGGGGGCGTGTTCGGCGGCGTGGCGGAGTTGTTCGGTCATGTGGAGGTATTGGCGGCGGTAGCTGGTGCTGGCTACTTGGCGGGCGTAGTCGGCGAGGTGGAGGTCGACGATTTTGAGGGTGACCAGTTCTGTCATGATGTGGTGTTGGTCGTCGGCGAGTCCGTCGCGGTTGCCTTTGGCTTGGAGGGTGTTGAGGACGGTGGAGGCGTCGGTGGGGCGGCTGTCGTTGACGAGTTCTTGTAGGGTGGCAAAGATTCTCGCCAGTAGGGTGTTGGCGAAGTCTGCGGGGTCGAGTTTGTCGGTGATGGTGGCGATGGTGTCTTTGTCGCCGCTGGTGAGCATGGCGGAGATGAGGCAGGCTTCGGAGTTGGTGACGGTGATGGTGGCGCTGATGGTCTCGGCAGTGTCCTGGGCCATGGGGTGCTCCTTGCTTTGTGGGTTATGCGGCTTGGCGTAGTTTGTCGGGGCGGAAGCCGGAGAAGCTGTTGCCGGCTTCGTCGACGATGACGGGGGCGCTGGCGTGGCCGAGGGTGGCGAGGTAGCCGGTGTGTTCTTTGGCGGGTTTTTCTTGGTAGTTGAGGCCGAGTTTGTTGGCGGTTTTGATGGTCAGTCGGCAGGGGTGGCATCCGGGTTTGGTGTAGATGGTGAGCATGTCTGCTCCTTTCTGGTCGAGTGTTGCCTTCCGTCACGGTATGCCTCTAGTTTAACATATGTTTTAACATATGGCAAGACATATGTTAGGCCATATGCTTTAGCATATGTTCGGGGTTTGTGGCCGCCACCTGTAGTTTTACTGGTGCCGGTGGTGTCGGTCTGGGGTGTGGGCGTGCATTTTTCTTGCTTTCATCTCCGGCACGTAGTGCCTGCGCCCGCCTGTGGTGGAGGTCAAGAAAGCGTGGAATAAATAGCGAAAAGCGCCCCGGATTC
>NZ_JAKMUZ010000004.1 GCF_027570195.1 Corynebacterium yonathiae
TCGATTCGCTGCGGGGCGGCTTTGGTGTGCGTGCCTAGAAGCTTTCGAGCCAGGCGGCGTGCACGCGGGCGTCGCCATTTTCTTCTGGGTGGAAGCTCAGCGCCGTCACGCGGCCCTGGCGCACGCCGACCACCGCGTCGCCGTTCTCACCCGGCACCGTCGCGATGACCTCGACGCCCTCGCCCACGCGGGTGACCAGCGGCGCGCGAATAAAGCTCGCCTCGATGTCGAGAGTTTCCTCGCCCGCCGTCACGGGCACCGTGCGCTCTTCGGAAAAGCGCTGGTTGCCAAAGGCATTGCGGCGTACAGTCACGTCCAATAGGCCCAGGGTTTGCTGCCCCGGCGCGGGGTTATCGAGCTCGCGGGCGCAATAAATGAGCCCCGCGCAGGTCGCGAGCACCGGCAATCCTGCGGCCGCGGCGTCGCGCAGCGGCTCGGTCAGTCCGAAGCTACGCGCCAGCTTATCGATGACACTCGACTCGCCGCCCGGAATCACCAGCCCATCGAGCCCGTCCAGGTCGCGCGGGACCCGCACCCTGCGAGTCACCACACCGAGCCCGTCCAGAATGCGCAGGTGCTCCTCGACGCCGCCCTGCAGCGCCAGCACCCCGACAGTGGCTACCATCCGCGCTCAGCCAGGCGGTGCGGTGCAGGCACGTCGTTGACGTTAATGCCCACCATGGCCTCGCCCAGGCCGCGGGAAAGCTTGGCGAGCTCTGCGGGGTCGTCGTACAGCGTGGCAGCCTTCACGATGGCCTCCGCGCGCGCCGCCGGATTGCCGGACCTGAAGATGCCGGAGCCCACGAAGACGCCTTCGGCGCCCATCTGGCGGACAAGGGCGGCGTCGGCAGGCGTGGCCACGCCACCGGCCACGAAGAGCACGACCGGAAGCTTGCCGGTCTCCGCAACCTCTGCGACCAGGTCGTACGGTGCCTGGAGCTCCTTGGCCGCGACATAAAGCTCGTCTCGGTCCAGGTGGCGCAGGCGCGCGATTTCCGCCTTAATGGTGCGCAGGTGCTTCACGGCCTCGGAGACATCGCCGGTGCCGGCCTCGCCCTTGGAGCGAATCATGGCCGCGCCCTCGGTGATGCGGCGCAGCGCCTCGCCCAGGTTGGTGGCGCCGCACACGAACGGCACGTCAAAGTCCCACTTATTGATGTGGTTGACGTAATCTGCCGGGCTGAGCACCTCGGACTCATCGATGAAGTCCACGCCCAGCTCGCCCAGGATCTGCGCCTCCACAAAGTGGCCGATACGGGCCTTGGCCATGACTGGGATATCCACGGCCTCGACGATGCCCTCGATAAGCTCCGGGTCAGACATGCGGGCCACACCGCCTTGCGCGCGGATATCGGCCGGCACGCGCTCCAGCGCCATCACGGCCGAGGCGCCCGCGTCCTCCGCAATGCGCGCCTGTTCCGGCGTAACGACGTCCATGATGACGCCGCCCTTCAACATATCGGCTAGTCCTCGCTTCACGCGCGTGGTAGCGCGTCCTTGTTCATTTACCTGTTCAGTCATAGGTACCATAGTGGCCCACATAATTGGTACAAGACAAGAGCCATTTTCAGCGTGTTGGATTGGACCACTTATGATGGGTCCGTGCCCCTTCGCCTCGACCCCTCTGATACGCGGCCGCTGCCCGTGCAAATCGCCGCCGCCTTGCGCGCCCAGGTTGCCGCCGGCGTCCTCCTGCCCGGCGAGCGCGTTCCCTCGACCCGCCACTTGGCTTCGCAGCTCGGCATTTCCCGAGGCAGCGTGGTCACTGCCTACGACCAACTCACGGCCGAGGGCTACCTCACCGCCGAGGTTGGCTCCGGCACCGTCATCAACCCGCTGCTCCCCCACGCGCGTGCCCCACGGCCGGAGCCAACCCCCGAACCGGCCGCTGAGCCCGAACTGGTGTCGCTGACACCCGGCCTTCCCGACACCGCCGGCATCCTCACCCCTGAATGGAGGGCCGCGTGGCGTGCGGCGGCCGTCGACCCCTCCGGCGATCTGCCCCGCGAGGTCGCCGCCCACCTGCGCCACATGCGCGGGCTCACCGTGGACCCAGCCTGCGTTCTCATCACCGCCGGCGCCCGCGACGGCCTCTCCGTGCTCCTGCGCGCCCTCGGCCGCCAGTTGCGCGTGGGCGTGGAATCCCCCGGCTACCCCAGCCTGCGCCGGGTGCCCCACGCCCTCGGCCACACCTTGGTGGAAATCCCCACCGGCCCCGAAGGCGTCACCGTCCCCGCGGCCGATCTCGACGCTCTCATCGTCACCCCCAGCCACCAATACCCCTACGGCGGCTCGCTGCCCGCAGCCCGGCGCGCCGAACTCGTCGAATGGGCCCGCACACACGACGCCCTCCTCATCGAGGACGACTTCGACTCCGAACTGCGCTACGTCGGCCAGCCACTGCCCGCCCTGGCCGCCCTCGCCCCGGAGCACACCGTGCTGCTAGGCACCTTCTCCTCGGTCATCTCCCCCTCCATTGCCTGCGGTTACCTCGTCGTCCCACCGCGCCTGCGCCCGGCCGTCGACCGCGTGCGCGAGGTCTTCGGCCAACCCGTCGGCGCCATCCCCCAGGCCGCACTCGCCCACTACCTTTCCAGCGGCGCTTTACGACGCCACACCGGCCGCATGCGCCGCACCTACAAACGCCGCCGCAACCTGGTAGCCGAAACGCTTGGTCCTATCGACGGGGCCCAACTCCTCCCCATCCACGGTGGCCTCCACGCGGTATTGCTGTGCGACCCGGCCGTGGTCCCCCGCGCCGCCGCCCGCGGCATTAAGCTCACCCCGCTGCGCGACTATTGGGGCGGCGCCGACGCCGAAGACGGCGTCGTCCTCGGCTTCGGCCACCTTAGCGACACCGAGCTGCGTACGAGCCTCTCCGCGGTCGCGGCCGCCTTAGGCGAGTGATACCGTAACCCCAAAGACCATAAAAGAAAGGTAATGCATGTCTATCGGCATCTGGGAACTTGCACTCATTCTTCTTTTTATCGTCGTGGCCGCCGGGGTCGTTGCTCTCATTACACGAATCTCCCGCGGCAACGACAAGAGCCACCACGCCGCCGATAATCCCCAAAATCACAACCGCTGCCCCTAATTTAACCGACCGCTTGGTCTATTTTTATTCTCGTTCCTGCCAGCGGTTTTTCCTAAACCCTTCCGCAGTACATACCGCTTGGTCTAGTCTTGCCAAGCATGACGACGAAATACGATAACTCCAATTCCGACTGGTCCTTCGCTACCCGCTCCGTACACGCGGGCCAAAACCTCGACGGGCACCACAACGCCCGCAACGTGCCGATTTACCAGACCACCTCCTACGTCTTTAACGACGCCGAGCACGCAGCCAACCGCTTCAACCTTTCCGACGCCGGCCCCATCTACACCCGCCTGACCAACCCCACCCAGGACGCGCTGGAAGAACGCCTCGCCTCCCTCGAGGGCGGCGTCGCGGCCGTCGCCTTCGCTTCGGGCCAAGCCGCCGAGACCGCGGCCATTTTGAACCTCGCCTCGGCCGGCGACCACATCGTGACCTCCCCGCGCCTCTACGGCGGCACCTCCACCCTCTTTACCGTCACGCTCAAGCGCCTAGGCATCGACGTCACCCTCGTCGAGGACCCGGATGACCCGCAGTCCTGGCAGGACGCCGTCCAGCCGAATACCAAGGCCTTCTACGGCGAGACCTTCGGCAACCCCGTGGCCGATGTTCTCGATATCCCGGCCATCGCCGAGATCGCCCACCACAACCAGGTCCCGCTCATCGTGGATAACACCATCGCCACCGCCGCCCTCGCGCGGCCGCTGGACCTCGGCGCGGACATCGTCGTGGTCTCCACCACCAAGTTCTACACCGGCAATGGCTCGGCCATCGGCGGCGCGATTATCGACGGCGGCTCCTTCGACTGGACCGTCACCCGCAACGGTGAGCCCGTCTTCCCCTACTTCGTCTCCCCAGACGAGGCCTACCACGGCCTAAAGTACGCCGATCTTGGCGCCCCAGCCTTCGCGCTCAAGGCCCGCGCCGGCCTGCTGCGCGATACCGGCGCCGCCATCTCCCCCTTCAACGCCTGGCTGACGCTGAATGGAATCGAGACGGTGGGGCTGCGCGTCGAAAAGCACAATGCCAACGCCCAAGCCGTTGCCGAGTACCTGGAAGGCCACGCCAAGGTCACCAAGGTCAACTACGCCGGCCTGGATTCTTCACCGTATAAGGCCACCAAGGAAAAGCTCGGCTACGCCTATACCGGCTCCGTGCTCTCCTTCGACATCGACGGCGGGCGCGAGGAAGCCTGGGCGTTTATCGACGCCCTCAAGCTCCACTCCAACCTCGCCAATATCGGCGACACCCGTTCCCTGGCCGTGCACCCGGCAACCACCACGCACTCCCAGTCCGACGAGCCTGCGCTTGCCGCGGCCGGCATCACCCAGTCCACCATCCGCCTATCCGTGGGCATCGAGCACATCGATGACATCATCGCGGACCTCGAGCTAGGCTTTAACGCACTGGCATGAAGCTAGTTAATATCGGCGACTTCCACACCGAAGCCGGCGCCACGCTTGCCGACGCCCACATTGCCTACCACCGCTTCGGCCACCTCCTCGGCGATCCCCACGGCCGCAATAACGTCATTGTGGTTGAACACGCCCTGACCGGTGACTCGAATGTGGCCGAATGGTGGGCTGATCTGGTCGGCCCTGGCAAGGCGCTAGATACGACGAAGTGGTGCGTTATCGCCACCAACGCACTGGGCGGCTGCGGCGGCTCCACCGGCCCCGCCTCCCCGCACCCAGACGACGGCTGCGCCTGGGGCTCGCGCTTCCCTGCGCTTTCGGTGCGCGACCTCGTCGCGGCCGAGCGCGCCGCGCTCCGCGAGCTCGGCATCACCCACGTCCACGCCATCATTGGCGGCTCGATGGGCGGCGCGCGCACGCTGGAGTGGACGCTGATGCACCCCGAGGCCGTTGATGCGGCTTGCGTCATTGCCGTATCGGCCCGCGCTTCCGCCTGGCAGATTGGCATCCAGTCGGCGCAAATCGCGGCCATCGAGCAGGATTCCTTCTGGCACGGCGGCGATTACTACGCCTCCGCCCAGCGCCCGCGCGAGGGGCTGGCGGCCGCGCGTCGCATTGCACACCTGACGTATCGCGGCGAGCAGGAAATCGACGAGCGCTTCGGCGTCCAAGCCCAGACCGGCGAGAACCCGCTCGGGCCCTACCGCCGCCGCAATGAGCGCTTTGCCGTCAACTCCTACCTGGACTATCAGGGCATCAAGCTGGCCGACCGCTTTGACGCCGGCTCCTACGTCACCCTCACCGAGGCGCTCAACCGCCACGATATTGGCCGCGGCCGCGGCGGTCTCAACCGCGCGCTGGGCTCGTCCGAGGTGCCAACGATGGTCGTCGGCGTGGACACGGATATCTTGTACCCGTATCACCAGCAAGAACACATCTCGCGCAATCTTGGCAACCTATTGGCGATGGCGAAGGTCGTCTCCCCGGTAGGCCACGACGCTTTTCTTACCGAATCACGCCAAATGGATCGCATACTGCGCAACTTCCTTAGACTTTCCCAGCCGGACCCGCGCATTGATTCAGCGGCAGGCGATCCCACCGAGTACTCGATTTAAAAAGCTCGCGGCAGCAAGGATCGCCAAAGCCGCGCAGCGCGCACTAGCGGTAAGCGGTGCGGCACGCTGCGCTGGGCCTATGGATTGACGGGGCGAGCAGAGGCGGAACGCGGCTCAGCGATCTTCGGGCGGTGTAGCCCAGGGCGGGCGCCAGACGATGCCTTCGCCGGGGCGGCGCTCGAGTCGGCCGCGGCGCGGCGGCGCATTGGGGTCATCATCATTGACCCCATTGTGATACTTGCAGGCCATGGTGAGGTTTTCGGGATTGGTGTCCCCACCGAGCAGCCACGGGGTGAGATGGTGGACCTGGCATTCATCCGCCGGCGTGTGGCAGTCGGGCCACGGGCACACAGGGTTTTCTGCCATCGCCATTTGGCGTTGCTTCCATGTAGCCAAGCGCCGCGATTGATAAAGGTTTACGGGGCCGGTGACGGGGTGGATGAGGGTGATAAGGCCGACGTCGGAAAGCGCGCGGCGGACTAGGTCCGCACCAGTTATCTGGGCGCCATTGGTCAGCTGCAAGGTGACGTCCTCGCCATGGATGACCTTCACCATCTCATTCAGGCTAAGCACCATATTGGTGGTGATTGTGGAGGTAGAGGCGCCCTCGGCGAAGACGCGACGGGCATCGGCGACGGTGGAGACGTGGTTATTAATCTCTACAACCAACTCGGACTCGGCGGTAATTGTCAGTGTCCACAGGTCATCGCGGCGGCGGGTCAGGCGCACGCCTTCGGAGCGCTTGGTGGCGCGCTCCTCGCGCACCATGCGGCGGGCGCGCTTTTCAATCTCGCTAGTAGAAAGGCGCAGTGCGCATAGTTCCTCGCGCAATGCCCAGGCCGCCCGCTGGGTTTTCATCTTCTGCGCGAAGTGCTCGATAATCTTCAACGCGTCGAGCGGCAACAAAGTGCGGCGGGCGGCGCGCTGTTTGGCACCAAAGGAGGTGCGGCCAAAGTAAGTATCGGCTAGGCGGGCAAACTCGGCGGCCTCGCGATCACTAAAGCCCTTATCGACGAGCTCTTCTACCGACAGCCCAACGCACTCCCCGATGAGCACCATCGGGGAGTTCACGGCTGCCAGGTAGTTCGAAATCATGGCCCCGAGCCTAAGCCGGCTGCGCATACCAGCGCGCGGTGGCGGCCCGGAGCTTGTGGATAACCGGCCGAACCACACCCTTTCAGGCCGAAATAGGTGAAGACTCTACGAAAAACCTGTGGATAACTAGCTCCCGAGCGAGTCCACAGAAAAGGCCAGAAAGGCCATCACGGCGCCGACCAGGCCGGTAAAGCAGGCATCAAAGCGGCGCGAGCGTACGGCCAGCACGCCAACGCGGCTGGAATCACACGTCAGTCGGACCACGGTGAGCCACAGCAAGGCTAGGCCGAGGAGGAACGTGGCCCGGCGCCAGTATTCGAAGACGGCATAGCCGCCGGAGATAACCACGCCAGCCACGAAGATGCCAATTGCTGCCCACTGCGCGGCAGGCGGCAGCGGGGAGGGCTGGAGGTTAGCGTCATGCGGATTGTCTAGATTCACGCCAACTTTTCCGCGCGCTCGACGATATTGCGCACCAAGAAAGCTCGGGTCAGCGGGCCGACGCCGCCGGGGTTCGGCGAGACGAACCCAGCCTTATCCCAGCAATCTGGGTGAATGTCGCCGGTGAGCTTGCCGTCGACGCGGGAGACTCCGACGTCGAGAAGCGCGGCGCCTTCCTTAATCATGTCCGCGGTGAGCATGTGGGGCTGGCCGGCTGCGGCAATGACGATATCGGCCTCGCGGGTCTCTGCCGCCAATTCCTTGGTGCCGGTGTGGCACAGCGTGACGGTGGAGTTCTCGCTGCGGCGGGTAAGCATCAGGCCGATGGGGCGACCAACGGTCACGCCGCGACCAATGACCACGGTCTTGGCGCCGTTAAGCTCGACGCCGAAGCGGCGCAGCAAGTGCAGACAGCCGTTCGGGGTGCACGGCAGGGGCGCCTCCTCGTTGAGCACGAGCTTGCCCAGGTTAACCGGGTGCAGGCCGTCAGCGTCCTTTTCAGGATCGATGCGCTCGAGGATGGCGTTTTCATCCAAGTGCTTAGGCAGTGGCAGCTGGACGATGTAGCCGGTGCAGGCGTCATCGGCATTGAGCTCATCGATGACGGCTTCTAGTTCTTTCTGGGTGATATCGGCCGGCAGGTCCTTGCGGATGGAGTTGATGCCAAGCTTTTCGCAGTCGCGGTGCTTCATCTTCACATAGGATTGGGAGCCTGGATCCTCGCCTACGAGGACAGTGGCGAGGCCGGGGGTAATCCCCTTCTCCTTCAGCGCGGACACGCGCTGGGCAAGGTCGGAAAAAATCTCGTCGCGGTACAGTGTGCCATCTAGTTTGGTAGCGCTCATAGCCACCATCCTAGACTGAAGGCATGAGCCAGCTGCACATTGTCTTTGATAACCCAGTCATCCCTACTAATACGGGCAACGCCATCCGTACGGCCGCGGTGACGGGCGCGAGCTTGCACCTGATTGAGCCGCTGGGCTTTAATTTCGACGATAAGCACTTAAAGCGCGCTGGACTGGATTATCACGATCTGGCCGATGTGCAGATTCACAAGGATTTTCAGGCCTGCATGGACGCGCTGCCGGGGGCGCGCGTATTCGCGTTTACCACGCATACGGATAAGTGGTTTACGGATATCGAATACCAGGAGGGCGATGTCTTGCTTTTCGGCACGGAGCCGACCGGCCTGCCGGAGGAGCATATTAACCATCCGCGCGTGACGGACCGCGTGCGCATTCCGATGGTGCCGGCTAGGCGCTCGATGAACCTGTCGAATTCGGCGTCGACGGCCGTATTCGAGGCGTGGCGCCAGCTGGGATTTAACGGGGCGGTTTAAGCCCTGGCAGCTGGCGGGAGCGCAGGCGGGCAAGGAGTGCGGTGGCGTCGGCAAGCGTGAGGTTGCGCGCGGCCATGCGCACGGGCCCCTGGACTAGGTCGAGGTCGACGGTGGCTAGGCCGAGCGCCTGGGAAATCGGCCCGCGGCGGTAGGTGAGCTCCTGGATATGGGAGGCGTGGATGGCCTTGACCCGGCGGTTGAGCCGGCCGTTGCGCACGATGACGTAGTCGCCGATGAGCGCGACGGTTTGCTGGCGGTAGTCCAGCGGGGAGACCCACTTGGCGCGGGCCGGCGAGGCGTAGGTGGGGGCGGCGTCGGCCGGGAGGAATTGCCGAGCTTGGGCGAGGGTGCCCACCGGCAGGATGCGGGTGGAGCCAGAAGCCTTGCCGCTTGCCGACGCCCCATATCCCGCCACCGAAACCCTCACCTCGTACCAGCCCAGCGGCCGCCAGAGGAAGGGCTGAGTAATTTGTACGGCGTGGATGCGGTCGAGGCGGATGCTTTGGCGGCGGCGGTCGGCCAGACCGTAGGTGATGTTGAGTACCTCGCCGTCGGTGCGGGCGGTGTAGCGCCAGGAAGAATCGAGCACGTTCCAGGCGTTGGGTATCGCGCCGACGAGGATGGGCAGCGCGGTCGAGAGCGGCAACCGGGTGACCACGACGAGGATGAGGAAGCCGACGAGGAAGAGCGTGGACGTACGTAACGCGGCTGCAATCAGGGAGCGGGCGATGGGGATTTCAGGCACGAGAGCTGGTTCCTCGGCCGGTGTCTCGGTGTGGGAGATGGGAGCACCGTGAACGCGGGCGAGGATGTCATCGCGTAGGGCCTCGGCGTCGGACTTTTTTAGGTAGGCGATTTCGATGGCGGACGATTGACCGCCTGCGGTTTCCACGCGCACGGCCGCGAGGCGAAAGAGTCGGGCAATGACGGGCTCGACGACGTCAACGGCCTGCGTGCGGTCATAGCGTGCGGTGCGCAGCTGGACAGATAATAGGCCGCGGCGCAGAGAAAGCTCTTCTGCGCCGAGCCGATAGCCCATGCGGCGCCACCATAGGCCGGAGACGAGCCACACCACCGCGCAGACCGCGATGAAACCGGCTAGGGCGAGGGCGGTATCGCGCAAGGCCTCGCCGCGGTGTTCGCCGGTAATAAAAGCGAAGATATCGCGCAGGGCTGCCATGTTGACGTTGAGGGCGAAGGCCGCGATGAGGGCCAAGATGATCGACCACAGACGCAGCAGCGGGGTGAGGCGGTGGACGCGTTGATACTGCGGTTGCGTGCTGGACTGGTCTCTCATAGGCCGCTCATCCGTTCGCGGGCTTGGTGGGCAAGGCGGGTACGGAGGGCGTCGGCAAGCGGGGCTTCTAGGCCCTTAATGGTGGCGTCTGTGCTGGCTGAGGCCGTGTGGAGCTGCAACTTTTTCAGCCCGAGCGCGCGGTCGATGGGCCCGGAGGTGACATCGACGAATTGGATGCGGCCATAGGGCACGACGGTGAAGGTGTACCAGAGCTTGCCGCGGGTGATAAGTAGCTCATCGTCGGTTTCGAGCCAGCCCATGTTGCGCACTTGGGCGGGGATGAGCCAGAGCAGCCAGAAGAAAAGGGCGACGAAAATTCCGGCCGCCCAGTAGAACCACGGGGTCCACCAAAAACCTGCAGCAGCGGCGACCGCGGCGAGCAGAAACATCCAGCTCAGGTGGTGGATATAGCGCGAGGTCACCAGTCGCTGTGAGACGGGATTCATTTCTTCGCTCATAGCTATTGACAGTATCAATCGGGTTCACCCCTTGCGCCACTTATCGCTATTCGATATTATCGAATTACGACAACATCGATAGTCGATAAGTTATCGGCGGAAAGGATTGTCATGACCACCCCACAACCCACCCCTAAGGCCGAGCGTCGCGAAATTAATGCGGCAGCCGGTCTCGCCCTCCTCACCATCATCATCCTCGGCCCCACCTACCTGCGCGACCTTGCCACCGGCCGCTTTTCCACCGCACTGAGCGCAGCCATCCCAGAAGGCCTAAGCAAACACAACCTCGACGGCGGACCATTCTGGATGCTCACCGCAGCGCTCGCCGTCAAGATTGCGGCAATCTTAATCATCGCGTTCTTTGCCTATCGCCTAGTTAAACCGATGCTTCGCGGGCAGGTTTTTAATACGAAAAATATCCGCCTCCTGAACGGAATGACCGCCGGCATCCTCGTCTGGTTTATCGGACGGTTCGTACTCGAAGGCCTGGGCAATAACTGGGCCTCCTCACAGCTTGGAATCGACTGGTGGGCTAGTCAGGACGGAACGTCCCTTGGCGAGCTCGCCCTGCCCTACCTCTTCGTCTGTACCTTGCAGCTCTTCTCAGCCGCCATCAAGCGCGGCTGCACGCTAGAAGAGGAGGTCGAAGGCCTTGTCTGAGATACATGAACCCCAAGTAATCTGCCACCTCGACCGGATTATGCAAGAGCGCGACATTACCGGCGCGGCGCTCGCTAGAGAAGTAGGAATCACCCCAGTTAACCTCTCCGTACTGAAGAATAATCGCGCCAAGGCCGTACGCTTTAGCACCCTGGCAGCACTGTGCGCGGCACTGGACTGCCAGCCGGGAGATATCTTCGGCGTCGAGTAACAACCCTTGCCAGTATGTTGGGTTTATGCAATACTTTGACTTATGTCCCCAAAGAAGAAGCCCTCCGCACCCATTTATAACCGGGTTCGTGTGCTGCGCGCCGAACGGGACATGTCGCGCGCGCAGTTGGCTGAGGCCATCGACGTCAACCCCCAGACCGTCGGTGCACTTGAGCGCGGCGACCACTCCCCCAGCCTGGACTTAGCCTTTCGCGTCTGCGAAGTCTTTGACCTTCCGGTGGAGGCTATCTTTTCCCGCCAGGAATTTGCCCCTATGTCCACTGAAATCTATAGGAAGAATTCCTAATGGCTACCACAATTCCCGCCTCTGTTTCCCGCCGCAAGCGCTTGATCCTGGCCGGCGATATTTTTCTCGGCTTGGCCATCGTGGCGGCGGCCCTGCACTTTTTCGCGCTTGGCTTGTCTAATCTGCTGTGGCCGATAGCCGGCATTGCGGCGACCACGTGCACCACGTGGCTGCGCCAGTCCATTCGGCACCTCGACGTTCCCACTACGGAAATGGATGAGTACGAGCTGCGCCTGCATACCGACGCCCGCGACAAAGGCCTGAAAACCGCATTGGCCACGGCTATAGTACTCTTCCTCGTCGCCGGCGCCACCGCATTTGGGCTGCGCTTCTCCGGCGCGGAGCAGGTTGCGGTGGAGGAAGCGACCTCGGGGGCTAATATCGCCATCTTCTTTGCCAAGCTCATCTATATCCAGCTGCTGTGGATTCCGTTTGCGGTAGCCAAGGAATTGGCCAATAAGCTCAACGCGGACGAGCTACGCAGCGGCGGCAACTAGCGGAAGTCACGGGAGCCGCGGGAGAGGAATTCGCCAAAGTCCAACGGCTCAAGCTTATCTGCGACCACGCTGACCGCGCCGGTGGCATTTTGTACGATGCCGCGGATGATCATTGCCCGGGCGGTGCGGGCCAGAACTTTATGCCGCGACCACAATCCGGGTGAGACCATCACGTTCATCAGGCCGGTTTCATCCTCCACACCCAAAAAGGTCAGGCCAGAAGCAGTGCGCGGGCGCTGGCGGTGAGTAATGATGCCAGCGATGCGCACGCGGGTGCCATCGGGGACATGGGGGAGCTGGGAGGCAGGGAGGACGTCGGCAAGCGAGGCACGCACCAGCTCCATCGGCTGCTGGTTATGGGTCACGCCGGTAGCGGCGACGTCGGTAGCCATGAGCTCAAACGCGGACATGCCGGGCAGGTGCGGCGAGGCCAGGGCGGATGTACCGGGCAGCATGCCCTCACGCTCGGTGGCGGCGACGCCGGCCTGCCACAGTGCTTGGCGACGATCCAGCCCCAGGCACTCCAGCGCCCCGGCCGTAGCCAGCGCCTCCACCTGCCCCACGCTGAGATCCGCCCGGCGCGAAAGATCAGACACGCTAGTAAAAGGCGCGGCCGCCTCCACGCGCTCGGCGGCGGACTCCCCCAGCCCCTTGATGAGGTTAAGGCCCAAGCGAATCTCGGCCGAGCCCGTCGCGCGGGCCTGGGCGCCGGAGTCATTAATGCTCACCGGCAGCACCTGCACGCCGTGGCGCCGAGCATCCTGGATGAGCGACTGCGGGGAATAGAAACCCATCGGCTGCGCACGCAACAATCCCACGCAGAATTCCGCCGGGTAGTGGTATTTAAACCACGCGGAAAAATACACCAGCGAGGCAAAGGACTGCGAGTGCGATTCCGGAAAACCATAGGCGGCGAAGGCCACGATTTTGGTCCACAGCTTATCCGCTACCTCACCCTCAATACCGTTGGTCTCGCGCAGGCCGGCAAAGAAGCGGCTGCGCAGCGCGGTCATCTTTTCCGGGGAGCGCTTCGAGCCCATGGCGCGGCGCAGGTCATCGGCCTCGGCACCGGAGAAGCCGGCGGCGTCGACCGCGATCTGCATCAGCTGTTCCTGGAAGAGCGGAATGCCTAACGTCTTGCCCAGGGATTTTTCCAGCACCGGATGGTCATAGGTCACCTCCTCAAGGCCATCGCGGCGGCGCAAGTAGGGGTGCACGGACCCGCCTTGGATAGGTCCGGGGCGAATGAGCGCAACCTCGACCACCAAGTCAAAGAAGCGGCGCGGCTTCAGGCGCGGCAGCGTGGCTAGCTGCGCACGGGATTCCACCTGGAAGACGCCCACCGCATCGGCGCGGCAGAGCATGTCATAAACTTCCGGCTCGGCGAGGTCGAGCTCCCACAGGTGCACCTCGCGGCCGGTGGTGGCGCGCACGGCATCAATCATGTGGTGCAGCGCCTCCAGCATGCCCAGGCCCAAAAGATCGAATTTCACCAGGCCGGCGGCCGCGCAATCATCCTTATCCCACTGGAGTACGGAGCGGTTGTCCATGCGCGCCCATTCCATAGGAACGACGTCCGCAATGGGCCGATCGCACAGCACCATGCCGCCGGAGTGGATGCCCAGGTGGCGGGGCTGGCCGAGGAATTGCTCGGCTAAAGAGGAGACGTCGGCAGGCGGCTCGGAGGTACCTTTCGACCACGCATCGGCCGAGCCCTGCGGGTAGCCCAACGCGCGGGCGGCATCGCGGGTCGCTCCCTTGCGGCGATAGGTAATGACATTGGCCACCTGCGCGGCGCGATCGCGGCCGTGGGTGCGGTAGACATACTGGATGACTTCCTCGCGGCGGCCGGACTCGATGTCGATATCAATATCGGGCGGGCCATCACGGTCTGGGGAGAGAAAACGCTCGAAAAGCAGCTGCGCAGAGATGGGCTCCGCATTGGTAATGCCCAGCGCAAAGCACACCGCGGAGTTGGCGGCCGAGCCGCGGCCTTGGCACAGAATATTCTCGCGGCGGCAAAAATCCACCAGGTCGCACACGATCAGGAAGTAGCCGGGGAAGCCCAGCTGCTTGATGACGTCCAGCTCATGCCGAATCTGTTTCCTTGCCGCCTGCCTAATCTCGGCCGGGCGCGAAGCATAGCGGTCCTTGGCGCGGCGCCAGACCTCATGCTCCAGCCAGCTCATTTCGGTATACCCCTCCGGCACGGGGAAATGCGGCAGGTTGGGCGCAAGGGCGTCCCAGGTAAAGGAGCACTCGCGGGCGAGCGCCACGGTTTCGGCGATGAGCTCCGGCCGATCCGGCAAGAGTTGCGCCATCTGCTCGCCGGATCGCAGCCAGCCAGCTCCCATGGGGTGGGCGTGCGGCGCGGCGGCCGCGAGGGATTCGCGCCGGGCCAGGGCACGCTTGGCGGCGGCGAGCCGAGCTTGGTCGCGGGTCGCGGCCGCGGGCCGTGCGGTTGCGATGGCCCGCAGGTTATTGTATTTATCGAGGAAACGGTGCCGATCCGCATCCTCGGGGGACATGCTGCACGAATATTCGAGAACTATGCTGTCTATTTTTATTCTTTCGAGCAAGTTATCGATTTCTGCTAGCACCTCCGGCCCCACCAGAAAGAAGCACTCCCCTTCCAGTTCGCGCGCCACCTCATCCAAGGGCGGATAAGCCACGCAATCCTTCTCCCCGGCTTCCATCCGGGCGAGCGCGATGAGGCGCGACAGGCGGCGATAGCCCTCCGGGGTACGCGCCAGCACGGTCACCGAACCCTCCGCGAGCGATAGCTCCGCACCATATACAGCCGGAAGGTCCACTTTAGCTGCGGCTTCAGCAAATTTCATCAGGCCATAAAAACCATCGCGGTCCACGATGGCCAACCCCTCAAGGCCTAGCTCCACAGCCCGGGCCACCAGTTCCTCCGGCTCGGCAGCGCCGTCAAGAAAACTATAGGAACTTACCGCGTGCAGCTCCGCAAAGGGCACGGTGGACTGGCCGCGCTGGGCAGGAACCGTAGGTCCGTGAAGGTGATCCACCGGCACGGGCGCAGCAGATTCGCGGCCGGAGAGGATGCGCTCCACCCGCGACCACGACAGTGCCCTTCCGCCATTAAATTCCACTCCAGACAGCGTAGTATCGAATCATTGTTCTAGCCAAGCCGGTGGGACGTGATGGCCGCAATAGACAAAGCGGTTCGCTGATTGCTAAGTTGCTAAACAAGCAAATTATTTCAACTCCTACAAGAAGGGGATTCCCCATGCAGATCCGTCGCGTAGTGGCTTCTACCGCCGCCGTAACCATCGCTGCCACCAGCCTGGTGGCATGCTCTTCCGACTCCGATGACTCCAAGTCCATCAAAGTCGGCACCACCGATGACGCAAAGAAGGCTTGGGTAGCGTTCGAGCAGGAAGCAAAGAACGCAGGCTATGACATCGATATCCAGCCTTTCGCGGATTACAACACCCCGAACCAGGCTCTGGACCAGGGCGAGCTGGACACCAATAACTTCCAGCACCTGAAGTTCTTGGCGGAGTATAACCACGGCAACGGCACCAACCTGGTGCCTATCGTGGCTACCGAGATCGTGCCGCTGGCACTGTTCTGGAAGGACCACGACTCCCTCGACGGCATCGAGGGCGAAGAAGTCGCCATCCCGAATGACTCCACCAACCAGGCTCGCGCCATCAACGTGCTGGTTCAGGCCGGCCTTCTCACTCTGAAGGACAAGAACAACCTGGAGCCCACGCCGCTGGATATTGACGAGGCGAAGTCCAAGGTCAAGGTCACCCCGGTAGACGCGGCACAGACCACGTCCGCACACGGCGAGGGCACCCCGGCGATTATCAATAACTCCTTCCTGGAGCGCGCCGGCATCGACCCAGCCACCGCCATCTTCCAGGACGATCCGAGCTCTGAAGAGGCAGAGCCGTACATCAACGTCTTCGCCGTTCGCGAGGAAGATGCCGATAACGAGGACATCAAGAAGCTCGCCGAGCTATGGCACAGCGACGCCGTCCAGGAGGGCGTCGACGAAGACTCTGCCGGCACCTCCGTCGAGGTGGAGCGCAGCCAGGAGGATCTGCAGAAGATCCTGGATAAGCTCGAAGCAGATCTGGACTAATCACCCTTGCTTTTACCCCGCCGGAGCCCCCGGCGGGGTTTGGCACTTTCCTAGCTAAGGACGCAAACACGTGGCAGATTCCACTCAACGCGGCACCCGCATCGAGTTCCGCGAGATCACCAAAGTCTTTAAACAGAAAAAGGCACGAGTCAAGGCCCTCGACAATGTCTCCATGACCATCGAGCCCGGCGAAATCGTCGGCATCATTGGCTATTCCGGCGCCGGCAAGTCCACCCTCGTGCGCATGATCAACGGCCTGGACACCCCGTCCGCCGGCGAGCTGTTGCTCGACGAGACCAATATCGTTGGCATGTCCGAGAAGAAGCTGCGCGGCATTCGTCGCAATATCGGCATGATCTTCCAGCAGTTCAACCTGATGAACTCGCGCACCGCGGCCGGCAATATTGAATACCCGCTGCAGCTGCAGGGCGTCAGCAAGCAGGAGCGCGCCCAGCGCGTGCAAGAGCTGCTGGACTTCGTCGGCCTGGGAGACAAGGGCAAGAGCTACCCGGAGCAGCTCTCCGGCGGCCAGAAGCAGCGCGTTGGCATTGCCCGTGCGCTGGCCACCAACCCTTCGCTGCTGCTTGCCGACGAAGCCACTTCCGCCCTCGACCCCACCACCACGCAGGAAGTCCTCGACCTGCTGCGCCGGGTGAACAAGGAATTCGGCATCACCATCGTCGTTATTACCCACGAGATGGAAGTCGTTCGCTCCATCGCCGATAAGGTCGCCGTGATGGAAAACGGCCGCGTAGTAGAACAAGGCAGCGTCTACGAAGTCTTCTCCAACCCGCAGACCTCCGTGGCCGCCAAGTTCGTGGCCACCTCGCTGCGCAACGAACCCGACGTCGTCGAAACCGACGACCTGCTCGCGCACGAAGGCCGCCTGTTTACCATCAACCTCACCGAGGAATCTGGCTTCTTCACCGCCGCCGCTCGGCTCAAGGAAGCCGGCGTGTCCATCGCCGTCGTGCACGGCGGTATCACCACGTTGCAGCAGCATTCCTTTGGCAAACTGACCGTGCGACTCAGCGGCGATAATAACGCCATCGAAGAGTTCTACCGCACGCTTTCTACCACCACCCAGATTGAGGAGATTGCACGATGACCGTCACCAACCTCGCCCAAGCCAACTGGGATCGCCTTGGCCCCTCGCTCGCCGACGCCATCGTCGACACCCTCATCATGGTCTCGACCACCCTCATCGTCTCCGGCATCCTCGGCCTTGGCCTAGGCATGCTGCTCTACACCACCCGCACGGGCGGCATCCTGCAAAACCGGTTTGTCTACGTCATTGTTAACCTGCTGGTGAACTTCGTCCGCCCCATCCCCTTCATCATTTTGCTGGCCTTTGCCCAGCCACTGACCGTCGCCGTAATGGGAGGTTCCATCGGCCGCGGCCCAGCGACCTTCGTCATGGTCATCGCCGCGACCTTCTCCGTGGCCCGCGTGGTGGAGCAAAACCTCGTGGCTATCGATCCCGGTGTTATCGAGGCCGCCCGCTCCATGGGCGCCTCGCCGTGGAAGATCATTACCTCCGTCATCGTTCCGGAGGCCCTCGGCCCGCTGATTCTGGGCTACACCTTCTTGTTCATCGCCATCGTGGATATGTCCGCCATGGCCGGCTACGTCGGCGGCGGCGGCTTGGGCGACTTCGCCATCGTCTACGGCTACCGCGCCTTCGAGTGGGAAGTCACCGTCGTGGCTACGCTCATCATCATCGTGCTGGTGCAGGCCGCCCAGTTCTTCGGCAACTGGCTCTCTTCCAAGGTCATGCGCCGCTAGCCCCCGCTTGCCGACGCCGCCCCCGCCCCGCGCGGCCTACTCCGCGATCGGCTCCACGCCGGTCGCTACGATGGCTTGGCCTTTCTTCGGCGCATCGCCGCAGGAAGACACCACGCCTTCTACCTCGCGCTCCTCGAGCGCCACGCGCCAGCGCCGGCCGTCAGCGTGGCTGACCTCGCCGCTGTCGGTGGCGGTGAGCTGGCCGTAGGCGAGGTCCTCGCCGGCGTCGATAAGCGAGCGGGCCACCGCCAACTCCGCCACCTGGCCGCGCGGGCCGAAAATACCGCGCCCGCGATTTACCGGGTAGAAATACTTCCCCTTCGCCGCCGCCGCAATCATCTGCGCGGCGGCTTCTTTATTCATTCGGCCAAAAGAATAGCCCCACGGCATGAGCATGACCGACGGCGCGAATCGGTGCCCTTTCGTGTGCGAGGTCTCCCACACCATATCCGGATAGTCCGCCACCAGCTCCGCGGCCAGCGGGCGACCCTTGACCGCACAGCACGTATCGCGCTTCGCATGCGTGCACACCAGCACCAGCGGCGTATCCAAAGCGCCACCCCCATTGCGGCCAGGCCCGGTCAGGTCCAGATCGAGGATCTTCTCCGGGCCCGTCAGCAGCACGAGTTCCATCACGCCCTGCTCGGCCCACACCAGGTAACAACGGTGCATCTTGCCTACTTGGCGGCCATCGCGGCCCGGCCGGCGAATAAGCTGCAGCCCTGCCATACCCTTCAGCTTGGTCTTGAGCTGCGCTGTGAGCTCCGGCCCAAAGGTATCGCCGTCGAGCACGTCTCGCGACCATCCGCCCGGCCACTCGAAAAGCACATAGACGGATTCCTTCTTCGCCGTGCCTGGCAGCGGCTCTACCTGGATATCTGAACAGAACTCGGTCATATACCTAAGCCTAACCTTTCTGCTTTTCAGCTCACACCCTTGGCAACAATTCGGCCACGAAGTACCCCCTCAGCTATACAGTTCACGGCCGAAAATATAACCTAGGGGACATGTTGAAAGTTCGTCTCGCCGCAACGCTTCTCGTCGCAGCTTTCCTCAGCGGCTGCGCTGCCCACGAGACGGACCGCACCACCATGGCCGCGTCTGCGGATAACTCCCAGCTCAATCCGCTAGGCCAGGCCAATATGGAGATGAAAACCCTCCGGCCGCAGGCGCCCTCCGAACTTACGGTGACCGACGTGCGCATCGGCCGGCACGAGGGTTTTGAGCGCGTCGTCTTCGAGCTTGATGGCGGCGGCGCTCCCGGCTGGTTCGTGGATTACGCCGATACACCCACACAGCAGGGTTCCGGCAAGACCATTGACCACTCCGGAGAGACCGCACTCAATGTCAATATCGACGGCGTGGTCTACCCCTTCGAAGCCGGCAAAGATGATCCCCGCATCGGCGTGGTGGATGCCCCTACGGAAGGAATTGTCACCCAAGTGGTCAATGGCGGCACCTACGAGGGCCGCTGCCAATTTGTCATCGGCATGACCTCTCGCAAGCCTTATTCCGTGCAGGTGCTCGATAACCCCACTCGCCTCGTGGTCGATATTCGCAATTAGTAAGTCGCCTCAACCCGCCAGCGCCCACCGGCCCATACCAAAAGCCACGCCCGCTGATGCTCTTCGTGCTCGGCTTGGCCCACCACCTGCAGGCGCGCTACGTGCTGTGGAGTATCGGTCCACCACTGCGTATCCACCGGCCAGGGTCCGGCCCAGCCCAGCACGCGAAAGCGATGCGCGCCCCAGCTCAAGGCCACCGGCACCCCGGACAAGAGGGCTTCGGCAGTAACAAAGACGGGGCGCCCGGCGGCGTCGATAAGCCGAATGCGCGCGGCCGGATGATTCGGACCACCGCCCAGCCGTGCAGGCAGGGGCGCGGGAATGCGGCCGGGCCACTCGCCCTGCGGCGGTGCGTCACGCTGCTCGCCATAGGGCACGTACTCGATGCGCTCGGCCACCCCACGGCCGCCCACTGCCCGCGGCTGCAGCACGCGGTCAACCCCCAGCTGCGATTGCACACGGGCGATCACGCGTTTGACCTGCTCCTGCGATCCTTCCCCGCCCCAGAGACCGGTGGCGGACGGGGCAGCAACCTCCACCGGCTCCAGCGCTAGGCGGCGGATGGCCGCGCCCTCACCAGTAGCGCGCGTGAGCCAACCATCGAGCTGCCAGCGCACCCGGTCCGCGGTGGCCTGTTCCGTCAGCGCTTCCTGTGTGCGCCATACCCGCGCCAGCTCCTCACCGGTGCCAAACTCCGCCACCACGCGCAGCCGCAGGCACACCTTGCCGGCCTCCTCCAAGCGGGCATGCAGCCGGGCCGCTAACTGGCGAGCTGCGAAGGCGGCCGCGTCCACACGCTCGATGCGCTCTTCCATTTCCACCGCCAGATCCGGGCGCGCCAGCTCTGGGGCCACGCGCCTATCCGCACGGGCCTGGGCCAGTTCGTGGGCACGCCGGCCCGGCTCACCAAACCGGGTGGCTACCTGCTTAAACGGCAGCGCGGCTAAGTCGCCCAGGCGTCGCACACCCAGCTTATCCAGCTGTGCGATAAACCCAGCCTCAAAGCCCAAGGCCTCATCGGCCGCCAGCACGCCTATGGGCTGGGTGGCCAAAAACTCCCGCGAGCCGCCCTCCGGCACCACTGCGCCCACACCACGGTGCCGGGCCGCGATGACGGCCGTGGCAATCTCATCGGCGACGCCGAGGGTGGAGTCGAAGCCGGCGTACGAAGAGGCGTCGACAAGCATCTCTAGTGCTTTCTCCCCGTGGTAGCGCAGAGCCGCGCCCGCATCCACAATCGCCAGGCCTGGGCGCAACACCTCCACCGAGGACGCCACCGCATCTAAGCCGGCCGCGACCTCCGCAAACGCCGCGCCATCCCGATCCGGATTGGCCTCCACCACTGCGGCCTCGGGGCACAGCGCTTGGGCCTGGCGCAGGCGCATCCCGCGCCGCACGCCCGCCCGGCGCGCCCTCCTATCGCACACCGCCACCGCGTGATTGCGCGCAATTACCATAGGACCCTGCCCGCCGGCAGCCTGGATGGGCCAATCCGGAAACCACACGGCCGCTACCCTCATACGGCCTCCAACCGGCGGCGCTCACCCACCGTGAGCACCCCGCGCGAGGCACCCTGCTTCGAGGTCACCTCCACCTCCATGTCCACGCCGCGAATGCGCCCACTGCCCTTGCCGACGCCCCGGTAAGTACTCACCCTTGCCCTTATCCCCACCGCTGTGCCGGGCAGGCGCGTGCCTACCGTCAGCACCGCCGCGTGCCCGCCACGCACTTTCGCCAGCACCGGCCGAGCCTTGGTAGGGCTCACCTCACCGGGCGGCCCATGGTGGACAACAAGGTCTAGCCCTTCCGCCAATACTCCCGTCACCATCCAGGATTCCAGGCCCGGATCCGGCACGGTCACCACACGTTCGATATCGCCCTTATCGGCCACGTGTGCGAGTAGCAAATCCGGCCACCCCACCACTGCCACATGCCCGCCACGGGCGGTGAGGTGACAGATAAGCTCCACCACCAGCGCTGGACAGTTCGCACAGTGCACCACCTGCCGGCGCGCCAGCCCACCTGCAGGAAGCAAGCAGGCCAGGCCAGGGAGGGTATCTACCAGCTCTTCTTCCGGGCCGCGCTCCATAGCGCGCATGCGAGCACGCAGCATCGCCACACGGTCCGGCCCACTTAGCCCGGCCACCGCTTTTTCTAGACGAACGCTCGTTTGACTCACCCGGATAGTATGAACCCTCACCCGGACACATGCAAGTGTATGTTCGAATGGTAGCCTTAGCGGCATGAACCTCAACGCTGCCTACGGTGCCATGCGCGAGCACACCACCCCCATCCCCACTCCGCCATGGGTGCGCTTGGGCTCGTCCATCCTCATCGGCGCGGCCGTGGCACTTTTGGCCAGCCGCGCGCATATCTTCGCCGCCTTGACCGGAGCACTCGTATGCCTTGTGGCAGCCTTCGTCCTCGTCTTCGCCCACCCGTACCGCCGCGCGATGCGTGCCTATGCCACCAAGCGCAATGTCACTCTGGTTCCTACCATCACGCAGCTCGTGCCTCTGATGATTCTGTGGCTGATGGTGATGCTCGCGCCCATCGTGGCCCTGCCCGCGTGGGGCGCCGGCCTGGTGTGGCTGGCGGTCTTTGGGCTAAGCTTTTTCGTCTTCCCCCATGTGGATGGCACGCGCCGGCTCGCATTTGCCTAATCTATCCGACACTTTTCGGAGTTATCCACAGCTTTCCGGCCCTCCAAGGGTATACGGGCCGGGTTATCCACAGAATCGGCCGCAGCGGTTGCACCGGCCGCGCGGCGGTGCAGGGTGCGCCGTAGCGTTGCAGGTATGAACGCACTCGAGACCTACCTCACTGCCTTGAGCCCCGGCATGGACATCATCGCCGGGTGCCAAGGTATGTCTGGGTCCGAGCTTATGGACCACGGCGCACCCGATGCCATCGCGGCCGATCTGCTTCTTTTGTGCGAGAGTTATTTCGGCCGCACCAAATTTACGCGCCTGCAGCGCTGCGCTATTGCCGACGCCCGCCGCAACACCCATTCCATCGCCACGCTCACCGCCCTAGAGCGCATAGTTAACCGCGCACCCAGCAAGAAACAGGCCTGGGAGCTACGCGCGGAGTGCTGTGCAATGACCGGCGCGATGAGCCATATTCTCAAGCACGCCCGCCGGCGGCTGCGCGAGATGAAAGACAACACCGTTACTCCAGGCGTGCGCACTTATCGACGTCCCAATGACTACTGGACGCTGGCCATCACCGGAACCTCCAGTTTCATCGCGGATCTCAATGCCGCACTGGCTGCTACAGGAAAGCAATCGCTCGAGGCGGTAGAAAAGATCTTCTTCGACCAAGCGGTGGCCGCACGGGCAGAGGTGATAACCAATGCTATCGTGCCGCTGGACAAATTCATCCGTATCCGCGACGGCCATGGCGACGATATCGAGCTCGATCTGACCAATGGCGCCACCATTAGCGGAACCGAATATCTGCGACGTGTGCTCAATGACGTCGGCTTTTCTGGCGATAGAGAAACCGGCTACGTCACCCTCGTGCACCCCGAGGAAGGGCCGGTCAACCTCTACCGCACGGCACGCGTGGCCAATGATAAACAGCGCATCATGGCCGCTGCAGAAAACCCACGCTGCGCCTGGCCGGGCTGTAACCAGCCGGCCGATCTCTCCCAAGTCCACCATCTCAAGGCATGGAGCAACGGTGGGGAGACGAATATGAAAAACCTGGTCATGTGCTGCGCTTACCATAATGGCGTCAATGACGATGACCCCAACGCCCCACCCCGGCGTGGCCGCCTCGAGCGGGTGGGTGGCCGCATCGTGTGGCGGCCGCCGTTTACCCCGCGCGAGTAAGCGCCGCCTCTAAAACGAGCGAAAAGGCGCTCAGAGATAGTCTGAGCGCCTTCTACGCATACCGTTTTACTCCCACTCAATGGTTCCCGGGGGCTTGGAGGTGCAGTCCAAGACCACGCGGTTGACATCCTTCACCTCGTTGGTGATACGGGTAGAAATCTTCTCCAGTACCTCGTATGGCAGGCGGGTCCAGTCTGCGGTCATGGCGTCCTCCGAGGACACTGGGCGCAGCACGATGGGGTGGCCATAGGTGCGGCCGTCGCCCTGCACGCCAACGGAGCGGACATCGGCCAGCAGTACTACCGGGCACTGCCAAATCTGGTCATCCAGGCCGGCATTGGTCAGCTCGGTGCGGGCAATAAGATCCGCCTCGCGCAGCGTCTCCAAGCGTTCCTCGGTTACCTCACCGATAATGCGGATACCCAAACCTGGGCCGGGGAATGGCTGACGGCTAACGATCTCTTCTGGCAAGCCCAGCTCGCGGCCGACGGCGCGAACCTCGTCCTTAAACAGGAGGCGCAGCGGCTCGACCAGTTCGAACTCCACGTCATCTGGCAAACCGCCAACATTGTGGTGAGACTTAATATTCGCCGTGCCGTCACCGCCGCCAGACTCCACCACGTCTGGGTACAGCGTGCCTTGGACAAGGTAATCGACGGTGGAGCCTGCGGGGGCGTCGTCAAGCACGCCCGCAACCGCGCGCTCAAAGGACCGGATAAACTCCGCGCCAATGGCCTTACGTTTGGCTTCAGGGTCGCTAACGCCTGCCAGCTTCTCCAAGAACGCAGCGCGTTCATCCGCAGTCACCAGCTTCGCGCCGGTGGAGGCAACAAAGTCCTTTTCCACCTGCTCACGCTCGCCGGCACGCAGCAAGCCGTGATCTACGAAAACACAGGTGAGGCGATCACCGATGGCACGCTGCACCAGTGCGGCCGCCACAGCAGAGTCCACACCGCCGGAAAGGCCACAGATGGCGCGGCCTTCCTCGCCCACCTGAGCGCGAACGTCCGCGATGAGCTGCTCGGCGATATTATCGGCCGTCCAATTCTGCTCTAGGCCCGCAATCTCGGTCAGGAAGCGGGTAAGCACTTCCTGGCCGTGCGGCGAGTGCTGCACCTCAGGGTGGTACTGCACGCCGGCCATCTTCTTGTCTAGGCACTCCATGGCTGCAACCGGAGCACCGGCCGACGTTGCCGTAACCTCGAAACCTTCGGGAGCGGCAGATACGGCATCACCGTGAGACATCCACACCTTGTGAGTGGCCTCCAATCCATCGTGAAGCACGCCTGCCTTGACATTCATGTCGGTGCGGCCGTACTCACGCTCGCCGGTCGACGAGACGGTACCACCAAGAGCATGGTTCATGGCTTGGAAACCGTAGCAGATGCCGAAAACCGGAATGCCGAGCTCAAGCAGCTCTGGCTTCAAAGCCGGGGCGCCGTCAGCATAGACAGAAGACGGACCGCCCGACAGGATTAGCGCGGCGGGATCTTTGGATTTAATTTCCTCCACGGACGCAGAGTGAGGGACAACCTCGGAGTAAATCTTGGCCTCGCGCACGCGACGGGCAATAAGCTGCGCGTACTGAGCGCCAAAGTCCACTACGAGGACGGGGCGCGGGGTAGTATTTGGCTTAGTCACGCCCCATAGTCTAACCCACTAAACTGATAGCTTATGAAGCGCTTGGCCATTGTGCTCACCACGGGACTGTTGTTGTGCGGTTGTGACGCCACTCCTACCACCGCCGAGGTGACGTCTGTGCTGGATGAACAAGGCCCGCAGCAGGTAACACTTCCAGCCGAAGAAGTCTTTGGAAGCAAGTGGGATGAGTGGATTCCCTTGTGCGGAACTCGGCAGGCAGAGCACGTGGGGTACCCAGAGGTTGCGCATAATTCGGTAGTCCTACGCGCGGCCACAGAAGAGAAAGTCGTAGAGCTCAATCCAGCGGGCGCACGCGTGTGCCCAGTCCAAGATGCAGGACAATGGCAGCCGATGGCACGCGAGACCACATGGAAGCGGGAAGGCGGTTGGCAGTTGATTTCCTAACCACTCTCCTTCTCCGCCACGCTTTACCTCTCCAGAGGAGAAAGAGCTTTGAAGCAAAACGCGGCTGCGCCAAGAAAGCACAGCCGCGTCGGGGACTCTCGTACGGTTAGTAACGAACAGCGAGTTCGACCTTCTGGAAGGACTTCAGGTCGGTGTAGCCACACTTTGCCATGGAACGGCGCAGCGCGCCGACCAAGTTGGTGCGACCGAATGGCTCGCTAGAGGGTCCGTGCAGCACGGTTTCCAGCGAAGGAGCGGCAGACTCTTCTGCAGCTTCGGCCGGGGTGCCGGTGGTGAGGAAATCAACGTCCAAATCGGTATCAGCCCCAGAGAACTGGACAAAGCCGCGTGGGAAGCGCGGGTGGCCGGCCGTAGCAGGCCAGTACCAGCCCTTTCCGCCAGCCTCGCGAGCTTGGGCAAGCAATGGGCCAAGAGCCACACCATCGGCGCCGCAGGCAAAGGCCTTGGCAATACTGCCGGAGTTTTCAAACTCGGTATCGGCGATGATGTGTACATAGCGGCCGCCGGTCTCATCGAGGTAGTCGCGGCGAGCTGCGGCGGCGTCAGCAATCGCGGTACCCATGGCCGAGTCAATGCCGACGGTCTCGGCGTTGGTCGTCACGCCCGCGCCCACGATGACACCGGCCGCGCCGGTGCGCATCAGGTGCAGCGCGGTGGTGTAGTCAGTAACTCCGCCGGCGATAACCGGAACATCCAGTGAGCCGATGAACTCCTTGAGGTTCAACGGCTCACCGCCGGTAGCTACGTGCTCGGCCGAAACCAAGGTGCCTTGAATAAACAGCAACTCAGCACCGGCCGCGATGACCTTCGGGGCCATCTCGCGAGCATTTTGTGGGGAAACGCGCACAGCAACGGTGACGCCGGAGTCACGGACTTGGGAGATGCGTTCGGTAAGGAGGGCGTCGTCAAGCGGGGCAGCGTGTAGCTCCTGAATGATGGAATTATCGCCCGGCTGCGAGTAAATGCGGGCCAGGGCGCCCTCGAGGTCCTCATGGCGGCCCCACAAGCCCTCGGCATTGATGACACCCAAGCCCCCCTGCTTGCCCATTTCAATGATGAACTCGGGCGTGGCGAGCGCATCGGTGGGGTGGGACACAAAGGGAATATCGAAGGTATAGGCATCGATATTCCAGGTGGTGTCCACGTCCTTGGAGGACCGGGTGCGGCGCTGCGGCACGATGGATAGTTGCTCTAGATCAAAGGTACGGCGAGCCTCGCGGCCGATGCCGATTTCGGCGTATTCACGCATGATATTCCTAGCGGTAGTTTGGTGCTTCTGCGATTTGCTGCAGGTGGTGTGGGTGGGATTCCTTTAGACCTGCGGCGGTGATCTGAACGAAGCGCTTGGTCTTCAGCTCGGCCAAAGTAGCGGAGCCGGTATAGCCCATGGAAGCGCGCAGGCCACCGATGATCTGGTGCACGATGGCATCGATATCGCCGCGGAAAGGCACGCGCCCCTCAACGCCTTCCGGAACCAGCTTGTCCTCGCTGCGCACGTCTGCCTGGAAGTAGCGGTCCTTGGAGTAGGAGCGCTTCTCGCCAGAGAGGCCGCGGCCCTGCATGGCACCCATGGAGCCCATGCCACGGTAGCGCTTGTACTGCTTGCCCTGGTAGACCACGATGTCACCGGGTGCCTCGGTGGTGCCGGCGAACATGGATCCCAGCATGACGGTATCGGCGCCGGCCGCCAAGGCCTTAGCGACGTCGCCGGAGTACTGCATGCCGCCATCGCCGATCACCGGTACACCGGCCGGGCCAGCTACTGCGGCAGCTTCCATCAGGGCAGTAATCTGCGGCGCTCCCACGCCAGCGACGACGCGGGTGGTGCAAATGGAGCCCGGGCCGATGCCGACCTTGATGGCATCCGCGCCGGCATCAATCATTGCCTGGGCCGCCTCGCGGGTGGCGAGGTTACCGCCGATGACATCGACCTTAGAACCGAAATCTTTTTGGACGCGGGAGACCATTTCCAGCACGCGGTTATTGTGGGCATGGGCGGAATCGACGACGAGGGCGTCTACGCCGGCGTCGACAAGCGCGGCGGCGCGCTGGTAGGACTCCTCGCCGGTACCGATGCCGGCCGCAACCAACAGGCGCCCGGCCGAGTCCTTAGACGCATTGGGATACTGCTCGGTCTTGACAAAGTCCTTGACGGTGATCAGGCCGGTGAGCTTATTATCCGCATCGACGATGGGCAGCTTTTCCACCTTATTGGCCGAGAGCAGTTCGAGGGCCTCCTTCTTGGATACGCCCTCGCGCGCAACAACAAGCGGCATGGCCGTCATAACTTCGCTGACCTTGCGGTCAAAGTCAGGCTCGAAGCGCATATCGCGGTTGGTGCAAATACCGACTAGGGTGCCGTCCTCATCTACCACCGGCAGGCCGGAAATGCGGAAACGAGCACACAGCGCGTCTACTTCCCTAATGGTCATGTCCGGGCGGGCGGTAATGGGGTCGGTGACCATGCCGGACTCGGAGCGTTTGACTATTTCTACCTGCTCGGCCTGGTCCTCGGTAGAAAGGTTGCGATGCAGCACGCCGATGCCACCCTGGCGGGCCATGGCAATGGCCATGCGGGCCTCAGTCACGGTATCCATGGCGGCCGAGGCAAGCGGGACGCCGAGGCGAATATTGCGGGTAAACTGCGCGCCGGTATCGACCTCGGAGGGCACGATATTGGATTCGGCGGGCAACAGAAGCACATCGTCAAAGGTCAGGCCGCGCAGGGCCACCTTGTTCGGGTCATCTCCACCAGTATGAATACGGTTCTCGCTCATCGAGGTCTCTCCTTAACAGGTTTAGCGGCTACCACAACTGTAGTGCTTTGCCGGCCGACGACACCATTTGGGCAGGGGTAAATTGCCTCGGGAGGGTAAGTTCAATAGGCTCGCAGGCGTGAACTTCTTCGCCAATATGCCCCGCGATCCTTTCGCCGATGACCCGAATGACCCCGCCTCCTTCCTGGAGGAGGACGAGCAGGTCATGCCGCTTACCGACGACGACCGAATCGCCATCATCCACGACCTCGCGCTGGTGCAGAAATTCGCGTCCATCCTCGGCCCGCGCGGCATCGATGGCATCTTCTTCCTGTGCGAGGACTGCCAGGAAAACCACTTCTATGAGTGGGATATTATGGCCGCCAATATGCGCGCCACGCTCGAAGGGGAGCTAGCGCCGGTGCATGAACCAGGCGCCGAGCCGGATCCCTCCCGTTATGTCCCCTGGGACTATGCCTTGGGCTACTTAGATGGCTTGGAGGGCCGCTAGCTCTACTGCTGCCCCAGCTCGATGGTGGTCGTCGGCTCACCCTCCACGTTGGGGTTGGGCTGCGGGTTAGGCTGCGCCTGCTCAGTGACTACCACGGTTTCGGTGGCGTACTGAGTTTCGGTCACGGTAACCTGTTCCGGCTGCTGTTCCGGCTGGGAAGCTTCTTCCGCCACGGTTTCGGTGGCGGTCTCCGTCACGGTGTGCGGGGCGGGCTTCGGGTGCGCAGAGCGCTTGTGTTCCGCCTCGCGGTTGGCGGCGATGGCCTTTTCTTCCTTGCCTTCGGCCTCGTCCAGCTTAGCTCGGGCATCCCTCATCAGTTCCCGAGCGCCTTCAATATCGCCTTCGGCCGCGCGAGATTCCATCTCTTCCAGCGTTCCGGCCAGCTCTACATTGCGGGTTTTATCCCCTTTATCAAAGGTTCCGGCATGCAGCATTGCGCCACCGGCTCCAGCAATGACTAGGGTTGCGGCGGCCGCGCCAATGAGACCATGCACGAAAGGCCCGCCGCGGCGACGCTTGCGTGCCTTACCAAGGTCAATAACCTCAGGCTCCGCCTCAGCGCCTTCTACCAGTGGGGCCGGGGGCATTTGCTTGTCGACGTCCCCCTTTAACTCCAGCAGCAACCCCGCCAGGTCATCCTGACGGTCGGAAGGGTCGTTCCCTTTCGAAAGCTCAGTGAGGAATGCATCATCATCGACCAAGGGCTGGAGCTGGTCCACTAGGTCGTCGTTATCGCCGTGGTGCTTAGGAGCCATGATGGTGTCTCTCCCCCTTCCTTTCTGTTATGAAATATCTGCTGTGAGATTGGGCTATAAGCCCTTTAGCGTGCAGTTTCCTGCGCGGCTTGGAGGGTCTTTCGCAATTGAGCTAGTGCTCGGTGTTGTGCCACACGGACCGCGCCTGGAGTGGAACCCACAATTTCCGCGGTCTCTTCTGCCGACAAACCGTTGAACACGCGCAGAATAACGATGTTTTTTGCCTTATCACTTAATGTATCGAGCAAGGCGCGCATTCTGTTACTACCGTCGGCCTCTAGCGCCCACTCTTCAGGAGTGGCTTCACGCGCGGAGTCTTCCGGAATTTCTTCGGTAGGCGTGGACTTATCGCGGCCCATCGCGCGGTGAGCATCAGTGACCTTATTAAATGCGATGCCATAAACATAGGCCATAAAAGGACGGCCCTTGTCCTCATAGGAACCAATCGAGGTAGCCACTGCTAGGCAAATCTCTTGGGCCACATCTTCCGCGGTGGGTTGGCGGCCGCCCCCGATGCGGGCGCGGCAGTAACGCAGGACCTGCGGGTGAATGATCTGCAGGACTTTTTGCAGCGCTCGACGGCTGCCGTCGACGGCATGCGGAACGAGATCCGCTAGCTCCTGTTCCTTATCACTCACGAATGCACCCTCTGACATGTTTTAAACCGGTAACTAACCATATTGGCACACGGGAAGTTTATGCAAAGGCAAGGCGCGGTGTCCTTGGCTATGCAACCGGCACGGCGGAAAATTCATGAACCGTTAACCTTCGGCGTTTGCGCTGGTAAACCGTGGTGTCGGTGAAGGAATTGCGAGGACAATACTTAAAAGTCAAAAATCGGTAACCCACCGTTTACCCGCGCGCGAAACACTACGTGAGGTTGCTTTTCGCGACACTGCGGAAGCCACACAAGAATTCTCGCCCTTAAAAAGGAGCTTAGTAACGTGTCTCAGCCTCATTTGCTTCCCGGTCCCACCGCTGACCTGTGGGATTGGCAGCTACAAGGCGCCTGCCGCGGAGAAAACTCGGACGTATTTTATCACCCGGATGGCGAGCGCGGCCGCGCCCGCGCCCAGCGCGAGAATCGCGCCAAAGCCATCTGCAATTCTTGCCCGGTCATTGATTTGTGCCGCGAGCATGCCTTGCAATCCGCCGAGCCCTACGGCGTATGGGGCGGAATGAGCGAATCCGAACGCGTGGTAGAGCTTCGCCAGCGTCGCCGCGCCGCCGCGCCGGTCAACGCTTAAGGCAGGAAAGTTAGGGGGAGACGAGGGCGTCGGCAAGAAAACGCCCCGTCACCGAGTCGCGCTGTTCGGCTAAGTCTGCTGGTGTGCCGCTAAAGACCACCTGACCGCCGGCCGAACCGGCTCCGGGACCCAAGTCAATGACGTGATCCGCATGGGCAATCACAGCAAGATTGTGATCAATGCAAATGACGGTATATCCGGAGTCCACCCGTTCATCACGCCCGGCTCCACGTAGACCACACCGGCGCCGCTGCGCTTGGGGCAGGCACCCTCGGAATTCGCGGAAAAGAGTGCGGGTTTGACGCCATTGGCCTTGCGAATGGGGCCAAGAGCGCCGGTGACCTTGATATATTCCACGGCCCTAGTCTAGGCACAACAAAACCCGCCGCGCGAGAAGCGGGGCGGGCGATGTTGGGAAGGATTAGTGCTGGTGGCCGTGACCGGCGTCAGCAGCTTGTTCTTCCTGCGGCTTTTCCACCACGGAGGCCTCGGTGGTAAGAACCATACGGGCCACGGAGGTGGCGTTGACCACGGCCGAGTGGGTGACCTTGACCGGGTCGATAATGCCATTATCGATGAGGTTGCCGTACTCGAGGGTATTAGCGTTGAAGCCCTCGCCGTTGGACATCTCGGCAACGCGGGAGACAACAACTGCGCCGTCAAGGCCAGCATTTTCGGCGATCCAGTATGCCGGACGAGTCAGGGCACGGGCGACGGCTAGAACACCGACCTTTGCCTCACCCTCGAAGCCCTCGGCGAAGGACTCGAGTTCCTTGGAAATCTGGACCAGCACGGAACCGCCGCCGGCGATGACGCCCTCTTCCACGGCCGCGCGGGCGGCGTTGATGGCGTCTTCGACGCGCAGCTTGCGCTCGTTGACCTCGGTTTCGGTAGCGGCGCCGACGCGGATGACGGCCACGCCACCAGAGAGCTTTGCCAGGCGCTCCTCGAGCTTTTCCTTATCCCAAGTGGAATCGGTGCGCTCGATTTCGCGACGGATCTGCTCGCGGCGCTCCTCTACTGCCTCGGCGGTGCCACCTCCATCGACGATAACGGTGTCATCCTTGGTGATGGTCACGCGACGGGCCGAACCCAGCACGTCGAGGCCAGCCTCGTTGAGGTTGACGCCTACCTCTGGATCGATGACGGTGGCGCCGGTAACGACAGCCAGGTCATCCATGAAGCCCTTGCGGCGCTCGCCAAAGTACGGAGCCTTCACGGCCGCGACCTTGAGCACCTTGCGGATGGAGTTGACGACGAGCGCCTGCAGCGGCTCGCCCTCAACGTCCTCTGCAATGATGAGGGTTGGGCGGTTGGTCTCGGCGATCTTCTCCAGCAGCGGCAGGAAGTCCGGCAGCGAGGAGATCTTATTGCGGACGAGAAGCACAGCGGCGTCGTCCAGCACGGCGTGGTAGGTCTCTTCTTCCGTAGCGAAGTACGGGGAAAGATAGCCCTTGTCAAAGGAAATGCCCTCGGTGACATCGACTGCGGAGTCGATGGTTTGGGATTCCTCGACGGTGACCACGCCGTCCTTGCCTACCTTGTCCATGGCGCCAGCAACCATCTCTCCGACCTCCGGGTCGCGGGAGGAGACGGTGGCTACCTGAGCGATTTCGGACGAGGAGTTGACTGCAGTGGCGCGGGCCTTGAGCTCCTCGACGGCCTTTTCGGCCGCCGCCGCGATGCCGCGGTTAAGCTCGATTGGGTTAGCGCCGGCTGCGACGTTGCGCAGGCCTTCGAAGATGAGTGCCTGAGCCAGCAAGGTGGCGGTGGTAGTGCCATCTCCTGCGATGTCATTGGTCTTGACTGCAACAGACTTAACCAGCTGGGCACCAAGGTTCTCGAATGGTTCCTCGATGTCGATATCGCGGGCGATGGTCACGCCGTCATTGGTGACGGTGGGGCCGCCAAAAGCCTTGGACAGCACGACGTTGCGGCCGCGCGGGCCGAGGGTGACCTTGACGGCATCAGCCAGCGTATCGACGCCGCGCTGGATTCCCTCGCGGGCCTCTTGGTCGAATGCAATAAGCTTTGCCATAGTGAGGCCTACTTCTCGATGACAGCGAGCAGGTCACGGGAGGACAGCAGCAGGTACTCCTCACCGTTGTACTTCAGCTCGGTGCCGCCGTACTTGGAAAAGACCACGGTATCGCCCTCGTTGACGCCTACCGGGGTGACCTCACCCTTGTCGTTGGTGCGGCCTGGGCCTACTGCAACGACGGTAGCTTCCTGCGGCTTTTCCTTAGCAGAATCTGGGATAACCAGGCCGGAAGCGGTGGTGGTTTCAGCTTCTACGATCTGTACGAGGACGCGGTCCTCGAGAGGCTTAATGTTTGCCATGATGTTTCCTCCGTAGTGTTCGTATGCGCGCCGGTATGGCACGCGCGTGCCGGTTGTGGATGTCCAGCACAGCCGTCGTCGCGGGTGAACAACTGTGGGTCAAACAACCTGATTAGCACTCTACCCTCGCGACTGCTAACCCTCAACAATGACCCGGCCCACATTTCTACGCCCGCAGCGATCTCCCCCTTGGCGCCTGCAACACTACCTTGAACGCTGCTGAGCCCGGGCTTGCACGAAGGCTGCAAGCACCAGCTTGACGACGCCCAAGGCGATAAACATGGCACCGAAGATTACGGCATACGCCGGCCACCACAGCTCCTCCATCAGAGTCCGAGCGAAGAAAACCTGTGGGGTAAGGAGGCGGTGGAGTGGGAGGAGCGTCGCCAAGCACAGCGCCCAGACCACGCCGGCCGCAGTCAGGGTGAGGCAGGCCGCCTCCCCCACCTGCACGCGGATCCAGGCTAGAGGAGCGGCGCCGGCGAGGGTGAGGCCGCGGATATCGGAGGCAATGCGCCCGTGCATGAGCAGCGAGGTGAGCACGGCACTCACGATGCTGGGGGCAAAGACAGGCCCTAAAAGGGCGACGAAGACCTGCCAGGACGATAGGGCTCCGCCGGCGCCTGCGGCGCTTTCAAAGCGCAGGCCAGAGCCTACGGCGACGATAAATCCGCCGACGAGAACCCACGGCACGATGTGCGGGGTAGAAAAGTTGCGACGCACGCGCACATTGGCCCCAGCGATGCCGGCCGCGCGGGTCCATTGGTCGATAGTGGGCATAAGCCAGGGCCAAAAGAGGGCGACGAGGATGACCAAGCCCATCTCGGCCGAGAGAAGATCGCCGGGATCGGCAATGTGCAGGCACCCGTAAACCGTGCTGCCGATGGCCGCGGACGCGAGCAAGAATTTCACCACGGTCCAGGCCGGGTGTGCGGTGGTGCGCGGCCGGAAGACTCGGCGCAGTGGAGGCAGCGCGCCAACTAGCGCTGCGGACATGCAGACTATGACCGCAATGACCGTGACCTGGCCGGTAATGGCAAGGTCCGGCATGGGGATGCCATCGCTGCGTAGCGCGCGTACGCACGGAGCGAGCAGCGGGCCGGCCGGCAGCACGCCAAGGAGCCCTGCGGCCGCGCTGACTACTGCGACCTGCCCCAGAATGAAGGCAATAATCATCCACCCGGGCATGCCCACCATGCGCCAGGAACGGTAGACCGGCTCGCGCTCGGCGATGATAAGGCGCATCTGCGACAGCGTCACCAACACCACCACGCACAGGGCCATGCCGAGTACCGTGCCGCCCACTGGGCCGGCGGGGTTTTCTTCGGCCCCGGAGGAGGCGACCAGCATCGCTAGCGCCAGGGTGCACGAGGTGGAAGAGACCACCAGGGTCAGCGCCACGGCTAGCCACGAGAGCCAATTGGACTGCAAGTCCTTAAGCCACACCAGCATGGGCTACCTCCTCAAGGGAAATAACGCGGTCGGCCGCTTCAGCGGCAAGGTGGGAGTGGGTCACCATAATCACGCTGGCTCCCTCGCGGGCGGCGGCGCGCAAGTGGGAAAGGACGGTGGATGCGGTGGCGTCGTCAAGCGCGCCCGTGGGCTCGTCGGCGAAGATATAGGGTGCCTGAGCCAGCAGTGCCCGGGCTACAGCCACGCGTTGTTGCTGACCACCGGAAAGCTGTGCGGGCAGGCGGCGCTCCAGGCCAGCAAGGCCGAGCGAATCAAAGACCTCCGCCACCCGGCTGCGTGACGGGCGCCGGCCGGAAAAGCGCGCGGTCAAGGTGGCATTGCGCTGCGCATTGAGGGATTCCAAGAGGTTATAGTCTTGGAAGACAAAGGCACGCTGCTTGCGCCCCGGCGCGTTAACTTGGCCGGACGTGGGCTTATCCAGCCCGGATAGCAGGTTAAGGAGCGTGGTTTTACCGCTGCCGGAAGGGCCCATGATGGCGACGAATTCGCCCGGGGCGATGGAAACAGTGACCCGCTTGAGTACAGTGCGGCGGCCGTAGCGCTTAGTGAGGTTTTCTGCTTTTAACATGCCTTTGATTCCACTCGGCCGCGCAGAAGAAAGACATGGGGCGGGCTGCCCGGAAAATGGTAGAGCTAGCTCTACTGCCCCACGCCGGGTAAGGCAGCTAGGCTCATGGGTTATGCGAACCCTCAAAGCCTGCGCGTGGAGCTTCGTCCTCGGCGCCCTGTGTATCCCGGCATTGGTGGTTTCGGTGCTGATGTTGCCGTGGATTCCGCTAGTGGGTCGGGCTGCGGAGTTTGTCGGCAGGTTGGGTGCGCAGTGGATGGGCGTGGAGATCCCGCCGCGGCGCTCCGGCCGTTGGTTTGATTGGCAGCAGTTTTACCACCTTATTGTGCAGCTATTGATTTCGGCTGCATGCTTTGCCGCGTGGACAGCCTTGGGTTTTACAGCGGGTGTGCTGGTGATAGCGCCGTTTGTACCCAAAGCCGAATTCTCCTTTGGCGAATGGTCTACCACCAACCGGCCGCTGATTTTCTTAACCTGCTGGCTGGCCGCGGCACTGCTGGTGGCGCTACTGGTGGGGATAAACCGCCTCCTGGTTGTGGCGTCGACCGCGCTGACCCGACTGGCATTGAGCCCATCGGCCGAGGAGTTGGCGGCCTCGCGCACCACGCTTATCGATGCCTTCTCCGGCGAGCGCCGCCGCATCGAGCGCGAGCTGCACGATGGACCGCAGCAGTACCTGACCGCACTCAAGCTCAACTTGGCGGCGGCAAAGTTGCAGGCCCCGTCCGAGGCGCTTCCTGCCTTGGCTGATGCGGAGCATAACGCCTCTTTGGCCCTGGCTTCCCTGCGCGCGACGGTGCGCGGTATTGCCCCGCAGGTGCTTTTCGACGCCGGACTTATCCCTGCCCTCGACGAGCTACTCGCCCACTCCGGGCTGGAGACTGAACTACACGTGGACGGGCCGGAACGCTCCGTGGACGAGACCACTGCCCTGCTGGCCTATCATGCGGTGGCCGAAGCACTTACCAATGCCTCCAAGCACGGCGCGGCCACCGAGGCGATGGTAAGGGTTTCTTTCGGGGACATGCTGCGCCTGGACATCGTTGATAATGGCACCGGCCCGGCCCTCAGCTCCACGACCAACGCAGCCGCCACGGCGGGAGCCGGTACCGGCTTGGCGGGGCTACGCGAGCGTGCCGCCGCACTAGGCGGAACGTTAAACTTTGCCGCGGCTCATGATGCTGCCGCAGGTGAACGCGGCGGCCGGCTGCTGCTCGAATTGCCGCTGAAGGAGGCGGAATGAAACTTTTACTCGCGGAAGATTCCGCGCTGCTGCGCGCGGGGCTCGAGCAGCTGCTCAGCTCTTTGGGCCATAGCGTTACAGCCGCCATGGATGCCGAAGAACTGAGCGCAATCGCTGGGCAAGAAACCTTCGACCTTATTATCAGCGATGTGCGCATGCCTCCCACCATGACCGACGACGGACTGCGCGCCGTCCACGACCTGCGCGCGTCCAACCCCACCCAGCCAGTGGTAGTGCTTAGCCAATACGTAGCGGCAAGCTACCTCGACCGCCTCTTGGAGCACGGGGGATTTGGCTACCTGCTCAAAGAGCGCGTTTCTGATGTAGAAGAATTCGTGCGCACTCTCGACGAGGTCGCCCGCGGCGGTACCGTCGTGGACCCAGAAGTGGTCACGGCACTGCTGTCTGCAAAGCGCACCGGTCTCGCCCAACTCACCGCCCGCGAACGAGAGGTGCTGGGACTGATGGCGCAAGGGTTGAGCAATACAGAAATTGAAGACACGCTCGTTCTTAGCGCAGGAGCGGTAAGCAAGCATGTCTCCAATGTGTTTATGAAACTAGGGTTTCGGTCCGAGGACTCTAACCGGCGGGTAAAAGCCGTATTGGCGTGGCTGCGCCACACTGAGCGCTAGCCCCACCGGGCGCTAGCCGCACCGGTCGCGGTGTTGGCTACTTCTTGGAGCTGAGCCCACCAAAAGCATCGCCGGAGCTCAGGGAGCTGCCGCTTTCCGGATCCTTTGGCACCTCTGGGGTGTCGGGCTCGGTGGGGTCGGTGGCGTCGTCGGCAGGCGCAGCGCCACGGTCTTTCTTTTTGAGCGAAACCTTGTCCACCAGGGTGTTATCGGCTTCGTTGAAGGTAGCGAAGGTGAGCTTGTCATCAGAGACGTCGACGCGCATGTAGTCCTCGGTGTAGTCCTGGCGCCACATGGCGGTAGATTCATGGGCGAGCTTTGGATCGATGGTCTCCATGCGCGCGCCCTTGTGCTTCTTATTGTTGACGTCGGTGAAATCGTAGAACTTGCCGCCACCCGCGGTGGTGGTGGTCAGGTACAGGGCCTCGCCATCCTTGGGTTCGAGGACATCGCCGCGCTGCGGCTTCTTCTCCGGCAGGACCGGCTTATTGTTCTTCATCAGGTGGCTGCGGGTATAGATGTGGTCGTGGCCGGAGAGCACGGCATCCACGTTGAGCTCGGAAAGTACCGGGGTAAGCTTCTCGCGCAAGTTGGTAACGTCCTTATCAAAATGGTGCGAACCCTGGGAATAAGGACCATGGTGCATGCCAACTACGATCCAGTCATTATCCGCGCCGCGGGATTCCACGGCCTCGCGCAGGAATTGCTCGTGGCGAGCAATATCGGCGTCGGAGGAAGCATTAGAGTCTAGGCCGATGAAGAGCACGTTATTGCGCTCGAAGTAGTGGTCGCGGATATCGTCGGCCTGGTGGGGGTTGGAGAAATGCTCATCATGATGCTTCATGGTGAGGTTATAAGTCTCGTGGTTGCCCGGAACGGTATTGGTCGGGATGTGGCGGATTTCCGGGGCGGAGAAGTAGGCATCGTACTGCGGCACTTGGGCGCCCCAGCCTTCTACTTGATCCCCTAGGGACCAGATCATGTTGGCATTGGGCACATGGGAAGCCGCGTGAGCGATGGTCTTGCGCCACTGCTCCGCTTGGTCATCGACCTTGAGGTCCACGCCGATTTGCGGGTCCGCAACGGTGAGGAAAGACCACTCATCACCGTTGGAGCCGGTGTTAAAGGTCTCTGGTTCGGACCAGCCGCCTTCCTCGGAGCCAACGCGGTAGGAGTACTCGGTATCCGGCTGCAGGTCAGTGGCGGTGGCGAACTGGGACTTATAAAGCAGAGCGCCGTAATCGCGTTCCTCGGCGCGGAAAGTCTGGGTGCCTTCCGGGCCGGTAACCTCGAGGACTTCGTCCGCCTTGGACTTGGTGCGCCACGTAACCATTACCTGGGATTCGTCCTCGCCCGGCTGCAGGATGGTGCGGTAGATGGGCGAATCAGCAGCCAGCGCCGGGGTGGCGGGCACGATGGTGGCGGCACCGCCCACGGCAAGGGCGGTAACGAGGGAGGCGACAAAGCGCGTTGAACGGAGCATACAGTATTCACCTTTTGGAGTCTTAGAAAAAGCAGTACGGCTCCCTAGAACACCATAAGAATGTGAACACCGTATTACGAGCGCGCGAAAAGCGCTTGAACCCTACCTGTGAGGGAGTGGAGCTTAAAGGCTCTTGGTGGAATTGATAACGGCCGCGCGCCAGAGCGTGTACTCCTCTGGGTTATCTTCCCGATAATTCTTGACGGCGCGAATGCCCTGCTCCACGGACTCGATGACGGTATCGATGGTTTTATCTTCGCCCTCGGCATCAACGAAAATGACCGGACCACAAATGGAGCGGATGGGGTCTTGCAAGAAGGCGGCATTGCCGGTGGCGGCAGCGTTGCGCGCCAGGGAGGCTACTGGGTTGGGCTCGGCGCCTTCAGCCTTGGCTTCGGGGTTGTAGAGCGCCGCATAGGTGGTGCCGTCTTCTTGGAATACTACGGAGACGCGGTCCTCGGTGGTGCCGCCCAAGAACTGATTGGCGTGCTCCAGCTCGAATTCCAGCTTGCGGCGGGTGAGATCAGGGTTGACAAGGAAACCGACGGTCATGAGAGAGCTCCTTCACAAAGCCAAGAGGGCATGAACGCCTTTTAGGGTACCGGCCCCGCACCCCGCCTGCAGGGCGAGAAAGAAGAACTTTAGGTTAACTGCGGATCTTCTACATCCAGCTGGGTATCGGTGCCAACTCCGAGGCCAGAGGGCTGGGCACCTTCATGAATAAGCTGCGCACCAATGGCCGCGATCATCACGCCATTGTCGGTACACAGGGAAAAGCGCGGCACGCGCAGCTCGACCCCAGCGGCGGCACAGCGCTCGGCGGCCAACTCGCGCAGGCGGGAATTTGCGGCCACACCTCCTCCCAGCAGCAGGACGCGGGCGCCAGTATCTTCGCAGGCGCGGACAGCCTTGGCGGTCAGGACATCGGCCACGGCTTCCTGGAAGCTAGCGCAGACGTCTTCCACGCTGATGGTCTCCCCTGCCTTTTCGGCACGCTCGACATAGCGAGCCACGGAAGTCTTTAGTCCAGAGAAGGAAAAATCGTGGCGGTGTGGGCCGCGCAGGTCTTCGGCGCGGGACATACCGAGTGGAAAATCGATGGTGGCTTTACCGCGCGCGGCGAGCTTATCAATCACCGGGCCACCCGGGTAGCCGAGGCCAAGCAGGCGCGAGACTTTGTCGTAGGCCTCACCGGCGGCGTCGTCCAGCGTGGAGCCCAGCTCCCGCATAGGCTTGCCGACGGCCTCTACCTCCAGCAGCTGCGTATGCCCACCCGAGACCAAAAGGGCCACCGAGTGCGGCAGCTCTTCGCCTTCCAGGTTGGCCACGGCAACGTGGCCGCCAAGGTGGTTCACGCCGTAGAAAGGCACGCCCCAGGCTGCGGCATAGGCCTTAGCTGCCGAGGCCCCCACCAGCAGCGCGCCGGCCAGGCCGGGCCCCACGGTGGCGGCGATGGCATCTGGCTTGGCGATGTCGGCCTCTTTGAGCGCCGCCTGCATGACCTGCGGCATGGCTTCAAGGTGAGCGCGGGAGGCGATTTCCGGGACGACGCCGCCGAAACGGGCGTGCTGCTCCATGGAGGAGGCGACGGCATTTGCGAGGATCTCCATGTGACCGTCCTCGCTAAGCTCGACGATGCCCACGCCGGTTTCATCGCAGGAGGACTCGATGCCCATGATCTTCATGACTGCTCCTTAATTATCTTTAACGCTCGGACTGGCGCGGGCGCACCATCACGTGCGCATCTGCTCCGGAAGGTTGGTAATAATTCTTACGAATCCCCTGCTTGGCAAAGGCATAACCCTCATAAAGGCCGATAGCAGGTTCGTTGCCTACCCGTACCTCGAGGAAGACCGGGGCGTCTTTAAGATCCGCAATATGGCAAATATTGTCCATCATCATGCGAGCGATGCCGCGGCGCTGTGCGGCGGGATCGACGCCGATGGTGTGGATTTCAAATTCTGGATCAGCCGCTGGCCCCATCATGCCGATTCCCGCATAACCTAGCAGCACTGTGGATTCGTGCGCGGAGTCGAGCGCGCCTTCTACCCCGAAATAGAAGTTGAAGGGCTGGGCCATTTCCTGGCGGAAAACTCCGCTGGACCATGGGGTCTCTCCGGGGAAAAGGACCTTTTCCAGCTCGGCGCACCGAGGCGCGTCGGCCGGGGTCAACTCGCGCAGCTTCACAGTTCCACCTTGGGGATGGCGGCCGACAGCTGTTGCTGCTTCGGCGGGACCGCATCCGGGCGGCGTAGGTAGAGCGGCACAACGGGGGCTGGTTCCGCAGTGAGGTCAGCTACAGCCACTAGGGCTGCTGCGGTGGGATGGGCCGCGCGGTGCGGCAGCTCAGTCAGCTTCTCCGGTAGCTGTGCGGCGAGACGCTCGGGGATGATGACCTCGACCGTAGCGTTAAGTCCCACCTTAACATCTGCCGGCTTAGTTACCTCAGGACCAGAGATGCGCTGCACACCAGAATCGGTAGCGCGGTAGGTGGCCCAATAGATTTCTTTACGGCGTGCATCGGTAGCCACCAAGGCGGTAGCCTCGCTGCCCGCATCTGCGGGGTTGGCGTGGTGGCAGGCAGCATGGGCAATTGCATCGTGGGTGCATACGCCGTGGAGGGGAATGGAGAGGGCGTCGGCAAGCGCGGAGGCTGTCGCCATACCCACGCGCAGGCCGGTAAACGGGCCTGGACCTATGCCGGTGACTACCGCATCGAGATCGGAATACTCCATTCCTACCTCTGCGAGGACGTCAGTGATCGTAGGTATGAGCAGCTCATTGTGCGCACGGGTATCTTCGAGCACCCGCTCGGTGGTCTGCCCAGTGGCGGTATCCACTACCCCAGCGACCAGGGCGGTGGTTGCCGTGTCGATCGCGAGGACGCGCATTAGCCAACCAGCTTCCAGGTTCCATCCTGACGCTGGAACGCCAAAGGCTGAGCGCCCTGGACCATCGGTACTCCGCCATCCAGGCTCTGGCCCTGCTGCTCCATGGCCTTGATTTGGGTATCGATCATTTCACATACCTCGACCTTTTCCGGGTCCAGCTCTTCGATGAAGGGCTCAGTGTTCTGGGAGATGGCGACGGCGTAGCTCTTGCCCTCTGGGACCTTGCCATCTTCAAAGGTGATGTCCTTGGTATCGATCTGAGCCTCTTTGACCTTATCTTCCTTCATGCCCGGGCAGATGAAGCCAATAGCGGCATAGTCCTTGCCGTAGACATCGGAAGGAATAAGGCTCATCGCCTCCAGGTTTTTCGGGGTCTTAGACAGCGTGGAGCTGAGGTTTCCCTCCAATGGATTGTCCTCGCGCAAGGTAGACGAGGCCAAGAGAACCATCATGACAACAATAAAGATGGCGATGATGGCGGCGGTAAGGTTGCGAGCGAATTTAGTCATGGGGTGAGAAAAGCTCCTTGAAAAATTTAAACTTTCAGGCGGGCGGCGGTAATTCTGGCAACCGATGCTACCTGTCTAACCGCAACACAAAACCCACAGGGTTATGCCTGCCAGTGTAGGCGGGCGCCCCTGTGGGTGAGTAATTAACGCGGTGTATTGGCGCTATAGCAACAGCAGGAGCAATACCTGCGAGGCAATAATCTTGCCGATGATCGTGGTGGGATACACCGTAGCCCAGCCACGACCGGCCAGCTCAGTGCCGGTTTGGTCGCGAATATAGGCAAAGACTGCTGGGTTGGTGGTCATGCCAGCCGCACAGCCCATGGCCTCGTCCCACTTCAGCTTCAGCACCAGCATGCCGATGACGCCAATCAGGATAGCGGAGGTCAAGGTGATAATGAGGCCCACGCCCATAATGGTCAGGGAGGACGGATCCGTTAGGGCATCGCGGAAGGAAGCGCCGGCCGAGGTGCCCACTCCGGCGAGGAACAGCGTAAGGCCCATATTGGACAAGGTCTCACGAGTTTGGAACGGCATTTGCCAGTTCAGCCGGCCGGTGCGGTTGAGGTAGCCCAATAGCAGGCCGACAACCACGGGGCCGCCACCGAAGCCCAGCTGCAAGGTGGAACCGCCTGGCATCGGAATCGGAATGAGGCCAAGCAACATGCCCAGCGTCAGGCCGATAGCCATGGACAGCAGGTCCGCGTTACCCAAAGCAGCTTCAGAGTCACCGAGATACTTGCGTACATAAGACAAGCGGCTCGGGCTGGTTACTACGCGAACACGATCCGAATAGTTAAGCACCGTATCTGGATGCGGAACGAGGTCCTTATCGCCCTTACGAATACGAGCGATGATAAACCCGTGGTCTAGGGCCTTGATCTCGCGGACCGATTTACCCGCAATGTCCGGGTTAGACACGGTAACGCGGGCGTACTTTAGACCGGCTTCCTCGGTCAGCTCCACCGGGTATTCTTCACCCAAAATCTCAATGGCCTTATCGACGGCCTCTTCGGAGCCATTGAGGAGGTATGCTTCGCCCTCGCATAGCGGCATTTCTGGGACGGCGAGGCGGTGGCGATCTTCGTCAGAAATGATACGAGTAGCAACGACAGTCTGGCCGGTTACACGGTAGATATGACCAGCGGTGTCATTGAAGTTCTTGGTCAAGCGCACGCCCTTGGCCACGAGCTCAGCGGGAATCATGCCCTCCGCGCGGGCGTCTTCTTCATGGTTGACCTTGAGCACCTTAGCGCCGATGGCGGCAACGAGAATCGCGCCTATCACCGCGCCCGGGTAAGCCAAGGAGTATCCGACAACCGGGGTAGAATCGCCCACCATTTCTACCACGGCGGCCATACCTGGCGTGGAGGAGAGCGAACCGGCAAACATGCCGGTGGCTTCTGGCGCGCTCAGGCCAAAGGCACGGATGAGGCCATAGCCTACCGCGACCAAGATAACCAGCATGCCCAACATAAATACGGTGAGCTTCCAGCCGCGGGTCTTGAACTCGCGGACGAAGGAGGGGCCGAAGCTTAGACCAATGGCATAAACGAAAATCGCTAAACCAAATTGATAGACCAGAGGCGGAATCTGGATATCAGGATTGGCAGTAGAAAGACCCAGCGCCACAAACATCGCAGCCGCGGCACCGAGGGAGATGCCGAAGATCTTAATCTTACCAATCGCTAGACCCACCGCCATGATGACGAAGAGAGATAGCAAAGGACTAGAGGCGAGAAAATTCAACACCCCAATAGAATTACGTACTGGTTATACCCGCGGCAAGTTCTCCGTCTAGGATATTCATCACTTATCCACACTTTAGGCGGACATGCGTGCTATAGGCCGCCCCGCCACGACCACGTAAAGCGGCGAACATCCTGGTCTGCATCCGCGTATTCCGCCGGCTCGCGGTCGATGCTGATAAACAGGTAGCGCTCCGCAATCTGCTCTACTAGTCCCCCTCCCCATTCGGCAATAACCACGGCGTCTTCTAGCTCCGTGTCCAAGTCCAAGGCATCGAGCTCCCCTAGCGGATCCCCGGAATTAGCACCGCCTTCATCGAGCAGGCGGTAGGCATCAACATGAACGAGATCCGGACCACCTACAGTTGAGCGGTGCACGCGGGCAATGACGAAAGTCGGCGAGGTTACCCGTCCTTTGACCTGCATGCCCTTGGCGACGCCCTGCGTCAGCGTCGTTTTTCCAGCCCCCAACGGCCCGTCCAGGATCACCACATCGCCAGCCTCAAAGCCCGCACCCAGCTCTTTCCCGAAAGCATAGGTTTCTTCCACCGTTGATAGGTCGCGGCTGCCGGATTCCGGGAAGCTACTGCGCATCATCTTCTCCTATGTATTCGCGTTCGGTACGACCATCAGGCAGACACACCACCTCATAGTTGATGGTTCCTGCCGCCGTGGCGAGATCCGTAGCCGATACTCCCCCGTTGCCAAAAATTACGGCATCTTGTCCCGTGTCTACGCCATGGGGATTTTCGCCTAGGTCCACCACAATCTGATCCATGCAGATGCGGCCTACCTGTGGGTACAGGTGTCCGCCAATGCCCACGTGCAGATCGCCTTGATAACCACGCGGCAGGCCATCGGCATAACCACAATCCACGGTGGCTAAAAATCCCGGTTTATCCGCCTTCCAGGTCAGTCCGTAGCACGTACCCTCGCCAGGTTGGATGGGCTTAACGTTGAAAATCTGCCCGGACCAGGTCATTGCAGGGCGCAGGCCATGCTCGCGCCCTGCAATAGGCTCCAAGCCATAGCAGGCAGCACCTACACGCACCTGTTCAAAATAAGAAGAAGGACGCGTCAGCGCTGCCGGTGAATTAGCGAGGTGATTGACTGGGCACTCCAACCCAATCTCGCGCGCGAGCCGCAGGGACTTGCGGAATGCCTCTTCTTGGGCATCGTTGTGCGGATTATCCGGTTCATCGGCGCAAGCAAAGTGGGACATGAGGCCTAGGACCTTGATATGCGGGGCATCCCGCAGCACCTGAAAGGTTTCCGCCCAATCCTCTTCATCCACGCCGGAACGGTGCATGCCGGTTTCCACCTTGACGTAAACCTCAGCGGGAAAATTAGCCTTGACCAACTTATGCGCCTGTTCAAGAGAGTTGACCGCTACCTCGATTCCATTGGCAAGTGCTTCTTCGAGGATTTCATCCGTCTGCCAGATCCACGCCACAATGGGCGCATCCACGCCCGCCCGGCGCAGATCCACTGCTTCGCGCAAGGTTGCCACGCCAAAGCAATCCGCGCCCGCGCGCGCCATCACCGGTACAACCTTAGCCGCGCCATGGCCATAGGCATCGGCCTTAACCACGCACATGAGCTTGACCTCAGGCCCCACCTTTTCCTTGATGAGGCGGACGTTGTGCGCAATGGCGGAGAGATCAATGGTGGTTTTCAGCATGTCCACCATTGTGCCACTGCTCACCCTTTTGCTGAATTCGGGCGGGTAGGGGCGCATTCACCCGCGATAGCTCGACCTAGGAGTCGGCTCATCCAATGTCCTCTATGGAAACTTGCCTCGTGAGTTTTATCCGCGAGCAGAAATCTTCATCATGGCTCACCACCAGCAATGCGCCCCGATATTTTTTCAATACCGAGACCAGCCAATCAACAGTTGAAATATCAATGTTGTTGGTCGGCTCATCGAGCATTAGCAATTGCGGTGCCGGATCCGCCAAAAGCACTCTGGCGAATTCCGCCCTAAACCTTTCGCCTCCCGAAAGGGTCCCTGTCAACGCATGAACCGAGTCAGATTGAAACAACAACTGAGCAAGCTGATCGCGGATAAACTGCGGTTCCTCTTGTGGATTCGCGTTGGTAACCACGTCCCACACGCTGAGAGAATGGTCTAACTCAATTCGTTGACGTAAGTACCCTGAGTTGTCGATAACGTAGCCTGCTTCACCTGAGTTAATTCGGTTTAAGAGCGTGGTTTTTCCACTTCCATTTGGTCCTGACAAGCGCACGCGTTCTGGGCCAACAATCGATAGCCCGGGCACCGAAATAACCCGCTTTCCTTCTGGCAGCTCAGTTCGTGGCAGCTCGATATACACCGAGTCATCATCTCGTATGTTTCGCTCAGCTCGAGTTATAGAGCGTTGGGCTGCTTCGACTGCGCCCGAATGCAGCCGCGCTCTGCGTGATGCCGTCTTTTCGGCGCGCTGTTTATCAAGTTTCATCGTCATGCCAGGTTTGCGTTTCGACTCTGCGAACTTCCTTCCTCGGCGCGCATCACGCGCAATCCGCGTTTGCATTGCTTGTTGTTCGCGCAGTTGCTGCTTATAAGTCGCTTTGGCGGTAGATACTGCCTTTTGAGCAGCTTCCTGTTCTGCATCAATTGTGGCAAGGTAAGCGGAATAATTGCCTTGGAAGAAGCGTAGGTTCCCATCCCTTAGCTCCGCTACCTCGGAAACTACATCCAACAGGTCTTTGTCATGGCTTACCACTAACACCGGCGCCGCGGCATTTACCAACATATCTTTCAGATGTTTCTTTGCAGCTCCGTCGAGGTTATTGGCCGGTTCATCGAGGATAATGAAATCTGGCTCGGACAAGAACACCGCCACCAAAGCGACGCGGACCGCTTCCCCTCCAGAGAGGCTTTCGATAGGGCGGTCCAACGGGATATCCAATCCAGCGGCAGAAAGGGCAGCGGTAATGCGCTCACCGACGTCCCATTGCTCCCCAATTAACTCATAGAGTTCGGGGTCATACTCGCCAGCTTCGACTGCGGCAATCGCTGCAAGCACTTGGGTAACACCGAAGATGTCTGCTACTACATCATTTTCATTCCAAGCAAGATCTTGTGGCAGGTACGCTACCGAATCCGGCTTTTCCACCGTTCCGGCAGTAGGCAAGATATGTCCAATGATGAGGTTTAACAGAGTTGTCTTCCCGGCACCATTATCCCCAATTAGCGCAGTTAAAGGGCCAGAAAAGGCACCGTTTAGGCCACTGAAGCAGGTTGTGCCATCGGGCCATACTAGAGAAAGGTCGTTCAATAAAATAGGCATGCTTAAATCCGTTCTTCCTTTGGTGTTTTAGGCGAAAACACGACGGATGAGCACTGCCTACTCCTTTCACCGACAACAATTGCTCTCAAAAGCATAACAGCTTCAAGCTGCAAAGAAATGCCAAAGCCCCCTTTCCTACCACGCATGAAACGCGGCAAGTAAGGGGGGCTTAACTGGGAACGCTTGGGGTGGATTACTCCACGGTCACGGACTTAGCCAAGTTGCGCGGCTGGTCTACGTCGTAGCCCTTGGACTTGGCTACGTGAGCGGCGAAGATCTGCAGCGGCACGGTAGCCAGCAGCGGCTGCATGAGGGTTGGTGCCTTAGGGATGCGGATGACGTGGTTTGCGTAATCCTCCACGGCGGTATCGCCTTCTTCCGCGATCACGATGGTAATGGCACCACGGGCGCGGATCTCTTGGATATTGGAGACGACCTTGGAGTGCAAGGAGTCGCGGCCACGTGGGGATGGCACGATAACGAAGACCGGCTGGCCTTCCTCAATAAGCGCAATTGGGCCGTGCTTGAGCTCGCCGGCGGCAAAGCCCTCGGCGTGCAGGTAGGCAATTTCCTTTAGCTTTAGTGCGCCCTCGAGAGCCACGGGGAAGCCGACGTGGCGGCCCAAGAAGAGCACGGATTCCGCGTCCTTCATGGAGTTGGCCAGGTTCGCTACTTGGTCTTCTTCGTCAATGACGTTCTGCACCTTGTCCGGCATGTGGCGTAATTCCGCAAGAACGCTCTGGATCTCATCGGCAAACATATTGCCGCGCAACTGGGCCAGGTAGAGACCAAGCAGGTAGGTAGCGGTAATCTGCGCCAAGAAAGCCTTGGTGGAAGCCACGGCGATTTCCGGACCGGCGTGCGTATAGAGCGCAGCATCAGATTCGCGCGGGATGGACGAGCCCTGGGTATTGCAGATAGCAATAACCTTGGCGCCCTGCTGGCGGGCGTGGCGCACGGCCATCAAGGTATCCATGGTCTCGCCGGACTGGGATAGCGCAACAACGAGGGTCTTCTCGTTCACAATCGGATCGCGGTAGCGGAATTCGTGAGCGAGCTCAACCTCGGTAGGAATGCGGCACCAGTGCTCGATGGCATAGCGCGCCACGTGACCGGCGTAGGCTGCGGTACCACAGGCGATGACGATGATCTTGTCGATGGATTTCAGCACGGTCTCATCGATGCGCAGATCGTCGAGGGTCAGCTGGCCTTGCTCATCGAAGCGACCCAGCAGGGTATCGCGCACAGCAGCGGGCTGATCGTGGATTTCCTTTTCCATGAAGGAATCAAAGCCGCCCTTTTCCGCGGCGGCGGCATCCCACTTGATCTCAAAAGGTTTGCCCTGTGCAGGGTTGCCCTCATAGTCGGTGATTTCCACCTCGTCGGCGGTGATGGTAACTACCTGGTCGTTGTCCATCTCCACGGCAGACTTGGTGTAATCGATAAAGCCGGAGACATCGGAGCCGAGGAAGTTTTCGCCCTCGCCCAAGCCGATAACTAGCGGGGAGTCGCGGCGGGCGGCAACGATGCGATCGGCCTGCTCGGCGTGGATGGCCAGCAGGGTAAATGCGCCCTCTAGGCGAGCGCAGGTCAGCTGCATCGCCTTGGTCAGGTCACCAGCGGCCTCGTTGTGGAAGACATCGCCCAACAACGTGGCGGCAACTTCGGTATCGGTCTCCGAGACGAAGTTATAGCCCTTATTCAAAAGCTCGGACTTGAGCTCGGCAAAGTTCTCGATGATGCCGTTGTGCACCACGGCCAGCTTGCCGCCATCGACCACGTGCGGGTGCGCATTCAGGTCGGTGGGGCCACCATGGGTGGCCCAGCGTGTATGGCCGATGCCCAACACAGAGTCAGGCAACGGGCGGGCTGCAATCTCAGAATCCAGCGCAGCGACCTTACCGGCCTTCTTACGCCAGCTGATATCTCCATCGGCGTACATTGCTACGCCAGCGGAGTCATAGCCGCGGTATTCCAAACGGCGCAGCCCTTCCAGAACTACGTCGAGGGCGAAGTAATCACGGTCACCACCAGCGTGACCAATATATCCAACAATTCCACACATGGTTGCTGATTTTACAGCACCAAGGGCAAAGCTCTAGGCGGGCGGGGCGTCGGCAAGCGGGGCATGACACCCACCCGCTAATGCGCTGGGAAAACTAGCGCGTCGCCTGCTCCAAAAGTTCCAAAATGTGGTGGTAATCCTCGCCGGTGGCGCGGGTTAGGCCAAGCTCACAGGTGCGGTTGGTCGAGGCGTGATATTGCGCGCCGATTTCCTTGACTTGCGCTGCCTCGGCGCGGGTAGCAGCCTCTGTAAGCTCCGGGTGGAGCATGCCGCGATCGCCGGCATAACCACAGCAATTCCAGTCGGTAGGAATGTGGACCTCAGTCGCCGCGGCGCGGGCTACCGTTTCTAAATCCTCCATCATGCCGAGCTGGAAAGACGAGCAAGTGGGGTGCACGGTCACGGAAGCGACCGGGTGCTGTACATCGAGCTGCGGCAGGAGGGTATCGGCGGTAAAGCTAATGGCGTCAATGACGGTAATGCCCACGGATTCCAGCATGTCCTTGAAACCGGCGGTACAGCTGCTGGCATCCACAATAACCGGCAGGCGCGCACCATCAGTGGCCTCCATGACGATATCGCGCACGCGCTGCTCCATCGCATCGTGGCCGGCCTGCATGCCCTTGGAAGACCATGGTGTACCACAGCAGAGCTTGTCGATGCCCTGCGGAACCTCCAGCGCTACCCCGGCGCGCTCCAAGAGGGCAATAAAAGAATCGGTCGCGCCCTTGCCACTGCCCTGAGGGCCGAACATGGTGTTTACGCAAGCTGGCAGGTAAATGCCGGTGGTCTGCGCGTAGCGGTCTCCTACACGCCCAGCCAAGCGGCCGCGGGACTTGCCGCCCTTGCCCAACTCCGGCTGGTATTGCGGCAGGTTATCGGTGCCGATGAGGCTGCGCCCCACATCGGTGACCTTCTTGACTAGGTCCGTAGGCAGCAGATGTGCTCCGGTCAGCGCTAGCCCAGCGCCCTGGCTAACGACCTGCCAATTTTTGGCGGCAGCGCCCCATAGCTTTTGCTGCGCTGGCTGGGCTTCCTCGCGGCGCAGACGCTTGATGAACTTGCCGGTATCGATGCCTACTGGACAGGCGGTGCGGCACATCGAATCCACGGCGCAGGTCTCAATACCCATGTATTCATAGGCCTCATCCAGCTCGGCCACGAGTTGGGTATCGCCAGCTTCTTCCGCGCGCTTGCGGGCGCGGCGCACCACGATGCGTTGGCGTGGGGTAAGCGTGAGGTCGCGCGACGGGCAGACCGGCTCGCAGTAGCCACACTCCACACAGCGGTCTACTTCCTCTTCCACGGTGGGGTTGAGCTTGATGTTTTTGATATGTGCATCGGGGTCATCGTCCAAGATGACGCCTGGATTCATGGTGTTGGTGGGATCGCAAGCACGCTTGAGCTCCTGCATAACCTCATAGAGCTCGTCGCCATACTGACGGCGCACATACGGTGCCATGGCGCGGCCGGTGCCGTGTTCCGCCTTGAGATTGCCCTCGGCCGAGAGGACCAAGTCCACCATGCCCTCGTTGAAATCGTTATATCGGCCGATGGCGTCATCGCCTTCAAAGCGGTCCGTGAGCAGGAAGTGAATATTGCCGTCCTTGGCATGGCCGAAAATGACGGCATCGTCATAGCCATAGCGGGCAAAGAGTTCCTGCAGAGAAGAACAGGTATCAGCTAGGTCTCCCACGGGCACGACGATATCTTCCAATAGAGCGGTCGTCCCGGACGGACGAGCCTCAGCCACCTGGGCATATAGACCCTTTCGGAAGTTCCATGCGGTATTGCGCGAAGCAGCATCGGCCGAAAAAGCGGCTGGCGATTGCAACGGCAGCTCACGCAAAAGCTGTGAGCCCTTGCCCTCTTTCTCGCGCAATTCTTCTTCTGCGTCCGCGTGGTACTCAATGAGCAGTGCGGCCTGCTGGTCCACATCGAAACCAGTGATGGCCTGCGGCACCTTATCAAAGCCTTGGCCCACGCGAATAGAGGCGGAGTCCATTAGCTCCAGGGTGACCGCCCCGGTATCCAGCAGGGCCGGCAGTGACTTGGTGGCAGCGGTGAGGTCATCAAATACAGCCACCGTGGTGGTGGTCAGCTTGGAAATCGGCACCGTGCGGAAAACCGCTTCCGCAATGAAGGCCAGGGTTCCTTCCGAACCGATAAGCAGGTGTTCAAAGAGCTTGACCGGGCTATCGAAATCTAGGAAGGAGTTGAGCCCATAGCCCATCGTGTTTTTCAGCTGGAAGTGGCGGCGGATAATATCCACGGATTCCTGGTTATCGCGCACGCGGCGCTGCAGGCGGATAAGCGTGTCCACCAGCTCCGGTTCTTGCTCTTGGAACTGCCGGTCTGCGTCCGGATCGGCGGTGTTAATTACGGTGCCGGTGGGCAGTACAAAGGTCAGCGATTCCAACGTGTTATACGTATTGAGCTCAGTACCACAGGCCATGCCGGAGGAATTATTGGCCACCACGCCGCCGATGGTGCAGGCAGACTCGCTTGCCGGATCCGGGCCAAGCTTGCGGTTGCGCAGGCCTAGGCGAGCGTTGACCTGGCGCACGGTCGCGCCGGGCTGAACGCGCACGCGCTTTCCTTCATCAAGAACTTCAATGCCGCGGAAATGCTTGCGCACATCCACCAAGTAACCGTCACCGGAGGCTTGGCCTGCCAGGGAGGTGCCGCCGGAGCGCAGGGTTACCGGAACATTCTGCTGCCGGCCCGCACGGAAGATGGCGGCCACATGCTCGGCGGAGCGAGCTTCAATGACTGCCTTGGGGGTATACAGGTAGTGCGAGGCATCGGAGGCATGTGCCACACGATCTATGACCTCGGTCTTTACCTCCATCCCATAACGAGTAGAAAGTCCTTCCACATCAACGACGCCGGTAGTCATGTACCGCAGCCTGCCTTCCCAGAAATAAAAATAAACGAGTATGTAGTTGCCCACACATTGCACTCCCCTACGCACAGGGGCGCAAGTTAGGAGGGGCTTAGTAAAGCCTTGCCGCCACACCCGCGACTGAGCTGGATAATGCGCAGACATTTCTCAGCTAAATCCGCACCCTTTCCCGCCTAGCGGGTGATCTTCATCTATCCTGGAATGCGTGTCTGCGAATTTGAATAAACATCTAGCAACATTGTCGAAGCGTGGCCGCAACCGAGTTCTGGTTGGCGACCTTGACTATGCCGGAATCACCGGCAAGGTTTATACCCCTGCGGAGGGCCAAAGCCTGCCCGCCGTGGCCTTTGGCCATGACTGGATGCACAAGATTAAGGATTACCACGCTACCCTGCGCCACCTAGCTAGTTGGGGCATCGTCGTGGTAGCCCCCGATTCTGAGACCGGCCCCTTCCCCAACCACCGCAACCTAGCTGCGGATATGGAATCCGCGTTGCAGATTGCCGCTGGGGTAAAGCTCGGCGCTGGCAATATTACGGTCTCTCCGGGCAAGCTCGGCATGATTGGCCACGGTATGGGCGGTGGCACGGCCGTACTTGGCGCTTTGGACAATAAGAAGGTCGCCGCCGTCGCTGCCATTTATCCTTCCATCACCGCACCTTCCGCGGTGCAAGCCGCCCGTCGCATCAATACCCCGGGCTTGGTCATCGGTGCCGGCAAGGAAGACATTTTCAACGCCGGCAACCCCGCCAAGCTGGCCCATAATTGGAATGGCCCGGTCTGCTTCCGCGCCATCGACAAAGGCAGCCACGCCGGCTTTACTGAGGATCGCCTGCGCAAGCTGGCAATCGGCACCGCCGCTTTCCAGTCCGGCCCCACCGAAATCGCCCGCGGTTTGGTCACCGGCTTCCTGTTAGCCACCCTAAATGACGATTCCACCTACGCCGCCTTTGCAGATCCAGAGGCAAGCGCGAAGAAGGTAGAAAGCCTGGTGGGCGAAGACTTGGCTGAGCGTGCCGGCGTAACCCGCGACGCCTAAGGCTTTAGCCCCGCCGCAGCACAGATTGCACCTGCCCCGACGCGTTTCGTGAGCGCGCCGGGGCAGCGTCATATCTAGGCCTTTGTGCTACCGCTTGCCGACGTCCCACCTGTCCCCGTTCCCTTCGCGCCTCCTGCATGGCCTTATCTGCGGATTTTTCAAGCTCGTCTTGCGCTTTTGCTAGCGTTTTCTCAAATTCCAGCAGGCGTTTAGCCGTCCTTTCCCGAAAGCCCTGCGCAAACTCCGCAAAATCATTATTCATTACCACTGACCTGCCTTTCGTGCCTTAATGGATGGTTCTTCTGGCGCGGGTCCTGCCTCCGGCAGAGGCGCTGCCTCAGGCTGCGGTGCAGGGGCCGGTTCCGGGCTCGGCGCTGGCGCAGGCACAGGAGCCTGTTCGACTGCCGGTGCTGGGGCTGGCGTCTCCGCTGCACCAGCGGCTTGGAGGTGCGCCGCCTTCTCCGGTGGCGGCGTTGGCTCCTCTACCTGAGAAAGCTCAGGAGGAGGTGTCATGACACCATCGTCTCCGGTTGGTTCTGGCTCAGGGCATGGCTCTGGTTCGCGCTCTGGCTTAAGCTCAGGGCATGGCTCCGGTTCTAGCTCAGGTACTGGCTCGGGTTTTTGCACCGGGCAATCCACTTCGGACATATTCTCCAAGCACTGCGCGGCGGCCTCAACAATGAGGCCCACGCCAACCAAAGCGATTCCGGCACCGACCAGGCCGAGGCTACCGCTACAGGAGGATTCAATCTCACAGTCTTCTGAGCTGGTCTGGGTAGTATCGACACATTCTTCAGTACTCTCCCCGGTATTCTCTGGGCACAGTGGTTCTTCGCTTGTGTCCGATTCAGAGGCGGGTTCGGTATCCATTTCTGGCTTGGGCTTCGGCTCTGGATTAGATTCTGGTTCCGGGCATGGCTCTTCTATCTGCTGCGGCTGTTCCGGTGCCTCCTGCGGCGGGATAATCTCCGCCTGCGCCGGCCTAGTGGTCTCTACTTCGCGCTCCGACTGTACTGGCCGGTCGGTGCTTGATTGCTCAGTGCATTCATGGCAATGGCACTCAGCCCTGTGCTCTGATGAGGTCTCCGTGTGCATTTCTGTCTTGGCTGCAGGCTCGGGGTCGGGCTCGGGTGTGCTGATTGGCTCCGGCGCGCGACATTCCTCAGGTTGAGTAAGCGGTGGCGAAGGAGGCGTCGGTTGTGGTGGAACGGAGGTGGTGTGGTGTGATTCCGGCTTGGAATCAGGCTCCGGCATCGGCTTCGTGGGAGTTGGAGTCTCTGGGCACTTCTCTACGGGTGCCGGGCAGGCATCATCCGTGGGCTTCTCCGGCACAGGGCATTCTTTCGGCATGGGGCGCTCACACACGCACTCGCAGCGCGATTCAAACTCGCTATAGCACAACTCGATCGCATCATCGCGGTCACGACAGGTGCTGGCGATATTGTGATTCGTCTCTTCGATAACGCGCCCACCGATGGTGGAAAGAATGGGAATAATAAACCTAGCCAGCGGATGTTTGGTAGCAACCATGGACAAGATGTTCAGCAACGGGATAACTGCTGAGATGAGCTCGGTTAAGGCAGTATCGGAGACATCGACGACGTCAGCAATAGCACCCGAGCATTGCTCCGCCGAGCTGGTCAGGTGTGCGGCATCCTGACGGTCGATGTCGAAGTCATCCTGCACCCCGCACAGATGCTCGCGCATTGTGCCCTGCGCAATCTGGGAATCATCCTGCTGCAAATAGTCCGCTAGGCCAGCCCCGCCGCCTTTCGGACGGTTCCCGCCCACGGCCGCAACGGTGTTTTTCACCAAATTTTCGGGCGCAATGCCATCAACCGCACCGACTAACTCTCCTAGTAGATTCATCGGCATGCTGGGGCCCGAGTAGCTACCTAGGCAGGCGAATTGAAATTGAGAAATAGCGTTAGAATAGTCCCCCAACAGGGATTTTGTCAGCGTACTCACTTGCTGCCAGCCTCCCTGCCGCGTGCAAAGGAGCTGCCGAGGGACTCATCAAAATCGGCGAAGGCGCGCACCTGTTCATGAGCGGCGTGGGCGGTGGCGGACAAGTTATCCAACCGCTGTCCACCACGCTCATGGATGCGCGCCAAAACATCGCGAATACGCTCACCGTGGCCGCCAAAACTACGTCCGGCCGCCGCCACCGGAAAATTCGGCGCCTCAGCCCAGTGGGCGTCGCGTTGTTCGTCGTTATCGGCTACGGCTTGTCGTAGTGCGGACATCGCCTCCGAGGGGCGAAGAAAGACCTCAGACACTGGTGTATTCCCCCAAATCCATATGCGGTAAAAGTTCTCACCTTCATTGGACTGGGGATTGCGCCAAAAGGTTCCCTCGGATTACAAAAATCTTCCGCACCAAGCGGTGACTCTAGACCGAAGAAACGATGGCGGAAAGCCTCCCTGCAACCTTACGAGCTTGCTCCTTGTCCGCGGCCTCTACCATGACGCGGAATACTTCCTCTGTGCCGGATGGGCGCAGCAGGACGCGGCCGGTCTCGCCAAGTTCTTCCTCGGCTTGGGCGATGGCCTCCTGTACTTCGGGGGCATCCATGATGACGCTCTTATCAGAAACCGGCACGTTAATGAGCACCTGCGGCAGTACGGTCATCACCGATGCCAATTCCTTGAGGGGCTTTCCGGACTTTGCCATACACGCCATGATGGACAGGCCGGTAAGAGTGCCGTCGCCAGTCGTGCAATCATCAGGCAGCACCACGTGTCCGGACTGCTCGCCGCCCAAGGAGAAGTCTCCGCGGTTGAGCTCTTCTAGGACGTAGCGGTCACCCACCGCGGTATGGCGCACCTCAATGCCTTGTTCCTGCATTGCCAGCTTCAGGCCCAGGTTGGACATGACAGTTGCTACCAGGGTGTTATAGCGCAGATCATTATCATCCTTCATGCCAACGGCCAACAGCGCCATAATCTGGTCGCCGTCAATAACATTGCCCTCGGCGTCCACAGCCAGGCAACGGTCAGCGTCGCCGTCGTGGGCGAGACCCAAATCGGCGCCATGCTCGACGACGGCTGCCTGTGCGTTTTCAATGTGCGTCGAACCGCAGTCTTCATTGATATTGAAGGCATTCGGCTTATTGTGGATAGCAATAACCTCAGCACCGGCCGCCTCGTAGGCGATAGGAGCGACCTTGGAGGCTGCACCATTGGCGGTGTCCACGACCACCTTAATGCCGCTCAGGTCGGTAGAAACTACTTCTTTCAAGTGATTGAGATAGCGCTCGCGTCCGTCTGGGGCCTCCGAGAGGATACGTCCCAGCTTGGTGCCAGTCGGTCCATCCTCAGTGAGTTTTTCCATGGTGGCCTGAATCTGGTCTTCTACCTCATCAGGTAGCTTCTTGCCGCCTGCGGAGAAGAACTTGATGCCATTGTCCGGCATTGGATTATGGGAGGCAGAAATCATTACGCCGAGATCCGCGCCGTAGTCATCCGTCAGGTAGGCAATAGCTGGGGTCGGCAGCACGCCCACGCGGACCACGTCGACACCGCGGGAGGCCAAACCGGACGCAATCGCCGCATCCAGCATCTCACCAGAAACACGCGGATCGCGGCCGATGATGGCCAGCGGCTGGCGCTCATAGGATTCACGCTTAGCGGTAAAAACCTCTGCAGCGGCCTGGCCGAGTCGCAAGGCCAGAACCGGGGTCAGCTTCTTGTTCGCGAGGCCGCGAACGCCATCGGTTCCAAAAAGTCGAGTCATGCAGTCAATTATGCACGTCTGTGCCCAGCGATTGCATGTTGGGGCGACCCTAGGCAGGTTTACCCCCTACCAGTCCTTCCTTGATATCCCCGGAGAAATGATTAGGTGTCCCATTTCGGATGAAGTATGCAACTATCTAGAAAGTGACATTTCGCTCTTACCCTTTAGAGAGGAACTTTTCATGACGAGATCTCGCTCAATAGGTGACGACTCACTTGAATCTGCTTCGCAGAAGGCACGATCGGCTATAGCCAAGGCGGCTTCGGGCGAGCGCTCTATCCATCCTGCGCTCATTCCCGGTGTCAGCGTTGAAGATACGCGTGCCGATTTCAAGACAAATAAAACTGTCTTCGCAGTCGCTCTTGCCGCGACCATCGCGATCACCGTGTGGGCGATCGTGGCACCAGAAAACCTAGCCAACACGGGAACCAACCTGCAAGCATGGGTGGTTCAACACTTCGGTTGGCTTTTCACGATTGTCATGATCACGGCTACGATTTTTCTGCTGTCCATTGCAGTCGCCCCCACAGGAAAAATCAAATTAGGTTCTGATGATTCGGAACCCGACTTCTCCCGTTCCTCGTGGATAGCAATGCTATTTGCCGCAGGATTGGGGATCGGGCTGGTCTTTTACGGCCCTATGGAGCCGCTTTCCCATTTCTTGACCCCACCGCCGTATCTCTCCGGTGTGGAACCAGCCAGCGAGGCAGCAGTCCTGCCAGCCTTCTCGCAAGCTATTCTCCACCAAGCTACACTGCCGTGGATGGTGTATGCGCTAGTCGGTGGGTCCCTCGCTTATGCCGCCTACCGCCGCGGCCGTCTACCGCTCATTTCCTCCCTTTTCGAGCCCATCGCAACCAACTCCAATAACCGTGTCATAGGAAAAATCGTCGACATTTTTTCTGTCCTAGTGACGCTTTTTGGTACGGCGACCTCGCTAGGAATTGGCGCGCTACAGATCCGTACTGGAACATCGATTGTTACTGGAAAGCCTCTGGAAGGCGACGGAATACTCGTTGCTATCATTTCCATACTCACCGTCATCTTCATCATTTCGGCGATGTCCGGCATCAAACGAGGTATTCGCATTCTGTCGAATACCAACATGGGCCTCGTTATTGGCTTGGGCATATTCGTCCTGATTACGGGTCCGACGATGTATATTCTCGATCTGATTCCAGCGTCACTGTTGCAGTTTTTCAACAACTTCGCAGACATGATGTCCGTTGCGCCCTCGCAAGGTGAGACCGAAAAAGAATTTGTTACCGCTTGGACAATGCTCTACTGGGCATGGTGGATTTCTTGGTCGCCCTTCGTTGGTATGTTCATAGCAAAAATCTCGCGCGGTCGCTCTATCCGCGAATTTGTACTGGTCATCATGCTCGTGCCAACGTCGCTGTCGCTGCTCTGGTACGTGATTTTTGGTGCCACCGCTATCAAGACTCACCTCGACGGACGCGGCATCGAAATCAAAGATTCCGGTGAAAACGTCATGTTCGATCTCATGAGAACGCTGCCGCTTTCTAGCATCAGTACAATCGCTGTTCTCGTAGCAGTGGTCGTATTCTTTAATACTGCCGCTGATTCCGCCACCAATGTGATGGGCTCGATGTCCCAATCCGGCCGCCCCGTGCCTGCAAAACCAATCTCCATCATTTGGGGAGCTGCACTGGGAGGGATCTCTTTGGCGCTTCTTCTTATCGCCGGCCAAGATGCCCTAAGTGGTCTGCAGTCAATCATGGTGTCTTGCTCTTTGCCCTTTGCCTTCATCCTGATCGGCATCATGGTCGCGTGGGGCAAAGATCTAGCACGAGATCCGCTAATATTACGGAGGAATTACGCCACTGCCGCTATCGCCCGAGGTGTCCAGCACGGCCTTCAAGAGCATAACGGTGACTTTATTTTCGGCTCGTCTGCCGTTCCCGAAAGCCAAGGCGCCGGAGCAAAGATTGAAAGCGATGATCCGTACCTCCACGAATGGTACACCGAATCGGCAACGGACGAGTACCTAGCAGACCAAGCATCCGTGCGGGATCGGCAACGAGCAGAGCTCGAAGAATTCGAAGAAAAGCATAAAAAGGATTCGGCACACGAGGAATAGTCTCATCCACTTTCGATTTCACCGCTAAGCCCGTCTGACCCACCCTGATTCCCCTAACGTCCGCGGTGGCAGACGGGCTCTGTTATTCCCACCTAGACCTTCCTCCTACGGTCCTAAGAAGCAACACGACTGAAACCCAAAACGACAAAAGCCACCGCCTCCAAAAGGAAGCAGCGGCTTTCGTAGCGCTTGCGCGTGCAGTATAAGCGAAATTAACGCTTGGAGTACTGCGGTGCGCGACGTGCCTTGTGCAGACCAGCCTTCTTACGCTCAACTGCACGAGCATCACGGGTGAGCAGACCAGCCTTCTTGAGGGCGGTGCGGTCAGCCGGGTTGTAGATGTTCAGTGCACGAGCGATAGCCAGACGCAGGGCGCCAGCCTGACCGGTTGGGCCGCCGCCGTTAACGGTGACCTTGAGGTCGAACTGGTTCTCGCGCTCCAGCAGGGTCAGCGGGGTGAGGATGTCCTGCTGGTGCAGCTTGTTCGGGAAGTACTCGTCGAACTCGCGGCCGTTAACCTCAATCTGGCCGGAGCCAGCAACGAGGCGAACACGTGCGACGGCGCGCTTACGGCGACCGACGGTCTGGATTGGGCCCTCGTGTACCGGAGCAGCAGCCTCAACCTCTTCGGTCTCGGCCGGTGCGATGGAATCACCGATGGTGTTGGTGAACTCTTCGGTAGCGGCGCTTGCTGCAGCGATGTCAGCAGCGTCGGCTACGTTGTTGTCGATGTTCTGCTCAGCCATTACTGTGCCACCTGCTTAAACTCGAAGGTTTCCGGCTTCTGGCCGGCGTACGGGTGCTCTTCGCCTGCGAAGACGTGCAGCTTCTTGATGGAAGCGCGGGAGAGCTTGTTGTGCGGCATCATGCCGGCAACAGATTCTTCGATAACGCGAACCGGGTTGGCGTCCAAAGACTGACCCAGGGTCATGGACTTCAGGCCGCCCGGGTAACCGGAGTGGCGGTAGCGCATCTCGCGGCCGCGCTTAACGGAAGAAACGTGGATCTTGTCAGCGTTGATGATGATGACGTGGTCACCAGTGTCAACGTTCGGTGCGAACTGTGGCTTGTGCTTGCCGCGCAGCAGGTCTGCAACGGTGGAAGCGAGCTTGCCCAGCACCACATCAGTAGCGTCGATGACGTACCACTTGCGGGTGATGTCACCGCTCTTTGGGTGGAAAGTAGACAATTTGACTCCTTGAAAGTCTGTCTCGGAACTGCCGGCCAGCGCTAAGCATCCATTCACTCCCGTACAGCGGCCGGTGGAGACCTGCAGGGAGCGCTTCGCCAGCTGCTTGCCGACGAGCGAACACATAGGTCTCCTACCCTACTTGCTCACCTGCTTGAAAACCAAAACACAGAAGCCGGCACCTTCCGCGGCTCGAACGGGAGGTGCCGGCTTAAGGGTGTGGACCAGAAAGGTACGACTTAAAGGGGTTTGAGAGATTAAAAAAGAAAGGTAAGGAAAAGCATTGTCACGCTGCAATCTAGGGCGAGACTGCGGCTGCGTCCGCCTCCTGCCACGTGGATGTGGCCGGTAGCACCGCAGTCTCGACCAGGACAGCGTGAAACCGTATAACCAGCGCGTGGATTTAGCCCCAGCTTGCGGCGGCGCGACGGTTAACGTCGCTCATTGCATCGTTGCCCTGGGAAACGGTCTTGGATATGGTGGCGAGCACGGTGTTGAGTTCCTGCGATGCCTTATCCCACTTGGCCTGTGCCTGGTTATAAGCCACGGCGGATTCGCCTTCCCAAGTGCTCACCATCGGCTGCAAACGTGCCTTCAGGTCTGCCAAGGTGCTGTTAATGCGACCAGAGGTGGCGTTGATATCGGCTGCGGCGGAAGAAATGGCACCGAATTCGTACTTGATCTCGGACATGTGGTGATGGGTTCCCTTCTGTGAATCTTATAGCTTTTGGGCTGCGGACTAGTGAAGTGTGCGGGGCAAATTAGAGGGCGAGGCCGCCGCCAACATTGGAGAAAGCCTGGGTGTTTTCTGCTTCCACGTTGTCGAAGTTGTGGGCATTGCTGCGGATATTGTCAGAGATAGCAGCCAATGCTTCACGCAGCTGCTGTGCAGAGGTGTTGTAGCGCTGCATCAGGTCATCGAAAGAGACCTGCGCCTGGCCTACCCAGCTGCCGCGCACGGAGTCGACGACGCCCTGCAGGCGGGTGAGCTCCCCCTGGACTTCATCGTTGGTGTTATCGACTTTGCCAGCGGTGGCGATCATGACATCGGCTTGTGTCTTGAAAGTCTGAGACATAAGAGTGCGCCCCTCCTTAGGGCGGATGAGATTGTGTATATTTCCCCCGAAAAAGCAGCTGTGCTTCGCATCTGTGCTTTCTCACTTTTATTGGACTGGACTTTGCGTCAAACGGTTCCCGGCTTAGCCAAAATTATTTAGGACTGTTTTTAATCAGGCTTTCCGTGGCCATGCGGCAGGCTGCCTTTTGGACAGCGTTGGCGTTGTGGCGGGTATGGCACCCCACGGACATCTGGTGACCTCGATCCTCCCAAGTGGTCCATTCCACCAACGAGCCATCCCCAGGGTCTTCGGTATAGCGCAGGCGCCCGGCTTTCTCCGTTGCATCGCGAAGCGCCGGGTCTTCATCGACTTGCACATGGATTTCTTTAAAGAGGGCATCTGCCGGCACATTAAACATCTCATCGGCTGCAAAAAGGATGCGCAGGTTCGGGTCTTCGCCAGTAGCGGTAACCAAGCCATCCTCCACCTTGGTGTGGAACCCGCTGGGGACGACCACCGACATCCCCTCAACGTCTAGACGCTTCTCCCCCGGATTTAATTCGGCACTGCCAGAATCCGGTGTGCCCGGCGCGCCGGAATGCGGCGAGTTCGGCGCGGATTCCGCCTCCTCATCGCGGCGTGGCTCAGCGGCACGTGATTGCGAATGCGAAGCATCCGCCACAGAGTCATCATCGCTAGATGCTTGGGCCCCGATGGCCCACCAAGAGGCTCCCGCTACGGCGATGACGACCACTGCTATGGCGATATGAAATATATCGATAGTCCCCAGCCAACCGCGCAGCCGGTTGGACCAGCTTGGGGTTACTGGCTCTTCGTAGGCGGGTGCCTCCATCACCGTGGTGGGCGGCGCCGATTCCGTAACTTCGGTAGCAGGAAGACGATGCCGGGAAAGTGGGTCTGACGCAGCTAGTGGAGAGATTGCTGGTTCTGGCTCAATGAGGTGCACCCCCGTGACCTCTAGTTGCCGGCGGATGATGGTGGTTGCTTCCTGCGCAATATCCGTGCCGGAAGAATCTGCCACGACGCATGCTTCCACGTCGGGCCAGGATGGTCCGCCCATTTTGGATATCTGATCCATGACTTGGCCCAAGGCCCAGCCTTCTACGATGCCGGAGCCCGGCAGGTCATAGCGGTAGACCGTTTCGGGTCCTTCAAAGATGGTGGCCGCATCCAGAATCGTGATGGTTATCGGTACAGCTTTGGCTTCCCCATCGGTAGTACTTGGGGAGTCAGTATGCGTATGCGCGCTGAGGTTGGTGGTCATTTACTTCTCTCCTTCTGGATACACCGCTTGAGCGATGCCGAGGTTTTCACCGCGGATACTCCACTGACCGCGGCCGGGTGGTTGGTGGCTGGGTTTGAGGCCGAAGATGGTGCCTTCGTCCCGGTCGGCGTCGAAAAGCAGCAGCGCTGGTTGTAGATCGCGCACCGCAGAGAAGAACTGGCCAAATAGTGCGCGGCCAATGCCACCGGATTTGCGCGCGATGACCAGGTGCAGGCCAATATCGCGGGCATGCGGAAGCAGCTCCAGCAACGGAGAGAGGGCAATATCGCTCAATAGGTCGGCATCATCGATTACTAAGTAGATATCAGGGCCCTCCCACCAATCTCGTGCGGCGAGCTGCGCCGGGGTAATGTCTGTGCCCGGCAAGCGGGATTCCAGGGTGCGGACTGTATCGAGAATGGTTTCTTGTGCGCTCGACTGCGTCGCGGCGTAGGCAGCCACCATGGTTTGGTCCAAGGTTCCTAAGTGGGCTCGGCGCTGGTCGATAACCACTAAGCGGGCGTCTTCCCGCGCAAAGGCACTGATCCCGCACATTATCTGCGCCAGGAAGGTGGACTTGCCACACCCCTGCGCACCAATTGCCATTAGGTGCGGCTCGCTGGACGGGTTCCACGTCAGCGTATCGAGGTCGCGCCCGCCAATACCCCAGGCGATCTCGCCAATGGGCACGTCACCTTGCGCCGCGAGCGCAGTCGGAGTGAGCACAGCAGGCAACATCTTGAGCTGCGGTACCGGTTTAGCAGCAGCGTGAACGCGGCAAATGTGGGCGATGTCCTGGTTCGCAGTTCGAGCTAAAAGCATATTCTCGCCCACCAAAGTGAGCCCACGGCCTGGCGCGCTAGGGAGCTTCTGCTGCAATTTGCGGTCAATGAGCGAATCCAGGGCCTCGCCCAGACGCAGCTCGAGGCGGTTAGCAATGAGATCGCGGATGGCAGGGCGCATCGTGGTCCATCGCGAGGTCGCAATGACAACATGCACATGAGCGGAGGCACCATCGGCGACGATTTCGGTGACTTTCTCCGCGATGTCTTCAAACTCCGCGTTGGAGGTGCCAATGTGGTGCCAGCCGTCAATGACAAGGAAGGTTGCGCACCGCTCCGGGCGGCGGATAAACCCGGCTACTTCGTCCACTATGCGCCGCACCTTTTCGCTGTCCTCGCGCCCGGCAACTCCGGCAACGTGAGGCAAGCGCTCCAAGGCTGCTAGCTGACCGCCTCCAAGATCGATGACATAAAAGCGTGCCTCCTGGGGGCCATGTCGCAGCGCCAGTGCAGAGACAATAGTGCGCAATGCGCTCGATTTACCAGACTGCGGACCGCCGCACAACGCCATGTGCCCGCCGTGCTGGGTAAAATCAATAATCAGCTCATCCTGGCGTTGGTAATACGGCCTATCGATAATGCCGATGGGGGCAAGCAATTGCTCTTGGTCCGCTGCGGGCGTGGTCGCATCCGCTCCTTGTGCCTCCGAAAGTCCCGGTAACGCGGATAGCTCAATGTGCGGCGGTAGCGGCGGCAGCCAAATGCGGTGCGCCGATTGATCGCGCAGCTGGGCCTCGTCTGCCGCGGCACGCACGACCTCAGTAAGCACCGTGGTGGAATCATCAAGAACCATCGCGGAGTTGTTACTTTCCTCCTCTTGTGACCAGCCGTGAAAGAGCTGCACGCGACCACGGAGCGCGGCAGGACGATCCGGGTGAGCCTCAGCAAGTGCACGGCGCGGCACAGGTCCAGATACATAAGAGGCCTGAAAGCGAGTCAGCGCCTCGGCATCGGATTTGAGGTAGCCTGCGCCGGGCTGGCCGGGCAGATGGTAAGCATCGGTTACTCCCAAAACTTGACGGGACTCCGCCGAGGAGAAAGTTTTCAGACCGATTCGGTAGGACAAGTGGGAATCCAGCCCCCGCAATCGGCCTTCTTCGAGCCTTTGGGAGGCCAAAAGCAGGTGCACGTGAAGGCTGCGCCCCAGTCGGCCGACGGCTACGAAGAGCTCTGCAAAATCGGGGTGCTGGCCCAAAAGCTCCGAAAACTCATCGACAACAATGACCAAGGCCGGCAGCGGCCCGTGCTCGCGCACGGCAGCGCCGGAGGCGTTGTACTCGCTGACGTTGGCAAAGTTGCCGGCGGTGCGCAATAGCTCCTGGCGCCGGTTCATCTCGCCGGAGATGGCATCATACATGCGCTCTACCAGCGTCGATTCCTCTTCCAGGTTGGTGATCACCGCGGAGGTATGCGGCAGGTGGTCACATCCTAGAAACGTCGCACCGCCTTTGAAATCCACCAGCACTAGGTTGAGTTCGTCTGGGCTGTGGGTAGCCGCAAGCGCAGTGACGAGAGTGCGCAGCAACTCCGACTTGCCGCTGCCGGTCGCGCCGATGCACAGGCCATGCGGGCCCATACCGCCGTGGGCAGATTCCTTGAGATCCACCGTGACGGGCTGGCCTACAGTATCGATGCCGATTGGCACCATGAGACGCGCCGAGCCCTCTCGGCCATGCCACATGCCGCTGGCCGCTAGCTCTTCCACATCACGATAGCCCAAAAGCCCCATAAGGTCGCTTCCTCGCCGGCCGGAAGTGCTATCGGGGCGGCGGAAAGCGGCCATACTGCGGGCGAGCAACGTCGCGGCAGCCGTGCTCATTCCATCAGGTTTCCCTAGGTCTTCCACACCAGCCGCGGTCACCACCTGCAGCTGCTGTCCTGCCACTAGGCTTAGCCCCTCGTGCTCAGCGCGCACCCCTAACGCTGAGGATGGCGCTCCACCCACTTCAATGATGGTGGTATAGGAATCATCGTGAAAGAAGTCTTCAGTGCCCGTGGTCAGTACACCATCAACTATGAGGATGCGAAAACGAGCTTTCTCCGGCGTGCGGGCATGGGGCAACCACTTCAGCCATTCCCACTGACCACCGATAGCTTCGATACCGCAAGCTTCCGGACCATGCGCCAGTGCCATCTGGAGCACCATCGCTCGAACCATATCGCGGGCTGGATCTGTAGGTTCTTTGCCCCGCGTCGACGCCGTGCCGGATACGGACAGGAAGCGAAAGGCTTGTAATTGAATGACCACCGGCATATCGGGCACGGTTCCCACCGCCTTGATCGTCTGGCGCATGCTCACCGCACACACTGGGTCTAGGTCCTCGGTGGCACCGGAATCCGGCACATTAATGGGTGTGCACAAAGTGGTGGGGCCAGTTCCCACTCGTACCTCCAGGGCATCCGAGTCATCAGGGCCGCGCTCCCACATGCGACGCGAACCCACCAGCGCGCTCAATTCCACTGGTGCGGGGTGCCGATAGTTCTCATGTGCGCGCTGCGCAGACGCATTTCGCAGGGCCTTTTCCCGCAAGGCTTTGATGTGGCGCAGGTAGGTGCGCCGGGTTTCGTCCGGATCCTGCCCGCTGTTATTGGACCCGAACATCATGGCCATACTTGCCAGCATCATCAGTGGAAACATCAAGGCCATGGGGCTAATTTGCCGTGAATCATCTGCTCCCAACACCATAAGAGCGACCATGCCAAGCATCGCCGCAATCATCACCACTGGAAGCAGTAACCGCACCAGCGGCACCGGTTGCGGGCGCACCGCTTCCGGGACTTCCTCAGCCTCAATGCTGCCGGTGGGCAGCGGCGGTGCTGCATCCCGCAATGGCATAGTCAACGGCTCAATTACGCGGGTATCCCCGATCCCAAGCATGCCTAGGTAACCTCCCCCGAGCCACGCGCCAAGCGCTCCTGGCCCCCTGCCAAGATTCCCCGCGCTGCGGTGGACACGTCGCCACTAGTAAGCCACAATATGTGGCATTGGGCAAGGGGGGACGCCCACAATCCATACATTTTTCGGGGGAAATCATGACCACTGATACGGCGCATCATCTGCGCCTTACCGTTCGCATTCATGCCGGCGCCTTCCACAAGGAAGCAGACGTGGCTCTGCCGCTAAGCTCCAGCGTGGGCGAGCTTTTAGCCGAGATCACTGACTTAGTCGATGCGCCCACCATCTCTGAGCCGTGGCGCGCTAGTACAGCCTCTGGCCGCGCCATTGATCTCACCGCTCCACTGGCTGCCACTGCGCTCACGGAAGGATCCATCCTGGTGATTAGTCCGCGCGAGCGCCGCCCCGCGCCGGTGATCCGGGATGCAGCGGAATCGCTCGCCGCTACGGCCGAGGAGGATACTACCGCTGCTCTTCCCACTGTCTGGGCGTGGGCGGGATTGCTTGCCGCCTTCGCTTTGATCTGGGTTAGCACCCTCCCTTTGGCGGCGTGGGCAGCGTTGACCGCAGGGACATGGTTACTCGCTCTGTGGACCCGCGCCGTCTCGCTGGTACACCTGAGCCTAGTAGCCGGCATGGCGTGCGGCTGGGCGGCGATTTCGCCCTCGCTTAGCGATGCCCCCTTTGCCGCCTTCACCGCCTGTTCTGCCCTCCTCATAGTGCTGCTTGCCTGCCACGTCATTGGGCTGAGCACGGTTCGCACTACCGCCGCTGCGCTTTGTGTCTCTGCGCTCCTAATGGTCGCGGCACTGGGCTACCTGCTGCCCGGACCAGAGACAGGTCTACGCGCTAGCCACGGTACGGCGGCCGCCGCTTGTGTGATTATCGCTGGCATCGTGTTGTTAGCCGCAGCTCCTGCTCTGGCTATTGCCACCGCAGGGCTCAAGGTCCCACAGCTGCCAACAGCCGGCCAAGACCTCGCGGTTTCAGACACAATCCAACCGGATGTGGATATCCGCGCCCAACGCGCCAGCGGCGCCTATGAGGGAATGTGCTGCGGTATATCGATTTGTCTCATCCCGGCCCTCATCGGGCTTTCGTTTACGGGTAGTGGTCCCGTCCTGGCACCAACTAGCGAGGCACCTAGTTCTTTTGCCGATTATGTTGCGGTGCTTTTTGGTTCCGAACACACCGGGGTGGGTTTTGTCCAAGCACTCTGCCTTACCACTGCGGGCGCCGTCGTGATGCACGCCGCCCGGCACGGCCGTGCGCTAGCCAGCTGGGCACTAATGCTACTGGCAATTACCGCATGCCTTACTACTTGCCTCTGCGCTAGCCACGCGGTGGCAGATTCCGGGCTTGCTGATGCCTGGGCACCAACCCTTATTGCTGGTCTGGTTCTTATCGTCATGATGAGCACCCCGCTATGGGCACCGCAGGTAGCTAGGCTAGAGCCCACCACCATCGCATGGTTTGAGCGCGTCGAATCGCTTGCCATCGCAGCCAGCTTGCCATTGGCCGCGCACCTAGCCGGCGTCTTTGTACTCATCAGGGGGCTCGGTTAATGCGCGTGCTACCCACTGCTTTAGTTGCTGCAGCTACTGCGGGACTGACAGCCGCTCCCCTCGCAGACGCGCGCGAACCGGACCGCGAATGTGCCACCGCGCATTCTTCTCCCCTTTCACCCCATCCCAGCGAAGATCAGCGTCAGTACCGGGCTCGTCTTCATTCCTTTGCCACCGGGGAAGGTGTAAAAGTAGCCGTCATCGATACTGGTGTGGCGCATCATGAACAACTGCGCCGGCTCAGCGGCGGCGCCGACCTCATTGCGCCGGAGGCTCCGGAGCCGCACCGCGATTGTGACCTGCACGGCACCATCGTGGCCGGTGTCATCGCCGGGCACGATATCGGGATTTCCCCGCGGGCGGAGATTTACGCTGTACGCCAGACCAGCGCGCATTACCGCCAGGAGGCAGAAGATAGTACTGTCGGCTCGCTAGAGACCTTAGCCCGGGCAATTGATGACGCCACCGATGCCGGCGCCCGCATCATCAATATCTCCGTTGTTTCCTGTGTCCCGCCGGACGTGGCCGCCCAGGTGGATACTTCCCGGTTGGATGGTGCTTTAGCACATGCAGAAGACTCTGGAGCCGTGGTGATTGCTGCATCCGGCAATGCTTCTTCCGGGAACTGCGAAATGGGTGACCGAGTCTTCCCCGCGGATTCGCCCACCGTGCTCTCGGTAAGCGCCCAGGAGGATTCGCACGAGCTTGCTGACTACTCTCTGACTTCGGCGGATGGCCCACAATTGGCCGCGCAAGGATTTGTACCACTCGCACTCAATCCCGCCGGCGGATGGGCCGACGGCAAAGAGGGCACGGACGGCACGTCACAATTTCACGGCACCTCCTTTGCCGCGCCGGTAGTCAGCGGCACCGCTGCCCTACTAGCGCAGCGCTTTCCCGATGATAGCCCGGCAGCCCTCCGTGCACGCTTGGAGGCCGCGGCAGAGCCAGGCCACGGCTTTATCGACCCGCTCACGGTGCTCACCCATGTGGAATCAGCCGCGGAAGTCGATACCCGGGCGATGACCATCCGCCCGGCCGAAGAGGATGCCTCGCGCGCACCTATGCGCAGCGCCTGGGCGCTCGGCGGGTTGGCGCTAGCGCTAGCCGCGTGGGCCGCGTGGCGCGGACTGCGGCTTAAGAGCTAGCTTGCAGGGCCTGCTCACGACTCAGTGCCGAGCCTTCCGGCAACAAGCGCAGGATTTTCCACGGCACCTGCGCTCCCACGCCGGTTCCAAGCGCGTCCAAGGTCTCCTTATCTTTGACCGCGTGTCGTTGCCCCGTTGGTGAGACCACATGATAGCCATGGCCGCTGTCTACTCCTACGCCGCCGGCGTTGAGCCCGCCAAAGCGATGCGCGACCGCTTCACCTGCTAAGGCGACGGTACCGGATTGGGCGGGTACCACTACCCCGGCGCCATCAGAATCAGCACACATCCAGCCATCCTCTGGGCTTAAGAAACGGAAGGATGCGGAAGGAAGATTGAGGTTTAAAGGGACGTCGGCAAGCGCGGCTACCTCTTGCGGCGTAGATGTCGTCTCCTTAGCTCCTAAGCCGGTAAGCATCTGCGCTTGTGTGGGCGTCAGCTCAGCGACGCCACTGGGCATACGCGCCCACAGCCCCTGGCCGGTATCGACGATCTCTGGCGGCTCCGCCGGAAAGTGTAGCGGCGGCAGCTCCGCAAAGGAATTGAGTAGTTCGGCCGGCATGGGCCAGACGTGGGTGCTATCTTCCACGCCAATCGCGCGGCGCACTACGCGGCCCTCAGTGCTGGAAGGATCTGGCAACGCCACCCGGCCTTCCTCGGTAATAAGCCACTGGGAGCCCTCGGATTCCACAAGGGCAGCGCGCTCGCGGCCCAAGCCTTCCTGTTCGGGCTCGACGAGGACGATGACCGCTTGCGAAGCGACCTGCTGGCCGCCAATGCTGATCGGGTTTTCTGCTACCGGAGTCTCATCCTTGCCGGCCAAACAGGCCACCCATCGCTGCTGAGGAACCTCATCCGCTGCCGCGAGGTAGCCCGGCGCATCCGAGATGCCCACCGGTGACCCCAGGAGAGCTTCGTGCAGGTGCTCATCCCCAATCGTTTGTGCCTCGGCGGCCTGCCCAGTGATAATCCGCGCAGACGCCAGGTTGAAGACTGGGTGGTAGGTGTCATTGACATCCACAAAAAGCTGCCCCTGCTCCGAGCGTACGATGGGTGCATCGCCCGGCTGTGGGCTCGGCTGCAGCCACGCCAACATTCCGGACCCCACAGCCAAGAAGGCCACGGCAACCCCTCCGAAGAGGAGTGCTTTGCGGCGCCTGGCCAAAGGATCGTGAATCATGCGTATATCGCCCAGTACTAGCCCATGTTCAACGCGGCGACGTAGAAATTTATGGCCTGATACCTGGGCCTTAGTAGTAAGCAGCGGACGCGCCATGATTTTCCCCCGAAAAGTCTGTGTACACCCCGCACACAGGCTATCCCAGGTGGGCTTAAACCGCCACCTGGAAAGCTAGTCGGCGTTGCGCCTTTCGCGAGTAACCTCGGCGCGGACGGCCAGCTGATCTGCCGCCGGGTAATCCACGGCCACCAGAGAAAGCCCTTTCGCTGGGGCCACGGGGATGCTGGAGGAACGTTTAGTCTCGTGGAGCAACGCCGCGGCGAAGTCGGCATCGCGGCGCCCCTCCCCCACACGCAGGCAGCAGCCCACCAGGGACCTAACCATCGACCAGCAAAAAGCATCGGCGCTCACGCGTGCCTCGAAGAGCTCCGGTTCTTCAGGAGTTGAAACATCCCGCCAAGAGAACTCCTGCAGTTCACGAATGGTCGTGGCATTCGGCTTAGCCTTGCAGAAGGCTGCAAAGTCATGCAGGCCTACCAACGCGGTAGCTGCTTCCTGCATGGCATCGATATCCACCGGCTTAATCCACTCGGCGGTATCCCGCGCGCGCGTAGGCAGCGCGCCCCGCGGACTGGTAGTAACGCGATACACATAATGTCTGCGCAACGCCGAGAAACGCGCATCAAAGCCCGCGGGCGCAAACTCGCAGCCATGCACCCGCACGTCTGAAGGCAAAAGCTTTGCTAACCGACGCACCAGCTTCCCCGGCTCCCCCGCCACCGAACGCTGCTCGAGCATTTCCGTAGGAACGTCGACGTGGGCGACCTGACCACGCGCGTGAACGCCGGCATCCGTGCGGCCGGCGACCGTCAGCGGAACCTCTGCGCGGGCAATCATCGCGAGTTTTTCTTCCAGCACGCCTTGCACGGTGCGCAGACTTCCCTTCTGCTTAGCCCAACCGTGGAAATCCGTGCCGTCATAAGCCAAGTCCAAGCGCAGGCGAACGAAACCGTCCGCCGGACCTTCCGGCGAAGTGGATGCTGCATCAGTCATAGTGGACTTCATGCTACCGGAGTAAACACGGAGCGCCGCTGCTAGGGCCACCACCCTCAGAGCAGCCCAACGGGCTGGAGACATAAAAAGCCGCCGACCTCCCAGAAGTGGGAAAGGCGGCGGCGAAGCGCTAAGGCCGAAGGAGGATTTACTTCTCCTCGGACTCCTCAGCTGCGGTCTCCTCGGCAGGTGCCTCGGTCTCTGCAGCCTCGTCTTCCTTAGCTTCCTCAGCCTCAGCGGCCTTGGAAGCGGCAGCGCGGGTAGCGCGGTTAGCCTCAGAGGTCACGGGCTCCTCGAGAACGAGGGAGATCTGGGACATCGGGGCATTGTCACCAGTGCGGTTATCCAGCTTGATGGTGCGGGTGTAGCCACCCTCACGGTTCTCAAACTTCGGTGCTACCTCGTCGAACAGGTAAGAAACAACATCCTTGCGGGGGATGAGCTTCAGAACTGCGCGGCGGTCAGCAACGGTGCCGGACTTAGCCTTGGTGATGATCTTCTCGATGTACGGGCGAAGGACCTTCGCCTTGGCATCGGTGGTCTTGATAGCGCCGTGCTCGATCAGGCTGGCTGCCAAGTTGCTCAGCATGTGAGCCTGCTGCTTGGCGGAGCCGCCGAGACGGGCACCCTTCTTAGGGGTTGGCATTGTGTACTCCTCGTATGCGGTAAAAGTTGAGCGCGCGGCAATAAGAATGAATATTGCCGCAAGTCAGCGGGGTTCTTTACTCGGAATCCTCAGCAGCCGGATCCTTGAAGTCACCGGTTTCTGCGTCGTAGCCCTCGAGCTGGGTTGGGTCGAAGTCCTCAGGGGTGTCCTTGAGAGCCAGGCCCAGGTTAGCCAGCTTGATCTTTACCTCATTGATCGACTTCTGACCGAAGTTGCGGATATCCAGCAGGTCGGACTCGGTGCATTCAGCGAGCTCGCCCACGGTGTGGATCTCCTGACGCTTCAGGCAGTTATAAGAGCGGACGGAGAAGTTCAGGTCCTCGATCGGCATGCCATAAGCAGCGATGTACTCGGTCTCCTGCGGGGAGGGTCCGATCTCAATGCCTTCGGCAGCGTTATTCAGCTCGCGAGCCAGGCCGAAGAGTTCGACCAGAGTGCCGCCGGCGGAAGCCAGGGCATCGCGTGCGGAAATCGAGTTCTTGGTTTCGACGTCGATGGTCAGCTTGTCAAAGTCGGTACGCTGCTCAACACGAGTTGCCTCGACCTTATAAGAGACCTTCAGAACCGGGGAGTAAATCTGGTCGACCGGGATACGGCCGATCTCACCGGAGGTAGGAGCGGCTGGGACGTAGCCACGGCCGCGCTCGACGACGAGCTCAATGTCCAGCTTGGCGGTGTCATTCAAGGAAGCGATGTGCAGATCCGGGTTGTGAATCTCCACACCAGCCGGCGGCTGGATATCGCCCGCGGTAACATCGCCCGGGCCTTCCTTGCTCAGGTACATAACAACCGGCTCATCGGAGTCGGAAGAAAGTACCATGCTCTTGATGTTCAAGATGATCTCGGAAACGTCTTCCTTCACACCGTTGATGGTGGTGAACTCGTGGAGAACACCATCGATCTTGATGGAGGTTACTGCTGCACCCGGAATGGACGACAGCAGGGTGCGACGCAACGAGTTACCGAGGGTGTAGCCAAAGCCCGGCTCGAGCGGTTCGATGACGAACTTGGAACGAGACGAGTCGATGAATTCCTCGGTGAGTTGAGGACGCTGGGAAATGAGCATTGCAATTCTCCTTTTCGGCGACCGCTATTTGACGCCGGTAGAGGGGTAAAAATCTTCGGGATTGAAGATTCCTGGTTATCCGCCAAGCCTTCAAAGGCCGTGCGGTATAACAGTTTACTTCGAGTAAAGCTCGACGATGAGCTGCTCCTGCAGCGGAATGTCGATCTGAGCGCGCTCGGGCAGCTGGTGCACGAGGATGCGCAGGGTATCAGGAACAACCTGCAGCCATGCCGGTACGTTGGCATCGATGAGGGCGTCCTGAGCATCTTCGAACCATTCCATCTTCTTGGAGCGGTCACGGACATCGATGATGTCGTACTGGGTGACCTTGTAGGAAGGAACGTTGATGTTCTTGCCGTTCACGGTGAAGTGACCGTGGGAGACAAGCTGGCGAGCCTGGCGGCGGGTGCGTGCCAGACCTGCACGGTAAACTACGTTGTCCAGGCGGGACTCGAGCAGGATAACCAGGTTATCGCCGGTCTTGCCTGGGAGGCGGTTAGCCTCTGCGTAGTAGCGACGGAACTGACGCTCCAGCACACCGTAGGTGTACTTTGCCTTCTGCTTCTCCTGGAGCTGCAGCAGGTACTCAGATTCCTTGATGCGGTTGCGGCCAGCCTGTCCCGGTGGGTACGGGCGGCGCTCGAATGCCATATCTCCGCCGACCAAGTCGACGCGAAGACGGCGGGATACGCGGGTAGCGGGGCCAGTGTAACGAGCCATTTTCTTACCTCTTCCTTTCCCTTAAACCTTGCGGCGCTTGGTCGGACGGCAGCCGTTGTGCGGCTGTGGGGTTGCATCCGTGATCGAGGAAACCTCGAGGCCTGCAGCCTGCAGGGAACGGATGGCGGTCTCGCGGCCGGAGCCCGGACCCTTGACGAATACGTCAACCTTCTTCATGCCGTGATCCATTGCCTTGCGGGCAGCGTTTTCAGCAGCCATCTGAGCGGCGAACGGAGTGGACTTACGGGAACCCTTGAAGCCAACGTGGCCGGAGGATGCCCAAGAAATAACAGCACCGGTCTGATCGGTGATCGAAACGATGGTGTTATTGAAGGTGGACTTGATGTATGCGTGGCCGAGAGCCACATTCTTCTTTACGACGCGACGGCCGGAACGGCGTGCGCCGGAACGAGTCTTTGGAGGCATGAATTACTTCTTCTTTCCTGCGATCGTCTTCTTCGGACCCTTACGAGTGCGCGCGTTAGTCTTGGTGCGCTGGCCACGTACAGGCAGGCCACGACGGTGGCGCAGACCCTTGTAGCTACCGATTTCAATCTTGCGGCGAATATCAGCCTGAACCTGACGGCGGAGGTCACCCTCAACCTTCCAGGTAGCCTCAATAGCGTCACGGAGCGCCGACAGCTGGTCATCATCCAGGTTGTCAGTGCGCAGGTCAGGAGAAATGCCAGTCTTTTCTAGCAGTTCCTTGGCACGGGTTGGACCGATGCCGTAGATGTAGGTGAGAGCGACCTCCATACGCTTATTGCGTGGGAGGTCAACACCAGCTAGACGTGCCATATGGCGTGTCCTTTCGGGTTGTTACGGCGGTTTTCTCCCCATCCGTCCCACTCCATGCAACGCTTCGCCCGGACCGTGCCGGGAATCCTTGGGTTACTTACCAGTGCGGGCTCAGGCCACCGTAGCCTGAGGTGGACAGGGTGAACCTACAGGTTCACCCTTGGGTGAGGAGGCTTACAGTTTTTACTTGTAGCGGTAGACGATGCGTCCACGGGTCAGGTCATAAGGAGACAGCTCTACAACCACGCGGTCCTCTGGGAGGATGCGAATGTAGTGCTGACGCATCTTGCCAGAAATATGTGCAAGAACCTTGTGTCCATTGTCGAGCTCGACACGGAACATTGCGTTGGGCAAAGGCTCGATAATGCGGCCTTCTACCTCGATTGCGCCTTCCTTAGCCATAACCTCTACTTTTCTGGAGACGGACAAGAGTGCCGTCACCTGCATGTTTGTTGTCTACTGCGGTGGCGTATCCGCGCCAGCCTCACTGGCGTAATACACCGACTTAACAGCATACGCTGCAGCGACACGTTTTCCAAACCAGTGCGCTTTTCGACGTCGAGTTATGCGGTTCCCTCTCCCCTAGCCTTGTGCCCACAGTCAGCATTTTAAGACCGCCAGAGAGAAGAAATCCCCCACACCGGCCCTCCTTCACGGAGAACCAACGCGGGGGAATCAATTAGCGCAGTGGCGGGAGACTTTAGTAAATGAATACTTTATCGCCGACCTGCACATTATCCCAGTAACGCTTTGCAGCGTCCGGCGGCAGGTGTACGCAACCATTGGAGTCAACGGCCGGGTCATCCAAGTGGAAAGCGTGACCGTTATTGGTGAAGTAGATGGAGTACGGCATCGGCGCGTTATTGAACTCGCGGGAGATTTCGTGCTCTACCTTGCGGGTGACGTGGAAGGTGCCGCGTGGGGTTTCCTGACCTTGCATGCCAGCCGACATTGCCGGGGAGACATAGGAGACCTTGCCACCGTCCTGCAGCCAGGTGCGGCGACCGTTCAAGTCAACACAAACCTTGGCGTCCGCAGGGCACGGACCACGGTCAAACTCGTTGGCGCGGCGCTGCGCTTCCGCCTTACGTGCGGCAGCCTCGGAGCGAGCCTTCTCAGCGGCAACGCGCTCGGCATTAGCGCGGGCAGCCGCCTCGCGGGCCTTGCGTGCTTCCTCATTCTTCTGAGCAATCAGACCCGGGAAGAGGAATTCAACGGCGCCATCCACCGCAGTCTGAACGCTAGGAGCCAGCTCAGGAGAGAACTTCTCCGCCTGGTCCAAAATCTGGTTGCGGGTGTTCCACGCCTGCTCGCGGGTTTGGCCGTAGAAATTATCCAGCTGTGCCTTTGCATCAGCGGTGAGCCTATCTAGGCCGGACTGAGAAGAGAGCTGTGCGAGGTCAGAGTTTGCCTTGGAGCGGAGCTGATCCAGGTTAGGAACCTCCTGGGCAGTAGCGGCAGGAGCCGCAACGGTGGCACTCAAGGCCATCACGCTAGCGACTGCGGGCGCTGCGACCGTGGCACGGAACTTGCGGAAGCTAAATTTAGACATAGCTGTGAGTATAACCTTTCGGGGGGTATCTGCCTAGTACAACAGGCAATATTGGGGAATATATGTCAGTAGCGACGGGTGAGAATACGGGGACCATCGGCGGTCGCGGCCACCGTATGCTCCCAGTGAGCGGCAAAGGAACCATCGAGGGTTACGACCGTCCAATCATCCTCCAAGACGGCAGAATCCTCTGTGCCCAAAGTTAGCATGGGTTCAATGGCCAGTACGGAACCTTCTTGGATCAGCGGGCCCCGACCCGGCCGGCCTTCGTTGGCTAGGTAGGGATCCTCATGCATTGTGCGACCAATGCCGTGCCCTCCGTAACCGTCCACGATAAACAGGTCTACGCCGAACTTTTCCTCGGCCCGGCGAGTGGCTTGTTCAAGGGCGTGGGAGACGTCGGTAAGCATGTTGCCCGGAACCATAGCCTGCATGCCTTCCATAAGGACCCACTCGGTGGCCCTATTTAAGGCGTCAACATCTGCATCAAGCTCCCCCACAGCGAAGGACCAAGCGCTATCGCCGACCCAGCCGTCGAGCGTGGCACCACAATCAATCGAAACCAGGTCACCTTCGGCGAGGACGGTTTCTTGGTCTGGGATTCCGTGGACGATGACATCATTAACAGAAGCACAAATGGAGCCGGGGAAGCCCTCGTAGCCCTTGAACGTGGGATATGCTCCGGCATCGCGAATGGTCTGCTCTGCCACTGCATCTAGTTCAAGAGTGGATACGCCAGACGCCGCAGCAGCGCGGACTTCCTGCAGTGCCTTGCCGACGATCTCGCCGGCGGCCTGCATGGCGTCTAGCTCACCCGGGGTACGGGCGGGGATGCGCTTAGTGCGGCGTCGAAAAGCCATGCTTACTTACCCAGTGCTTCCATCGCACGGGCGTTGATTTCCTCAACAGTGCCTTCGGCCTTGATGGGGATAATGGCATCGCCATAGTGCTCGATTAGCGGGAAGGTTTCCTCACGGTACACACCGAGGCGGGTACGGATGGTCTCCTCGTTATCGTCGGCACGGCCGCGGGCCATCATGCGCTCGACAACTACGTCCTCAGATACCTCGAAGTTGAGAACTCCGTCGAGCTTTTCGCCCTTCTTGGACAGCAGCTCTCCCAGGATGTCTGCCTGCTCGGTAGTACGAGGGAAGCCGTCCAGCAGGAAGCCATTCTTAGCATCGTCCTGGTTGAGGCGATCCTCGACCATACGAGCGGTGACGTCGGTAGGTACCAGCTTGCCTGCATCGATATAAGACTTTGCCTCTACACCCAACGGGGTACCCTCGCCAATGTTGGCGCGGAAGAGGTCGCCGGTGGAGATGTGCGGAACGTTCAGCTTCTCGCTGAGGATAGCTGCCTGGGTGCCCTTGCCGGCACCGGGAGGTCCTAGAAGTACAAGACGCATTACTTAAGTAGTCCTTCGTAGTTGGATTGCAGTAGCTGGGACTCGATCTGCTTGACCGTAGTCAAAGCGACAGAGACCATAATCAGGATGGCCGTACCGCCAAAGGCGGACGTACCGCTGGCAGAAGCGCGGCCCACGCCGAGGTCCAAGAGGATATTCGGCAATATGGCGATAACTGCCAGATACAGGGCGCCTACGCACAACAGACGGTTCATCACATAACCAAGGTACTCCGCGGTCGGGCGGCCCGGGCGGATACCCGGGATGAAGCCGCCGTACTTCTTCATATTATCCGCCTGCTCCGCCGGATCGTACTGGACCGAGACATAGAAGTAAGCGAAGAAGATGGTCAGGACGAAGTAGAGCACAATGTACTGCCAGGAGGAAGGTGCCTGCAGGTGCGCGATGACGTTGCGTTGCCACCAGTTATCAGGGGTGCCGGGGGAGCCAGAGTTCACAATTTGGGTAATGAGAACCGGCATGTAGATAAGGGAGGAGGCAAAGATGACCGGGATAACGCCGGCCTGGTTAACCTTCAGCGGCAGGTAGGTAGAGGAACCACCGTACTGGCGGCGACCGACCATACGCTTGGCGTACTGGACCGGGATGCGGCGCTGGCCTTGCTCGATAAAAGTGATGCCCACGACTAGGACAACCAAGCCAGCAACGACCATGGCAAAGACGAGGCCGCCGTTATTCTGCAAAATGCTCACGCCATCGGTAGGCAGACGGGTGGCGATACCGGCAAAGATGAGTAGGGACATGCCGTTGCCAATGCCCTTTTCAGTAATAAGCTCGCCCATCCACATCACCAGCACAGCGCCCGACGTCATGGTGATTACCAGGACAATGAGGGTGAAGAAGTTACGGTCTTCTGCCAGCACCGGCACGCCTTGGCCCAGCAGCTGCTCGCGGTCTGCCAGCGCGACGATGCCGGAGGATTGCAGCAACGCCAACGCCAAGGTCAGGTAGCGGGTGTACTGGGTCATTTTGGCCTGACCGGACTGGCCTTCCTTCTTCAATTCCTCGAAGCGGGGAATGACCACGGTCAGCAGCTGCACGATAATCGAGGCCGTAATGTACGGCATGATGCCGATGGCGAAGATCGACAGCTGCAACAATGCGCCGCCCGAGAAGAGGTTGATGACAGAGTAAAGGTCTCCGGACTGCTCGGTCAGCTGGCGCAAGCGTCCTGCAATGGACGCATAATCAACTCCCGGGGACGGAATCTGTGCGCCGACGCGATACGCGATGATCATCACGATGGTGAAGATGATCTTTTTACGTAGGTCGGCATCCTTGAAAGCCTGGACAATGGCGGACACTACAAAATCCTCCTGGCCTACCGCTGCCGAACACGAAATCTAGGGAGGACTTCGCGTGCTTACACGGAGGTGGATACTCATCTACCCCAAGGAAACCGCACCCCCCGAGCCGGAAAGCTTAGGGGAAATTTAGGTTTCCTTCAGGGACGGTTGAACACTTATGACCCCATTACCCTACCAGCCTTGCCCGGCATAGCCACATCGAGACCCAATAGTGTGACTATGATTGCTTGTTCTTTCGCGCGTTGTGTCTTCGGGGTTTACCATAAGGAGTATTGCGTGCGCGCAAGTCCACTGAAATCTCCGACCTCACAGGCCCCTGCCCTACGAGGCCGTTATTGGTGTGAACCAAATGTTTCGAAAGAAGTACTTATGAACAAGATATTCACGCCGATGACCGTTGCTGAGATCATCGACGTATTTGTCCCTAGCCCCAACCCCTTCCGCTGGGAAGCCTTCGACGGGTCCGCTACCGGGCCGGAGGATGCCCAGTACAAGGTGACTATCAATAGCCTTGAGGGCCTGTCTTTTATTGCCACCCACCCCGGTGATGTGGGTTTTGCTCGCGCTTATGTCACCGACGGCATCACGGTACATGGCGATCATCCGGCTCACCCCTATGGCATTTTCGACGCCCTGCATGCCATGTACGACAAATTCCACAAGCCGGATGCCAAGACGCTGGCTCGCGTAGTGCGCTCCCTCGCATCCATGGGTGCGTTCCAGATCCAGCCCGTTCCAGAGGTGGAGCGCGCCTCTTGGCTGCGCCGCAAGCTGCACGATGGTCTATCCAAACACTCCAAGCAGCGCGACGCGGATGTCATTTCTGACCACTACGATGTGGGCAATGACTTCTACGAGCTCTTCTTGGGCGATTCGATGACCTATACCTGCGCTTACTACCCCTCCCCAGACGCCACTTTGGAGGAAGCGCAGGAGAATAAGTACCGCCTCATCTTTGACAAGCTGCGCCTCCAGGAGGGCGACCGCCACTTGGACGTCGGCTGCGGCTGGGGCGGCATGGTCCGTTATGCGGCGCGCCGCGGCGTGAAATCCATCGGCGTCACTCTTTCCAAGGAACAGGCCGAGTGGGGCCAGCGCAAGATAGAAGAGGAAGGCCTTCAAGACCTAGCGGAGGTCCGATTCATGGATTACCGCGACATCACCGAAGAGGGTTTTGATGCTATCTCCGCCATCGGCATCATCGAGCACATCGGTGTGAAGAATTACAACGACTTCTTCAAGTTCCTGCACGGCAAGTTGAAGGTGGGCGGCCTGATGCTCAACCACAACATCACCTACCCGGATAATCACAAGACGCCTAAGGGCGGTTTCATTGACCGCTATATCTTCCCAGACGGTGAGCTCACCGGCTCCGGCAATGTCACCAAGGCGATGCAAGACAATGGCTTCGAAGTCATCCACACCGAGTCCCTCCGGTTTGATTACATGCGCACCCTGCATGATTGGTGCGAGAACTTGAAGGAAAATTGGGACGAGGCCTGCGCAACCGTGGGCCTGCCCACCGCGCGCCTCTACGGCATTTATATGGCCGGTTCCGAGTGGGGATTTGAGCGCAATATCATCAACCTGTATCACTTCCTCGGCGTCAAGCTGGGCGAGGCCGGCTCCCGCGCCGGTGTGCCTGAGCGCCGCTGGTGGGAAGATAGCCGTTTTTAAGGAGGGGTGCCATGACTCTCATTGATAATCTGCGCGAACGCCTCGCCGCTGCCCAACCGCGACCGGTGGATGCCATGCCCATTGAGCCGGTGGGATGGACGGCGCACCAAGAGGGCGTCGACAAGCTGCTGACGAGTTTCCGTGCTGTCCCGGCCGGAAAGCGCGTGCGCCTAGCTAAGAAGACCTCCAACCTGTTCCGGGGCCGCAGCGAAGAGCAGGAGGGCCTAGATGTCTCTGGCCTGGGCGGCGTCATCGAGGTTGACCCAGTAGCTCGCACGGCCGATGTGCAGGGTATGTGCACCTATGAGGATCTTGTCGATGCCACCTTGCCGCATGGCCTTATGCCCTTCGTCGTGCCGCAGCTAAAAACCATCACCTTAGGCGGCGCTGTTACTGGCATGGGCGTGGAATCCACCAGCTTCCGCAATGGGCTGCCACACGAGTCCCTGCTGGAGATGGATGTGCTAACCGGAACCGGCGAGATTCTCACCTGCTCCCGCGAAGAAAATGTAGATCTCTTCCGCCTCTTTCCCAACTCCTATGGCTCGCTGGGCTATGCGGTGCGCCTGAAGATCGAGTTAGAGCCCGTGCCCGCCTATGTGGAATTGCGCGAGGAGCGTTTCCACACCGTGGAGGAGGCGAGCCGCGTGCTTGCCGACGTCGCCTCTTCCCACACGCACCGCGGCGAGCCCGTCCATGGCCTCGACGGCGTGGTCTTCTCCGAGGACGAGGCCTACCTCGTCTTCGCCCGCTTTACCGACGAGGAGGGCCCAACCTCCGATTACACGCGGGACAAGATTTACTACCGCAGCCTCCAGCACGCCTCTGACATCCGGCGCGACCGCCTGACCATCCGCGACTATATCTGGCGCTGGGATACCGACTGGTTCTGGTGCTCGCGCGCCTTTGGCGCGCAGAACCCGAAGGTGCGCAAGGTGTGGCCGCGCGAATTGCGCCGCAGTTCTTTTTATTGGAAATTGGTCCGGCTCGACCGCAAATACGAGCTGGAATATAACTTCATCAAAAAGCCCCACGGCAAGCCACGTGCTGAACGCGTGGTCCAAGATATCGAGGTCACTCCAGAAAACCTGCCGGAATTCCTCCATTGGTTCTTTAATGCTTCCGATATCCAGCCGGTGTGGCTCTGTCCAATCCGACTTCGCGATGGCGTGGAAGAGCTAGTAGGCACCGGCGACCTCGCCTCTAACTCGAGGGACCCCTGGCCGCTCTACCCGCTTCGCCCCGGGCAGACCTGGGTCAATGTTGGCTTTTGGTCCGGCGTAGAAGGCGACCACGTCGACCCTTCCGCCCCGAATAATGGCGCTTTCAACCGCGTCATTGAATCCAAGGTCAACGAGCTTGGCGGACACAAGTCCCTCTACTCCGAAGCCTTCTATTCCCGGGAAAAATTCGAAGAACTCTACGGTGGCAACCTTCCCGCCACCATCAAAGCGGTTACCGATCCGGATGACCGCTTCCCTGGCCTGTACGAAAAAACCGTAGACGAGGCCTAGGCCTTCCCTCCCCCGCGCCTACCCTGGTTGGAAAAGCATAAAGGGTGGAACGCCCTCCCCGAGCGTTCCACCCTCTTTTTTCGTCCCGAAGTCTTGGGACACTCGCGCTTTAGTAGGCCGCGGTGATGTTGTCGTAGCCGTTGATCTTCAGGGCGTCCATGACGCGCTGCACAGCTGCCTCATCCTTCTCCGGGTTATAGGTCTCCGGGAAGGTCAGGTGAGCAGAGTGGTCATCCTTAAACTCGATGTTCATGAACTCGTGGCCGGCCTCCTGGGTAGCTAGGGCCAGCTCACGCTGCACGGCCAGCTTACCGCTCTGCAGGTTGCCACCGTTGAACCCTGGATCGACCTCTTCGGTACCCTCTGCGTCACCGTTGATGACGTCTTCCTTGTCACCGGTGATACGGCCCTTCTCAGCGTGAGCGCCGGGCTGCTGGTCCTGAGCGTTCTGCTCGCCAACTTCGGCAGGCGCGGTCTGAGTGGTCTCAGCAGGATCCGGCTGGGAGAGCTGTTCCTGGGCGTCGACTGGGCCGGTAGAGCCGGCAAATGGCATGATGGCAGCGACTGCGGTTGCGAGCAGCGAAGAAATAGACGACATAAGAGTCTCCTTAACGGTAGATGATTTTCAACTAAGATTGACTTTAACACTCATGAATATATATCGCCATACCGGCAACCTTATTTATTAATAAAGGTTTCCTGTCAGCTATTTCCAGCACCAATTGTGTCCATAACCAAGGTACTGCGCTCTATACCGGCACCAGGGCGCTTACCAAACGAAATCATCCCCCTGCTCCGCTGGTGCGGAGAGGGGGACGAAAATCTACTTGAAAGAGATTACTTGGTGTTGGCGGATCCGCCAGCAGCTTCGATCTTCTCTACAGCAGACTTGGAGAACTTATCAGCGGTGACGTTCAACTTAACGTTGATGTCGCCGTTGCCCAGAACCTTGACCGGCTTATTAGCGCGGACCAGGCCAGCAGCTGCGATGTCAGCAACGGTAATGTCGCCGCCATCTGCGAACTTCTCGGCCAGGTCAGCAACGTTGACTACCTGGTACTCAACGTGGTTCGGGTTCTTGAAGCCCTTCAACTTAGGCAGACGCATGTGGATCGGCATCTGGCCACCCTCGAAAGCAGCGGAAACCTGCTTACGAGCACCGGTGCCCTTGGTACCGCGACCAGCGGTCTTACCCTTGGATGCCTCACCGCGGCCAACGCGGGTCTTAGGCTTATTTGCTCCTGCGGTTGGGCGCAGGTCGTGCAGCTTGATGATATCAGCCATGGTTTACTCCCCTGCCACTTCTTCGACGGTGACCAGGTGGCGAACCTTGTGAACCATACCGCGAATGATCGGGGTGTCCTGCTTTACTACGGACTGACCGATGCGCTTGAGGCCGAGAGCCTCAATGTTCTTGCGGTGGTTCGGGTTGGTGCCCACCAGGCCCTTTACCTGTGTAATCTTCAGAGCCATTGCTTATGCCTCCTGACCTGCGCGCTTGCGCAGCATACGGGCCGGGGTGACCTCTTCGATGGACTTGCCACGACGTGCGGCAACCTCTTCAGGGCGGACCAGCTGCTTGAGGCCGTCCACGGTAGCGCGGACGACGTTGAGTGCATTGTCGGAGCCCAGAGACTTCGACAGAATGTCCTGCACGCCAGCGCATTCGAGCACTGGACGAGCAGCACCACCAGCGATAACACCGGTACCAGGTGCGGCAGGCTTCATCATAACGATGCCAGCTGCGTCGCGACCCTCAACCGGGTGGGTGATGGTGCCAGCAATCATCGGAACGCGGAAGAAGTTCTTGCGAGCCTCTTCAGCGCCCTTCTGGATTGCGGCTGGGACTTCCTTGGCCTTGCCATAACCAACGCCAACCTGACCCTGGCCGTCACCAACGACGACGAGGGCGGTGAAGGACATGTTGCGGCCACCCTTAACGGTCTTGGAGACGCGGTTGATGGTCACAACGCGCTCGATGTACTTATCGCGCTCGTTGTCCTGATGGTTACGACGATCGTTGCGGCGGCCGTTGCCACCGCGGTTGTTCTTGTTGTTCTCGGCGGAGCGTCCGCCGTCACGCTGTTCACGGTCCGACATTAGGCGTTCCTTCCGTTGATGTTTCCGTTGACGATGATCATTAGAACTTCAGACCACCTTCACGTGCGGCGTCAGCCAGCGCAGCGACGCGGCCGTGGTACTTGTAGCCTGCGCGGTCAAATACGACGTGCTCGATGCCAGCGGCCTTAGCGCGCTCGGCAACCAGCTCGCCTACCTTGGCGGCCTTGGCCTTCTTATCGCCCTCGAGTGCACGAACGTCCGCCTCCATGGAGGATGCGGAGACCAGGGTGTGGCCTGCCAGGTCGTCGATGACCTGGACGTGCATGTGACGGGAGGAGCGGTGAAGAACCAGACGCGGTGCCTCAGGGGTGCCACGCAGGGTCTTACGGATACGGAAGTGACGGCGTGCGCGTGCTTCGCGACGACGGGAGGAGATGTCCTTGCCGACTGGAGTGCGCTTGGTGTTTTCAGTGTTTGCCATTGCTTACTTACCCGTCTTTCCGACCTTGCGACGGATCTGCTCGCCTTCGTAGCGAATACCCTTGCCCTTGTAAGGATCGTCCTTACGCAGACGACGGATATTAGCGGCGATCTGTCCGACTAGTTGCTTGTCAATACCGGTAATGGACAGCTTGGTTGCGCCGTCCACTGCGAAGGTAATTCCCTCCGGAGCCTCGATGAGGATCGGGTGGGAGTAGCCCAGGCTGAATTCCAGGTCCTTACCCTTCTGCTGAACACGGTAGCCGACACCGAAGATTTCCATCTTGATGGTGTAGCCCTCGGTCACGCCAACAACGGCGTTGTTCAGCAGGGAGCGGGACAGACCGTGCAGTGCACGGTGCTTGCGGTGGTCATCAGGGCGGGAAACGGACAGTACGCCGTCTTCCAGGTTGATGGCGATAGGCTCTGGAACGTTAACGCTCTGGGTGCCCTTAGGACCCTTAACCTCAACGTCTTGGCCGTTGATCTTGATTTCGACGCCGTTCGGTACGGCGATTGGTGCTAGACCGACTCGAGACATGTGTCAAACCTCCCTTTACCAGACGTAGGCGAGAACTTCTCCGCCTACGCCCTTCTCCTCAGCCTGACGGTCAGTCAGCACGCCGTGGGACGTGGAAATGATAGCCACGCCCAGGCCGCCCAAGACCTGTGGCAGTTCGGTGGACTTTGCGTACACGCGTAGACCCGGCTTAGACACGCGACGCAGGCCAGACAGGGAGCGCTCGCGGTTGTTGTACTTCAGCTCGAGGGACAGGGTGTGGCCCTCGACGGTGTAGTCAGCGATGTAGCCTTCCTGCTTCAAAATGTCAGCAATGTTTGCCTTCAGCTTGGAGGTAGGCATCGACACGGTGTCATGGTGCGCATTACTTGCGTTGCGCACGCGCGACAGCATGTCGGCAATAGGATCAGTCATAGTCATATGAGTGACCGTGTACCTTTCTCGTTGCGGTTCCCGTGCTCACCAAAGCGTTCTCCGTGTGATTTCGGGCTACTCACGCTCCCTACGGTCAATACCGTAAGGCGCTCGCCACCCTTTGATTCAGACAACGGTCCGCTATCTACGGCGAGGGGCCTACAACAAAGTTGATGTTCAGTTCTTGCATCGGCTCGGCGCTTTCTGCAGCTCAGCGCGCCAAAATTCACAGTGACTTAGGCACGCCAATGCCTCGGCGCAAGCACGAGGTACTATGCTACGCCATTACCTGCGGTTTTCCAAATGGTCCCGTGCCTTCATTAAAGTCGGGACCTGCACGAACATATATAAGGAGTTGGTCATGAGCGAGATGCACGAGGACCCCATCCAATCCGCGCACGAGTGGCTGGAAGAAGCCGCCCGACACCTCGGCCTCGATCCCGGGGAGGCGACCACCCTCACCCGCGAAATTCTGGATTTAACCAAGGACGTAGCGCATAATCGCTCTCGCCCGGCCGCACCGCTTACCGCCTTCCTCGTCGGCCTTGCCTCCAGCGACGTGGATGAAGCCCGCAACAATATTGACGCCCTAAAGCAGGTGCTGCAGTAATGGCCGGCCGCAAGAATTCCACCTTCGCTGTCACCAAGGTCCGTTTGGGAGATGGCCTGCAGGTCGATACCCGCGCAGATACCGTCGCCGGCGAGGAACCACTAGAAATCCGCGTGGGCGGGCAGACTATCACCACCACTATGCGTACTCCTGGACATGACGTGGAGCTCGCGCACGGTTTCTTGCATTCGGAGGGCCATATTGCCTCGCTTGGCGACGTCGCGGAGGCCCGCTACTGCGCCGGTGCCACCGTCGATGGCATGAATACCTACAATTTGCTCGACGTCGAGCTGAGAAAAAGGAACGTGATTGACCTAAGCGATTTGCGGTTAACCACCACAACCTCCGCCTGCGGCGTGTGCGGTACCTCCTCTATCGAGGCATTGACCAAGCAGACACGCTACCCGATTCCCCAAGTGCCGGTAGATCCCTATGTCATAGCCCAGCTGCCCGAGGCACTTCGCGCCGAACAGAAACAATTTAAAAAGACCGGCGGCATTCACGCTGCCGGTGCCTTCACCCTGGACGGTGAGCCGGTGGTAATCCGCGAAGATATCGGCCGACACAATGCCGCCGATAAGGTCATCGGTCACCTTCTGCTGGAAGATCGACTGCCTGCAGACGATCTCATTTTGGCGATGAGCTCGCGCGCCAGCTTTGAGCTCGTCCAAAAGGCCGCGATGGCCGGCTTCGGAATGCTGGTTGCCGTAAGCGCGGCTTCCTCCCTAGCGGTGGAAACGGCCCGCGAAACCGGCATGGCGCTCGTGGGGTTTGCCCGCGGTGACCGCTTTAACCTTTATTCCGGAAAGCTCGCTTAGTCGCGGTAGGCCTCCGGGCCGCGATTGAGCCACGCGTAGACGCCGCCAACCAAAAGGCCGCCGCCAATAAAGTTGCCGATCCACACTAGGATCCAATTGAGGGCTACGTTGCCGGCGGTCAGTGTTGCCGGCACCGGGTCAGAGGCGAATAGCGTGATGCTAAACAGGCAGAAGTTCGCGATAACGTGCTCTAGGCCTAACGCCACGAAAGCGCCAATGATCGGGATGATGACAAAGAACTTCGACGCTGCGTCCTTGGCGAAGATGGCACCGACGATGCCCATGTTGACCACAAAGTTGGCGGCAATGGCCTCTACCAGCATGCCTTGCGGGGACTTGGTGAGCTTGCCTTCAGAAACCGTCACCAGAAGGTGCGAAGGATCCAAGTCAGCAAATTTGGCGGACATCGCCATAATGGCGGCAAAAATGATCGCTCCCACCAGATTGAAAATGGTGGTAATAAGCAACAAGTAAAAGGCCTTGCCCCACGCCACGTGCTTATTGCTGGCGGCATAGACCATGTACATCATGTTGCCGGTAGCCAGATCGGCGCCCAAGAGCAGAATGGCGAACAGGCCCACGCCGAAAAATAGGGCAAAAGCCACGGAGCCCATTCCCTGCGCAACGCCGTTGACGGCCTGGCCTACCACACCGGCAAAAGCAGTACCGATACACAGGTACACACCCGCCAAGGTAGCGCGAACTGCAAAGCGAGCGAAGGATTCATCTAATAAGGTGACCTTCTTGACGGCCGCCGCCTTGGCGGCATCATTGAGAGACATTTCTACCTCATTAATCAAAGAGTATTAAATCCTTCTAATCTTATCCTGACCACCTGATTCCGCGTCAATTCCGGGTATGCATAACACTGCGTTGTAAGCTAGAACTTTCCTATTACCCGTATTTTCTCTTCGGAGGTCGCATGGATTCCCACTACCGGCCGCGGAGGGAACCGAATCGGCTTCCTACTAGTGGGCGCCGGAGCGTTCCATCGCGATCCGACCACACAAATGGTGATCGCCAATGGCGCCAGACCGAAACGCGCACTCGCTGACAGCAGCGCCAACGTTCCCCACACTGCCTTGAGGACACCGCACCTCCCCGGAACCGGTGCAAACCCACGCTATAGGAACGAATCACAAAGGCGTGGCGATCCTCTGGCATCCTTCGGGTCGTCGTCGGCATCGTCGCCACAGTGTTACTCGCCTGCACGATTAATCGTGTGGTCAATCCCCCAGAAGGCTTGGAAACCAATGAGGTCACCGCGGAAGAGGCCCCTGCTATTGACCCTTCCCCCGCAGTCGAGCTCTTCATCCCGGCCATTGAGGTTCATGCAGATTTTCAAGACGGCTCCTGCCGCGTAGTAAACGGTGCCATCAATCCGGACTCCATGAATAAGGCCTGCACCTATACTGCCGAAGACCGCCCTTATTCACTGCCGGGCACTACAGCCCAAGACATCGTCGTCATCGCCGGGCATACTGGGGCGGGGGTGCCGGCCGTGTTTAATAATCTCTACGATGGCTCCGCGAACGAGCACAAGGTGCGCTTAGGCAACAAGCTCTACGTCCGCAGGCAAAACTCCGGCCAGAACTGGCTCGTCTATACCGCTACCGACTTACACGACCCAGATAAACAGGGGCTGTCTGACGACGCCTCTATCTGGGGCGAGGCACCCATGCCTGGCCGCCTACTCACCATCGGTTGTATCCAACCTGCCAACCCTTTGGAGGCGGCGGCCCGCAACACGGTCGTCGGCTGGCACTACGAGGGCGCTACGCGCACCGAGGCCGACAGCGCCTAAGCCGCACATGCAGAAGCCAGCGCTTTCGACCACTAGATTCCGCCCCACCCGGTAAAACTAGAAAATCCCAACGCCCCTTCCGGGGAGTTGGGATTTCTTAGCGCTCTATTTACTTGAACGGGAAGCCGAGCTCGCGCAGGAGCTTGCGGCCCTCGTCGTCGTTAGTAGCGGTGGTAACGACGGTGATGTCCATACCACGAGGGCGATCGATCTTGTCGATGTCGATCTCGTAGAACATGGACTGCTCGGACAGGCCGAAGGTATAATTGCCGTGGCCGTCGAACTGCTGATCAGACAGACCGCGGAAGTCACGAATACGTGGCAGCGCGATGGTCAGCAGGCGGTCCAGGAACTCCCACATGCGGTCGCCGCGCAGGGTAACGCGGGCGCCGATGGGCATGCCCTCACGAAGCTTGAAGTTCGCGATGGACTTCTTAGCGCGACGCAGCTGCGGCTTCTGACCGGTAATAGCGGTCAGGTCCTCGAGTGCGCCGTTGATGACCTTGGAGTCACGTGCAGCTTCGCCAACACCCATGTTGACAACAACCTTGGTAACACCAGGGATCTGCATGACGTTGTCGTAGTTGAACTCGTCATTCAGGGTCTTACGGATTTCCTCGCGGTAGCGAGTCTTCAGACGCGGGGTGTAGTTCTCGCTCATTTTTAGATGTCCTTCCCGTTGCTACGCGCGATACGGACCTTCTTGCCGTTCTCGTCGAAACGGTAGCCCACGCGGGTCGGGTTGCCTTCGGAGTCAACGATCGCAACGTTGGACACGTGGATCGGAGCTTCCTGGGTAACGATTCCGCCGGACTCGGCGCCACGCTCGGTAGCGGAGTTAGCGACGTGCTTCTTGATGCGGTTAACGCCCTCAACGAGGACCTTTTCACGCTTTGGGTATGCCTCGATGACCTTGCCCTTCGCGCCCTTGTCTGGGCCCGAAATGACGATCACCATATCTCCCTTATGGATCTTCATAAGACTAGATCACCTCCGGTGCGAGAGAAACGATCTTCATGAAACGCTTGTCACGAAGTTCGCGAGCAACCGGTCCGAAGATACGGGTACCACGGGGCTCGCTATCGCCCTTGAGAACAACTGCAGCGTTCTCGTCAAAGCGGATGTAGGAGCCGTCTGGACGACGGGTTTCCTTCTTCGCGCGGACGATAACTGCCTTTACAATGTCGCCTTCCTTGACGTTGCCACCTGGGACAGCGTCCTTGACAGTCGCGACGATAACGTCGCCGATGCCAGCGGAGCGTCGGACAGAGCCGCCGAGAACGCGGATGCACAGCAATTCACGTGCACCAGAGTTGTCGGCGACGCGCAGACGCGATTCTTGCTGAATCACTATGGGTCTCCTGACCTGGATTGATGTGCGGTAAGATTTCCGTCCTTGCCGCACGCGGTCTACAAACTTGCGATGCTCAAGCTTTGACAACGGACTATGCCGAAGGGTCTCGGACCGACGGTTCGGAAACGCACCGCTACGGGCCGACCAGCTTTTGCAACCTATACATTCAACCACACGCCAGCGCCCATACCAAAACGCCGCTTAGTGATTACCGACGCCCCCCCTACCTCCACATATATTTCCGTCAGTACACCCACCTAGCCCTCGGCCTCTTATTTCGAACAATACGACACGCATAGGCTCCAAAATCATCGCCACAATCTGCACATATGAACCACACTTTAGCACCCCTCAGTGCAAAGCCTGTCGCACGGCCATTCTAATAATCAGATTTTCACAGCTGTAACGCGTGAGAATTGCAGTTAACTTCTGATTTCCGTGTGACAACTGCGAATTATGTGACCACTGTTATTTGCGTCGCGAAAGACATTTCTTTGCGCTTTCCCATATTTCCCTAAGGAGAAACACATGAAGCGTTTGCCACAGACCCTGACCGCTGCTGCACTGACCGGCGCACTCGCCTTTGGTGGCGCAGCTGTTGCTCAGGCCCAAGTTCCGGCCCCAGTAGAAGACAAGCCTCTGACCGAGATGCCTACCCCGTCCGCGGATGAAGAGACCGACACCGAAGGCACCCCAGCTGAAGAGGGCACCAGTGACGTTGAACGCCACGATGTTGCTGCTGATCCGATTACCGTCGATGGTGTCGAGCACTTCAAGCAGGAAGACGGTTCTTGGCTGTCCAAGCCCGTCGCAGGCAATCCTGTTCGCTTGACCCCAGAGCAGGCCGAAAAGTTCGTGGAGGAGCAGCAAGACACCGTCGATATCCCTGCTCCAGCTACGAAGAAGGACGCAGAGGGCAACGAGTGGTACCAGAGCCTGAAGGATCCAAACGTTTACGTCAACGATCCGGCTCTGGTGAATGAAGAGATCACCGACGAGATGCGCAATGCTTACGCTGAGGCATTCCCTTCTGAGGATGCAAAGCCTGAGTTTGACAAGAAGAAGCTGGCTTGGTTGGCACTGCCAGCCGCCCTGATCATCGGTGGCATCACCTGGTACCTGTCCCAGGACGGCAAGACCTACGTCAAGGACGAGGCACGCAAGAACCAGCAGCCAACCGCTGAGGAGAAGGCTGCTTCCGAGCAGCTGCTGAACGCTAACAAGGACGAAGTTATCGCCCAAGGCGGTCAGCTCGCCGAGGGCGACGCTGCTCAGGCTGACGCTCCTTCCGCTCCGTCTGCACCAGCTGCTGGCCAGTCCACAGACTCCGCACGTGGTATGTCCGCTGAGACCGGCTCCAACTCCGTTGCACAGGCGCCGGCTGCTCTGGCTGTAGCTGCAATGGTTGCCGCTGGCGCTTTCGCCGCACGCCGCAAGTTCTTCGCTTAAGCAAGAGCCTTCCTGCTAAATAGGAAACTGAATTGAGACTGGCTGCGCCGGTCGGGCTTCGGTCCGGCCGGCGCAGTTTTGTTCCGTCAAGAACAAGAACCACGTAAACGGAAGACGAAGACCCCAACAAGATTGAAATACCCGGACGCCGGGTAATTCTTAGTACAGTTTCCAGTATGACCTACACCAAGCGCACCCTGTGGCTACACTCCGCGCTCTTTATCCTCGCGTTTCTCGCGTTTATCCTGCCCGTAGTCTTTGGCACCTCCGCTCTGCTTCCTGTCTGGTTGACCGGCGGGCTGAGTCTGGGGCTTGCGGCTTGCACGCTTGTCGACGCCGCCTATAAATTCTTCGCCCCCACTTCGCCTCGTAGCCTCCGCCTGCTCTCTGGTCTGGCCGGCCTGGTTCTGATCATCGGCTGGGGCATCTGGGTCTATATTTACGGCAATATGGCGGCCGTCGGCACAGGCTCCTATCGAATTGGCACCTTTTTACTCGGCGCGGGAAGCGTGCTCAATCTTTTTGTAGTGGCAATTTCCTTTCTAGATTTACAGCGAAAGGCCCAATAGAGCGTCTGGGAAACAGCCACTATTGGCAGGTTTCCACTAATGCGCCGCTACGACGCGTCGGGGAACGATGATCGGGGCATCACTATCCGGATCGTCCCAGGCCTCAGCCTCGATGCCATAGGCCTGCGCCAATACCTTCGGGGACAGCGCTTGCTTCGGCGCCCCTCGAGCGATGATTTCGCCGGCTTTCATCACCACCATGGAATCAGAATAGTGGCCCGCCAGCATGAGATCATGCAGGACTACAACTACTGTTTTGCCCGCCTGCGCCTGTGCGCGAGCCAGCTCTAGCATGCGCATGGCATGGGCAGGGTCGAGGAAGGTCGTGGGTTCGTCGAGAAGCAGCACAGGCGTATCTTGTGCCAGTGCCAACGCCAGCCAGACGCGCTGGCGCTGCCCACCCGATAGCGAAGCGATATCACGATCGAGGAAGTCCACGATTTCGGTAGCCTCGCAGGCCTGCGTAATGATTTCTCGGTCCGTGGCGGAAAGGCCGCGCATCCTCCCTTGATAAGGATGACGCCCGCGCGCGACCAGCTCGCCTACCCGCAGCCCATCGGGGGCCACGGGGTGCTGTGGCAGCAGCGCCACCTGCTGCGCGGCATCCTTCGCGGACATCGCATGTAGGTCAGCTCCCCCGACCATGACGCTGCCCTGCCGTGGGGCCAGGATTTTCGAGAGAGTTTTCAGCAGCGTGGACTTACCGCAGCCATTGGGCCCAATGAGGGTGGTGACTTCGCCGGCGCGGGCGTGCAGATCGACGCCGGCAAGAATATCCCCGCCATCCTTATATCCCGCATGAATGCCGGTGGCTTGGACACTGCACCGAGACTTCGGGCTGGTGGGCTGATTAGGCCGATTAGGCCGATTTTCCGTCATATCTTTTCCTTCATCCACGTATGACTGTGTAGCACCATCCGGCGCTGTACTTGTCAGTTTCCCCGCTGTGCCGGGGCACAATGTTTAGCTGCGCCCGGCCGCATTCCACACCAATATCACCAAGGCGCAGCCGCCGAGAACAGAGGAAACCACCCCTACCGGCGCATTTACCGGGATTGCGCCAGCGATGACAGCGCACACGGTAAGCAGCGCCGCACCAGCGGCCGCCGATGCCAGCGGCGATGGCGTGGGGGTGCGCGCCACCATCCGCGCCAGGTGCGGCGCTAGCAGCGCGATGAAGCCAATGGGTCCCACCACCGAGACCACCACGGCGCTGATACCGGTTGCCGCAATAAGCAGCAGGGCGCGCTGGCGGGAAATATTCACGCCCAGGGTAGTTGCGGAGGAATCATCATGGGAAAGCAGCGGCAACTCCCTCGCGCACCAGATTCCTATAGCGAGAAACGGCGCTAATGCCGCCAGAAGTGGAAGGATAACCTCCATGCGAACAAATCCAGTCGACCCCGCGAGCCACGTTTGCGCCTCTGCAGCGCGCAGGATCTGGGCGCTGCGCATCAAATATGCCACGAGGGCCTGGAACATCAGCGATAAAGCAATACCGACGATGACGATGCGGTTGCTCGTACCGATGCCACCAAGGACCGCGAGGAGGATGACAACGAGGAGGGCGCCGATCATCGCCAAGCATGCCCGCCACCAAAACTCCGGGATGCCCTCGGCGAAACCGGGGCGCGAATGCACGGTGCCCAAAACCACCAACACCGATGCCCCGCCGGTAACGCCTAAAATATCCGGTGAGGCCAGCGGGTTGCGCGCCATGGTTTGCGTCCAAGAACCGGCCAAGCCGAGGGCGGCGCCCACGATGATGGTGGCGATGGCAACCGGCAGGCGCAAGTCCCACACCACCCTGATGTGGCTCTCGCTGCCGCCGCCGGTGAGGACATCGATGACTTGTAGCGGGCTCAGTTCCATGGGACCTTGTCCCAGCAATACTAAGTACGCGATAAATGCGATAAGGATGAATGCCAGCGTGGAAGCGAGCACGCGCGCGTGCCGGCGGCGTTGCTGCGCTTTTAAAAATGTGTTGATCGTGGTCATGCGTTTTACCCCCACGTTCTGCCCACGCCGCGGTGAGCACCCCAAATGAGGAAAGGTGCGCCCACTACCGCGAGGACGATGGACATCTCCAGCTCCGAGTTACCCACAATGAGGCGGCCGATGATATCGGCGGCAAGCACAGCACAACCACCCAAGAACGCGGAGGGCAAAAGCATGGTGGCAACGCTAGGGCCCACCACCCGCCGCACGATGTGGGGAATGGCAAAGCCGACGAAGGCAATGGGGCCCGTTGCTGCCGTTGCACTGCCGGCCAGCACCACGACGCTGAGCGCCGAGCCCACCCGCGCGGTGGTGGGTGATCCGCCCAAGGCGAGGGAGGACTCCTCCCCCATGGCCAAAAGGTCGAGGGGTCTAGCTGCCATCGCCGCACACGTTAGGCCGATAACAAGCCCTATGCCTGCGATCGCGACGTCTTCTGGGCCGCGGCCAAAGGTCGAGCCGATGGTCCACCGCCGCATGCTATCGAGGACGTCCGTGGAATATAGACCGATGATCATCGCGCCCGATCCCAAGGAGGCGGATACGCCGGCACCTACCAGAATGAGCGTCAGGGGATCCTGAAACCGCCGCGATACGGCTAAGACCAGCAGCGTAGTAATACCCGCGCCTGCAAGCGCGAGGGTGGTGCGCATGCCGGTAGAGGAAGCAATGCCAATGGCCGTGCCTAAGGCGACGAAGAATGACGCGCCCGCGGTAACACCAATAAATCCTGGATCCGCTAGCGGGTTTCTGGTCCACGATTGCGCCAGTACCCCGGCCACAGCAAGGGCCGCGCCAGCGAAATAAGCCAGGAAGGTGCGCGGCATGCGCAGGTTCCACACGATATCGCGGATATCCTGCTCCCCTGCTCCGCGCAGGGCAGCGATAACCTCCCCGGGCGGAATCGACCGGGATCCTAGAGCCAAGGACGCCGCCGCCAATACCAGGCTGGCGAGGATGAGGGCGACGAGGAGAATCTTGCGCCCCTGTGCCCGCGCCCTTACCGATGTAGCGATGCCGGTGGTGCTAGAACTATCTGCTATGGAAAGCGGCTGGACTATTTCGCCGCCCTTCGTGGTTGCTAACAATTACAGCTTCTCTTCAAACTTATCTACTGCCCAGGGGATGGTCACCGGGTTCGGCATACTCATGGCATTGCCGGTATCCGTATCCAGGTAGCGCACGCGACTATCCTTGACAATGTCGAGGCCTTGGAAGATCTTGTCTTTCTTCAAAGCACCGGAGGAGCCGTTGTAGTCCAGAACAAAGAGGTAATCAACCTGGTTAAGCTTCGTGTAGTTTTCTGGCGCAATATCGACGAAGAAGCTGCCACCATCGCCCTGCAACGCATCGGGGATTTCCATGCCAAGATCCTCAATGAACTGTCCGCGCCCGTCCTCCTCGGTGTACAGGCCAATTTTGCCGTCATAAGGCATGACGATGGCCGCAGACTTGCCCTGCAATTCCGTGTGCTCGCGGCGGAATTCCTCGAAGGCCTTTTCGGTATCACCGATAAGCTTATCGCCTTCGTCTTCCTTGCCCACCGCATCTGCGATGGTCTCCACTTGCTTTTCCCAGGGCACCTGCCAGTCTTCATAGTCATCTGGCTTTACGGTGACAGGCGCGATCTCTTCCAGAGACTCCTTCGTGCGCGCATCTACTGCCTGGTTCACCGCAATGATCTGGGTGGGGTCTGCCGCGGTGATCTGCTCAAAGGTATCCGCGGTAAATCCGGTCGCGGTATTGTAAATTACCTCAGGCTCTGCATCGCCCAAAAGCGTCTTTACCCAGGGGCCGACGCCGGAAGGATCGCCATCGCCCTCAGCACCCCACGGCGCCACCGTCACCGGAGTAATCCCCAGGGCAAGCAAAGTGTCGGCGTCACCCAGCCCTAGGCTAGCCACGCGCTGCTCGCTGGCAGCTTCAGTCGCCTGAGCCGTTTCATCGCCCTCACCGCGCGAGCAACCGCCTAGGGCTACGGCTCCAGCGGAAACTATTGCTACGGCACCCAAGGTACGACGGCCGAAAATCTTCATGAGGCTAACCCTTTCAATAAAGGAAGTAAATAATCTTGCTTACCCTATAACGGAAAGGGTTGATTAGGCAAGCCTTAGCTTAATGCGAATACATTAGATGCATGTCCCCTTGTCTACAATCGTCCCCGATGCCTGAACACGAACTCATTCCCGTTATCCTGACCGCTAACAGACGGATCCGCCCGCGTCTGCACCGTCTCACGTTTTATGCCGAGGCGTTCCGGACGTACACCCTCACCGGTCCCGATGAATTCTTTGGACTCGTCATGCCTCAGGCTGAACAGGAATTTACGCCCTTCCCCGTCGACGGCATAAACCTCCGCTCAGCGGTGAATGCGATTGATAAGGAGAAGCGGCCGAACCTGCGCTGGTACACCGTCCGCGCGCTCCACCCAGAGGAGGCCACAGTCGACGTCGACGTGGTCACCCACGGCGATTCCGGACCTGGATCGCGGTGGGTTTGCCGCGCGCAAGCCGGTGATACGGCGGGATTCTTTACCTGCAACGACCTGTGGCGACCAACCGAGGCGGCACAACTTCTAGTCGCCGACGCATCCGCTCTGCCCGCGCTACGAAACATCTTGGCCTACCAAGAAGACCATAACCCATCGATGCTTCGCACCACCGACGTTATGGCCGTGGTGACCAGCGACGACGAGGTAGAGCCGGGCCTCGCAGCTAGGTGGGAGGCGAGCGTCCACAGCCTGCGAATCATTCATACCCAACCGCACCAGGAGACGGACGCTATCATTACCGCTCTGAGAGCGGACTACGCCAGTGCGCCGAGGCCAGGGTACGTGTGGGCTTCCGGCGAGGGGGAGCTAGCAAAGAGCGTACGGGGCCTCGCGGTGTATGAGTGGGGCCTGGATACCAAAAACGTCACCTGGGTTCCCTACTGGTTTTATGGGAAGGCCCGGCCGTAGAAAAGCCCTAAAACGGCGAACGACCCCTGCTTCGAACCCTAGGGTTCGGAGCAGGGGCTGCGCTGGCTAGTTTTTACTTAGCCTTCTCGATGATCTCAACGAGACGGAAGTGCTTGTCCTTGGACAGCGGGCGGGTCTCAGCGATACGTACAAGATCGCCGATGCCTGCGGTTTCTTCCTCGTCATGCACCTTAACCTTCTTGTTAGAGCGCATGATCTTGCCGTACAGGGCGTGCTGCTTGCGGTCCTCCAGCTCGACAACGATGGTCTTGCTCATCTTGTCGGATACTACGTAGCCGGTGCGAACCTTAGGAGCGCCCTTGACCTTCTCCTTCTTCGGAGTAGGTGCCTTCTTAGAATCAGTCACGTTAGCCTCACTCATGATTAAGCCTCAGCTCCCGGAGCAACGGACAGGCCCAGCTCGCGCTCGCGCAGAACGGTGTAGATGCGGGCAATGTCGCGCTTAACCGTGCCGATGCGGCGGTTGTTGGTCAGCTGGCCGGTGGCCTTCTGGAAGCGAAGGTTGAACAGCTCTTCCTTCGCATCCTTCAGGCGGGACTGCAGCTCAGCATTGTCGAGCTCACGGAACTCGTGGGCGGGGGTACCGGTTGCCATTAGAACTGGTCCTCCTTCTTGATGATACGGACCTTGCAAGGAAGCTTCTGGCCAGCGCGGCGCAGAGCCTCGATTGCAACGGCATCGTTTGGATAGCTCATCTCGAAAAGTACGCGGCCCGGCTTAACGTTAGCCACCCACTTCTCAACCGGACCCTTACCGGAACCCATACGAACGCCGAGCGGCTTCTGGGTCAACGGACGGTCCGGGAAGATGTTGATCCACACCTTGCCACCACGCTTGACGTGGCGGTTGATGGCAATACGTGCGGCCTCAATCTGACGGTTGGTGATGTACGCCGGCTCGAGAGCCTGAATAGCGTAATCGCCGAAGTTGATGCGGTTACCGCCCTTGGACACGCCGCGACGGCTCGGGCGGTGCTGACGGCGGTACTTAACACGCTTAGGAATCAGCATGGATTAGCCCTCCTGCTTCTGCTGTGCACGCTGGCGGCGCTGGCCACCGCGGCGGGAGCGACCATTACGGTCACGGCCACGGCCCTGTGCCGGAGCGTTCAGTTCGGACTCGCGTACGCCACCGACGACGTCACCCTTGTAGATCCACACCTTGATGCCAATGCGGCCGAAGGTGGTGTGGGCCTCTGCGGTGCCGTAATCGATTTCGGCGCGAAGAGTGTGCAGCGGAACGCGACCCTCGTGGTAGCGCTCAACGCGGGACATTTCTGCACCGCCCAGGCGGCCGGACAGCAGAATCTTGATGCCCTTGACCTGTGGCTGACGCATAGCGGACTGGATAGCCTTGCGCATTGCACGACGGAATGCGACACGGTTAACCAGCTGCTCCGCGATGGAGTGAGCAACCAGAGTTGCGTTTGCGTCTACCTGCTTGACCTCGAGGATGTTGAGGGCAACCATCTTGCCGGTGAGCTTTTCCAGCTCGCGACGGATGCGGTCGGCCTCAGCGCCGCGGCGACCAATCACGATGCCTGGGCGAGCGGTGTGAATGTCGACGCGGACGCGGTCGCGGGTGCGCTCGATAACGACGTCGGCAATGCCGGCGCGCTCGAGTCCCTTGTTGAGGTAGTTACGAATCTTGATGTCTTCGGCTACGTAGTTCGCGTAGTCCTTATCGGCGAACCAGTGGGTCTTCCAGTCGGAAGTGATGCCCAAACGTAGGCCGTGAGGATGGATCTTCTGGCCCATTACTTGGCCCCTTCCTGCTGGCTTTCGACCACCACGGTGATGTGGCTGGTGCGCTTACGAATCATGAATGCACGACCCTGTGCACGTGGCTGGAAACGACGCATGGTCGGACCCTCGTTGGCATAAGCCTCGGAGATGACCAGAGTGCGTGGGTCGAGGCCGAAGTTGTTCTCAGCGTTAGCGGCTGCAGAAGCAACGACCTTAGCAACTGGCTTGGAAGCACCCTGCGGTGCGTACTTCAGGATAGCCAGGGCTTCGCTTACGGACTTGCCGCGGACCAGATCGAGCACGCGACGTGCCTTCATCGGGGTGACGCGGACGTAGCGGGCCGTGGCGGATGCGGAGGTGATGGTCTCACTCATCGCTTATCGACGTCCCTTCTTGTCATCCTTGACGTGACCCTTAAAGGTCTTGGTTGGTGCAAACTCGCCCAGCTTGTGGCCGACCATGGAATCCTCGATGAAAACCGGCACGTGCTTGCGGCCGTCATGGACGGCGAAGGTGTGACCGATGAAATCGGGGAGAATGGTCGAACGGCGAGACCAGGTCTTGATGACCTGCTTAGTGCCTGCATCGTTTTGAGCATCCACCTTGTTGAGGAGGTGCTCATCGACGAACGGGCCCTTCTTAAGGCTGCGTGGCATTGTTTACCTCCTCTTAGCGCTTCTTGTTCGGGCGACGACGGCGCACGATCATGTTGTTGGAGTAGCGGTTCGGGTTGCGGGTGCGACCCTCCTTGTGACCCCATGGGGACACAGGGTGGCGACCACCCGAGGTCTTACCCTCACCACCACCGTGTGGGTGGTCAACCGGGTTCATAACGACACCGCGGACGGTCGGGCGCACGCCCTTCCAGCGCATGCGGCCGGCCTTGCCCCAGCGGATATTCATCTGCTCGGCGTTGCCAACCTCACCAACGGTGGCGCGGCAACGGATGTCCACACGGCGGATTTCGGAAGACGGCATACGCAGGACTGCGTACTTGCCTTCCTTACCCAGCAGCTGGATGGAAGCACCAGCGGAGCGAGCCAGCTTAGCGCCAGCGCCCGGCTTGAGCTCAACAGCGTGGATGATGGAACCGGTCGGAATGTTGCGCAGAGGCAGGTTGTTGCCAACCTTGATATCTGCATTCGGACCGGACTCGACGATGGTGCCTTGCTTGAGGCCCTTCGGGGCGATGATGTAGCGCTTCTCGCCATCAACGTAGTGAAGCAGTGCGATATTTGCGGTGCGGTTCGGGTCGTACTCGATGTGAGCGACCTTTGCCGGGATGCCGTCCTTGTCGTTACGACGGAAGTCGATCAGACGGTAACGGCGCTTGTGGCCACCGCCGATGTGGCGGGTGGTGATGCGACCGTAGTTGTTACGGCCACCAGTCTTGCTCAGCGGGCGCAGCAGGGACTTCTCCGGAGTAGAACGAGTGATCTCGTCAAACTCAGAAACGGAGGATGCGCGGCGACCCGGAGTTGTCGGCTTGTACTTGCGAATAGCCATAATTCTTCCTTTTCCTTTCGGCTCTCCGGTGGCGCTTAAGCGCCGGCGCCGAAGACGTCGATGGAGTCGCTGCCTTCACGGAGCGTCACATATGCACGCTTGGTGGACTTACGCTGGCCGAAACCGGTGCGGGTGCGCTTACGCTTACCTGCACGGTTTACGGTGTTCACGGAGTCGACCTTTACGTCAAAGATCTGCTCTACGGCATCTTTAATCTGGGACTTATTGGAGTCCGTGGAGACGTAGAACGTGTACACGTTCTGCTCCATCAGACCGTAGGACTTCTCGGATACAACCGGGGCGATGATGACATCGCGCGGGTTAGAAATCTTAGCCATTAGTTCTCCTCCTTATCCGCGCCGGTTGCGCGGTTGATGAAGGTGTGTAGCGCCTCAACGGAGAACACAACGTCATCGGAGTAGAGAACGTCGTAGGTGTTGAGCTGGCCAGCGTCCAGGATCTGAACGTTTGGCAGGTTATTAGCGCTACGACGAGCGTTGATGTCCTCGCGGCCGATGACCAGGAGCACGTTCTTGCGCTCGGTCAGGGACTCGAGGAAGGCCTTAGCCGACTTGGTGGACGGCTTCTGGCCCGGGACGAGCTCTTCGATGACGTGGATGCGCTCGTTGCGAGCACGGTCAGACAGTGCACCGAAGAGAGCAGCCTTGATCATCTTCTTAGGGGTGCGCTGTGCGTAGTCGCGTGGCTGTGGGCCATGGACGGTGCCGCCACCGGTGTAGTGCGGTGCGCGGATGGAGCCCTGGCGTGCACGGCCGGTGCCCTTCTGACGGAAAGGCTTGCGACCACCACCGCGGACATCGCCGCGGGTCTTGGTTGCGTGGGTGCCCTGGCGCGCAGCAGCAAGCTGAGCATTAACAACCTGGTGCATCAAAGCAATGGATGCCTCGGTGTCAAAGATTTCAGCTGGCAGGTCTACAGAGCCGTTGGTCTTACCCTCGGAAGTGTGGACGTCTAGCTTGAGGTTGCTCATGCGTGTGCACCGCCCTTCACTGCGGTCTTAACGGTGACGAGGCCGCCGCGCGCACCTGGGATAGCACCCTTGATGAGCAGCAGGTTGGACTCGGCATCGATTTTCTGAATCTTCAGGTTCTGGGTGGTCACGCGGTCGTGGCCCATACGGCCAGCCATGCGCTTGCCCTTGAAGACGCGGCCCGGGGTAGCAGCGCCGCCGATGCCGCCAACGCGGCGGTGAGCGGCCTGGTTACCGTGAGCTGCGCCCTGGCCTGCGAAGCCGTGGCGCTTCATGGCGCCGGCGTAGCCGTGGCCCTTGGTCTTGCCGGTGACGTCAACGAAGGAGATGCCCTCGAAGATGTCTACCTTGACCTCTTGGCCGACCTCGTATGCGGAGGTGTCGTCCATGCGGATTTCCGCAACGTGACGGCGCGGGGTTACGCCAGCCTTCTTGAAGTGTCCACCAACCGGCTTATTGGCCTTGCGTGGGTCGATTTCGCCAAAGGCGATCTGGATGGCGCTGTAGCCATCGGTTTCGGGGGTGCGAATCTGGGTGACAACGCATGGCCCTGCCTCGACGACGGTAACCGGTACAACGCGGTTGTCCTCGTCGAAGACCTGGGTCATGCCGAGCTTCTTGCCCAGAATGCCCTTGATCTCGTTTTCACTCATTATTTGTTCTCCACCAAAGTCGCTTACTGGATGTTCACGTCGACGCTTGCCGGAAGATCGATACGCATAAGAGCGTCAACGGTCTTCGGGGTTGGGTCGAGAATGTCGATCAGGCGCTTGTGAGTGCGCATCTCGAAGTGCTCGCGAGAGTCCTTGTACTTGTGCGGAGAACGAATAACTGCGTATACGTTCTTCTCGGTTGGGAGCGGCACTGGGCCAACTACACGAGCACCGGTACGGGTAACGGTCTCGACGATCTTCTTTGCAGAAGCGTCGATAGCCTCGTGGTCATAGGCCTTCAGCCGAATGCGGATTTTTTGTCCCGCCACGCTTATCCTCTTCCTCGCTTCCCCACTTTCACATTCCCGGCGTTTCCGGGGCGTGAAGCGGTGGGAAATTGCTTCTCGATTTCTCTATAACGTTGTCCGGGCTTGGGGCCTGACACAACGCCAGTGGTCTGACTGCCATGACGACCAAGAGTGCGGTACATGGCAAGTGCCAGAACGCAGTGCTCTCGACGGGGTACAAGACCCGTAGTCAAAGTATTGTGAAGAGGACGGTTTTCACGCATTACACGTGGAGAGTGTCCAATTCGTCTACTGCCGCTGTTTATTTGCCATGCCCCTTCTCCGGTCCATCTTCTCGGGGTGTCACTGCTCTAACGCGGACCTAGCCCGATTGGATGACCTTCCAGTCAATGCTTCAGGTTTCCCTGAACCATGGCGACAACGAAGGTGTCATGTTCGCTTTACCAGCTCAGCGTCTCCCCAAGACTCACGCTTGGCGACGTCCGCCGCCAGCACCGAGTCTCGGTTCTCGCTGCCCTGTTAAAGCAACCTTTGTATTTAAGCATGTTGGGCTGCGGTTTTCAAGCCGCTTCCCAAACCGTGCCAAAAATCACGTTTTGGAAAATTTTATTGCTCCCCAGCACACATTCGGCCGAGATGTATCTAAGCTCGGAGACGTTGGCTGAGGACTGTTTGTCCTGCCTCGATAGTTGAATATCGCGTTCATACATCATCCAATAAAGAAAGGCACAATCGCCCATGTCTGAGAACAAGACTCCCGCACAGAATACCGACAACCAGGTTCCAGCTTCCGAGGAACGCGAGGTTAACAACAACCTCGAGACCCAGTACGGCACCACCACTATCGATGATGTCGTGGTTTCTAAGATTGCCGGCATTGCTGCCCGCGAGGTTTCCGGCGTGGACTCCCTGGGTGGCGGCGGCGCTCGCATGATTGGCAATATCCGCGAGTCCTTCGGTGCTTCCGAAGACGTCCGCCAGGGCGTAGACGTAGAGGTAGCAGAGGGCACCGCTCGCATCGAGATTGCCATCACCGCTGAGTACGGCGTGGCCATCCACGAGCTCGCTGAGGCTATCCGCCGTAACATCATGAATGCGGTTGAGCGCATGACCGGCCTGAGCGTCGAGCGTGTCAACGTCGTTGTACACGACGTAAAGCTGCCAAGGGAAGAGTCTGAGGCGGAGGGCCAGGCTGCTTTGAACCAGGGTCAGGCTTAAGCCCAATGCCTGAGCCCCGAGCACGTTTCGAGCTCGAGGTAAGCCACGCCCGCGCTATTGCAGAAGCAGTCCAGAAGGTTCGCGGCGTCGCCGCGCTCGACGGCGGTTCGTTTGGTTCGGTGAGTTTATACCTGCCGGGTGAGCGCATCGTTGGAATGAGGCGACCAGATCCGCGCGATGATCGCCACCTGCAAATCAACGTCTGCGTTGATATCAGCACCGCGCCGGACCTTTATGCCTTGGCAAAACATATTCGGTCCGCAACCCGTGAGGCTTGTCCCGAACTGCAGCGCATTGACGTTGAGTTTTCTGACGCCGTAGATGGCTTATCCGCTGCTCCATCGAAGGAATAGATATGAAGAATTACACCACTTTGGGCATCATTTCCGGCCTTATTCTTGCCTTCTTTTTGCACCTAGGTTGGGGTCCTACCCTGCTCGCCGTACTCCTTGCCGTTATCGGCGGCATTGTGGGAGCACACTTTGATGGCCGTATCGATCTCACTTCTGTGTGGAATGGCCTCATTGGTAAGGAGAAAGGCCAAGGTTAATGACAGATAGTTCCACTCAGGGCCACACGCGTATCTCGCTGCGGACCATGGAACACATCGTTACCGCCGCGATTGCTAGTGTGCCCGGCACTAAGGCCATTGAGGCCAAGCTAGCGGGCATCGGCGGCCGCGGTTTTCCACGGGTCTCGGTCCAAATGGATTCCGAGCGCGAGGTAGCTGCCGTCAACGCCACTATTGGCGTGGTGTGGCCTTCACCGGTTACCACAGTTGCGGAGCATACTCGCGCCGCCATCTCGGAGGCCATTGCGGCACACACCGGGTACTCCACCACCCGCGTTAATGTCATCGTTGGCGGTTCCGTTCCGGGCAAGCGCGTGACTGCCACGGAGGTGGAGCAGCGCCAACTTGCTGCTACCGTCGCCCCACGCATCAAGCCCTTGCCGGTGTGGCAGCCAGTCACAGCGGAGTCGGTGAATGTGCGCAGTATCGCCACCCCACAGGAAGCACCGGTTCGCACTATCGCTGCGCCGTCGACCGGCGTCGCAGTGCGGTCTATCAAGCCCCCGCGCGAGGCCGAGGTGCGCAGCATTTCCGCCAACCTCCCAGACCACCAGCTGCGCGAGGTATCTTCCCCAAGTGACCATTCGGTGCGGCCGGTCCAGGAGCCTCAGCCAGTACGTGTCCACGGCGTAGCGACACCACGTCCCGCCAAGTTGGTCCCTAGTGGGCAGATTCGTCCACTGGCACGGAAGGTACAGGTAGCAACTCCTCGGCCGCAGCCGCTACGCGAGATCGAAATTCGCCACGAGTGGGCCCCGCGTCGCGTGCAGGCCCCCAAAGCGGCTCCCGCACGGAAGGTCGAGGTTCCGCGGCCACAGCCGCTCAAGCGTATTGAGGTCACCCCGGCAAACCCTCGCCCACTACACGTAGACGCGCCGCGGCCCGAGCCGTTGCGCGCCATTTCGATTAATCCGTACCGCCCGCAAGGAGGCAATAATGGCTGATCAGCGCATGCCTGAACACTTTGGGCAGCAGCCCAAGGCGTCTCCAGCGGCGCGCACTTGGGCCGTGATTCTAGGGCTGCTTTTGCTCGCCGCAGGCATCGTCGGCGTACGCGAGACGTGGCTAGTTGGCTCGGGTTCCGATGCGCAGTCGTGGATTCAGCCGGTACTTGATCTCATTGCCACTGAAGAGCTGCAGACCTGGATGATCTGGGCCGGTGTCGCCTCTATCGTCGTCGGACTTGTCTTCCTGTTTGCGGCACTAAAGACGCGCCGCACAACGCACATGCAGCTGACCTCCGATACCGCGTCCATGTGGATGCGTCCGGTGGATATCGCGCGCCTATCTTCGGCCACGGCTCGCCGTGTACCGGGCGTTGCCTCCGCACAGACCTCCGCGGATAGCAAGACCGCCAAAGTCACCGTCAATGGCGATACCGATGATGCCGAGCTGCAGGGCCGAGTAGAGACCGCGGTAACGCAGTGTCTGGCCCACTTGCAGAATCCGCCGCAGGTTAACGTGGCTGTAGAGAAGATTCCGGAGTTGGATAACAATGTCTAGAAAACTTGCTACTTTTGACCGCATCCTGCTCGGCCTGCTGGGAATCATCCTCATTGCTTTGGGTATATGGCCCATCCTTATCCACTTTAATGTGGAGTTTGCCAAGTACTTAGCCCTGTGGGTGGACCACGATACGTGGAAAAACCTGGCAAACAATGACTGGTGGGTCTGGGCCCTCGCCGGCGGTTCCGCGCTGCTGCTTATCGTGGGGCTGTGGATTGTGGTGGCTAACCTGCGCCACCGTCGCTTCAATAACGTGGAATCTGCATCGTCTAATGACAAAGGCTCTATCACGACGTCAATGAATGCGATTGCCGGCGCCGTGGCCCAGGATTTGGATGGAGTCAAGGGCGTCGAGCATGTGGAGCGACTTGTGGCCTATGACCGCGCGCGGCCCACGCTGCAGTACACGGTCACGGCAAATCCCGACACCCCGGTGGAGCGCCTTACCAGCGCCGTGGAAACCAATGAAGGCGATTTCCGCGCCGCGTTTCCGGACGCCGATTTGGACACCATTTATAAGCTGCAGTTCAGCAAGGTGGGGCCGATGAAGGACCTATCCGAATAGCGGGTTCGGAGTCTCTGCCACCAAAACTTCTTGAACGGTCCCGAAGCGGGCCGACTCGCCGCCCCCGAGGATCATTTCCAGCTCCTCACCGGGGCGGCATTTTTCTATGCGCTGCCAAGAATAATCTTGGCGGCTAACCCGGCGGTTTTCCTTAGCAAAAAGGTGCAGGCCGTGGTCGAGCACGCCAATGGCCGCTGCGAACCGGAGGACGAAGACGAAATCACCCAAGTCCTGCCGCTTGAGGCCGCCGAGGTTCGGACGCTCAAGACTTAGCCGCATAAGGCTAGAGACCGCGCCAAAACGGTGCTCGAAGCCCTCGGTATCCCGAATAGTAAATGGGCGGCCGGGCCCTGTGGGACGAATGGACTCATAAGCCCACACCACGGGTTGGCTATCGGGACGGCGCACGATGATGCGGGCGGGGGTAGCAGTGATGCGGTTGGCGGGGGCGTCGGCAAGCACGAGCCACTCCCCTGCGGTAACGCGACCGTTCTCCAATGGCAACAGGGGCGGGTGAACGTCCACTTGGCGCTCTAATTCCGCTACCAGCTCTGCATCGCTCGCGCCCCAGCCGATGCCTTGGTTAGCCAGCATGGCAAAGAAGGTGGGAAGGCTGAGATCGGGCTGGCCCTCCCAGGCGCGGCGGAGGGATTCAAGGGTGGGATCGATGCGGGTGGGGTCATCCATATCCGCCAAGACTACCCAGCGCTGGCACTGGTCAGGCGAGAGGGGCGGAGAAACTTTTTCACCCCCGAGTTAATTTCATTCAATTAAATAAATACTATAAATGTTCAACAATTTTCAACACCGTAATACCTGCTTAAAGTGCATTTATTACACGATATACAACCCTTAGCGCGCCAATTAATACCTGTCACATTATTGGGGATTTATGTCACGGGGCTATTTTGATTGTGCTCTGTATAACAGCTTATTAAATTAGTCACATACAACGATTTGCTCGTTGGATACACCTTGCATCCCCGTTTCCTGCTTAACCACGCACGGAGAATCTCTATGACTAAATATCTGATCAAAAAGACCTTGGGCTGGTTACTCATGATCTTTTTGGCTACCAACCTCGCCTATCTCTTGGCGGCCAGCTTTCTGGACCCACGGTCCAATTACACCGGACGCCGCCCACCGCTTTCAGCGGAGGAAATCAATAACCTCCTCGAGCCCTATAACCTCAGCCCCGATACCCCATTAGTGCAACGCTGGTGGACGTGGCTGACCAATATCCTCACCAAATGGGACTGGGGCCATTCCCCGGTCGGCGAGGTGGTGAATTCAGAAATTAGTTACCGCATCTGGGTCTCCGCACAGCTGCTCTTGCTCTCTACCATCTTGTCTATCCTCCTCGGCGTGGCCGTAGGCGTCTATACCGCTTCGCGTCAGTACAAGACCGGCGACCGCATTTGGCAGGGCATATCCATCATCGCGATGAATACCCACGTCGTGGTCGCTTCTATCGCTGTGGTGTGGGGCGCGTTGAAGATCAACGAGCTCACCGGCAAGAAGATTTTCTACGTTGTCGGCTCCCATTCGCTGGACGTAGAAGGTTTCTTCCCCAAGCTAATAGACTCCGCACAGCACTTGGTACTTCCCACCATTTCACTGGTCTTCATCAGCTACGCCAGCTATCACATGACCCAACGCACCTTACTGCTAGATAACTTGGATGCGGACTACGTGCGCACTGCCCGCGCCAAGGGCTTGACCCGCCAACAGGCGATTCGCAAGCACGCGTTGCGCACCTCCATCATTCCCGTCGCAACCTCGGTGGCTTTTTCCATCCCAGGAATCTTTACCGGTGCGGTGATGACGGAGCGCATCTTTGGCTGGAACGGCATGGGCCAATACTTCATCGAGACCATTAGCAAAAACGACGTCAACGGTGCAGCGGCCGTCGCCGCCTTTGGCGCCGCTATGACGGCTATCTCCGCCGTCTTGGCGGACCTGGTCGTCGTCGCGCTTGATCCACGAGTGAGGGTGAGTTAAATGACCCCGTCTAAAGACCGCAACTACTTCAAGCAGGAACCGCGTGGGGAAATCACCGCACACAGCGAAGTCGCTACGGGAGACCCCTTCTCCCCCGCTGAGGCCGAACAGGTAGCCACCCTGGAGCAGATGCCGCGTGGCACCTCACGCTACAAGCTGTACCTGCGCCGCTTCTTCCGCAATAAACTCGCCACCCTGGGCCTTATCATTCTGGCCTTCCTGGTGCTTGCAGCCCTCTTCGGCGGCTTCTTTGCCAAGTGGGACTACTCCGAACCCGACTTCCTTGCGCTATCGGAGCCACCGAGCCCGGAGCATTGGTTCGGCACGAATGACACCGGCAATGACCTTTATGCCCAGACCATTCACGGTTTGGGAAGGTCGCTCACAATCGCCATTGTGGTATCTCTGGCTACCTTGGTCATCTCCGCCTTCGTCGGATCGGCCGCAGCCTTGTGGGGAGGCATTGCAGAAAAGGCGGTGCTGGCGGTCATCCACTTCCTACTATCCATTCCTACCTTCCTCCTCATTGCACTGGTAGTAGCGGATTCCGGCGGCGATTGGAAGTTGCTTATCGTCGTACTCATCGTCTTTGGATGGATGTACCAGGCCCGCGTTATCTGGTCTTTGGCGCTTACAGTGCGCGAGCAGGACTATGTCCGCGCGGCCAGCTACATGGGTGTTTCCAAGCTGCGCACCATCGTGCGCCACGTTATCCCCAATATTGGCTCGCTCCTCATCATCCAATTCGTCTTCGGCGTGGTGGGCACCGTGGGCTCGGAGACGGCCCTGTCCTTCCTGGGCTTAGGCGTTAAGCTTCCCGACGTCTCCCTCGGTACCCTCCTGCAGGGCGGCACCGCCGCCGTGCAATCCTCCCCGTGGCTGTTCTACTTCCCTGCAGCCACCCTGACCTTGCTCACCGTGTCTATGGCCTTCATCGGCGATGGCCTGCGCGATGCGCTCGACCCCAACTCGAATTCCGGAGGTAAAGCATGACCTCGCCAGTCTTGTCCGTTAAAGACCTGCGCGTAAATTTCCCATCCGAAGCCGGATCCGTCTCCGCCGTCCGTGGCGTGGATTTTGATCTCTATCCTGGCCGCACACTCGGCATCGTGGGTGAGTCCGGTTCAGGAAAATCCGTAACCTCCATGTCGATCATGGGGCTTCTCCCGGACTACGCGAAGATCACCGGCTCCGTGAAGTTTGACGGACGCGAGTTGCTCGGGCTTAGTGATAAGCAAATGTCCGATATCCGCGGCAATGGCATTGGCATGATCTTCCAGGATCCGCTCTCCGCACTCACCCCAGTCTTCGATATCGGATCACAGTTGGTGGAGGCAATTCAGGCCCATAGGGACGTCGGCAAGAAGCAGGCCCTCAAAGAGGCCACGGAGTTGCTCGACCTGGTAGGCATCCCCGATCCGCACCTGCGCCTAAAGTCATTCCCACACGAGTTCTCGGGCGGCATGCGCCAGCGTGTAGTGATTGCCATCGCGATTGCTAATAATCCACGCGTGCTTATCGCGGATGAGCCCACGACTGCGCTGGATGTAACCATTCAGGCGCAGATTCTGGACGTTATCAAGCTCGCCCAACGTGAGACCGGGGCTGCAACCATCATGATTACCCACGACATGGGCGTGGTGGCAGAAACGGCCGATGATGTCATGGTCATGTACGCCGGCCGTCCCGTCGAGCGCGGCGATGTGGATACCATTTTCTCCCAGCCCCGTATGCCTTATACGGTGGGCCTGCTCGGCTCCACGCCACGCCCCGACGTATCGGCCGAAGAACCGCTCACTCCCATTGTGGGCAGTCCGCCGGTGCTGGTAGACCTGAAACAACGCTGCCAATTTGCGCCACGCTGCCCCGTGGCGCAGCCCGCCTGCTCCGACGGCGAGCCGCCGCTTATCCCGCTAGACGATGCCCCTTCGCACCAAAGTGCTTGCCTGCGCGCGCCCGAAATCCGCAACCGCAAGATCGACGGCGAGCTCATGTTCAAACCGCCGCAGCTGTCCGAGGATGTCATGGCTAGCATTCCCCGCGATGAGCGTCCCGCCACCTTGGAAGTCACGGACCTGCGCAAAGAATTCCCGCTCACCAAGGGCGCACTGGTCAAGCGCCGGGTAGGAACGGTCAAGGCAGTTGACGGTCTCACCTTCGATATCCGCAAGGGCGAATGCATGGCCATCGTGGGCGAGTCCGGTTGCGGCAAGACCACCACCTTGCTGGAAATCATGGACTTAAAGCCTGAAAACGGCACGGTGGTGCTCAATGGGAAAGATGCGGCTGGAATGAGCAATTCTGAGCGACGCGAAGCCCGCAAGGACATCCAAATTGTCTTCCAGGATCCAATGAGCTCTCTCAATCCTCGCCTTACCGTCCGCGAGGTCATCGCCGAGCCGCTTAACTCACTCGGCTTTGACGGCGACGTGGATGCCCGCGTGAACGAGCTCATGGGCCTTGTCGGTTTGGATTCCTCCCAGCTTGATCGCTTCCCCAGCCACTTTTCCGGCGGACAGCGCCAGCGCATCGGCCTCGCCCGCGCGCTAGCAACCAACCCATCGGTCCTGGTATTGGACGAACCCGTTTCGGCGCTCGACGTCTCTATCCAGGCCGGTGTCATCAATCTGCTGGAGGATCTGAAACGGAAGCTGGGCCTGTCCTATCTCTTCGTTGCGCACGACCTATCCGTGGTGCGCCACCTCTCTGACAGCGTGGCCGTTATGTACAAGGGAAAATTTGTGGAGTCCGGGCCAACCGATGAAATCTTCGAGAATCCCCAAGCGGATTACACGAAGAAGCTTCTGGAAGCCATTCCGATTCCGGATCCGGCGGCCGCTCGCCAGCGCCGCAACGCCGGTTCAGCGAATGCTTCACCAATTTCCCAAAAGTGACCTTACACACACGCGGCATTCTATATAGTTAACTTCACACCTAAAGGGTGCGGGCAGTCACCCCACTAGCGCACCTTTACTTCCTCTCACTCAAGGAGAAACCAACCATGAAAAAGTTCACCCGCTTCCAGATTGCTACCGTAGCCACCCTCTCTGCTGCAGCGCTTGCCCTCACCGGCTGCGCCGCCAACTCGGGCGGAGACTCTAATAAGGCCGTAGGCGGCCTCGATATCGAGGTAAATCCAGCCGGCGACTATAACGAGAAATCCCGTGACGAGCTCAAGGACGACGGTGAGCTCACCCTCCCCATCGGCGAACTGACCGAACAGCAAAATACCTTCCACGCCAATATGGTCACCGATACCCGCACGGTATGGGGTTGGTACAACCCACAGCTGGCGCTATACGACGGCGAGGGAAACTACACCCCAAACCCCGACTACATCGACGAGGCCAAGGAAGACAAGAAGGGGAACAACACCGTCGTCACCTACAAGATCAACAAGGACGCCACCTTCAATGACGGCACGCCTATCGATTGGAAGGCCTTTGAGAATACCTGGCGCTTTAACAACGGCAAGGACGAGGACGTCCAAGTAAACGCCACGGACGGTTTTGAGCGCATCACCTCTGTGGAAAAGGGCGCTACCGACAAGGACGTGGTCATTACCTTCGATGGCCCCTACCCGTGGTGGCAGGGCCTTTTCAATGAACTGCTCCACCCCGCCATTGATAGTGCGGAGAAATTTGACAAGGCCTACCTGGGCAAGCTGAACCCGCAGTACGGCGCCGGCCCATTCAAGGTAGACAACGTGGACTTCAAAAGCGGCACCCTCAGCCTTGTGCCGAACGAAAAGTGGTGGGGCGATAAGCCAAAGCTCAAGAAGGCAAGCTTCCGCGTCATGGAATCCCATGCCACCATCAACGCCTTCCAAGCCGGGGAGATCGATGCGGCTGGCGTGGCCGATAAGAACAGCCTCACCATTGCCGGCGAGATGGGCGATGACATCGACATCCGCGCAGCATTGCGGCCTGCCAATGTCATCCTCACCCTCAATTCCAAGGCCCCACAGCTCAAGGATGAGGACGTGCGCCACGCCGTCTTCTCCGCCATTGACCGCGATCAGCTGGCCGAGATCCGCTATAACGGCCTGGGCTACGAGGAAGAGATGCCGGGTTCACTTACCCTCTACTCCACCCAGGAAGGCTACAAGGACAATATCAAGGACGTCATCAAGTTCGATCCTGAGCAATCCAAGGAGCTGCTGGAGGATGCCGGCTATCAGCAGGATGATGACGGAATCTATGCCAAAGACGGCGAAAAGCTATCCCTGCGCTATATCCTCATCGGTGACGATGAGGTATCCAAGTCCCTAGCAGCCGCAATCCAAAAGATGCTCAAAGACGTTGGCGTCGACCTCAAGATTGAAGAGCGTCCATCCTCCGAGTTCTCCAAGGTAACCTCTGAGCGAGACTTCGACCTCTTCCTCTCCGCGTTTGCCTCTTCTGACCCGTTCGGCGTGGCGTACTTTGGCCAGACCTACGCCAGCGATTCCACACTGAATATGTCCAGCACCGGTAGCAAGGAATTCGATAAAAAGATTGAGGAGCTGCAAAATCTGTCCTCCAAGGACGAGCAGATTGACCGCGTCAATGAACTCGAATCTGAGGCCTTCGGCCACTACGGTATCCTCCCCTTCGCCAACGGCCCGCAAATGGTGGGCGTGAAGAAGGGCCTGGCCAACTACGGTGCCAACGGCTTTGCCATCCTCCCCAAGGAAGACATCGGCTGGGAAAAGTAGGCACCACACACCACACTGATAGCGCAATGCGCTGAAGCCTCCCGCAGCCCCATTGATGAGGGCTGCGGGAGGCCTCTTTTAGGCCAGCCTCTCATGGCCCACGCTGGAACAGCTAATGCGGGTCTCCCAGAGTCGCGGGAAAGATGGAGAAGGCATCAAAAAATCCGCCCCACCCTAAGGTGAAGCGGATTCTTTATAGCTCTACTGAGCGGTTACGGGGTATCGATTACTCGATAACCTTGGTAACGCGGCCAGCGCCGACGGTGCGGGAGCCCTCGCGGATAGCGAAGCGCAGGCCCTCGTCCATAGCGACCGGCTGGATGAGCTCGACGGACATCTCAACGTTGTCGCCAGGCATAACCATCTCGGTGCCCTCAGGCAGGTTAACAACACCGGTAACGTCAGTGGTACGGAAGTAGAACTGCGGACGGTAGTTGTTCATGAACGGGGTGTGGCGGCCGCCCTCTTCCTTCTTCAGGACGTAGACGGAACCCTCGAACTTGGTGTGCGGGGTGTAAGCGCCCGGCTTGATAACAACCTGGCCACGCTCAACGTCCTCACGCTTGGTACCACGCAGAAGCAGACCACAGTTGTCGCCAGCCTCGGTGTAGTCCATCATCTTGCGGAACATCTCGATACCGGTAACGGTGGTGGTCTGGGACTTCTCCTGGATACCGATGATCTCAACGTCCTCGTTGACGTTCAGACGGCCACGCTCAACACGGCCGGTAACAACGGTACCGCGACCGGTAATGGTGAAGATGTCCTCGATAGGCATCAGGAACGGCTGGTCGGTAGCGCGCTCCGGATCTGGGATGGAGTTATCGCAGGCTTCCATCAGGTCAACGACGGACTGTACCCACTTGTCTTCGCCCTCGAGGGCCTTCAGAGCGGAGATGTGAACGATAGGAGCTTCCTCATCGTAGTCCTGCTCTGCGAGCAGCTCACGGATCTCCATCTCAACGAGCTCGATGATTTCCTCATCATCAACCATGTCGCACTTGTTCAGTGCAACGAGGATGTAAGGAACGCCAACCTGGCGAGCAAGCAGAACGTGCTCGCGGGTCTGCGGCATCGGGCCATCGGTTGCAGCAACAACCAGGATAGCGCCGTCCATCTGAGCAGCGCCGGTAATCATGTTCTTGATGTAGTCGGCGTGGCCCGGAGCGTCAACGTGTGCGTAGTGGCGCTTCGGGGTGGAGTACTCAACGTGGGAGATGTTGATGGTAATACCGCGCTCCTTCTCCTCAGGAGCCTTGTCGATCATGTCGAACGCGAATGCCTGGTTCTCCTCAGGGTACTGGTCAGCCAGAACCTTGGTGATCGCTGCGGTGGTGGTGGTCTTGCCGTGGTCGACGTGTCCGATGGTGCCGATGTTCACATGCGGCTTCGTACGCTCGAACTTCTCCTTTGCCACTGTATGTCCTCCTGGACTATATGGTGGCTACGACCTTCGCAGCCACGTGGTTGACAGTTGTCATTGGCACCCGACCCACAGTACGTGGGGCAAAGCGCTAATGACGCTTTCTTTACGTGCCAGTTACACGATCCTAGATTTATGTCGCGGTTTTTTCAAACCGCCGTTATAGGAGGTAACCCCGCGAAAAATCGCGGCCATTTCCCTCGACAAGAATCTTTAAAAAGGATCCTGGGAGGGTAACGGCCGGCTCAATTCACAACCTAAAAGCCTAAGCTGCAAACTCAGCCCGCCGCTACCCTGGCCCAGTGGTCCCGCCCGCGGCGGGTCTGGCATCTACTGGCGAAGATTACCAGCCCGCCTAAACCGCGGAAGAGACGGGGGCTAACGCTTAGTTAGCGCCGCCAGTGCGCTCCTCAATGATCTCCTGCGCAACGGAGGACGGAACCTCTGCGTAGGAATCGAAGACCATGGTGAAGTTTGCGCGGCCCGCGGTGGAAGAACGCAGGTCACCGATGTAGCCGAACATCTCGGACAGCGGCACCTTAGCCTTAACAACCTTCGCACCGGAGCGGTCATCCATAGCGAAGACCTGGCCACGACGGGAGGAGATGTCACCGTTGACGGTACCCATGTACTCCTCAGGGGTAACAACCTCAACAGCCATCATCGGCTCCAACAGAACTGGCTTAGCCTTGGCCATTGCTTCCTTGAAGACCTGGGAGCCGGCCAGCTTGAAGGCCATCTCGGAGGAGTCGACGTCGTGGTAAGCGCCATCTTCCAGGGTGGCCTTGATGTTGACCATCGGGAAGCCTGCCAGGTAGCCGTACTGCATAGCGTCCTGGATACCAGCGTCAACGGAAGGAATGTATTCCTTCGGAACGCGGCCACCGGTAACGGCATTCTCGAATGCGTAGGTTGCGGACTCGCCCTCTTCCAGGGTCTCCGGGTCCGGGTTGTACGGCTCGATGGTGCAGATAACCTTTGCGAACTGGCCGGAACCACCGGTCTGCTTCTTGTGGGTGTATTCCATGGACTCAACCTTCTTACGGATGGTCTCACGGTATGCAACCTGCGGGTTACCAATGTTTGCCTCGACCTTGAACTCGCGCTTCATGCGGTCAACCAGAACGTCGAGGTGAAGCTCGCCCATGCCGCCGATAACGGTCTGGCCGGTCTCTTCATCCAGTTCAACGGTGAAGGTTGGGTCCTCAGCAGCAAGCTTCTGAATTGCGTTACCCAGCTTCTCCTGGTCAGCCTTGGTCTTTGGCTCAATGGAAACCTTGATAACCGGATCCGGGAAGTCCATGGACTCGAGGATGATCTGGTCATCCTTGTCACACAGGGTGTCACCGGTGGTGGTCTCCTTCAGACCAACAACTGCATAAATGTTGCCGGCGTCTGCCTGCTCAACAGGGTTCTCCTTGTTGGCGTGCATCTGGAAGAGCTTACCAATGCGCTCCTTCTTGCCCTTGGTGGAGTTCATAACCTCGGTACCCGGGGTAACCTGACCGGAGTACACGCGGATGAAGTTCAGCTGACCGAAGAACGGGTGAGCTGCAATCTTGAAGGACAGAGCGGAGAAGGAAGACTCCACGGAAGGCTTACGGGTGAGCTGGTTCTCCTCGTTGCCGACCTCGTGGCCGACAACCTCGCCGACATCCAGCGGGTTAGGCAGGAAGTCAACGACGGCGTCCAGCAGCGGCTGGACACCCTTGTTGCGGTAGGCAGTACCACAGTAAACCGGGTAGACCTCGGAGTTGATGGTGAGCTTGCGGATGCCGGCCTTGAGCTCGTCAATGGTCAGCTCCTCGCCGCCGAAGTACTTCTCCATGAGCTCTTCGTCGGACTCAGCAACGGTCTCCACCAGCTTCTCGCGGTACTCTGCAGCCTTGTCCTTGAGGTCCTCTGGGATCTCCTCGTAGGTAGGCTCAGCGCCGGTCTCGACCTTGCCGCGCCAGGTGATTGCCTGCATATTCAGCAGGTCAACGACGCCGTCGAAGTCGTCCTCAGCGCCGATAGGCAGCTGCATAACCAATGGCTTAGCGCCCAAGCGGTCAATGATGGTCTGAACGGTGAAGTAGAAGTCTGCGCCCAGCTTGTCCATCTTGTTGACGAAGCAGATACGCGGAACGTCGTACTTAGCAGCCTGACGCCACACCTGCTCGGACTGTGGCTCAACGCCTTCCTTACCGTCGAAGACTGCGACGGCGCCATCGAGAACACGCAGGGAACGCTCAACCTCAACGGTGAAGTCGACGTGGCCCGGGGTGTCGATGATGTTGATCTGGTTGTTGTTCCAGAAGCAGGTCACGGCAGCGGAGGTAATGGTGATGCCGCGTTCCTTCTCCTGTGCCATCCAGTCAGTAGTGGAAGCACCGTCGTGGGTCTCGCCCACCTTACGGTTAATACCGGTGTAGAAGAGAATACGCTCGGTGGTCGTCGTCTTACCAGCATCGATGTGGGCCATGATGCCGATGTTGCGGACCTTGTTCAGATCCTTAAGCACTTCTTGTGCCACGTTTATACCCCAACTTAATAGTCGTCGACGCCGTGACCAGGTTTCTGGCTATGACGCCTGCATGGATAAGGTCATGTATATTTTTGCCACTATTTGGCCGTCCTCGGAGCATTCTGCCCCTAGACTTCCATCGCTTCAGTGTACTGGACACTCAACGATGCCGCCGGACTGGGCAGGTATACCGCCCAAAAATCACACCCATTAGGGCAAAAAATGACCCAAGCAAGAGATATGTAGTTTTGTGTCGCCGCCAGACAAAACCTGCCGGCAGCCAGCGCGAAACTTGTTTCTCGTTGCTTGGGCCATTGATGTGGGTGCTGAAATTACCAGCGGTAGTGGGCGAAGGCGCGGTTGGCCTCTGCCATCTTGTGAGTATCCTCACGGCGCTTAACGGAAGCGCCGAGGCCGTTGGAGGCATCCAGGATCTCATTTGCGAGGCGCTCGATCATGGAGTTCTCGCGACGCTGGCGGGTGAAGGTCACCATCCAGCGCAGTGCCAGGGTGTTTGCGCGGTCAGGGCGAACCTCAACCGGCACCTGGTAGGTAGCGCCACCGACACGGCGGGAGCGAACCTCGAGGTCTGGGCGAATGTTGCCCAGTGCCTTCTCCAGGGTGCCAACCGGATCGGTTCCGGTCTTCTCGCGGCAAGCCTCAAGAGCACCGTAGACGATGCGCTCTGCGGTGGACTTCTTGCCGTCCTGGAGGATCTTGTTGACGAGCATGGTTACCTGCTCGGAGTTGTATACCGGGTCCTTGACTACAGGACGCTTCGGAGCAGCATTCTTACGCATTGTTTATTACTGTCCCTTCTTTGCGCCGTAACGGGAACGTGCCTGCTTACGGTCCTTGACACCCTGGGTATCCAGAGCGCCGCGGATAATCTTGTAACGAACACCAGGAAGGTCCTTCACACGGCCGCCGCGAACGAGGACCATGGAGTGCTCCTGCAGGTTGTGGCCCTCGCCCGGAATGTAGGCGGAAACCTCAATACCGGTGGTCAGGCGAACACGAGCAACCTTACGCAGTGCGGAGTTCGGCTTCTTAGGAGTGGTGGTGTACACGCGGGTGCATACGCCGCGACGCTGCGGGGAACCCTTCAGCGCAGCAGTAGACACCTCAGAACGCTTGCTGTGGCGGCCCTTGCGGACCAGCTGCTGAATAGTTGGCATTTAACAGTCTTTCTGTCGAATCGCACCGAAACCAAAAGAAAGGAACCAAACATGCAAAAATGGGCGCTCTTTCCCGGGGCGCTGCCGCATGTCCAGAACTCTTTCCAAGGGTGGTGCCTTGTTAAGGATCAGACTCTTCACCGCGCGCCAAGATGGCACGCATAGTGAACTGCCGTTTAGAGTAGCAAACCGATCGCGCTTGATACAAAACGCGATCGGCGCCTTCCTCCTGCTAGGACCATTCCCATACTAAATCCGCCTCAGCAGCCTTGGTGGCAAAGTAGTCCTTTTCCTGTGCTTCCCAGGTTTCAAACCACTGCTCGTAGTCGGGCTCGCGAGCGATGGCGCGCTCGCGGCGTTGGTCACGGGGGCCGTCGATAAGCACGCTCACTACCGCTCCCCTCTCCTTTGCTGCTGCGATATTGGCCGGGGTTACCGAGCCCACGCCTTCCACAATGAGATCATCGCGCACGTCCAGGCTAGCCCAGTCTCCAGGGGCGTCTGCCTCCCAATCCCAGCGCCAATAGCCGGGGTTCATGGTGCGCAACACCTGTTCTGCCACCATGTCCGAGCCCTTGTCTAAGCCATGCCATCCGGGGTAGAACTCATCGAGATGTACCACGCGCCAGTTGGTGCGCTCGGCCAGCGCGGCAGAAGTCCAGGTCTTTCCGGCGCCCGAAGGGCCGTCGATAAGCACGGTTACTGGCTTGAAGGCACGCTTTCTGGCTGCCGCCAGCTTGACGACGTCCTCTAAAAGGCGCTCTTGTTGGCTATCAAAGTCCATGGTCGCTTAATCACTGCTTTCGCGGTTTATAGGCCGAAGAATCTCCAGGCCCCGGTGAGTACCGAAACTACCACCGGTACAAAAGCGAGGACAGTACCTAGGGCCATAATCCACCCATCGCGGGCCCGTAGGCGGGACTCGCGCGCCCATGTCCTTGCCCCTCCTCCCGGTGGCGTGCGGCTGAATCCGCGCGCTTCCATAGCCGTGGCCAACTTGCCACCGCGGCGCAGCGCGATGACCAAAAGCCCGAAGGACATGCTAAGCAGATGCTTGAGCTTGCCGACGTCCGTCAACCCCCGCGCCCTGCGCGCCATCCCCAGCGACTGCCAGTCAGACTGGAAGAGCGTCATCATGCGCACACCTGCCACTGCACCAATGACAAAGCGCGATGGCAGCTTCAGGATCTGCGAAAGCGCATCGCCCAATTCGGTCGGATCAACATCGCGTGCAAGCACCACCATGGGCAACGCTACGGCGAAGACGCGCAGGGTAATAGCAATTGCCAGGCTGAGGGAATTTTCGGTGATGTGAATAAGCCACCACTGGAAGTATTCGGTGCCGCTGGGTTCACCGTAAAGAAGCATGGAAATGCCGGAAATCGGGGCAACTAAGAAAAGGAACCATCCGGCCTTAAAGACCCGCGCCCACGATACCCCGCATAACGGGGCGAAAATCAGGGTGAGCACTAACGATACCGCTGCCGAAACCCAGTCAATGGATGCCAAAATGGGAGTGACCCAGATGAACATCATAAACACTCGCGTCAGCGGATTGGCTCCGCGCAAAAGGTTAGGCACTATCCACCTCCACATGATGATCCCCTAAAGCCTGGATAAACAAAGGATCATGGGTGATGGAGGCAACGGTGGTACCCCCATCGGCTAGCTCGCGTAGCAAACGCACCAGCTCCACAAAGGTCTGCGGATCCTGTCCAAAAGTAGGCTCGTCAAGGAGCACCACCTCAGGTGAAGTTACCAACGCAGTAGCTACCGAAAGGCGGCGCTTCTCGCCTCCAGAAAGCGTGAAGGGATTAGCCTCCAAAAGGTGCTCCAGGCGCAGGGAGTCCACCAATTGCGCTATGCGCTCTTCGGGCGGTTTCACTCGCATCACCCGTGGAGCCACGCGCAGCTCTTCCGCTACAGTGCGAGAAACAAACTGGTGCTCCGGGTTTTGGAATACGAAACCAATGCGGTCTGCCAACTCACGAGACTTCCACCGAATCGGTGGTCCCTTGACCCCGCGGCGCACAAAGTCTGCCACGCCGATCTCGCCGGAGATAGCCGGCAGCAAGCCCGCCATGGTCATCATCCAAGTCGATTTTCCTGCGCCATTAGGACCTGTAATCACAGTCGAAGCGCCCGCCAGCAGAGAAATCGTGCGCGGTGGGCCGAAGCGAGTAACCAAATCCTTACTCCAGAGTGCAGCGGCGCCTTCCCCAGCTGCATCATCTCCCAACTCGCGCGCCTGCGGGAGCCCTTCGACACGTCGGCGCTTTGCTACCTGCTCAAAGGGGCCATCGGCCACGATGCGCCCCTGCGCAAGCTCCACGGCACGGTCAAGCAGCCCCTCCCAGGCCGAATGTTGGTGTTCTACCACCACGAGGGTAGCCCCAGTCTCTTCCACCAGTGCAGAAACGGCACGAACCACATCGCGTGCGCCGGCAGGGTCAAGATTGGCAGTAGGCTCATCTAGCAGCACCACACCGGCACCCATAGCGATTACACCCGCTAAAGCAAGGCGTTGTTTTTGCCCACCGGACAGGCGCTCGGTGGGAAAATCCATATCTACAAACGGGCCGACCAGATCCTTAGCCGCGGCTACACGGCGCCAAATTTCTTCCCTCGGATACGCTAGGTTCTCGCAGCCGAAAGCAATATCGTCTCCCACCCGAGCTGAGATAACCTGCGAATCTGGGTCCTGCAACACCAGCCCTACGGGAATGGAATGTCCCGGTTCTTCCACCGCGCCAGTGGAATCTTCCAAGAGGAGCTCTCCGGTGCGGGTTCCCTCTTCATCGGAGCCCAGCACCCCGGCTATAGCAGCTAGGAAGGTGGATTTTCCGGATCCAGAGTCTCCGCAAAGCAATACCCGCTCGCCCGGCTCAATAACCAGATCAATATCAGCTAACGCTGGTTGGGTGCGCCCGGCATGCGTCCAGCCAAAACCGCGGGCGGCAATTTTCGTGGGCCTTCCCGCCAGAGTGGAAAAGTCAGTCACAGTGCCTACACGCCCTAAGCGCGTTGTTCACGGCCTGCGGCGAAGCGGTCCAAAGCGCCTGTCTTCGCTAGCGCCTTCACCACAAAGTAGCCCAAAGCGCCGGCGAGGATAGCACCAGAGATAGTCAGCGTAACCAAATAGATCATTTGGAACTCGAAGGAGCGAGCCAAGTTACCGGAAAGGAATAGCTCGAGAATAAAAGCACCCCAGCCAGCCGCCATGCCGGCTAATACCGAAACTCCAAAGCCAAACTTGCGGTACAGGAAGATCGCCAGGATGATTTCCACGCCTAGCCCTTGTGCAAAGCCGGAATACAGGGTTTCAGGGCCCCACTGGGAACCCAGCACTGCGGACACGGTGGCCGCTAAGACCTCAACGTATACAGCTGCACCTGGCTTGCGGATGATAAGGCCACCCAGCACGCCACCAATGAGCCAAATGCCGGTGGCTATACCGCCCAATCCCGGGGTAATAGCATCCATAGCTTGGAACCAGGCGTAGCCCACTGCGTTCCAACCCAAAAATACAAAGCCGCAGGCTACACCCAGAACGGATGCAACCACGATATCGACTACGCGCCAATTCAAACCGCGCTTCGGGGCAGCGGACGCACGTGTAGTAGACATTATTTTCCTCCCTCTCGCCGGCATTATCCGGATCAGGTTCTACGGTTCACCGCGCATGTGGCGGCATCTCAGCCCGTCGCAACAGCCCTTGGGCAGCGGACAAGCACCCGTGATGTGTGTATTTTTCAACTACTTAGGCAGCGCTCCCTTAAAGGCGCCTTGCCAAAAGCTGCATTCATACTAGCAGAGCAGTTTAGCGGTACACCCTAAACATGGAAACAGCCCCGCCTTCCTGTCATTCAGAAAGGCGGGGCCATCAATATCCCGCGTTAACGCAGATTCAGCTGCACGCTAGAAAGTGAAATCCTCATCCAGCGGGACGGAGGCGCCGGTGAATTCACCGAAGCCGTCATCACCGTAGATGGAATCGCCGTAAGTCGGAATCGAGTATGCAGCATTGCGTGCAGCCTCGGTCGGCTTGACGGAGATATTGCGGTAACGGGAAATACCGGTACCGGCCGGGATGAGCTTACCGATAATCACGTTCTCCTTGAGGCCGATGAGCTTATCGGAGCGCTTGTTAATAGCGGCATCGGTAAGCACGCGAGTGGTCTCCTGGAACGATGCAGCGGACAGCCAGGACTCGGTAGCCAAGGAAGCCTTGGTAATACCCATGATCTCCGAGCGCAGCTGAGCCGGCTCGCCGCCTTCTGCGACCTGGGCAGCATTGAGCTGCTTAGCCTCAGAGAGGTCGATGAGGTTACCCGGCAACAAGTCCGTGGTACCTGCATCGATGACGGTGCCACGACGCAGCATCTGGCGGATGATGATCTCGATGTGCTTATCGTGGATAGACACACCCTGCGTACGGTACACAGCCTGAACCTCATTGATGAGGTGCTGCTCCACGCCACGGCGGCCGAGAACCTCGAGCACGTCGTGCGGATCAGCCGCACCACGCATCAGTCGGTCACCGGTCTCGACGTGGTCGCCGTCCTTGAGGGAACGCTCGATCATCGCATCCGGGTTGGACTCCATCGGGCGACGGACCTGAGCCAGGCCCTGACGCTTGGAGAGCTTCTCATAGACCACGTCATCAGAACCGTCATCCGGAGTGATGGTCAGGGTCCAGAAGTTGCCCTCATCGGACAGGGAAACGGTGCCGTCAACGGAGGCGATAGGAGCGCGGTTCTTCGGGTTACGGGCCTCGAAGAGCTCCTGAACACGCGGCAGACCGCCGGTAATATCGCCACCGACACCACCCTGGTGGAACGTACGCATGGTCAGCTGGGTACCCGGCTCACCAATGGACTGCGCCGCCACGATGCCGACGGCCTCGCCGATATCGACCAGCTGGCCGGAAGCCATGGACTTACCGTAGCACTTGGCACACACGCCAGCCGGGGTCTGGCAGGTCAGCACGGAGCGAACCTTGACATCGGTGACCTTAGCGTCAAGCAGCTTCTGGGTGAGCTCTTCAGTGAGGTCGGAGCCAGCCTCGGCCACGACCTCACCGTTGTCGTCCTTGACATCGGTTGCGAGAACGCGGCCAGATGCAGAGGTCTCCCACAGCTCGGAGAGAACCACCTTGTCGCCGGATACCTCGCCGATGGGGACGCGAACACCCTGGCGGGTGCCACAGTCCTCTTCGCGGACGATGACGTCCTGGGCCACGTCCACCAGACGACGGGTGAGGTAGCCGGAGTCAGCGGTACGCAGCGCGGTATCGGCCAGACCCTTACGAGAACCGTGGGAGTTATTGAAGTACTCCAGCACGGACAGGCCTTCACGGAAGGAGGTCTTAATCGGACGGGTGATGTAATCACCGTGCGAGTTCACAACCATGCCCTTCATACCGGCCAGCGTCCAGATCTGACGCATGTTACCGGCCGCACCAGACTTCACAATCATCGGAATCGGATTGTGGTCCGGGTACATGTTCTCGACGGCCTCACCGACGGTGTCAGTAGCGTCCTTCCACAACTCAACCAGGCGATCGTAGCGCTCGCGCTCGGTCAGAGCACCCTGCTCCCAGTACTTGCGCTCGATGCGCTCTGCTTCCTTCTCATAAGACTCGAGGATCTCGGTCTTATTCGGCAGAACCAGAACGTCAGACATGGTGATGGTCACGCCGGAACGGGTTGCCCAGTAGAAGCCGGCGTCCTTCATGTTGTCCAGCACCTGAGCCACGGTGATCATCGGGTACTTATTGGCCAAGTCATTGACCACGTCACCGATGAGGACCTTATTGCCGGAGCCGCCGCCCTTACGGACCATGATGCCCTCTAGGTACGGGTAGTTCCATGGCAGCAGCTCGTTGAACATGACGCGGCCAATGGTGGTGTAGCCCATCCATGCCTGGCCCTTGGTCCAGCCATCTGGGAACTGCTCCTCCTCGATCTCCTTCGGCGGGCGAAGGTGATCGATGCGAACCTTAATCGGAGCCTGCAGACCAACGGTGCCGCGGTCATAGGCCATGAGAGCCTCGGCATAGGAGGAGAAGACGCCGGTTGCTGGCTTGTCCTCTTCTGCCTCATGGAAGCGGCCATTGCCACCGATCTCGTCCTCGGACTTGTCCATGGTCAGGTAGTACAGGCCGGTAACCATATCCAGACGCGGCATAGCCAGCGGCTTACCGGATGCCGGGGACAGAATGTTATTGGACGCCAGCATTAGGACACGGGCCTCAGCCTGCGCCTCAGCGGATAGCGGCAGGTGGACTGCCATCTGGTCGCCGTCGAAGTCAGCGTTGAACGCCTCACAAGCCAGCGGGTGCAGCTGAATAGCCTTGCCCTCAACCAGCTTCGGCTCGAAGGCCTGAATACCCAGGCGGTGCAGCGTAGGTGCACGGTTGAGCATCACTGGGTGCTCGGAAATGGCCTGCTCCAGAACGTCCCACACCTCTGGGCGCTGGCGCTCGACCATGCGCTTGGCGGACTTAATGTTCTGGGCGTAGTCGTTTTCTACCAAGCGCTTCATGACGAATGGCTTGAATAGCTCGAGTGCCATGAGCTTCGGCAGACCACACTCGTGCAGCTTCAGCTGCGGACCAACGATAATAACGGAACGGCCGGAGTAGTCCACGCGCTTACCCAGCAGGTTCTGGCGGAAGCGGCCCTGCTTGCCCTTGAGCAAGTCAGACAGGGACTTCAGCGGACGGTTGCCCGGACCGGTAACCGGACGGCCGCGGCGGCCGTTATCGAAGAGCGCGTCTACAGACTCCTGCAGCATGCGCTTCTCGTTGTTCACGATGATCTCTGGGGCGCCCAGGTCGATCATGCGCTTCAAACGGTTATTGCGGTTGATTACGCGGCGGTAGAGATCGTTCAGGTCAGAGGTAGCAAAGCGGCCACCGTCCAGCTGCACCATCGGGCGCAACTCTGGAGGGATAACCGGGATGGCATCGAGCACCATGCCGGCCGGATCGTTGCCAGAGCGCAGGAAGGCAGCAACGACCTTCAGGCGCTTGAGGGCGCGCATCTTCTTCTGGCCCTTGCCATTATTGATGATCTCGCGCAGCTCCTCGGCCTCAGCTTCGAGGTCGAAGTTGCGGACCAGGGTCTGGATGGCTTCTGCACCCATTCCGCCGGTGAAGTAATCCTCATAGCGGTCAACCAGCTCTTCGTAGATGGTCTCATCGATGATCATCTGCTTCGGAGCCAGCTTGATGAAGGTATTCCAGATTTCATCCAGGCGGGCGATTTCGCGCTCGCCGCGCTCGCGGATGTGCTGCATTTCCTTATCGGCAGCATTCTTTACCTTCTTGCGGGCATCTGCCTTAGCACCAGCTGCTTCGAGCTCAGCCAGGTCAGACTCCAGCTTGGAGGCGCGCTCGGCGATCTCGGACTCGGTATCGTCCTCAACGTCCTTCTTCTCCAGAAGCATCTCTGCTTCCAGGGTGGACTGATCGTTGTGGCGAGCCTCTTCATCCACGGAGGTGATGATATTGGCGGCGAAGTAAATGATGCGCTCGAGGTCCTTCGGAGCCAGGTCCAGCAGGTAGCCCAGGCGGGAAGGAACGCCCTTGAAGTACCAGATGTGGGTCACCGGAGCGGCCAGCTCAATGTGGCCCATGCGCTCACGACGAACCTTGGACTTGGTCACCTCAACGCCACAGCGCTCACAGATGATGCCCTTGTAGCGGACGCGCTTGTACTTGCCACAAGCGCACTCCCAGTCACGGGTGGGGCCGAAGATGCGCTCGCAGAAGAGGCCGTCCTTCTCCGGCTTCAGGGTGCGGTAGTTAATGGTCTCAGGCTTTTTGACCTCGCCCTTGGACCAGCGACGAATATCGTCTGCGGTGGCCAGACCGATGCGGAGCTCGTCGAAGAGATTTACGTCAAACACGTAATGTCTCCCTTTCATCCTCGTTGTCGAGGAATTGATGGCTTTGTATGAATGGAACGTTTATGCCCTACCGCGGGGACTTACCCCGCGGTGGACCAAGAAACTAATTAGGCGATGTCAGCGGAAGAACCCTCATCGCGGGACAGGTTAATGCCAAGCGATGGGCTATCCATGTCATCGTCATCAGAGCCAGACAGCTCCATCGGCGTGCCGTCGGTGGAAAGAACTTCCACGTTCAGGCACAGGGACTGCAGCTCCTTGAGCAACACCTTGAAGGACTCAGGGATGCCCGGATCTGGAATATTGTCGCCCTTAACAATGGCTTCGTAGACCTTCACGCGGCCAACGACGTCATCGGACTTGATGGTCAGCAGCTCCTGCAGCGTGTAGGCAGCGCCGTATGCCTGCATTGCCCACACCTCCATCTCGCCGAAGCGCTGGCCACCGAACTGGGCCTTACCGCCCAGCGGCTGCTGGGTAATCATGGAGTAAGGACCGGTGGAACGGGCGTGAATCTTCTCATCGACCAAGTGGTGCAGCTTGAGCATGTACATGTAGCCGACCGAAATCGGGTACTTGTACGGTTCGCCCGAGCGGCCATCGAAAAGCGTGGCCTTGCCATGCTCATCCACCAGCACATCGCCGTCCCGGTTAGGACGGGAGGAAGCCAGCAGGCGCTCGATCTCGTGGTTGGTAGCACCGTCGAAGACCGGGGTCGCGGTCAAGGAATCCGCAGGAACGTCATAGAGCTCCTCCGGCAGGGTCTTGAGCAGATCGGCGTTCTTCGGATCCTCGGTGTCGACCTTCCAACCGGCGTGTGCCAACCAGCCCAAGTGGACCTCGAGGACCTGGCCAATGTTCATACGACGCGGCACACCGTGGGTGTTCAGCAGGATATCTACCGGGGTGCCGTCTTCCATGAACGGCATATCCTCTGGCGGCAGAATCTTGCCCACAACGCCCTTGTTGCCGTGGCGGCCGGCCATCTTATCGCCGTCCTGGATCTTGCGCTTCTGGGCCACGTAGACGCGAATCATCTCGTTGACGCCAGGGGCCAGATCGTCATCATCATCGCGGGAGAAACGGGCAACGCCGATGACCTTGCCTACCTCACCGTGCGGCACCTTCATGGAGGTATCACGGACCTCGCGGGCTTTCTCACCGAAGATGGCGCGCAGCAGGCGCTCCTCCGGGGTCAGCTCGGTCTCACCCTTCGGGGTGACCTTACCCACCAGGATGTCACCAGCGCGGACGTCGGCACCGATGCGGATGATGCCGCGCTCGTCCAGATCGCTCAATACGTCCTCAGAGACGTTCGGGATCTCGCGGGTAATTTCCTCAGCGCCCAGCTTGGTATCGCGAGCATCAATCTCGTGCTCTTCGATGTGGACGGAGGTCAAGATGTCCTCTTCTACGATGCGCTGGTTGAGGATGATGGCGTCCTCGTAGTTGTGGCCTTCCCATGGCATGAAGGCAACCAGCAGGTTGCGGCCAAGGGACATCTCACCATTGTGGGTACCAGGGCCATCGGCCAGAACCTGGCCGGCCTCTACGCGCTCACCCATGGATACCAGCGGGGTCTGGTTGTAGTTGGTGCCCTGGTTGGTGCGCTCGAACTTGCGCAGCACATAGGTATCGCGCTGGCCCTCATCATCCATGATGGTGATGACATCAGCGGTAACGTTCTCAACCACACCGGCCTTCGGGGTGATAACAACGTCGCCAGCGTCATAAGCAGCACGCTGCTCCATACCGGTACCTACCAACGGAGCCTCGGAGCGAACCAGCGGCACTGCCTGCTTCTGCATGTTCGCACCCATCAGGGCACGGTTAGCATCGTCGTGCTCCAAGAACGGAATCATGGCGGTACCCACGGAAACCATCTGGCGCGGGGAGACGTCAACGTAGTCCACACCGGAGGCATCGGTAAGTCCAATATCGCCATCCTTCAGGCGGACCTCAATACGCTCGCCGGTGAGGTTGCCCTCTGCGTCCTGCTCGACCTCAGCCTGAGCAATAGCGAAGCGGTCCTCTTCATCAGCGGTGAGGTACTCCACCTGGTCGGTGATCTTGCCGTCCACAACCTTGCGGTACGGGGTCTCGATGAAGCCGAAGGCGTTCACACGGGCATAGGATGCCAGCGCACCAATCAGGCCAATGTTCGGGCCCTCGGGAGTCTCAATCGGGCACATACGGCCGTAGTGAGAAGCGTGAACGTCTCGCACCTCAATGCCGGCGCGCTCACGGGACAGACCGCCCGGGCCCAGCGCGGACAGGCGACGCTTGTGGGTCAGGCCGGACAGCGAGTTGTTGTGGTCCATGAACTGGGACAGCTGCGAGGTACCAAAGAACTCGCGGATAGCAGCAGAAACCGGGCGCACGTTAATCAGGGAGGTCGGAGTGATAGACTCCGCGTCCTGGGTGGTCATACGCTCGCGCACAACGCGCTCCATGCGGGACAGGCCCACGCGGACCTGGTTCTGAATGAGCTCGCCTACGGTGCGCAAGCGGCGGTTACCAAAGTGGTCGATGTCATCCGTGTGCAGGGAGATCATCTCACCGTTCGGTGCCTTCATCTCGCGCTCGCCTACGTGCAGGCGGACCAGGTACTCGAGGGTGACGGCAATGTCTTCCTCGGTCAGGGTCATCAGACCATCGTGGTCGCCGCCGAGCCCCAGCTTGCGGTTGACCTTGTAGCGGCCGACCTTAGCCAGGTCGTAACGCTTTGCACGGAAAAAGGAGTTATCCAGCAAGGACTGAGCTAGCTCGCGGGTGGGCTGCTCGCCTGGGCGCTGCTTGCGGTAAATCTCCAGCAGTGCCTCATCGGTGTTCGCTACACCGTCAGACTCCAGGGTGGACATCATGAGCTCGGAGAAGCCGAAGCGATCCCTGATCTGCTCCTCGCTCCAGCCCAGTGCCTTAAGCAGCACGGTTACCGGCTGGCGGCGCTTGCGGTCAATGCGCACGCCGACGGTGTCGCGCTTGTCGACGTCGAACTCCAACCATGCACCGCGGGAAGGAATAACCTTCACGGAGTGCAGCGGGCGCTCGGTGGACTTATCGATCGAGCGATCGAAGTAGACGCCCGGGGAGCGCACTAGCTGAGACACGACGACGCGCTCGGTACCGTTCACGATGAACGTGCCCATATCCGTCATGATCGGGAAATCGCCGATGAAGACGGTCTGCGACTTAATCTCTTGGGTGTCGTTATTAATAAACTCTGCGGTCACGTACAGCGGCGCGGAGTAGTTGATGTCCTTTTCCTTGCACTCATCCACGGTGTTCTTCACCGGTTCAAAGCGCGGCTCCGACAAGGACAGGGACATATTGCCCGAGTAGTCCTCAATCGGCGAGAGCTCTTCGAGGATGTCCTCGAGGCCGCTCGTCACGCGGGAATCATCGCCGCGCTCAGCCTGCTCGCGCTCGCGCCACTCCGGCGCGCCAACGAGCCAAGCAAAGGAATCAAGTTGTACGTCAAGGAGACCCGGCAGAGCGATGGGCTCGCTAATTTTTGCAAACGAGTATCGCTTCGGGGCTCCGGGGATATTGGCCACTGACTTGGTCTGGCGGGAGACTGCCAAGATGGGTCCTTCCAGCACCTCACGCGGATTGCCAGCTCGCCCTGGCCGACGAGCCGCAAAACCGCTGGTAATTCTAGCATTCGGTCTGCTGTGGAGTGTCTGGGTTCAGAATGCACAAAATCACCTTGTCAAGTCGGTTTTGCCATCACCGGCCTGAAAGGCTAAATGTGCACCGAAGATCCAGATTCCAGCGCAACGAAACAGCTTATAGGAAAGTACCTGTCTTGTAAAGACACACCACTCTTGGGGCGTGTCGCTACCGCACTAGGGGGCAAGCTCGTGCTCGCCGCGGCGCTAATGCGTCCATGCCGCGACTCTATGCGCGACAACCAGTGAGCACCCTACCACTAAAATCTCGCCAGACCGCAAACCTAGTGACAATGCAGCTTTTTAACTGGGCTTTTAGCGGCCGGATGGCACCGCGGTGCCACCGATGCGCCCACGGTTATGGCGTGTGCGCGCATGCTTATTTTTGCCGCCGAATAGGCCCAGTGCGCCAATGATTCCGAGCAAGACCAAGACCGCGCCGAGGCCGATGGCAACCCACCGAATAATCTCTGCTACGTGGTCGCGCGGAAAATCCTTCGCCTCCTCCAGCAGCGCCGATTGGTCCTCCTCGGAAGTTGAGCCATTAAAGACGAAGGCGCGCTCGCGGCCGACTCCCTCACGGTCCGCGTAGTAGTCATCAATATCCACATCCATGCCCACTACAAGGCCGGTTTGTTGGTCCACGTAGAAGTCGCGGCTGCCGGAGTGGGTCAGGTAGCCCTGTTCCTCTCCGCCGTCCTCTTTCGGCAGGCTGGTGGTATTGCCATCGGCCGCGTAGAGCTGCGCGACATTCGTCGGCTCAATCTCTTGGTGATAACGGTAGACCGTGCGACCGTCCATCGTCGTCTCTTCTTCAAAGACCGCATCGACGGCCTTGCGCAGCGTCGGGTCGAAGACCGGGTAGTTGGTCTTTTCGGCATCCGCGGGGAACTTGAGCCAGTAGCCGTCTATGGTCACCGTGTCCGATGGAGTCGCGAGCGTATGGCTCAACGAGGCCTCCCCCGCTGCCTCACCGCTCAAACGGTCCACGGTATAGGTCCACACTTGGGCCTGGCTCAAGTCGTTTAAGCCTTCGCCCTCGCCGCGCATACGCGTCTCACCGATGCGCACCGTAGCCTTCTCTTCATCCGAGGGCTCCTGGATATCCATGTTGATTTGGTAAGTCATGGGGCCTGAATACGGCGCGGAACCATCCTTGGACAATTGCTGGGAATCCGCGGAATCATCATGCAATGTCCAGGTGCTGTTTTTCAGGTTCAGCGGCAGCCGCGGGGAGAAATCCAAAAATGCCGGCGCCACAACACCGGCGGCAATCAGTGCGACACCGAGGCCTAGGAGCAGGACGGAAAAAATGCGGGACTTAGGCAGCATGGGGGCTAATTCTACAGCCCTTAGCGGAAATTCCTGGTTTCTACAGGCCACCCCGCCACGCCGGATTGCTTTCTAGGCTCTCTACTGATTCTCCGACGCATAAAACGAGGAAACCCCCAGCTCCCACCGCACGCAGCGGTAAGAGTGGGGATTTGAAAGCGTAAAGCTCAGTGAAATTACTTGAGCTCGACGGAAGCACCAGCCTCTTCCAGCTTAGCCTTAGCAGCATCAGCGTCGTCCTTGGAAGCGCCCTCGAGGATAGCCTTAGGAGCACCCTCGACCATTTCCTTAGCTTCCTTCAGGCCCAGGCCGGAGACGATCTCGCGAACAGCCTTAATAACGCCAATCTTCTTAGCGCCAGCGTCGGTCAGAACGACGTCGAACTCGGTCTTCTCCTCAGCAGCAGCAGCGCCGCCCTCAGCCGGAGCGCCAGCTGCAACAGCAGCAACCGGAGCAGCAGCCTCAACGTCGAATACCTCTTCAAATTCCTTAACGAACTCGGACAGTTCGATGAGGGTCATTTCCTTGAAAGCTTCAATGAGCTCGTCCTTGGTGAGCTTAGCCATGATGGCAAGTCCTTTCTGTGTTGTGTGTGCGCTGCGCGTGATTTAGGCCGCGCACACGGTGTTGTAATTGTGCGTCTTTTGTGACGACTTAAGCTTCTGCTTCCTTCTTGTCCTGCAGAGCTGCGACGGTGCGTACAGCCTTGGTTGCAGGAGCGTTGAAGAGAGCGGCTGCCTTCGCCATAGAACCCTTCATAGCGCCAACCAGCTTTGCGAGGGTGGTCTCGCGGTTGTCCAGCTTGGCGATGGCCTCAACCTGGTCGGCAGACAGTGCGTTGCCGTCCATGTAGCCACCCTTGATGATGAGTGCCTTGTTGTCATCAGCGAACTTGGTGATGACCTTCGCAGCATCCACTGCCTCGCCCTTGATGAACGCAATTGCGGTCGGGCCAGTCAGCAAATCATCAAGACCCTCGATGCCAGCTTCCTTGGCAGCGATCTTGAAAAGGGTGTTCTTGGCGACGGAGTATTCAACGTCAAATCCCAGATCGTTACGCAGTTCCTGCAGCTGGGATACGGTCAGGCCGCGGTACTCGGTCAATACAACAGAGTTAGCGCCAGCCAGCTTCTCCTTCAGCTCTGCCAGGTCTGCAGTGTTCTTTGGGTTTGCCATTGTCTCTCGCCTCCTTCCAAAACATCTCTTTTATTATTCCGCCGGGACCTTCCTTGTTTCGGTCTCCCGAAACAACAAAAGCCCCGTGCAAGAGCACAGGGCGCGCGACATAAGAGAATGCCGCGATTAATCGCAAAGTGTCTCCTGCGTGGGCCGCCTCCTAGGATGGAGAACCTTCGATCCAAATGGATGACCAACGGTCTTCGGTGAACTTTGACTCGGCCTGAAGCGACCGTTCAAACTTCGTGGAAAACACTACCTTCCCGACTGTGTTTTCTCCAAATCCATGTTTTCGCCGCGTAGGATGGCCGCCATGACCTGCCTGATGTGGTTTCGCGATGACCTGCGCCTACACGATAACCAGGCCCTTTCCTGTGCGGCCCAGGCAGCGGCGCTAGACGATGCCCCTTTGGTCGCCGTCTTCCTTGATGAACCTGCCTACCCAGGCACCCGGCCGTTGGGCGGTGCGACCATGTGGTGGCGTGAACGCTCGCTTTATGCCCTCGCGCACGACCTTGCCGAGCACAGCGTAGAACTCATTCGCGCCGCCGGTGACGCCCGCGAAACGATTCCCTGCCTGGCCCTCGAGCTCGGTGCCACTACCGTCACGTGGACGCGCCGCTACCACGGCCCGCTGCGCGAGGTTTATGCCGCGGTCAAGGAAACCCTTACCGCCCGAGGCATTACCGCCACTTCTTCGCCCGGCTTCACCCTGGTCGAACCCTGGGAGGTAAACAATGACCAGGGCCAGCCCTATAAGGTCTTTACTCCCTTCTCCAAGGCAGCAGCCTCCCAAGTTGCGGGCGATGAACCAGAGGAAGTGCCGGAGGGAGTTCCGGAGATGGGGGCGTCGGCAAGCATTGCCTGCTCCTGGCCCAAGCCCACCGAGCCGGCGTGGGCCGCGTCGCTGGCCGCGCACTGGACGCCCGGCGAAGCCGGGGCGCGGGAACGAATGGCCCAGCTGGACCTAGCCAACTACGCCGAGGAGCGCGATATCCCCGCGCTTAATGCCACCTCCCTACTCTCGCCGCACCTGCGCTTCGGCGAGGTCTCGCCGCGGGAGGTGTGGTTCGCCGCGGCCGAGGAGCCGGAGGCCGCCAAGTTCCACTCCGAGCTACTATGGCGCGACTTTGCCTGGCACCGCCTCTACCACCTGCCCAACCTCGCTACCCAAAACGTGCGGGAGAAATTCAACCGCTTTGCTTGGTCCTGGGATGACCCACGGCTTAAGGATTGGCAGGCCGGCACTACGGGCATTCCGCTTGTCGACGCCGGAATGCGCGAGCTATGGGCCACCGGCTATATGCACAACCGCGTGCGCATGGTGGTGGGTTCCTTCCTCACCAAAAACCTGGGCATTCACTGGCGCCTAGGCGAGGAATGGTTCTGGGACACGCTGGTGGATGCCGATGCTGCTTCCAATCCGTTCAACTGGCAGTGGGTGGCTGGCTGCGGCGACGACGCCGCCCCCTTCTTTCGCATCTTCAACCCAGAAACCCAGGCCAAGCGCTTCGACCCTGAGGATGAATATGTGCGCCGTTGGGCACCCGCACTATCTGCCCCACCCATCGTGGACTTGCAGCAGTCGCGCCAAGCAGCCCTCGACGCCTATGCGGAAATCAAGGACTAAGCGGGCGGAAAAGGTGGAAGCAAAGGTCTACCATGGGGCCAATGAGGAGCCCTAGGATTCACTCTCAAGCGCACCCGCCCATTGGCAATACCCCACTCATGCGGGTGGAGGCGATCAATCCCCGGCCGGATGTCCACCTCTACCTCAAACTCGAGCAGTTCAACCTCGGCGGTTCTGCAAAGGACCGTACCGCCCGAGCGCTCATCCAGGCGGCCCTTGCCGCCGGCTATATTCGCCCAGGGTCGACGTTGGTGGAATCTTCCTCCGGCAACCTGGGCATGGCTCTAGCTCGCCAGGCCCCACTGCAGGGGATGAAGTTCCACTGCGTGGTGGACCCACGCGTCAACGCCTCCACGGTGGCCACCATGCGCGCCTATGGCGCACACGTGGAATTGCTCGACCACCCAGATCCCGAAACCGGCGATTGGCTCACCGCCCGTCGCACCCGCGTGGCCGAGCTTTTGGAAGAGATCCCCGATTCTTTCAACCTCAACCAGTATTCCAATGAAGCCGCCTTCCATGCCCACGCGGAGGGCACTATGTCTGAGATCCTGGATCAACTCGGGCAGGCACCCAGCCATGTGCTCGTGGCTATGAGTACCACCGGAACCCTTGGTGGTTGTGTACGCAAGCTTTCCGAGCTGGGGGCTGACACCCAAACAATCGGCGTTGATGCAGAAGGCTCCGTGCTTTTTGGCGGTGAGCGTGGCACCCGCATGCTGCCCGGCTATGGCGCAGGAATCGTGACCGATCTATCCACCAAATTTTCGCCCTCTTCCGTCGAGCGGGTCCCCGATCTCGATGCCATCGTTGCCGCCCGCAAGCTCGCCCGAGCCGAGGGTTTGCTGCCGGGTGCTTCCGGCGGTGCTGTCATCGCGGCCTTCCAACGCCTCGCACCCTCCCTGCCGGCAGGGGCGGAGGTGGTTGCCGTGCTACACGACGCCGGCCAGCCTTACCTCGACACTATCTATAACGATTCCTGGGTATGCGAAAACTTCGGCATTTCCCCCGCTGAACTTGCCGCGCGCGGCGAGGAGATGGCGCAGTGACTTCTTCTAGGCTCGCCCGACGCATTGCCATCATCGGCGGTGGCCCGCGCGGCCTCTGGGCCGTAGAGGAACTTATCGAGCGCGCTCGCATCCCCATCGATGTCACGGTTTTCGATCCTTATCCGGCCGGTGCAGGCGCTGTCTACCGCCCGCAGCAGCCGCCGCTCTGGCGCCTCAACGTCAATTGTTCCGTCGTCACCACCGCCCACGATGATTTCAACGCATGGCGCTCCCGCCGCGGTGGGGACACGACCGATGCCTTCCCACCGCGCGCCGAAGTGGGCCAATTCCTCGCCGATACTTGGTCCGCCGCGTTGCATCGCGCGCCGACGCACGTTCGCATCCGCCATCTGCCGCACCGGGTGAGCGAAGTGAGCAGCGATGGAGAAGGCTTCGTGGTCGACGGCTCTCCCTTCGACGACGTTTTGGTTTGCACGGGCCACGGCCATATGCATGCTGGTTCGTTGGTGCAGGAATCTTCGCGTGTGCCAGTCACTGGTCTCTATTTCGGCGCCGATCTACCTAGCGCGCCACGGCGAATCGGCGTACGCGGTGCTGCCTTAAGCTTTATCGATGTGTGCCTGCTTTATGGCGATACCGCCGAGGTCATTTATCCGGTTAGCCGCAGCGGGCGTTTTATGGAGGTAAAGCCCTCTCCGGAGACACCGCTGCCGGAGGTGTCGACGCGGTGGCGGCAGGCCTGCGCGCAAATCACTAACGCTGGAGACTTGCGCGAGATCCTCATTGGGGCCGCAGCCGAGTTCGGTGACTTCTCTAGGGCCGAACTAGCAGCCGTTATTGATGGCCAGGATTTCACTGGCGATACGGTCGCTGAGCTCGAGGCTTCCCTACGAGCGGCCGAAGGCACTGGTCCCCTGACGCCGGCCACCGCCGTGGGCGCGGCGTTTCGTGGGGTTTTCCAAGACTGCGTCGATTGGCACAAGGCACACGGCCCAATGCCCGGGTTCCGCGAGCTCTCACGCACCCTCGAGCGCGTGTCCTTTGGTCCGCCGCCGGTCACTGCCAGGCGCCTGCTCGAGCTAATCCACTCCGGGGTGGTGGATACCCAATATCTAAGAACGCCGGAACAAATAGATTCCTGGCGGGAGAACGGCGGCGTAGACCTACTTATTGACGCCACCGTTGCTCCCCAAGCCACCCCCTCCCCCTTCCATGACGTTCCTGGTGTGGTGGAAATTGGCCGCATGAATGAGCTCTTCCTGCCCGGGCATGACTCTCTTAACCGTTTAGTACACGATGACATCCCCCGCTGGGCGGAGAAAGTAGGAAACCCATGACCACCCCTCCCGTTTCCCCACTGCCAGTCCATGGCACCGTCCCGCTGCGTGCCCGATGGGAGCAGTGGATGCAAGAGCTCGTGGAGAACCCACAAGAAGTTAGCGCACTCACCTCGCGCTATGGCTCTCCAGTAAACGTGCTGAATCCAGCGCCGCTACGCCACAATGCCCAAGAGCTACTAAATGCCGGTGCTTCCCATAACGTGAAAACCCGAGTATTTTTCGCCCGCAAAGCCAATAAGGCGCTGTGCTTTGTCGACGCCGCTCGCGAGAGCGGACTCGGCGTGGATGTGGCCAGTGATAACGAGCTACGCCAAGTGCTCGAGCGCGATGTAGCCCCAGAGCGCATCATCCTCAGCGCGGCTATCAAAACCGATGGTTTGCTCCGCCTCGCGGTTTCGCGTGGCGTTACTATCTCGTGCGATTCTCGCGCAGAATGCGGCCGCATCGCCGCAATCGCGCGAGCTTTAGAAACCACCGCCCGCGTGGCGCCGCGCCTCGCTCCAGATCCAGAGGCTTTACCACCCACCCGTTTCGGGGAAAGGCTGCCTATATGGCAGGAAACGGAGTGGCCCGCGGATCTTCGTGTTGTGGGTGTCCACGTTCACCTGCATGGCTATAGCGAGGCCGACCGCCGAACCGCCCTGGCTGAAGCCATTGCCCTAGTCGAGCACTTACGCGCAATGCACCAACCCGCTAGTTTCATTGATATCGGCGGCGGCGTGCCCATGAGTTATCTAGAATCCCGCGAGCAATGGGAAAACTACACAGCGCGCATCTCCGCCCAGCGCGCTGGTACCGGCGCCCCCTTTACCTGGAAATCGGATCCGCTCTCCAATACTTACCCCTTCTGGCAGGAGCCGACGCGCGGTCAGTGGCTGAACCGGCTTCTCTCCGGTGAGGTCCCCGGCTACGGTAATGCCGGTGCTGCCCTGCGCGAGCGAGACATCGCCCTCCATCTAGAACCGGGCCGCAGCCTCCTCGACGGCTGTGGTGTCATCCTCGCCGAGGTGAATTTTCTCAAAGAACGCTCTGATGGCCTGCCTCTTATCGGCGTTGCGATGAATCGCACTCAGTGCCGCACCGCCGCGGATGACATACTTTTGGACCCTCTCCTAGTGCCTACGGCCGGCTCAGCAAAGGAAATCTCCCGCGAGCCGTGTACCGGCTTTGTAGTCGGCGCCTATTGCATTGAAGACGAGGTTATTCTGCGCCGTGAGCTGGACTTCCCGGCGGGCATTGCCGTAGGAGATACCCTCGCCATTCCCAATACTGCCGGATATTTTATGCATATCCTAGAGTCTGCTTCCCACCAGATCCCCTTGGCTCGAAACGTCTACTACGACGGCGGCGAATGGGTGCCAGACGATATTGATGCCACATAACTACTAGTGGCTCGAGACATAGAAAAAGGGCTCCGAGGAATTCCTCGAAGCCCTTTAACCTTAAACGCAGTACGTGATAACTGCTTAAGCGGTGTAATCCTTGACCACGGAACCGTCAACTGGGATGCCCGGGCCGGAGGTGGTGGAGATGGTGGCGCGCTTGATGTAGATGCCCTTTGCGGAGGAAGGCTTCAGGCGCTGGATCTCATCCATGAGGGCGCCGTAGTTCTCAGCCAGCTTCTCTGCATCGAAGGAAGCCTTGCCGATGATGGCGTGCAGGTTAGCAGCCTTATCAACGCGGAAGGAGATCTTGCCGCCCTTTACCTCAGAGATTGCCTTAGCAACGTCTGCAGTAACGGTGCCGGTCTTCGGGTTCGGCATCAGACCACGTGGACCCAAGACGCGGGCAACGCGGCCAACCTTGGCCATCTGATCCGGGGTAGCGATAGCAACGTCAAAGTCGATGTTGCCCTCGTTGATCTGCTCGATCAGTTCAGCGGTGCCAACGATGTCAGCGCCAGCTTCCTGGGCGGCGGTAGCCTTCTCGCCTTCTGCGAAGACAGCAACGCGAACGTCCTTACCAGTGCCGTTAGGCAGGGAAACGGTGCCGCGAACCAGCTGGTCAGCCTTGCGCGGGTCAACGCCCAAGCGGAAGACAACGTCAACGGTGGCGTCGAAGTTCTTGGAGGAGGTCTCCTTGGCCAGCTTGGTGGCTTCGATCGGACGGTACAGGCGGGACTTATCTACCAGTTCCGCAGCGGCCTTATAAGCCTTAGACTTGGTGCTCATTTAACAATTCCTTTTCTGGATTGGTGTGGTGTTTGGCGGGCCGTAGCTGGCCCTACCACATAAAGTTTTTACTTCTCCGGTGCGCCATCAACGGTGATGCCCATGGAGCGGGCGGTACCGGCGATGATGCGGGCACCGTTCTCGATATCACGTGCGTTCAGGTCCGCAAACTTGGTCTCTGCGATTTCCTTGCACTGATCCCAAGACACAGAGCCGACCTTGTCGGTGTGTGGGACGCCGGAGCCCTTCTTGATGCCAGCGGCCTTGAGCAGCAGCTTAGCTGCCGGCGGGGTCTTCAGCTTGAAGTCGAAGGAACGGTCCTCGTAGACGGTGATCTCAACCGGAACCACGTTGCCACGCTGGTTCTCGGTAGCGGCGTTATAAGCCTTGCAGAACTCCATGATGTTGACGCCGTGGGCACCCAGTGCCGGGCCAACTGGCGGTGCCGGGTTAGCGGCGCCTGCCTCGATCTGCAGCTTGATGAAGCCGGATACCTTCTTCTTAGGAGCCATCGAATTACCTCTTTCCTGTGTTACCGGGATAGCCGCCACGATGAATAACGGGATCCCGTCCGGATGCTCACCTTCAGTGGGCCACCGGAGGATGAAACGTTTTCTTGTACATACGCCAAAGGCGCACGGCGTTCCAGTTTAGAACACCGTGCGCCCTGCACAAAATCACTTTTTAGGAGACGCGCTCGATCTCGGTCGGCGATAGCTCCACTGGGGTCTCGCGGCCAAAGATGGACACCAGGCCCTGCATCTTGCCGGTCTCCGGGTCGATCTCGGAGATGGTGGCGGATACGGCAGCCAGCGGACCGGACAGGATGGTCACTGCCTCGCCCACCTCGAAGTCGTGCGCGTACTTCTTGGCCACTTCCTTCTCCGGCATATCCACGACCTGCTCGCCTTCTGCCTGGTTTGGTGCGGCATCGCCCTTGGTAGACGGTGCCTCGTTTGGCATCAGGAACTTAGCCACATCGCGGGTTTTCACTGGGGTGGCATTGCCTTCGTTGCCCACGAAGGAGGTCACGCCGGGGGTTTCGCGGATGACGGACCATGCGGCGTCGTTAAGCTCAGCGCGAACCAGGACGTAGCCCGGCAGAAGCTTGCGCTTCACAATCTTCTTCTTGCCGTCTTTGTTCTCGAGCACCTGCTCGATGGGAACAACGACCTCGAAGATGGAATCTTCCACCTCGAGGGTCTGGGCGCGCATATCCAGGTTGGTCTTCACTTTGTTTTCATAGCCGGAGTAGCACTGGATGATGTACCACTGGCCTGGCTGCTTCTTCAGCTCGCGGGTGAAGGCGCGCAGGCGCTTACGGTAGGCGGCATCCTCGGACTCTTCCTCGCCGGATTCTGCGGCTGCGCCCTCAGCGTCGGCTGCAGCTGCTGGTTCTGCCGGTGCTTCTGCCTCGGCCGCCTCCGCAGACTCGTCCTCAGCCGCGGAGGAACCTGCCGCTTGTTCAGCTGCCGCAGCGGCGGCGGAGGTGTCCTCCTGCTGGGCCTCTTCTACGGAGCTAGCATGCTCTGCGGCCTGCTCCTGCACGTTGGACTGCATGGCCTCCTCTAGGGAGGTGCCTACGGTTTCGACGTTATTCTCGTCGCTCATGATTCTTACTCCAAAATTCCTCGGCGCGTTGTGTAGGACCAGCCTACCCGCCCGCGTATGGGCAAAAAGTATCCCGCCGTTCCTTCAGCGGAAACAGCGGGATAAAAGATTATGTGGCTATCTTACTAATCAGAGAGGACCTGCTCAACTCCGAGACCGGTCAGCGTATCAACGCCCCACACCAGAGCGGTCAGCACGATGAGGAACGCAAAGGTGATGAGGGTGTACTGCAGCATTTCCTTAGCGGTAGGCCACACCACCTTCTTCAATTCAGATGCCACCTCGCCCGGGAAGGCAGCTACCCCGCCGCCTGGGGTGGAATCGTGGTTCTTATCCTCTACGCGGACGACGTGCTTATCGGCGTAGTCCGCGGAGGACGTGGTAGCCGCACCAGAGAGCTGACGCTTACCGGTCGGGCGCGGTGCACCCGAATTCTTCGGCTGCTGCTCATCGCTCACAGCTAACCCTCCTTGAGAACTAAATCTAATAGGGCGCTTAACGCGCACCTCCATAACTTTGTCAACCCTAGCAAAGCATGCGCGGCATGAAAAGCTGACCACGGCATTTGTAGGGCGTGGCCTTGGATACATGT